>CAKOVK010000009.1 GCA_934121925.1 uncultured Clostridia bacterium
CTCATATAGAAGAACAATTTCTACCTCAAGCTCAATCCATTCGCAACCTTTTTTCCATTTTTAATATTTTAATTTTTTTAAATAATTTACTTGCACAAATTACAATTTGCAATATTATGTTTTATATGATATAAAATAAAACAAAAAGCACATGAGGTAATTTGATGAGTTCTTTTGTTTTAAAAATAATTGCAATAATTACAATGTTTATAGATCATTTAGGTTATGCTATATTTGGAAAGTTTTCTTATTTTAATTATATTGGTCGTTTATCTTTTCCTATATTTGCATTTCAAATTTCAGAAGGATATATTCATACAAAAAATCTTAAAAAATACTTTTTAAGATTATTTTTGTTTGCTCTTGTTTCTCAAATTCCTTTTATGTTATTTCATTCAATTATATCCAGCGATTTTTCTTTAAATATATTCTTTACATTATTTCTTGGTCTTTTAAGTATATACATATATGATGAATGCAAGTATAAATTTTTGGGAATTATTGCAAGTGTACTTTTGGCCCTTATTGCACAATTTTCACATTGTGATTATGGAGCATATGGAGTTGCCATTATACTAATTTTTTACATATTTAAAAATAATATCATCACTTCTAGTATGTTTTTTATTATAGCTACATTAATAAGATATTTTCTTCCATGCATTAAATATGGCATTTTTCAAAAAAAATATTTATACTTATTTATTTGTACAATAATTCCTTGTTTATTTTTTGCCGCTTACAATGGTAAAAAAGGCAAAAATACAAAATATTTGCTATACTTATTTTATCCTATTCACTTAATTTTAATTTATGGAATTTATTTAATTTTGAATTAAATTATAGTGCAAAGTTTATTCCCCTTGCTATGACATCTTTCATGTTCTCTATTAATTCATCAATTTCTTTTGGTGTAACAATTAAATTAAATTCTTTTGGAACAAGAGCTTCTTTTATTATCCCATATTTTTCCTCATCTCTTAGTTTATTTAAATATTCATTTGACTCCCCTTCATTCTGCAACTTTTCTATAAAAACGTCTATACTATCTGCAGCAATAGTTGCAGCTTCTACTACCATTGGTACTCCCATTGCAATTACTGGTATTCCCAATGTATTTTGACTAATTTCATTTCTTGCATTTCCAACCCCAGCTCCTGGAACTATACCTGTATCTGATAATTGCACTGTACTGCTTATTCTTTCAATACTTTTTGAAGCTAGACTATCTATTACAATTATAAGCTTTGGTTTTATATTATCAACTATTCCCTTTATTACTTCCATTGTTTCTATTCCTGTTGTTCCGCAAAACACCTGGTGCTATTGCGCTAACAGGTCTTGCATCTTCTTCTAAATATTGTGGAGCATATTTTAGTAAATGCCTTGTTATATCTATTTCATTTACCACTTTAGGTCCGTAATGAATCAGGTGTTACGTATACATTTCCAAGCCCAACTACTAAAATGTCGCCTTCTTTATCTGTGTGTTTATTAATTAGCTCTTTTAGCTCTTTTGTAACAATTTCAGAAGCTTTTTGTATTTCTTCTGTCTCTGCAACTCTTAAATTTTTCACATCTATTGTAACATATGTTCCTATTGGCTTACCTATGGCATCTTCTCCTTGTTTGTTTATAATTTTTACTCTATTAGTTTTTATATTTTTATCTTCCTCCACTGTTTCAGTTTCTATTCCAGGAATTTCTTCTAAATTATTTGCTTTTTTAAAAATATCTCTTCTTTCATCTGCTAAATCTGTATTAAAATTAAACATAAAAAAACCACCTCTTTTACTATTTTTAGTAAAAATGGTGATTTTATACGGATTACATTACATAGTTTCTTTCTATTTCTTTTACAAGTTCAAATCTATACTTTTGCCCAGTTATATTATCTTTTCTTTTTTTATCTATTTCTTCTAAAAACATACTTTCTTTTCTTATCCAAATTTGAGAATCATCTCTATGATATAATGCTTTGTATACTACAATTCTTTCTTGTGTTTCTGAATCCAATGCAATGTTCTCTACAAAGTAGTAGTTACCTTTGAAATGCCTATAGACTTTACCTATTTGTACTTGATTCATCTTTACATCCTCCTTTATATTTCTATTCTATCTTTAAACTTATTTTCTATTTGTTTTTTTAGCTCTAAATTCTTTTCTTTTGTTAAATTTGGATCATCCTCCATAATTCCTATCGCTACATTTTGTACCTTTTTTAATATTTCTATATCTTCAAATAAGTTTGCTATTTTAAATTCTGGTAATCCATGTTGTTTTGTGCCAAAGAATTCACCAGATCCTCTTAACTCTAAGTCTTTTTCAGAGATAATAAATCCATTGTTTGTTTGGCACATTATTTTCATTCTTTCTTTTGTGTTTTTTCCGTTTGCCTTCATATTTTAAAATACAATACGACTTATATTCTCCACGCCCTACTCTTCCACGTAACTGATGAAGTGTTGCTAGGCCAAATCTTTCTGCATTTTCTATTACCATTATATTGCTATTAGGAACATCTACACCGACTTCTATTACTGTTGTAGAAATTAGAATATCTATTTTCCCATCTTTAAATTCTTGCATAATTTGGTCTTTTTCTTTAGGTTTTAATTTTCCATGAATATATTCAACTCTATAATTAGAAAATATTTCTTTATATTTCTTATATACATCTAAAACAGCCTTTGCATCTATTTCCTCTGATTCTTCTACTAATGGACATACAATGTAACATTGTCTTCCTTCATCTAATTGTTTTTTTATAAAACCATTTACTCTATCTTCCATTCCTTTAGTTACTGCAAATGTGTCTATTTTCTTTCTATTTGGAGGAAGTTCATCTATTATAGAAATATCTAGGTCTCCATATAGTATTAATGCCAATGTTCTTGGAATTGGAGTAGCAGTCATTACCAATACATCTGGATTTTCTCCCTTGCTGTTTAGTGTGCTTCTTTGTCTTACTCCGAATCTATGTTGCTCGTCTGTTACAACAAGGCCTAAATTTTTAAATACAACATTTTCTTCTAGTAAACTATGTGTACCTATTAATACATCAATTTCACCATTTGATAGTCTTTTTAAAATATCTTCTTTTTGTTTTTTAGGAATGCCACTTACTAGTAATTCACATTTAATATTAAAATTTGAAAGAATTTCTTCAAAATTCTTTAAATGTTGTTTACTTAAAATTGCAGTAGGTGCCATTACTGCTACTTGGTAACCAGATTTAACAGCTTTGTATGCAGCAATTATGGATACAGCAGTTTTTCCGTGATCCAACATCTCCCTGTAACAATCTATTCATAGGTTTTGGACTTTCCATATCTTTATTTATTTCTTCTAGTACCTTTGCCTGTGCATTTGTAAGTTTAAATGGAAGTTCCTTTATAGCATCTTGCATTTTAATATTTTCATCAAACTCTATTCCCTTTGAATCTACTGTATATTTTGCCTTTAAATTTAAAAGTGCAAGTTGCATAATAAGTAATTCTTCAAATACCAATCTCTTTCTGGCTTTATTATATTCTCCAAAATCTTTTGGAAAATGTATATCATTTATAGCCTTATTTATATCATCTAAATTATAATCTTCTAGCAAATATTGAGGTAGAGTTTCATCCAAACCATTATTTACTTCTTTTAATCCATTTTCTATTATTTGTCTTATAACATTTTGAGATAAATTATATGTAAGAGGATATAATGGAATTATTTTTCCTGTATTTTTGTTTTTATTTTCTTCTTCAAACACAGGCGAATTCATTTCTACAAATCCAATTCTTTTCTGTACTTTTCCAAAAAAGTTGTAAGTTTCTCCGAAGTTTAAATTTGTTTTTTAAATATCTTTGGTTAAACCATGTAATTTGGCAAAGTCCTGTTTCATCTCTTACTGTAAGTTTATAGATTACCATATTTTTTCTTATTCTTTTTTCCATAAGATTAGAAACACATATTGCTTTTATTAATGCCTCTTCTCCATCTTCTAACTCTGCAATGTTCTTTTCTTTTCCTCTATCTTCGTAATCTCTTGGAAAATATGTAATTAAATCGTATAAATTAAATATGCCAATACTGTTTAAAAGATCTGCTCTTGCAGGTCCTACACCTTTTATGTATTTAACATCTTTATTTAAATCTAACATTAAACTCTCCTTTTAATGCCTCTCTCTAATTTAGCTGCAAATATTTGACATGTTGAAATTTATGTTTTATAATATAGAAAATAAGGATCCACAAATATGTGGTTGCCGTTGATGAAAAAGCGCACTTTACTTTGGCAATAGCAGAAGTGTGCTTTTATTTTTTATTGTTGCTTGCTCAAAACTATAGTCAAGACTACAATTAAGGCAAATGCTATAATAGCTGTTATAACTAATGCAGTTAAAAGTATGTATATAATTGCTGTTAAATAATTTTCTATCATTAGCACCACCTCCAATCTCTGTTGGTGGCGACTACACATATCTGCTTCTCCCTACTTTCTGTCAAAATTATACTTTAGTCTCTTATGTATGTCAATATTTACCAGAACATTTTTTCGTCTATTTTTTCAATTTATATTTTAGCCCTGTATTTCTTTTTTTTATGTCTGTGTTTTGTATCATAAATTCTATTATATTTTTATTGCTGAGTACAATTAATAATTTTCTTGCTCTTGTTATTCCTGTATATAACAAATTTCTTGTAAGTAGCATTGGTGCTGATTGTGGCACGCACATTATTACAACATCAAATTCACTTCCGTTGTGATTTATGTATAGTTATACTATAGCTGTGTTCTAATTCATCTAGATTTGCAAAGTCATACCATGCAACTTTTTCGTCATCAAAACATACCTCTATCTGCTTGTTTATCTCATCAATTCCTGTAATTATTCCTAGTTCTCCATTAAATATACCACTACCAGCTTCTAACTCATCTAACTTTTTTCTTTCCCAATAAATATCATAATTATTTTTAACCTGCATTACCCTATCACCAATTCTAAAAACTCTATCTCCATTTTGTTTTTCTAGATTAGCTTTTGGATTCAACGCATTTTGTAATTGTTTATTTAATTCTTTTGTTCCAAGCATTCCTTTTTTTGTTGGAGTTAAAACTTGTATATTTTTAAAGAAATCATAGTCACCATATTTCTTTAGTCTTCCTGTGCAAAGTGATATTACATCATGTAGCATTTTTTCTTGTGAAGTTTCATTTATATAAAAGAAATCTTCTAATTTATCTTTTTCTTCAACTCCAATGAATGTTTCACCACTATTTACTCTATGTGCATTTGTTATTATTTTGCTTCTTGCAGCTTGTCTAAAAATTTTATTTAGCTCTATTGTTGTAATAGCATTTGACTCTATTATATCCTGTAAGACATTTCCTGGTCCTACTGATGGTAATTGATCAATATCTCCAACCAAGACTAATTTTGTTCCTAGATAAATTGCTTTTAATATGTGATTCATTAAAAACATATCTACCATTGACATTTCATCTATTATTACTACATCAGCATCAATTGGTGTTATTGGATAATCTAAGCTTATAAAGTTTTCATCTTCTAATTTTCTAATCTCTAATAATCTATGTATTGTTGTTGCTTCTTTGCCTGTTTGTTCTTGCATTCTTTTTGCTGCTCTTCCAGTTGGAGCACATAGAACAACTTTCATTTTTCTTGCTTCATATAATTTTATTATGGATTTAATAATTGTTGTTTTACCCGTACCTGGCCCACCAGTAATTACACATACATTATTTTCATTTATTGCTTTTATTGCACCTTTTTGTTCTTCTGATAAAACTATATTTTCATTTTCTTCTGTTTTCTCTAATTCTGCTTTAAAATTCTTTATATATTTGATATTTTTTGCATTATCCAATGCAATTAACTTTTCTGCTATGTTTTGTTCTGCTGTATAAAATGTATCTAAATATATCCATTCTTTATCTTCATATTCTTCTAAAAAAATCTCTTGTTTTGCCTTTAAATTAATTATTTCATCTTCTATTGTTTCTGTTCCTATTCTTAGTAAATTAGAAACATAGCTAAGTAAATTTTCGTAAATCACAGCACTATTTCCATTATTTCCGGCTAGGATCAAGCTATATTTTATAGCACTTGCAATTCTACTGCTGCTTTGTTCATCTATGCCCAAATCCATAGCCATTTTGTCTATTTTTTTAAAGTCTACTCCATAAGTTATATCTAATAATATATATGGATTTTTTTCTATTTTTGGAATTGCATCTTGTCCTAGTTTTTCATATACTTTTTTGCTGTTTTGTCCTGTTATACCAAATCTTTCTAAGAAACCTACAATCTGCCATAGATCCCATTTTTCATTAAACTCTTCTGATATTTCTTCTGCTTTTCCTTTGCTTATTCCTTTTATATTTGCTAATCTTTCAGGTTCAAATTTTAGAACAGCTATTGTTTCTTCTCCAAATTTATCTACAATTCTTTTTGCTGTTGCAGGTCCAACCCCTTTTATAATTCCTCCAGATAAATATTTTTCTAGAGCTTCTAATGTTTGTGGCATAATTTTCTCAAATGTTTGTATTTTAAACTGCCTTCCATAATCTGGATGATTTACAAAGTTTCCAACTAATTTAAGGCTATCTCCTTTGTTTATAAAAGGTAGGTAGCCTACAATTACAGTTAATTCCTCTTCTGTTTCAAATTCTGCTATTGTATAACTGTTTATCTCATTTTGATATATGATTTCTGATATTTGTCCTTTAATTTCCAAGTCTATTGCTCCTTGTTTTAACTAATTCTTATTATTTTATATCACAAATCGCTATCTATGTAAATTATTTTCCATTTACATTATCAATAAAATCTTTACAATTTTCCCAATCCATTAAATTAATGAATTTATAATCATTTTGCAATTTTTCTAATATTTCCTTTGTTTTGTCAGTAGAACCTAAATCAGATACTATTATTTCATTTATATTTTCTTCTTTTCCATACAGTATTCTAAAAATGATGGAACGCATAAATCCTTCTATTTGTTCTTCTTGGTTTTTTACTGCTATTATACAATGAATTCCATCTGTTTTTATTTTAGTATTTATGCAAATATGATATATTGTCTTTATAATTTCTATTAATCCATATAAAGCTAATACCCAAATCACTCCATTTGTAACAAAATCCAACATATATAATTCACTCCTGATTTATTATATGTTTTTATTTTTGCAATTGACACAAACCTGATAAATGGATATATAGTTATAGTTTAATAATCTTTTCCCATGGTAAATATGGTTTTCCAAAATGACCATAATTAGTTGTTTGTGTATATATTGGTTCTCTTAGCCCTAAATAATTTATTATTCCATCTGGTGTTAAGTCGAATTTTTCTTCTATTAGTTTTATTATTTCTGCTTCTGGAATTGAATTTGTCTCAAAAGTATTTACGTGTATTGAAAGCGGTTTTGCCATTCCTATTGCATAAGCTATTTGGATTTCGCACTTCTTTGCATACTTATTTGCAACTATATTTTTTGCAATATGTCTTAACATATAGCAGCTACTTCTATCCACTTTACTTGCATCTTTTCCAGAAAAAGCTCCTCCTCCATGTCTTGCATATCCACCATATGTATCTACTATTATTTTTCTACCAGTTAAACCAGTATCACCAAGAGGCCCTCCAATTACAAATCTGCCTGTTGGATTTACATATATCTTTGTATTTTCGTCAATATATTTTTTGTCTACTACAAAATCTATAACCTTTTCTTTTATTTCTCTTTTTAGTTCATTTAAGTCCTTATCTGGTGTGTGTTGATTAGATATAAGTATTGTGTCTATTCTCTTTGGTTTATTATCTTCATATTCTACTGTAACTTGTGTTTTTCCATCTGGTCTTATTCCTTTTATTATTTCTTTTTTTCTTACCTCAGTTAATCTTTTGGCTAATAAGTGCGCCATATCTATTGCAAATGGCATATAGCTTTTGCTTTCATCACATGCATATCCAAACATAATACCTTGGTCTCCAGCACCTCCTATGTCAACTCCCATTGCAATATCTGAGCTTTGTTTTGTTATATTAGTAACTACTTTACAGGTTCTATAATCTATGTCTGTATTTTCATTATCATATCCTATTTCTTTTAAAACCTTTCTTGCAATTTCTTCTGCATTAAATTTTGCATTTGTTGTAACTTGTCCAGCTATTGTAATTAAATCTTTTGAAGCAAATGTCTCTACTGCTACTCTAGATAACTTATCTTGTTTTAGGCATTCATCCAATATGCTATCTGAAATTAAATCGCATACTTTATCTGGATGTCCTTCTGTTACACTTTCTGATGTAAAATAATACTTTTTCATAATAATTCCTCTTTTCCATTTAGTCGCTCTTTGTTCTCACCGATTTGAGTTTCCGAATATAATGAGGAAATCTCAAAGGCAATAGCAATTATAGCATTTTTTATATACTAGGAAATGAGAAATTTTCTAGTATATAAAAAAACTTTGCCAAAAGCAAAGTTTATAATTTTGATTATTTGATTTAATCATCATTCAAAGCACTTTGCTTTGCCGGTATTAGCACCTTGTTTTCCAACAGGTTGCTGTGGAGTTATTAAGCCGGTTCTCTCGTCCACTCTTGATAATATAATTATTATAATTACTCTTATTATTTCTGTCAATACTAATTTTCAATTCTATTTAGAATATATTTTTTAAATTTGTCTTTTCTTTTTCCTTTATGTGTTTTATTAAAAATATAGAAGTATCTAAGTCTTCCATACTTTCTTGTATTTCTCCTGTTTTTATTTTTGATTTCATTCTTATTAATGATGTTTCTATTAAATCTATTTCGTCATGTAGAACTATCACAGACCATCTTTCGTTTATTTCTTCCCATTCTGAATATATTTCATCTGTTTTTTCTATCATTTCTTTTTCATCTATTTTATCCTCTTCTATTCCACTCTTTAAATCTTCTAATTTGCTTACAAGTAAATCTGCTGTATTATTTAAAAACTTTTGAGTAATGCATGCTCCTGCAAAAATAATTATTAATATTGATAGAATTATTATTGTTTCTCTCATTTTTTACCTTTCTTTGCCTGGCAGAACATTTGATTTTTTCCATCAAAAGTTACTACTAGTGCTTCTTCTGGTTTTATTTTGAATTTTTCTACTTCTTTGCATAGCCATTTATAGTTTCTTCCTATTGCCTTCAAATTCTCATACATTATTTTTCCATCTATTACCAAATCATATGGAATTCCCTCATACTCTGGAGTTATGCCAAAGTCTTCTGGTATTGTATTTCTTTTTTCTGGTTTTTGTATTACTGTTAATTGCCCACTTGTCTCTAAAATAGCATATTCCACATCTGCTATATTAAATATATTATTCTGTCTTAGTCTTTCTTGTAATTCATTTATTGTAAACTTTTCTTTTTTCATTAGTTTCTCATCAATTTTTCCTCTAAATATTAAAATTGATGGCATTCCACAAAGTACTTTTCTTCCCCAAATGCTTTTTAAATTTATAATTGAAATTATTAATTGAATTAATAGCAATGCTAGAATTGGAATTATTCCATTTGTTATTGGAATTCCTGTATCACTCATCGGAACTGATGCCAAATCTGCTATCATTATTGCAATTACTAGTTCAAATGGTTGCATTTGACCGTATTTCTCTTTTTCCCATTAATCTCATTACAATTAATACTAATATATATATTATTAAAACTCTTATAAATATATTTATCATATTGATTCCTTTCGCACTTCTCTTTTAACTGACTTTAAATTAAATAAATTGTAATTCGTTTTATTTTCATTAAGAATATTTTTTACAAAAATGCTCAAAATATTCTTATAATAGTTTTTTTGTATATTTATTTTTTTATTGCAAATAATATAATAGAACTCATAGAGTGCAAACAAAATTAAATATATATATTTAAGTTAGGAGGTTTTGCAAATGGCTGACGATACTCATGAAGCAAATGTTCAAAGTGCAAACAATACTGCTAGTACAGTATGGCAAATTGTCGGAAGGCTAATTGCTGCTGCAATAATACTTGCAATCACAGCATTTTTTACACCTGGATTTCAAATCAACAATATCTGGTCATTAGCTATTGCTGCTGTTGTTCTTACTGTATTAGATTATCTTATTGTCAAATTTACTGGTTTACATGCTAGTCCATTTGGTAAAGGTTTTGTAGGCTTTGTGCTATCTGTAGTTATTCTTTATGTTACTCAATACTTTGTTGCAGGATATTCTATCTCATGGATGTCTGCAATAATAGGTGCATTAATTTATGGTGTTATTGACTACTTTATTCCCGGCGAACAACAAATGTAAAAAAATAGAGGAAGATTTAAATCTTCCTCTATTTTTTTAGTTTGTTACTATTACTGTATTAATATAATTAATGTATTCATTTAGTTCAATTTCTGTATTTTCTATTTCAACATAATATGTTTTTTCTTTAGAACTTGATATCTTAGTATATATTTTATCTAAATTACAATCTATTATTATTTTTCCTGTACTTAAACTTACAATTCCATATTTGTTATTTTTTGCTACAACCAAACCTGTTTCATTGCTTTTTAAATTTTCTATTATAAGCGTTGGTTGTGTCAAATTAGTTTTTTCACTATATCCAATTTTATCATATTCTATATTTATTACTATATTTCCATTTTTATCTATAA
This sequence comes from uncultured Clostridia bacterium, assembly GCA_934121925.1. GTDB lineage: Bacteria > Bacillota > Clostridia > TANB77 > CAG-508 > CAG-452. Next base: position 10,709 of record CAKOVK010000009.1, read on the forward strand.
TTCCATATTTATTACTCATTTTTACAGCATATAAAAGTGGAGAATAATTAATTATAGTTATATATTCATATTTAGGCTCTACTATAGTTTTTCCTTCTTTTGATATTATACCATATTTATCATCATTAGAAACTATAAAGTTTTGTGAATACTCATTAAATATTATTTCTGTATATTTATATCCTATTAGTAGATTTTTGTTTAAGTCAATAACTCCCATTTTATTATTTTCATCTGATACAATCATCATATTATATAATAAAGCTTTTTGGTTGTTCGTACTGTCATCTACTTTTTTCTCTGGCAAATCTTTCTGATATTTGCTTATTAAATAACTATTCGTGTATATCATAATTGTATTTGCTTTTTGAGAAGTCATATATACTAAATCACATCCCACATTAAAATCTTCTAATGCTATATATAAACTATTATTTCTTTTTATTATCTTATTTTTCAATTTGTAATATTCTTTACCCAAACTAGAGTTTTGTTCGGTTTTGCAAATTTGATCACTATCTGCTTCATATTCTATTATTTGTTCTATAGTATCTATATAGGCTTTGTTTCCATTTTCTTCAGACTCTAAATATCCACCTTCAAAGTAATCATATGCCACTAATCCTGCAACCTCTTTCATTGATATGTATCTTTTTCCAGTTTCGTCTTGTATTAATAATGTTTGACTTATTTGACTTTCTTTATCGTTTACAGATAAACTTAATTTTTTAGATACGCTTGATTTTAATGTATATATTAGTACTAATGAAATTATTAATAGTACAATTGAAATTGCCAATAATATAAGTACTATTTTTTTTCCTTTTGATTTTTGCGGTTTTACTGTTTCTTGACCTAATAAATCCATTTCATATCCCCCTATTCTTTTGTATAGCCATATTTTTTATAAAATTCATTTTTAAAGTTTAATAAATTATCATTCTCTATTTCTATTCTAACTCTTTCCATCAGTTTAGTCAAGAATCTTAGATTATGAATTGATAGTAATCTTACTCCCAAAATTTCATTTGCTTTTATTAAGTGTCTTATATATGCTCTACTATAATTTTTACAAGTATAGCAATCACATTCTTTATCTACTGGTCCCCAGTCTCTTTCATATGTTGCATTTCTTACCACTACTTTTCCATTCCATGTCATTGCTGTTCCGTTTCTTGCAATTCTTGTTGGAAGAACGCAGTCACACATATCAATTCCTGCCAAAGCTGCTTCTATTAAATAGTCTGGTGTTCCTACTCCCATTAAGTACCTTGGTTTGTCTTTTGGCATAAGTGGAGTTGTATATTTAAGAATTTTTAAAAACTCTTCTTTTGGCTCTCCTACGCTTATTCCTCCTATTGCATATCCAGGAAAATCTAAATCTATTAAATCTTCTGCAGATTTCTTTCTTAAATCTTCGTAGAATCCACCTTGTATTATTCCAAATAAGCCTTGCTTATCCGTGTTTTTATGTGCTTCCTTGCAACGAATTGCCCATCTTGTAGTTCTTTCCATAGAATTTTTTGTGTATTCATATGTAGATGGATATGGACAGCATTCATCAAATGACATTATTATATCTGCGCCTAGGGCTTCTTCTATTTCCATTACTTTTTCTGGTGAAAAGAAGTGCTTACTTCCATCCAGGTGAGATTTAAATTCTACTCCATCTTCTGATATTGTTCTTAAGTCGCTTAAACTAAAAACTTGAAATCCTCCACAGTCTGTTAAAATTGGCCTGTCCCATTTCATAAAATTATGTAGTCCGTCCTGCTTCTTTTACGATTTCATGTCCTGGTCTTAAATATAAATGGTATGTATTTGATAATATTATTTGTGCTTTTACTTCTTCTTTTAATTCTTCTGGTGTCATAGATTTTACAGTTGCTTGTGTTCCAACTGGCATAAATATTGGTGTTTCTATATCTCCATGTGGAGTATGTACTATTCCTCTTCTTGCACCAGAATTTTTATCTTCATGTAATAATTCATATGTTATTGCTGGTTTCATTTTACTCTCTTTCTGGGCAGACACAGGGCCTGCCCCTACATTTTTTCTTTATTATTTTAATTTCTTGTTTAAATGATTAGCATTGCATCGCCGAAAGAAAAGAATCTATACCTTTCTTTTACAGCCTCATTGTATGCTTGCAAAATAAATTCTTTATCTGCTAATGCAGAAACAAGCATTAACAATGTAGATTGTGGCAAATGGAAATTAGTAATTAATCCATCTATACATTTAAATTTATATCCTGGGTAAATAAATATTTCTGTATCATCTTCTATTTTTCTTACTTTGCCTGTTTTCTCATCTGCTACAGACTCTAAAACTCTGCAAGAAGTTGTTCCAACCGCAATTACTCTTCTTCCTTCTTCTTTTGCCTTGTTTATTTTGTCTACATCTTCTTGTTTTATATAAAAATGTTCTGAATGCATTTTATGAGCTTCTACTGTATCTTCTTTTACAGGTCTAAATGTTCCTATTCCTACATGTAGAGTTACATTTGCAATAATAACTCCTTTTTGCTCTAATTTTTCTAAAAGCTCATCCGTAAAATGGAGACCTGCTGTTGGTGCTGCTGCTGAGCCGTTATATTTTGCATATACTGTTTGATATCTATCCTTTTCTTTTAATTCTTCATGTATATATGGTGGTAATGGCATTAACCCAATTTTATCTAATATTTCATTGAAAATCCCATCATATTCAAATTTAACTTTTCTAGTCCCACCTGGCATAATTTCTAATATTTCTGCTTTTAAAATTCCATCTCCAAAAATAACATTCGTTCCTACATGAAGTTTATTTCCTGGTCTTACTATGCTTTCCCAAATATCTCCTTCTATATTATTTAGTAATAGGAATTCAACATTTGCTCCTGTTTCTTTTTTACCGTAAATTCTAGCAGGTATTACTTTTGTATTATTTCTAACTAATACATCTCCTGGCTTTAAATACTCTATAATATCTCTAAATACTTTATGTTCAATTGTTCTTTTCTCTCTATCTAACACCATAAGTCTTGATTCATCTCTTTTTTCTATTGGAGTTTGAGCTATCAATTCTTCTGGTAAATTGTAATTAAAATCTGATACTTTCATTGTTGTCCCTTCCTTTTATTTTTTTCCAAACATACTAAATATATTTTCTAATAAAGCTTTTACTTCTTCTATAATGTTTTGTGGTTCATTAAAAAATTCTATTTCCATACTATATTTAAAATCACTTTCTGCTGGTGGAGTCAATGTATATACTATTTCATTTAGTCCTATTTTTGTTCCATCATTTGCTTTGATATTGCATCTCATATAATCACTGTACCAATTTTTTAGACCTATTAATCTTTCTTCGCTATATCCATATTTTTTATAATCATGTAAATTAGGAATATCGTAATTTCTTTCTTTTAATATTCTTTCTAATGAATGTAAAAACTCATGTATGAACACTTCTTCTGGGAACGTATTTATGTATGAATTATATGTATATATATAACTAGATTTGTCATTTGGTAATCTTATATTTGAGTACCCTATGCCATTTAAATCCATTCCTCCGAAGCCCTATCCAATCATTTACAGGAATCTCTACATTTTCATATTTATCCCCTAATCTAACTGCTACAAATATATAATCATATTCCTCTTTTTTTAAGTATTCTTTTATAATTTCTTGTACATCTGATGGGTCCAAATAGTATGCAAATTCTTCTGAATATGTAACACTTTCAACCGGTTCATCTATCTCATATATATCGTAATCTACTGTCATTTTTTTGTTTGATAATTCTTCTGCGGCAATTTTGAACCTTTCCATATTTTCTTTCATATCTTGTATATCTTCTATTCCCATATTAAGTTTAACATTTTGGTTATCTATATTTACATTAACATTTTTTATTATAAAACATGCAATATTCCAGTTATTAGAATTATCTTTGATTCCCTGTTCTAATTTAAAGTCTGAAAACCATGCTGTGCCTTTTGTTTTTGTATTATTTCCACCCAGTCTAAATCCAATTTCTATTTCTTCTCTGTTTTTCGAATCAAATATAAATTCTAACTTTTGCCAATCATTTGTACCTATTATACTTTCTGAGCATTCGGTTGTGTCATATATTGAAATTTGCGCTCCTCCATTATTTTTTCCACTTTCATTTATTACATTCTCTGTTTTTACCATACAAGTAAGTTTATATGGAGTATTTTGTTTTACTTTTATCTTTTTGTAAAATATAGCATCATTAAAATTTTGTGATTCAATTTTATAACTATTTTCGTCTGTAATCTTCTCCACATTGTCTCTAGTGAATTTAGTAGTCCTAATTATATTTTCAGCCTTTATAAATTCATTGTAGTTGTATTTCTTATATACTCCATATAATTTGATTAGAATAAAAAAAACAATTATAAAAAAGATTATATCTATTATTTTAGCACCTACACTTTTTTTAGCCATTTATTCCTCCATATTTTTTATTAGTTTTTTTATCATCTTTAAGGCTTTTGGTCTTTCTACTATTATTACATGCCTACATCCGCATACATTTAAATTTAAAATCCACACCTACACGTGTAATTTGCCATAGTTTGCTTCCACATGGGTGTTGTTTTTTTAATTCTACAATATCTCCTATTTTGTATTCCATAGATTATCCCCTTTTGTAATTTGTTGCTCTTTTATTAGCTATATGTTAGACGGATTATAAATTTAAACTGTCTCATCCTTTGTCGGATTAATGAAAAATTTATTTTTCATTAATTTGTTCAAAGATAACACTATTAATTTTTACAAACAATGCGTCGACAGCCCTTTGAGGCGGGGGAATACCCGTGAGCTTGGAGACCATTGTTTTTAAAATTAATATGTTATCTTATATAATTAATCTAATAAAAATTAAAATATAAAAAATTCCAAAAATTGCTCGGTCATGTCGCTTTCGTAGAAATTGTAAATCTTCTCTCTTCGCAGCGCCCTCATTAAAAACGAGATTCCCTACTCATATAGAAGAACAATTTCTACCTCAAGCTCAATCCATTCGCAACCTTTTTTCCATTTTTAATATTTTAATTTTTTTAAATAATTTACTAACTCAAATTCCAATTTAGCTTATAAAACTTTGAATTCTTTTTTCTACTTCTTCTTTTCCTAATACTTGCATTATTTCGTATAAATCTGGTGTGTTATGTCTTGTTGTTAATGCTACTCTTATTACTGTACTAATGTCTCCTACATGTCCTTTATAGTTTTCTGGATTTTGTTTAAATTCTTTTACTTCTCTTGCATATCCATGTTCTTCTGCTAAATCTTTCATTTTATTAAACCATGTTTCTTTATCATCTGCTATATCAAAATGTTTTTCTATATATGATTTTAATATATTCTTTATTTCTTCTTTGTCTTCTATTTTTTGAAATTCATAGTTATCCATTTTTTCAAAAATATCATTGTACATATACTCTATGCTTGCTTTTACATCTGACCATTTTGCAATATCTTTTCTAGGTTTTGCTTTACCTCTTTCTATGTTTAATACTTTTATAGAATATTCTTCATTTTCTTTTAATAAATTTGCAAATTCTTTATCGTATTTATTTGCCCATTCTAATGTTTCTTTATATATTTTTTCTCCACTGTATTTAGATATTACATTCTTAGAAACATCTAAAAGTTTTACCATATCAAAAACAGCTCCACTTACGCTCATTTTATTTAATTGCAACTCGAATTCAGATATATTTTTATCTGGATTTGCTCTTCTCCAAGGCTCAAAAGTAGAGTTTGCTATATTTAATAAATATTCTACAACTGCATCTGCTGGAATTCCTTGTTCATGATAGTAACTTACTGCTGCTTCTGGATCTTTTCTTTTACTAATTTTTCTTTTACTTCCATTATCATCTTTCATTATTGTTGCTGTATGAGCATATTTAGGTGGTTTAAATCCTAATGCTCTAAATAATTCTAAATGTAATGGTAAAGAAGATACCCATTCATCTCCTCTTATTACTTGTGTTACCCTCATTAAATGATCATCTACTGCATGTGCAAAATGGTATGTTGGAAGTCCATCTGCTTTTATAATTACTATATCTTGATCATTTTCTGGGAATTCTATATTACCTTTTATGCTATCTTTATGTTTTATTCTTCTGTCTTCTCTTCCCATAGATTTGAATCTTATAATATACTTGTCCCCATTTTTTATCTTTTCTACTGCTTGTTCAACAGGAAGTGTTCTATATTTTGCCCATATACCATAGTATCCTGGTCTTATTTTTGCTGCTTCTTGTTTTGTTCTAATTTCATCTAGTTCTTCTGGTGTGCAAAAACATGGATATGCTAATCCTTTTTTTATTAGGCTTTTTGCATATGCTTCATATATTTCTTTTCTTTCACTTTGTTTATATGGTCCATAATTTCCTATTTCTTCTGTTTCAGATATTACCCCCTCGTCTGGTGTGATTCCAAAGTCTTTTAATCCATTTACTATTTGCTCTACTCCATTTTCTATTTCTCTTTTTTGGTCTGTATCTTCTATTCTTAGTATAAATACACCTTTTGATTGTTCTGCCAATTTTCTATCTACTATGCTTCCAAAAAGTCCACCTATATGTATAAAACCTGTTGGGCTTGGAGCAAATCTAGTTACCATTGCGCCTTCTTCTAAATTTCTTTCTGGATATTTTTCTTCATAATATGAAATATCCTTTGCATTTGGAAATATAAGTTCTGCTAAATCGTTAAAATCCATATTTTTTTATTACTCCCTTCATTTTATCTTCTTGCTCTTCCATTTGTTTTAATAGTTCTAATTGTGCTTTTGCTCTTATTAAATTATGATTTTCTATATTTTTGTCTACTGCAAAATATGTATCGCCATTTAAATAATCTGCTAAAAATCTTATACCGTTTTCATAAGTCATCATCCAAACTCCGAAGTGGCAAAGTTTCCAATTCTTCTTGTGTAATTGTGTCTTTAAGTTCACTTAAGAATCCTTTAGTATATGCTTCAAATCTATTTATATCTATTTTAATTTTGTCTAAATCTTGTTCATCTTCTTTTGCTGTTGTAATTCCTGTTCTTAGTCCTTCTCCAAAATCATATGCTAATGCTCCAGGCATTACAGTATCTAAATCTATTAAGCATACAGCTTTATCTGTATCTTTATCAAATAATATATTGCTAAGTTTTGTATCATTATGCGTAACTCTTAAAGGTATTTCTTTATTTTCTAATTTTTTTGTAATTATATTTGTTTTATTTAGTCTTTTTTCATCTGTAACAAAATTAATTACTTCTTTAGCTAATTCAAACCTTTCTTTCCTTTGAGATAAGTTTTCTTCATTTGAAAGTGCTTCTCTTAATTGTTCTACTCTATTTGGTGTATAATGAAATTTAGGTATTATTTCATATAGTTCATCCGCTGGGAATCCATGTAAATGCTTTTGAAATTTTCCTGCTGCTTTCCCTGCTTCTGAAAGTATTTCCATATCTTCAGTAGTTAAATATGTTTTAGTATTATCTATAAATTCTTCCATTCTCCAATTGTCTTTGTATAAGCCATTTGGATTTTCATCTATTGGATCTATCATCTTTATAGTAAGCCTATCTGTTGTTTCTCCCTTTTCTTCCGCTTTTTTACTCATATAGCTTGTTACTTTTTTTATGTTTTCCATAAGCTCTGGTAAATTTGGAAATACATTTGTATTTACATATTGAAGGATATATTTTTTTGTCTCTCCATTTTCTTTTTTGTATTTTATTGCATAGGTTTTATTTATATGTCCACTATTGCATTTTTCCAATTCTATTGGAGTTCCATCAATTTTAAAATTTTTTGCTATATTAATTAATTTTTCCTTATTCATCTTTGCACCTCTTAATACAAAATTCAACTTAATAATTATACTATTTATATACTTAAAAGTAAAGAACCACCGCAGTATCCAGCTATTATTAATTACTTTTCTCTTTAATTAATTTTTCATAACATTTTCTACATACTGGTATATAATCTTTCTCTCCCACAAGAATATCCCCAGATTTATTCGTTCCTTTATAATATGTATATATTGCATTTTCGTTTCTGCATACTTCACATACAGCAGTTAACATCTGTACATTATCTGACATACATAAAAGATCTCCCATTTTTCCAAAAGGTTTCCTTTCAGCTGTTAAGTTTAGTCCTGCTATAAAGAATTTCTTCCCTTTTTGTGCCAAATTATAAAGTTCATCTAAGTTTCCTTTTAAAAATTGAAATTCATCTATAACATATACATCTGCATCATAGTTTTTTATTTCGCTTATATTATCTATTCCTATTGCATCAGTTTTGTATCCTTTTCTACTTACAACCTCAACATTTGAAAATCTATCGTCTATTTTAGGTTTAAAAATTTTTATATTCTTGCCTGCTATTTGTTGTCTTTGTGCTTCATCTAATATTTTCTGTGTTTTTCCACATTTCATAGGTCCTGTAAATACATTTATATCTCCCACTTTTATTACATCTCCATTATATTATTTTTCACATTTGTTACTATATTGTATTATAATATATATTATATTTTTTTGTAAATATATTTTGCAATTTTATTGTTCACTATTAATTATAATAGTGAATGTTACGAACAAATTATTAGTGTAATTTCTTTGAAGGCGGGCGATTAAAATCGCCCCTACAACGTTTGCAATATATTTGGCATTTTGGGCGTATGCAATACGCCCCTACATTATTCAAATTTAAAAATTCTAGGGACAATCCCTAGAATTTTTTTCAGATATTTTTTCGGGCAGACACAGAGCCTGCCCCTATATTTTTCCTTGATTCTACGATTGTGTGTCGCCGAGGGTGGCGACCCATACAACGTTTTATTAAATTTCCATAATTATTGGTAAAATCATTGGATCTCTTTTTGTTTTCTTATAAATATAATCTCTCAATTCTTCTCTTAGTAATGATTTTATTGTAGACCAATCTGTTATATGTTTCTCCTCAAATTTTAATATTTCTGCTCTTAATAATTGTTTTATTTCTTCCATTAAATTTTCAGATTCTCTTACATATACAAATCCTCTTGAAAGAACATCTGGCCCAGCAACAACTGTTCCTGTCACTGAATCCATAGTTAGAACTATTATTATAAGTCCGTCTTGAGATAAACGTTGTCTATCTCTTAAAACTATATTTCCGACATCACCAACACCTAATCCATCTACCATTATTTTTCCAACTGGTACTGTTCCAGCAAGCTTAGCTTCATATTCATTTAGTTCTAGTACCCTACCATTTGTCATAATGAATATATTCTCTGGATCAACTCCAACTTTTTTTGCTGTTTCACTATGAGCTATTAATTGTCTGTATTCACCATGTACTGGTATAAAGTATTTTGGTCTTATTAAGCTAATCATCAATTTTTGTTCTTCTTGGCAAGCATGTCCAGAAACATGTATATCTTCTAGTGCATTATAAATTACTTCTGCTCCAATTTTCATTAAATCATCTATAACTTTAGAAACTGAGTTTTCATTTCCTGGTATTGGGTTTGCAGATATTATAATTAAATCATTTGGAGTTATTTGAACTTTCTTATGTTCTCCTGATGCCATTCTTGTAAGTGCTGACATTGTTTCTCCTTGGCTTCCAGTTGTTATTATTGTTAATTTTTCATCTGGATATGATTTTATCATATCTATATCTATAAAAACGTTATCTGGAACTTTTATATATCCAAATTTTCTAGCTGTTTCAATAGTATTTACCATACTTCTTCCACATATTGCAACTTTTCTTCCATATTTAACTGCCGAATTAACAATTTGTTGAATTCTATGAACATTTGAAGAGAATGTTGCAACTACAATTCTTTTTGTACAATTTATAAATAACTTATCTAGTACTTCCCCAACAGTACTTTCAGACATAGTATAACCTTTTCTTTCTGAATTTGTGCTATCAGACATAAGGGCTAAAACGCCTTTATTTCCAAGTTCTGCAAGTCTTCCAAAATCGATCATTTCTCCATCTATTGGTGTATAGTCTATTTTAAAATCACCTGTATGCACAACTGTTCCTACTGGTGTATGAATAGCAAGTGAGCATGCATCTGGTATACTATGTGTAATCCTTATAAACTCTACTTTCATTGAACCTAAGCTTACTGTCTGTCCAGGTGTAACTACTTTCAACTTTGCACTTTTTAACAATTTATGTTCTTCTAACTTATGTTCTATTAATCCTATTGTAAGTTTTGTTCCATATATAGGCACATTAAATTGTTTTAGCAAATATGGTATTGACCCTATATGGTCTTCATGTCCATGTGTTATAACTAATCCCTTTATTTTTTCTTTATTTTTCTCTAAATATGTTAAATCTGGTATAACTAAGTCTATTCCAAGCATATCATCTTCTGGAAATGCTAATCCACAGTCTACTAATACTATATCATTTTCGTATTCAAATACTGTGATATTTTTCCCTATTTCCAATAGTCCACCAAGTGGTATTATTTTTAATTTTGATTTTTTAAATTTAAATTGTTCTGTTTGATTTTTTTCTTTGTTTTTTTTCTTTGTTTTTTTAATTTTTTCTCCTTCCTTATTTACCTTGCTTGTCTTATTTGTCCTTGGTCTATAATTTCTTTTTACTTTTTCTTGCATTTTTTTGTCATTATTATTTATAGCTTCTTCCATTTATTATTACTTCCTTTCTTTTTTTTAGGTTACGTACAAAATAATTGTTACTAAATATTTATTTTGCCAATTCTATTAAATATTTCTAAAACTAATTTTTTTGCTCAACAAAAAATTAGTTTAATAATTTAAACTAATGATTCTTTAACTATATATAATTATATCCCGTTCAATTTTATTTATAATTATATTATTATCTATATTTTATTTATAAAATGTATCTATCTCCTAATACTTTTATAATATTACTTTTATTAACGTTATTTTCCGAATCATTATTTATTATATACAAAAATCTCATACTTGACCTAGTTTTAGGTACAAACTAAATATTATTATACTATATTTTTTTTGTTCTGTCAAATTTCTGTGTTGTTTGTTACCTTAGTTTTTGTACTTTAATGGATAACTAAAATTTATCTTTTCCTTATGTAACACATTTTTTTTAATTGAATAATATATAACATACTAATGAATAAGAAATTAAAGTTTAGAAGGGAGTATGCGCCATGAGAAGTTGTTGTTCTTCAAATGATGAAATTTTGTGGTTTATCATTTTATTTTTATTACTTTTCTGTGGATGTGGTAACAGGGGTTGCTGCTGCTAAAATCTAGTCCCCTGCTTGACTTTATAGAAGAGTGTGTACTTATTTTGAGGAGGTGAAACATTATGCCAGAAAATAGAGGAGGATGCGGATGCGGATTCGGATTCGGTGGAGATTGCTGCTGGATTATAATCCTTATAATATTAATATGCTGCTGCTGTGGTGGAAATAACAACGGATGTTGTTAATTTTGAACAAAGCGACTTAAGTCACCCTTTGTTCTCGCCGATTTGAGTTTCCTAATGAAATGAGGAAATCTCAAAGGCAATAGCGATTATAGCATTTTTATATACTAGGAAATGAAAAATTTCCTAGTATATAAAAAAGGATAGCCTTAATGCTATCCTTCATTTTTTATTTTGTTTTTTCTTGTTTTTTTGTTTTCTTTTCGTTTCTTCTTTCTTGTTCTACTTCTACACTTTTCTTTCTTCTATCTTCAAATATTTTTCCTTTTTTATCTGTAACCATATATTATCACCTCATAATCATTTGTATAATATGAGTATAATATATTATCACGCAAAATGTCAATATATATTAGTACATTCCTTCCATTCCTTGTGGCATTCCTGCATTTGCATGATCACATCCACATTCTTTTTCTTTTTTCTCTGTTACAACGCTTTCTGTTGTAAGAATCATTGATGCTATGCTTGCTGCATTTTGAAGTGCACTACGTGTTACTTTTGTTGGATCAACAATACCTGTTTTTTTCATATCAACATATTCTTCTTTTGCTGCATTAAATCCAATTCCATCTTCACTTGATTTTATTTTATTTAATATAACCGCACCTTCTAATCCTGCATTTGTTGCAATTTGTCTTACTGGTTCTTCCAATGCTTTTAAAACTATTTTTGCACCTATTTTCTCTTCTTCTGATAATCCATCTAAACATTTTTCTACTGATGGCATAATGTTTACAAGTGCTGTTCCTCCACCTGCAACTATTCCTTCTTCAACAGCAGCTTTTGTTGCAGATAAAGCATCTTCTATTCTTAGCTTTTTCTCTTTCATTTCTACTTCTGTTGCTGCACCAACTTCTATTACAGCTACTCCTCCAGCTATTTTTGCTAGACGTTCTTGTAATTTTTCTTTATCAAATTCGCTAGTTGTTTCTTCTAGTTGTGTTTTTATTTGTTTTACTCTTGCAGATAATTTTTCTTTATCTCCTGCTCCATCTACTATTATTGTGTTTTCTTTTTGTATTTTAACTTGTTTTGCTCTTCCTAATTGTTCAATTGTTGTATCTTTTAATTCTAATCCTAAATCAGAAGTTATAACTTCTCCACCAGTTAGAACTGCTATATCTTCTAGCATTTCTTTTCTTCTATCTCCAAAGCCCGGAGCTTTTACTGCAGCAACATTTAGCACTCCTCTTAATTTGTTTAGTACTAATGTTGATAATGCTTCGCTTTCAATATCATCTGCTATTATTAGTAATTTTCCTGATTGTTGCATTAAACTTTCTAACAATGGTAATATTTCTTGGATATTGCTAATCTTTTTATCTGTGATTAATATATATGGATTTTCCATTACTGTTTCCATTTTATCTGTATCTGTTACGAAATATGGTGATATATATCCTTTATCAAATTGCATACCTTCTACAACATTTAATCCTGTTGTTGCTGTTTTAGATTCTTCTATTGTTATAACACCATCTTTTGAAACTTTCTCCATTGCTTCTGCAATTAATTCTCCTATTTCATTGCTGTTTGCAGAAATGCTTGCTACTCTTGCTATATCTTCTTTTCCATTTATTTCTGAGCTAATTTCTTTTAGTCCTTCTACTGCTGATTCCACTGCTTTATCTATTCCTCTTTTTATAGCCATTGGGTCTCCACCAGCAGCTACATTTTTTACTCCTTCTTTAATTATAGCTTGCGCTAAAACTGTTGCTGTTGTTGTTCCATCACCTGCAATATCATTTGTTTTAGTTGCAACTTCTTTAACTAATCTAGCTCCTATATTTTCATATGGGTCATCTAATTCAATTTCTTTTGCTATTGTAACACCATCATTTGTAATAAGTGGTGCACCAAAACTTTTATCTAATACAACATTTCTACCTTTAGGTCCAAGTGTCACTTTAACTGTATCAGCTAATTTATTTACGCCATCTAACATTTTCTTTCTGGCATCTTCTCCAAATTTAATCTCTTTTGACATATATATCGTCTCCTTTTTAATTTTATTTGATATGAGTTGTAAATTACTGAATGGATGTGTGCGGTGTGATGTGGGAAGTGTGATTTATATAGTCAAGACTTCGCAGGGCTTTCCATATTTTTCACACTTCTCACCTCTTACTTCACACTTCTTAAAATTTACAATTTAACTGATTATAAATTTACTCAACTGTAGCTAAAATATCCTCCTGCTTAACTATCGTATACTCTGTATCTTCATATTTTACTTCTGTTCCAGAATATTTATTTATAATAACTTTGTCACCTTCTTTTATGTACATCTTTACATCTTCTGTTCCTGGTCCTACTGCTACAACTTCTGCTATTTGTGGTTTTTCTTTAGAACCACTTGATAAAATGATTCCGCTTTTTGTGGTTTCTTCACTTTCTATCATTTTTATTAGTACTCTATCTGCTAATGGTTTAATCATAATCACATTCCTCCTTTTGATTTGATTATTTGTCACTTTTTGTTAAAAATTAGCAGTCTACTTCTTCGACTGCTAATAATTTATACCCATTTATATAAAAAGTCAATAGGTTTTATTAATTTTATTCAGATTTTTTATTGTTATTCTTTTAGCTATATTTTTCTTTTTACCTTTAAATAATTTTTATTATAATTACTATAAAAATTGAAATTTATCTAATGAATATGAGAAGTGAGAAGTGTGATGTGAAAGGTGGAATTTATAGGTTCAAGACTTCGCAGACTCCTTTTTTTCACACTTCTCACTTCACACTTCTCACTTAGTAAAATTACAATTCTATATTTTCTTTTCCTACTATTTCTTCAAATTGTTTTAGAATTTCTTCTGTTAAGTATATTGCTCCACATGGTAATATTTTGTCTCCATTTTTTACACTTATTGCTATGTTATTTCTATCTCCTGAAAAGAATTTTATTGCTCCTCTTAATTTTGATTTTTGTTCTTCTGATAAATTTGTTATATTTATTATTATCATTTTAGGTCGAACAGTTTCATTTGTTCCTATACTATTTGTAGGCTGTCTTTTAGCAAATTTTTGACCTGCCACTTCATTATTTATTGTTGTGTTTTCGTTAAATTCTGTTATACTATTTGCAACTATTTTTACATCATCATCTTCTCTTATGCTTAAACGTCCTTCTATTAGCACTATATTTTCCTCTAATAAAATATTTTGTGCCTTACTATAGCAACTATCAAATACTATTATCTCTGTGCTTCCATATAAATCTTCTACTGTCATAAATGCCATTAAAGTGTTTTTCTTTGTATATTTTTTCTTTATAGAATTTATTATTCCAACATATTTTACTGGTTTTCCATCTTGGCTAAAATCATTTTGCTCTTTCATTTGTATCATTTGAAGTGTATTAATTGTTGCAACTTTTTCTATATTCTTTCTAAATTTTTCTAATGGATGCCCAGATATATAAATTCCAAGCATTTCTTTTTCCATTGATAATAACTCTTTTTCATCAAATTCCTTTAATGTTGTAAATTTATATTTCATGCTTTCTATTTTTTCATCTTCTGTTTTTCCTAAGTCAAACATTGTAACTTGGCCTTGCATTGTCTTTTTCGATGTATCGTTTATTATATCTATTATTGTTTCAAATGATGCTAGAAGTGTACTTCTTGTTTGTTCAAATCCATCAAAAGCTCCTGCTTTTATTAAGCTTTCTATGCATTTTTTATTTACAGATTCTCCTTGCATTCTTTCGCAAAAGTCTGTAAAGCTTTTGAACTCTCCATTTTGTTTTCTTTCTTTTACAATAGTATCAACTACAGCTGTTCCAACATTTTTTACACTTCCGAAGTCCAAACCTTATTTTATCTCCATAAACTGCAAATTTTGTATAGCTTTTATTAATATCTGGTTTTAAAATTTCTATTTTTAGCCTTTTACATTCATTTATATATTCTGGAACTTTATCTAAATTTCCTAAGAAACTATTTAATGTTGCTGCCATAAATTCTGGTGGGTAATATGTTTTTAAATATGCGGTTTCATACGCTACAACTGCATATGCTGCTGCATGTGATTTATTAAATGCATATTTTGCAAACTCAGCCATTTCGTCAAATATTTTATCTGCAGATTTTTCATCTATTCCATTTCTAACACATCCAGGAATTATTACATTCCCGTTTTCATCTGTTTGTCCATGTATAAAGTTTTCTCTTTCTTTTGCCATTACATCTAGTTTCTTCTTTCCCATGGCACGTCTAACTAAATCAGCTCTTCCTAAAGAATAACCGGCTAAATCTCTAACTATTTGCATAACTTGCTCTTGGTACACCATACATCCATATGTTACGTTTAATATTGGCTCTAAGCTTGGATGTGTGTATTCACTATGTTCTGGATTAAGTTTATTTTTTATATATCTTGGTATTTGGTCCATTGGCCCTGGTCTATACAAAGAAACACCTGCAATTATATCTTCTAAGCAATCTGGTTTTAGTTCCTTCATAAAGTTTCTCATACCTTGGCTTTCAAATTGAAATATACCTGATGTATTTCCACTTTGCCAGGTTTCTTCAAATACCTTTTTGTCATTCATTTCTTTGTCAATTTTTACATCTATTCCTCTACATTTTTTTACTAGTTTTATTGTATCAGAAATAACTGTAAGTGTACGAAGCCCTAGAAAGTCCATTTTTAATAAACCTAGTTCTTCTAGGGTTGTCATTATATATTGTGTTGAGATTGTACCCTCATTTACATATAGTGGCACATAATCTATTACAGGATCTTTTGTAATTACTATTCCGGCAAGCATGTGTTGAAGCCTGTCTTGGAAGTCCTTCTAATCCCATTGCTATATCTAATAATTTTCTTGTTTGCTCATCTTGTTCATATAAATTTCCAAATTCTCTATTTTGCTCTAGAGCCTTTTTTATTGTAATATGAAGTTCATTTGGAACCATTTTTGCAAGTTTATCCGCTTCTGCATAAGGAACATCCAAAGCTCTTGCAACATCTCTTATTACCATTCTTGCAGACATTGTTCCGAATGTTATTATTTGAGAAACATGGTCCTTTCCATATTTTCTACCAACATAATCTATTACCTCTCCTCTTCTTTCGTAGTCAAAATCTACGTCAAAGTCGGGCATACTTATTCTTTCTGGGTTTAAAAATCTTTCAAAAAGTAAATTATATTTTATTGGATTTATATCTGTAATTCCTAAAGCATACGCAACAATTGAACCTGCTCCAGAACCACGTCCTGGTCCTACTGCTATTCCTTGTGTTCTAGCATAATTTATAAAATCCCATACAATTAAGAAATAATCTACATATCCCATTTTTTCTATTACAGATAATTCATATTCAAAACGCTCTTTTATTTCATTGCTTGGATTCTCTCCATATCTTCTTGCAAGTCCATCTTTTGCAAGTTTCTTAAAATAATCTGTATGTGTTGCAAATTCTGCTGGCACTTCATAATTTGGAAGCTTTGTGTTTCCAAATTCAAAATCTAAATTGCATTTTTCTGCTATTTTTACTGTGTTTTCTATTGCCTCCGGAACATTTTTAAAATATTCTTCCATTTCTTCTGGTGATTTTACATAGAATTCGTCTGTTCCCATCTTCATTCTATCTTCGTCTGTCATTTTTTTACCTGTTTGTATGCAAAGTAAAACTTCATGGTTATATGCATCTTCCTTTTTTAAGTAATGTGAATCATTTGTTGCAACTAAAGGAATATCTAGTTTTTTAGACATTTCTATTAATTTTTGATTTACTAATACTTGCTCTGGAAGCCCATTTGGTTGTATTTCTAAATAGTAATCTTCTCCAAACAGGTTTTTATGCCATAAGGCAACCTCTTCTGCTTTTTCTATGTTATTGTTTAAAATTTCTCTATTTATATTTCCCGCAAGGCATGCACTTAAGCACACAAGCCCTTCATGATATTTTTCTAATATCTCATAATCTATACGTGGCTTATAATAAAAGCCTTCTGTAAATCCCATTGATACCAAGTGTGTTAAATTTTTGTACCCTGTTTCATTTTTTGCAAGCAAAATAAGATGATAATAATGGTTATCTATATTAGGTTCTTTATCAAATCTTGTTCTTGGAGCTACATATACTTCGCATCCTATAATTGGCTTTACTCCTTGCTTTTTACATTCTTTATAAAAATCTACTACTCCGAACATAACACCATGGTCAGTAAGAGCAATAGAATCCATCCCTAATTCTTTTGCTCTTGCTGGTAAATCTTTTATTCTATTCGCTCCATCTAGTAAACTAAACTCACTATGGACATGTAAGTGTACAAAATTTGACATTTTACTCTCTCTTTCTTTTGGTCGTATTATATTATAAAATTATTATTATTACAAGTTTTTTATGTACACCGCATTAAATTGACATAAAATTATTTTTGTTGTATAATATTTCTACAAATTTATTAGAAAGGAGTGTCAAAAATGGGTTCATCCCAAATTGACATAGCCACCTTGATTCGGCATATTCAAGGATTAGTTAGGGAAAATTCTCCTGAAGCAATGCAAGAGTTGGAATTTTACAAACAAATCTTAAAAATTTTTACAAATGCATTTACTCCTGGCAACATCTCTAACATTTTTGAAATTCGTCTCCAGGTATGTCCTGTTCCTAAAGCTAAAGCTCTAGCTAAACCTTTAGGAATGTGGATTGTTGATGGTGGCTCTAACTCGTTTTATTTGAGTTTATGCACACCTCTCTAATACCTAAAGCCTGCTTTTACTTAAGCAGGTTTTTCTTGGGCTTCAGACTTAAAATTAAAAATTGTAGAGAAACATATGGATGATTTTAATCACTCTTACATTTGTCTAATCTATCACATCAATTTAACAAAAGATAAGGCATAATTTTATGCTCTTTATGCTTAAATACGTTACATAACTATTGATTTTTTGTTTATTTTAAAGTATAATAAATTTCAGCAAATGTCCAAAATTAAAAAAGGAGTTTTTTTTACTATGGGAAAAAATTTAGACTTAAAGAAAGATGTTGTAGATGTGCTGAATTCAAATTGTTTCTCTTGCACTTACGATCTTCAATACGTATTACTTGCAAATGACTACGATGAGATAGCTAAAACGGTAAATGATTATCCGGTAGCACACATCTGCTTCATCAAGCCGTCTCTTATTTATCCTTATGGATGTGCTTTGCACATTGAAAATCTAGAAAAGTAATTTGCTAATTTAATCCTTTTCCTCTTTAGCAGCAATTGCTAAAGAGGATTTTTTACATTATGTTTACTTTTTTGTAAATTTATGGTATAATTATGTTTGTGTGTGATTTCATTAATATATATCTTTGGAGGTAATATTAAAATGATAAAATTAGTTGCTAGCGATTTAGATGGCACTATAATTGGTAGAGACAATAATATAGCTCAAACTAATCTTAAAGCAATAAATGATATTAATAATAAAAATATAGATTTTGTAATTTGTACTGGAAAAACTTATCCTATAATAAAAGGAATGTTTTCTAAATTTAATGCGTCATATGGAATTTTTGGAAATGGGAATCAAATTATAAATTTAAGGACTGGAGAAGAAATATATAAAAAATTATTGTCTTCTTCTGATGTTAATAAATGTATCGACATTGCAAGAAAATACCATTTACATGTTCATGTATATACTGAAAATGAAATAATTACAGAAAGTTTAAAATTTATGGATTTAAGAAATTTTAAATTGCAAGAAGATAATTATTATGATAATTCTCTTGAAATTACTGTTATTGATGATTTAAAGTATTACCTTGCTTTTAATAACATTGAGCCATGTAAACTAATAATTTCATCAGAAACAGATTTGTCAGATATCAAAGAGGAAATTTTAGATTCTTTAAATGTATCTGTTACAACTATAAGAAAATATGGCGAATATAAAGACACTGTTATTAATAAAGAATATGAATATTTAGACATATCACCTAAGGGCATAAATAAAAGCACAGCTCTTAATATCTTAGGTAACTATTTAAAAATAAATAATAATGAAATTATGGCTGTCGGAGATAATTTAAATGATTTAGATATGGTTAAAAATTCTGGCATAGGCGTTGCCGTTGCAAATGCTTATGATGAATTAAAACAAGTAGCAAAGTACACAACTGAGAACTCTGTTGAAAAAGGTGGCTTTGCAGAAGCAGTTTATAAATTTATTGAATTTTAGCATGAAGTGTGATGTGAGAAGTTAGCTTCATAGGGTTAATACTTCGAAACTTTACTCTATTTTTCACACTTCGCACCTCATGAATTACAACATATACAATCTATTTTTATTAATATATTCTAAAACTTCTTTTTTAAAAAATCTTTCTACATTTTCTCCCATTTTTATTTTTTCTCTAATCATTGTTGAGCTTAACTCTATAGGCTTTATTTTTTTTGCAATTATTAAGGCTTTTTTATTATCTCTTAATAGTTTGTCTTCTTCTATTATTTTTTCTATGTTATCTTCATTTCTTTCTAACACAATTATTTTATAATTATTTAATATTTGTTCTGGTTTCATCCATGTATGCAAATCTTTTAAATTATCTGTTCCCATAATAAAATAAATATCATATTCTGGATATTTATTTTTTAATATGCCTAAAGTTTCTATTGTATATAACTGTCTTCCATATGTTAATTCTATATCAGAAACCTCTAGTTTTTCTTCTCCATTGCACATTAGTTCAAGCATATTGTATCTGTGATTATCATCTACCAAATTGTTTTTTCTATTGTATTTTGTACTTACTGGTACAAATATAACCTTTTCAACATAATCTAGATTTATGATTATTTGTTTTGCTAATTCTAAATGTGAATTAAGTGGCGGATTAAAACTTCCTCCAAATATTGCAATTCCTTTTTTTTGCATATATATTACCTCTTTATTTTTTGTTACCTTATTTATATCATATTTTTTTAGGTTGTTTCAATAATTAATAATATAAATTGTAATTTGTAAAATGGATGTGTGAGGTAGGAAGTTGGATTCGTAGGGGCGGGCCCTGTGTCCGCCCAAACTGTAATTAAGGGGCAGACACATGGCCTGCCCCTACAAACACAAAAATAAATTTGATCACACAAATTACAATTTATTAAAATCTCCTATATCTATTGCATCCACACCCTGTTGAATTATTATTAGAATTAGTGTTGTTTGTATTTAAAAGATTGCTTAAACAACCACATCCACTATTATCATTATCATCATCTTCTTCGTTATTGTTTTCATTACAAAGCAAACTAACTATTACTGCTGTTATAAAAGCAAGTATTGTATATACAAGTGTTGCAATTAAAAATGTTTCATCAAATGCTGCAAATGTAACAACTAAGAATATAGCAAATATTAGTGCTGCAACAGCTAATGGACTTTTTAAAACTTTTTGCAGTATTGCTGATATTATTATTACAGCTATTGGTAATGCAAAAAATATTAATAATGTATTCATACTAATTACCTCCATATGTATTTTTTATATAATATGTTATTTTTTTTATTTTCGTGAATTATTTTTATTATACAAATTACATTTTTTTACTTGTTTTTTTTGCAATTTGTGATAAAATATTTTTATATTATTGCTATTTATTTTTATATAAATTAAATAATGGCAAAACACTTTACTTGAAATATGGAGGTAATTTTTTATTATGGAATTTAAAAGATGTGCTCGTTGTGGCTGTTTTTTCATGTCTAGTAATGATGTTTGTTGTAATTGTGAATCTAAAGATAAGATTGATATTGCTAAATTGAGTAATTTTTTAGAAGAAAATAATAATTGCTTTAATTCTGTGGAATCTCTTTCTATTGCAAGCGGAATTAATTTAAACAATTTAAATAGATTTATTAAAGATAACAAAATTTCTGATTTGAACATAAACTTATAATAATGTTAATTTTTTAGTGAAATATATAAAAGATGCAGAAAAGTGGCTTTAACACTTTTCTGCATCTTTTATATTCCATCTAATCCATTTTTTAAATGATACAAATTTTTAAATCCGTTTTTATCCAAAATTTTTATTGCTTTTTTGCTTCTTATGCCACTTTGGCAGTACACTATTACTATTTTATCTTTTTCTTTTAAGTTACAATCGCAACACATTTCTAATTCATACAAAGGTATATTTATTGCACCATTTAGATGTCCTTCCTTATATTCTTGAGGGCTTCTCACATCTAGTAATATCGAATTTGGATTGGTAGATATAACATACATTAGTTCATTTATGTTTATATCTCGTTCATTATTCCTACAATATTTTAAGCTTCTAAATATATTTTTTATATACATATAGCCTCACCTATTTATTAATATATAGAACTCCATTAAAACATTTTAATGGAGTTCTATTATATATTATGTATTTTTTTGTTTTTTGTTACTCTTTATTTTTAACATATCTTTTTCAAATATTTCTGCTAATATGATGAATGATAAAATTAAGATTAACATAGAAATAGGCATTGCTAATTCATTTACTGGAATTCTAACAATTGCATATATACTTAAGTAAACCATTTGTGTTCCTAATATTGTTAATAATGTAGTAATCAATGTTTTTAATATTCCTAATTTTTTGTATCTAATCGTAAAATATAATACGACTATTATAGATGTAATTATTGTTGGAGCCACATATGGTCTTATTATATCTTTTCCATTAATTTTAGGATTATTCATTATTTCTAAATTCTCATTAGATATTGATAGATCATATTTTTCATTTATTTTTGTTATGAATGTATTTATTTGTTCTTCTGATGCTGTCTTAACAGTTATTATTATATTTTCTTCAGTATTATTAGCTGTTTTTATACTATAATGTTTTCCAAATACTTCTTTAATAATGTCTTCTGCTTCTTTTTCTAATTTTAAGTTCATTTTTATAGTTGTGTTATTTCCATAAATTAGTCCGTAGTTCATTCCTTTTATTGCTAACATTATAACGCCTACTATAATTATTACTAGTACTAATATTGGTAATATTTTTTTATTTTTTAGCATTTTCTACCTCCTGTTTATTACTTATCAATTTAACACTTATTTGTGTTAATGTTAAATTGTACAAGTACATTGTTATAATTCCCCACACTAAAGTCATTCCAAGGCTAGATATATTTGCAATACTATTAAAAGTGAATATTATAGCTACTAAATAAACTGGTATTAATGCTAATGCAAATTTTGCAGTTACTACTTTTATAAAATTCAAGCTGTCCTCTTTAAATGCCTTATATATATAGATATAACTTAATATAACAGATATTACTATTCCCACTATTCCTTCTAATGTTATTTTTATATTTGTATATCTTAAGGCTAATAGTAGAAAAGCTATATATCCAATTTCTAGAATTATTGCTAATATTCCTTTTAATTTGAATTTTACTATAAATAATATACTTGTTATAACAAATATTGCAATTACTATAACTAATACTGTTTTATTATTAATTAAATCTAAGTTATTATTTAGTACATAGTCTTCCTCAGTATATGTTATTGGCAATATTCCATTATTTAAAATAATTGACATTTGTTTTGCAGTATTCACATGTTCTTGCAAGCTACTTGTATCACTGCTTGTTCCCATTGGAATATTTAAAACTCCATTTGATAATGTATCACCAAAATATGTAGAGTTATAGGTCTCTCCATTTAGTTTAAGATCAACTTTCTTTGTTTCTGTTGAGTCTTTTGTTTCTCCTTCTTCATTTGTTGTTTGTACAGTTGTTTGAACATATACTTTACTTATTTCTTCTAGTTTTTTCTTTCCTTCTTTATCTAAGTTTACTTGTAAATAAACCGTTGTCCCTGTATCAGCTTGTCCATATACAACATTTGTAGATTTTACTCTAGAGCTATCTATTAAAACTTCTTTAGTTTCACTGTCTGCTAGTTCGAATGTTCCTTCTTTTGTTAAATTTTCTATTATATTATTTGTATTATCATTTTCTGTCATTTGAATTTGTATATTACCATTAGTTAAATCTTGTTTTATTGTATATTGTTCTACTCCTAAGTTTACTAATCTATTAATAATTATATCTTTAGCTTTTTTATAATTTTGTTCTGTTAATTTATCATCTGAATTTGCTTTATTTTCGATTATTGTATACCCATTTTCTTCTGTATAATCTATACCTTCTTGCTTTTCTGTAATTTCATTTCCGTCCTTATCGTAGATCTTAGTTTCTTTTACAGAAGTATCAACTTTTAGTTCTACTACCCTACTATCTGTAAATTCCATTCCTAATATATATTCTGGAACAACTTCTCTTACTTTATAGTCTTTTAATTTATATATTCCAAAAAAAGATGCAACACTTATTATTGCTACTAATAGTATTATCGAAATAATTGTAATTGTTTTATATGCTTTCACTTTAATTCCTCCTATAATAATTTTGTATCATTTATAATTAGTTCAAACCATATTTGTAGATATTTTGCTGCATATTTGCTCATCATCGTTCTATCCATAAATATTTCAAAATAATCTAATACTGGGCAAATGTGATTATCAATTGTCAAGCTTAAAATTACTTTCTTTTCTTTGTTATTTATCGATAAATCCGCATCAGTAACTGCATAATTTACTCTATCATGTATATCAAATGTTGCCATATTTTTATTTACTACTCTATCTCTATGCACATCAGACTTGTCTGCAAGTATTAACGCTGCTGATATGTCACTAACTGCCGTGCCAGTTTGTTCATCATGATTTCCTATTGCAGACATAATTTCAGTTCTATCTTTTATATCCATTCCCATTTCTTTTAAAATGTTGTATGCAAGTATTGCTCCTGTATGGGCATGGTCTACTCTATTTATGGCATTTCCTATATCGTGAAGATAACCAGCTATTTTTGCAAGTTCTACTCTATGTTTATCGTATCCAAGTGTTTCTAATATTTTTCCTGCTCTATTTGAAACTATACTCACATGTCTTATTGAATGTTCTGTATAACCTAAAGCATCTAATTGTTTTTGTGCTCCTACTACTAATTCTTGAACTTCTGGATTTTTCTTTATATCTTCTAATGTTAACATTAACTCGCCTCCATCTTTTTTAATTTATTTAATTTTATATTAAACCTGCAAAAATATCAACTGTTTTTTGATAAATTGTGAACGAATGGGGACAGACCCATTTTGTTCCAATTTATCTTTTATTTATTCCTATTATTCCTCCTATTGCCCCTGCTAGTATACTTCCAACAATCATTATTATTGAATATAAGCTCATAGAAAAATCTCTTTCCACTATACTTGATAGTAAATATATAAAAACAATATATATTAATCCTATTAATGCTCCATTTACTATCCCATTTTTCTTTATTTTAGTCATACTTAAACTGCTTCCTATTAGTATACTTACTGCTGTTATAATAATTATTACAGTAGGTATTGCAGTTTCGGGTACTCCTGTACTACTTAGTATTATTGCAAATATCATAAGTGCAACTATAGTAATTATTATTGATACTAAGCTTCCTTTTGCTATTATCTTTATGTTATTTTTCTCTTGATTATCTGCTAAATTCATCATAAAAAATCACCTCTTATAAATTTATTCAATATTTTTTATTCTATTCAATAACAAATAAGAAAATTGATTTTTTAACTCTCTATTTATTGCAAAAAAGAAAGAAAAATTATTTTTTTCTTTCCTTCCTTTTTCAAGCACTATTTACATATAATAAAGTTATTTTAGTCCCGCAATTCTTTCTTCTATTGTTTTTATCATCTCATTGAATTTCTCTTGTTTTGCTTTTTCTTCTTCTAATTTTGTTGCTGGTGCTTTTGCAACAAATCCTGGATTTGAAAGCATTTTATCTGTTTTTTCTTTTTCTGCTAATACTTTTGCTTTTTCTTTTTCTAATCTTTCTATTTCCTCTTTTATATCTACCAAATCTTCAAATGGAATAAATAGTTCCAAATTAGAAGAAACAATACTTATTGCATTTTGTGGTATATTTTCTTTGTTTTCTCTAATTTCTATCTCTTCTCCAAATCCTAATTTCTTTAGGAATTTTTCTGAATCTTTTATAATATCTGCATATTTTTTAGTTACAAATATTAATTTGGATTTTTTAGATGGATGTACATTCATTTTAGCTCTTGCATTTCTTATTCCTGTAATTACCTCTTTTAGTTCTTCTATAGCTTGTTCTTCATCTTTAAATTCTAAATCTTTTGAATATTCTGGATATATTGATATCATTATGCTTTCATCATTATTATATAATTCTTTATAAATTTTTTCTGTAAC
This sequence comes from uncultured Clostridia bacterium, assembly GCA_934121925.1. GTDB lineage: Bacteria > Bacillota > Clostridia > TANB77 > CAG-508 > CAG-452. The sequence continues at coordinate 36,516 of CAKOVK010000009.1, forward strand.
AAATGGCATAAATGGATGTAGTAATTTTAAAGAATCACCTAATACTTTATTTAATACATATTGTGCTGTTTTCCTTGTTTTGTTTTCTTTGTTGTATAATCTTGTTTTTGCAATTTCTATATACCAATCACAAAACTCATTCCAAATAAATGTGTATATTTTGTCTAATGCCACACCCAAATCATAATTGTCCATATTTACTTTTACTTCTGCTATTAATGTATTTAATTTAGATAAAATCCATTTATCTTCTATACATAACTCTATTTTTTCATTGTTTCTATCATAATCTTCTAAATTCATAAGAACAAATTTAGCTGCGTTCCATACTTTATTTGCGAAGTTACTTGCTGACTCTAACTTCTCTGGCATAAATCTCATATCATTTCCAGCAGAAGTTCCAGATATTAAAGAAAATCTTAATGCATCTGCTGAATAGTTATCTATTATTTCTAATGGATCAATTCCATTACCTAAACTTTTAGACATTTTTCTTCCTTGGCTATCTCTTACAATACCATGTATAAAAACATCTTTAAATGGTACTTTGCCTGTTTGTTCTAAACTTGAAAACATCATTCTTACAACCCAGAAGAATATAATATCATAACCTGTTACTAATGTATTTGTTGGGAAAAATGTTTTGAAATCTTCTGTTTCTTCTGGCCAACCTAATGTTGAAAATGGCCATAAAGCACTACTAAACCATGTATCTAATGTATCTGGATCTTGTATTAATTTAGTACTTCCACATTTTTCACATTTTTCTGGTTTTTTTATTTCTACATTGATATGCCCACATTCTTCACAATAGTATGCTGGTATTTGATGTCCCCACCATATTTGGCGTGAAATACACCAATCTTGTATGTTTTCTAACCAATTGAAATATGTTTTTTCAAATTTTTGTGGTACAAATCTAGTATCTCCATTTTTTACAGCTTCTATTGCAGGTTTTGCCATTTCTTTCATAGCAACAAACCATTGGTCAGATATTTTTGGTTCTATTGTAGCTTTACATCTATCATGTTTTCCAACATTATGAGTATAGTCTTCTATTTTTACTAAATTTCCTAATTCTTTTAGTTTATTTACTATTGCCTCCCTTGCTTCAAGTAAATCCATTCCTTTATATTCTTCTAGTAAATCCCCCATCTTGAAGTTTTCATCAAAAACTTCTATTATTTCTAGATTGTGTGACAAAGCTGCTTGATAGTCATTTGGATCATGTGCAGGTGTAATTTTAACACATCCTGTTCCAAAGTCCATTTCTACAAATTCATCTGCAATTATTGGAATTTCTTTATTCATAATAGGTAATATACATTTCTTACCTATTAGGTCTTTATATCTTTCATCATCTGGATGAACGGCAACAGCTGTATCTCCAAGCATTGTTTCAGGTCTTGTTGTTGCAATTGTTAAATATTTATCTTCTCCTACAACCTTATATTTTATATGCCATAAATGTGTTGGTTCTTCTTCATATTCTACTTCCGCATCAGAAATAGATGTATTACAGCATGGGCACCAGTTTATCATTCTTTTTCCTTTATATATATAACCTTTGTCATATAATTTTTTAAATACTGCTAAAACTGCTTTAGATAATCCTTCATCCATTGTAAATCTTGATCTACTCCAATCAGCTGAGCATCCTAATTTTTTTTGTTGTTTTACTATTGTTCCTCCATACTCTTCTGTCCATTGCCATGCTCTCTCTAAGAATTTTTCTCTTCCTAAATCATGCTTATCTATTCCCTCTTCTTTTAATTTCTCAATTATTTTTACTTCTGTTGATATTGCTGCATGATCTGTTCCTGGAAGCCATAATGTATTAAAGCCTTGCATTCTTTTATATCTAATTAATATATCTTGCAAAGTACCATCTAGTGCATGCCCCATATGAAGCTTACCAGTAACATTTGGAGGTGGCATCATTATACAATAGCTTTCCTTTGTTTTATCTCCGCTTGGTTTAAAATAACCTTTTTCCTCCCAATTTTTATAAATCTCATCCTCAAATTCTTGTGGCTCATATTTGCCCTCTAGGTTGTGATTACATTTTTCGCACATATTTTTTTCCTCCTTCTTTGTGAAACTTTTAGGACGGACTTAAAAGTTTCCATTTTGATGATAATAGTCAAAAAGGCTTGCCCTATAATATAGGGCAAGCCTTTGCTCACGGTACCACCTAATTTATATAAAATAAATAATTTTATATGTCTCATTATCTTTAACGCAGATTTACGAATTACTTTACTATTATTTCAAGTAACCAACTCCAAAGCTACATTCAGATTTTCTTTCCTTTAGAAGCTCTCAGCCGGTGACTTCTACTCTCTTTTAAGGCAGTTTAAATCTTACTCCTCTTTCTCATAGTTTTTTAATATGTTATTTATAATAACACAGTTATTATATAAAATCAACTGATTTTATGCATTTTTTTACACCAAATATTAATTTTAATATATAGCCAGAAAAGGGCTCCTTATTAGGAACCCCCTCTTCGAGGATACATGATTACTTTAAAGAATTATCATTCTTTTTTATTTTGTGGTATCCTTACACAAAATATAAATTGGTTTAAAATTACCAACTATCTATATTATTACATTTTTTTCCAAATTTGTCAAATATTACAGTATACTATTATACATCCGACAAAACTTATTATAAATCCTACTATTTTTAATCCTAATGTAGCTTCATTTTGATCTCCAAAACTAAACATTTTTTTAGTTATTGGTCTAGCATCGTATATAAGTATTACTCCAAACATTGCAAGTATTGTTCCTATCAAAAAAATAATTTTCATTGTTACACATCCTTTTATTAGAAATAGGTACATAATATTGATTCTAATCCAACATTTATATCTATTAAGCCTATTTTATAATTCTTATCCAACTCTATCAATTCAGTTAATATATTTCTCAACTCATTTGTTTTAAAGTATTCTGCCTGTTTCTTATATTTAGATACTAAAAAGGTTTGGTTTGGTTTTAATTTTAACGTTTCTAATACATCTTTTCTATATTCTAAAGCAAGCTTTGTTAAATATATTTTTTTGAAATGATTATATAATGTTATTAATATTTTCTGTACTGGTTCTTTATTATATATCAATTCCTTTAATATTTCTAGAGCTTCTCTTATATTTCTTTTTCCTAAATTGTCTGTTAAGTCAAATATTACACTATCAAATTCCTTGGTTGCTAATTTTTCTATAGCCTCTTCAGTTATTTCTCCGCCTTTTCCTGCGTATTCAATAAGTTTTCTGATTTCATTTATTAATACCTGCATATTAGTTCCACAGGTCTCTATAAATGTTTGCAAAGTTTTATCATCTATTTCTACTTCATACATATTACAAATATTTTTTATTCTTTTTTTTATTTCTATTGGTTTTAATTTTTCAAAATTGCATACTTCTCCATTTTTCTCAATTTCTTTTAATAAATCATTTTTTGTTATATCTTCTTCAATAAATATAAGTACAATTGTTTCTTCTAGTTGTTTTGCATTTTCTTCTATATATTTTGCAATTTTATTTGATAAATCTGATTTTCCTTTTGGCATTCCTTTTTTATCTTTTTTAAATAGTCCTGCATTTTTTGCAATTATTAGTTTTTTGCTATATCCAAATGCTGGTGTTTCTATATCTGATATCAAATTATCTATGTTATTTTCATTTATTTGTATATAATTAATTCCTAATATTAGCTCTCCAAAACTCTTCTTTATTTTTTTTACTGCATTTTCTAAAAGATATGTTTCTTCTCCATAAAATAAATATATGCTATGTAATTTTTCTTGTTTATTTTCTATTGCAATTCATCTCCTATTTATAAAAAGTTTGCTATTATTATTGCTACTATTATAATAAAATAAAATATTCCATTTATTAAATCTCTTACTTTTATTTTCCTATAAGTGTCATGAACAAATTCGTTTTCTCCTAGTTTAGCTAGTCCAAAAGCAACTGCCATAATGTAATTATACTCTAATACATTAACCATATATAGTGGCTTGTCTTCTGCAATAACATTTTTTTCTAGATAATTTTTAAATCCTTCTGCTTGTTTTCTCATTTTTACGCCATAGGATGTCAACTTATCTTCTTTTATGCCTGTTGTTATATTAAGTAAAATCGAAAACAATAGTCCTACTAAAAAGAATTCTATTAGTTCTAATTTAGTAGAAAATAAAGCTATTATAAATCCAAAAGCAAAAATTGTTATTAGGCTTATAGACATTTTATTAAATTTAAATAATTTCTTTTCTGCTTTTATGTCCGTAATTCCTCGTCTTCTTAATTCAAATTCTATATCATTTTTTATTGATGGAATTTTTAGTTCTAATTCGTTTATATATTTCTCATCATTTTTTAATTTTTCTAAATATTCTTTTATTTTTACTTGCTTTGTCCCACTTCCGTTAAAAAAGAGTCTATATACAGACATTTCATGTCCTTTTAAATTTGTGGTGTCTGAATTTTCAGTTTTTATAAATATGTAATCGCGTTCTTTTCCCTCTCCTTCTGTTTCCATTCTTAAATGTCCTTTTTCTATAAGGGTAAGTAAATCTGCTAATATTATATTTAAGCTATCACATCTTTTATTCAATAAATATGCAGCTTCTGACGCAGAAATTTCTAACTTTTCTCTATAAATTTTATTATAATCTATTTTATCCTTAGCATCCATATTGTATTTAACATAAATATATATTAAAAAAATTGTATAAATTATTGTTAGTATTGTAACAGATGTATACATTTTATCCTCCTTATGGTTCTGTGCTTTTTTCTAAACTTCTTTACAATTTTTCTGAAAATCTTGCGCTGTGTGCATGACATATTGCTGCTGCCATGCTATCTGTTGTGTCGTCTAACTTTGGTAGTTTTTCTACATTTAGTATTGCTTTTACCATTTTTTGTACTTGTATTTTATCTGCTCTACCATATCCTGCTACTGCTTGTTTTATTTGAAGTGGAGTATACTCGTATGTTGGTATTTGTTTTTGACATCCTACTACTAATACCACTCCTCTTGCTTGTGCTACATTTATAGCAGTTTTTACATTATTATTAAAAAATAATTCTTCTACTGATATTGCATCTGGTTTATACTCATCTATTATCATAGATAAATCATCATATATTTTTGTAAGTCTTAGCGGGAATGAAACTCCTGCTTTTGTTGTAACAGCTCCGCTATCTATTAATTTGAATTTATTCCCTTGATAATCTATTATACTATATCCAGTTATTGCAAATCCTGGATCAATTCCTAATATTCGCATTTTTTACCCCTGTATTTCTTTGTTCTTATACCTTTATACTTTTTTCTAATATAAAAATAATTTTTCTATATATTCGAATGCTTCATCTGAAATTGTTATATTTGATGTTTTTTCTCCTTCTTTTATTATTGCTGTTTTATCTTCGCATATAGCAACTGACACATTCTCATTAAATTCGATCTCATATATTAGCACTTTCATACCTTTGTTCTCTTGTTTTAGTTTACTCCAGAGTTTCTTGATATTACTCGTTTTTACATTATTAAATAATTTTATAAGCTCATTTATTTCATCTTTATTATATATTTCTTTAGCTAAATTTAAGCCTCCATTATCAGAAAAATTTATTTCTCTGGAAATAAAATTATGTATTACAATTTTATCTGTTGCCAAATTATATTTTATTGGTATTGGTATACTTAATATAGCAATAGTTACTATTAATACAAATGCTATTATTATTTTTTGTACTTTTTTGTTTCATTGAGGCTTTTTCCTTTCTGGGACGTATGTAATCCCTCCTACTTATCTTCTCCAATAGTTATTCAATATTCTAAATATTTCTGCTACGCTCCAAGCCTGTGCTATTGTTCCTTTTGGTAGATATGGAGATTTTGAATCATATATTTCTGCAATATTTCCAACTGCTCCTCTTTCATAAAATTCTTTAAGGAATGTCTTTCTTACACTTTCTACAAATTCTTCTTTCTTTTGTTCTAAATCTTTTCTCTTTGCTTTATCTTTTTGAACTTTAATTTTATTATTTATTGTATTGTAATATAATCCCAAAAGCCATGGCCATGTTATTCCTTGGTGGTAACTTGAATCTCTTCTAAACGAGTCTCCTTCATATATGTCTACATAGTCTTTTTCACCTTTAGCTAATGTTTTTAATCCATATTTGTTAAGCAATTTTTTTGTTACTGTTCCTAACATTTCCTCTGCCATTTCACTATTTGGATCTATAACAGGATAGCTAAGTGCTGTTGCAAATAATTGATTTGGTCTAACTTTTCCATCTCCTATTACATCATATAAACATTTCTTCCTTTTATTATAAAACTGCTTTTCAAATGCTTCTTTGCACATTTTAGCTAATTTTTTATATTTGTCTGCTTCTTTCTTTTTTCCAAATTTGTTGCTTAATTCTTCTATTATTTTCAAGCTATTATACCACATTGCATTTACTTCAACAGCTTTTCCATTTCTAGGAGTAAAGCAATGGTTTCCATATTTTGCATCCATCCAAGTATTTTGCGTGTTTTCTGTGCCTGATGAAATAAGTCCATCTATATCTAGAAATATGTTGTTATCATCCAAATCTATTCCTTCTATATAGTTCTCTATTATTATAACTAATTTTTCATATATTTGGCTTTCTATAAATTTATAGTCTCCTGCGTATTGTAAATATTTATATACTGCTTCAAATAATAAGAGTGAACTATCTACGCTATTATATAGTGGTCTATTATCATAACCTGAATATCCATTTGGAACTAGTCCAAATTTTATATTTCTTACTAAAGTCAATAAAACTTCTTTTGCTACATCAAATCTTCTTGTACAAAGTAATAACCCTTCAAAAGATATTAAGCTATCTCTTCCCCAATCCAAAAACCATGGATAACCTGCAATTATAGTATGCAATCCAAAGCTTGGTCTGTATACTACAAAGTTATCTATTGCAATACAAAAGTCTCTTAATAAATTTCTATTTTCTAATTCTTCTTTAGAAGCCTTTTCAATATCTTGCTTTTCGTTTAAGAATCCAGTTTTATACATTAATTCATTTATTCTTATAATTTCTTTGTTTATTACTTTTTTTACATTTACTTCTTCTATATTTTCTTCTAAAGAACATATGAAAGCTATTTCTTTTTGAGATTCTGCTGGTATGTTTATTTCGTATCTTCCTGGAACACATAAATTTTCTTCTGGAAAAAATCCTCTTTTTTCTTCTTCTATGTAATGCATATTGTTAAATGTATCGTTATAATGTTCAATATATTTTCCGTCAGATAAATGCATATATATAGGATTGGCAGAATTATTATCTATTTCTACTTTTACTTTCTTTCCTTTTATATTTTGTTTTATAGTAAATTCATGATTTGTTGTCATTGTATGAAAATCTCTAAAATTCATTACTGGAGATAATGTTAATTTTGCTGTATTTTTAGGATTGTCTATTTTATATAAAATGCAAACTGTGTTTTTACCATATTCCATACATATCAATTTTTTTATTGTAATTCCTTTAACCTTATATGTAAACATTGGAATATATTCTTTTTCAAATTCAGTTTGGTATTTAAAACCTTCTGATATGTAATTTTTACACATATTAGAATATAATTTATATTTTTCATCGCCAATTTCTATGGCCTCATCTAACTTAGATAGTATTAAATGTCTTCTTGCAGGTGGTGTAAGTGGTGCTACTAATAAGCCATGATATTTCCTTGTATTTATTCCAAATATGGTAGATGAACTATATCCACCTATTCCATTTGTGATAATCCATTCTCTAGATATTCCCTCTGTTAATGATAAATCTTTTGTTTCTATTTTCATTTGTATATTTCCTTCCTTGAAACTATAAAATATTTTTTTAGCTTTCGCTATTGTTAGTAAATCTTCTTTTATGTATGAAGTATGAAGTTGGAAGTGTGAATGTTTCTTTTTAATAATAAAGTCATACGTTCTACCTCATCATTCTCATATCTAATGTTTATTTCTATTTTTTTGTTTTTCTACTATATGTTTCTTTTAAAAATTTCTCTTTTTCTTTTGCTTCTTCTTCCTCTATTAATTTTTGTGCTTTTTCTTGTATTTTTCTATTTTCTAGTCTTGTCTTTTCACTTTCTTTTATGGATTCTATTCTATCTTTATATTTGTTGCTAAATTTGCTTGTTCTTTTTTCTTTTACTTTATCACTACGCTTATTATGCTCTTTTTTATCTTCTTTTAGTTTTTTAGCTTTCTTATTTTCTATTTTAGCTTTTTTATTTTCTTCTTTTAATTTAGAATTCAACAACATATATTGTTCATTATTATGCTGATCCTTAAATCTTAAATCTGTACATATTAATTCAATTATTAATTTTGCTGTTTTATCTGGGTCGTGTCTAATATAGTTTCCTTCTATGGTAGCTAGTTCACCTTTAATTAATTGCACTCCTTTGCTTCTAATTTCTGCTGTATCTATATTTACAATATCAGAACCCATTAAATTATATTTTCTTATGTATTCTGGAACAATCTCTCCAACATCTGCTATACAAAAATCAATAGTTCCTGCTCCACTATGTTCTATTATACTTTGTATGTGTTGAGAAACATCATAATCGTCTGTCTGACCTGGTTCTGTCATTATATTAGATATATATATCTTTAAGGCTTTGCTTTCTTTTATTGTTTTAGCAACATTTTTTATAAGTAAGTTTGGTATAACATTTGTATACAAACTACCTGGTCCTATAACTATCGCATCTGCATTTTTTAATGCTTCTATTACTCCTGGTGCAGTTCTGCAGTTTGAAGGATTAAGATAGACTCTATTAATTTTTGTTACTTTATTAGATACAATTTCTTTTATTTTGCTTTTTTCTTCAATTACTGTTCCATCTTGTAATTCTGCACAAATTCTCATTTCATCTAAAGTTACAGGAAGTACCTTTCCTACTACTGATAAAATATTGCTTGATTTTTCAACACTATTTATAAAATCTCCATATATTTTTTGCATTACATATAGGTATAAATCTCCAAAAGCTAAATCTTTTAGCTTTCCTTCTTCAAAAGTATAGTTTATTAGTTTTTCCATTTCCTCACTATTTGGTGAAAGTGCTATTATACTATTTTTTATATCTTCTATTGGGTTTAATTTTAATTCTTTTATTGATATACTAGCAGGTCTTCCATAAGATGATACTGGAACTATTGCAGTTAAATTGCTAGTATAATTTTTCAATCCTTTTAAGATATTATTTATGCCATTTCCTCCACCTATAACTACAATATTTGGACCTTTTTCATAAATACTATTTGACACTAATGTTTTTAATTCTTTATTATTATTTACATCTACTTTATTGGCTTCTATTAATAATTCTAGATTTCTTCTTTGAATATATATAATTCCTAAAACAAAACAAATGAATCCAGCAACAAAAGTTGATATAATTGTTATTAAATCGTTTAATTCTAATCTTTCAGATGTTAATATTTTTGAAAATCCAAAGCAAGTTAAAACAATTCCTATTAATATTACAAACATCCATCTTTTTATTTTTGTACTATTCTTAAACCAATTTAAAAATTTTTTCATTTTTAATCTTCTCCTAAAACTTCAATTTCTAATTCTATTTCTACATTAAATTTTTCGTAGACTTTTTGTTTTACAAATTCAATTAATTTTAATATATCTTCTGCCTTTGCATTTCCTTTGTTTATTATAAAGCCTGCATGTTTTTCAGATACATAGGCATCTCCAATATTATACCCCTTTAGTCCACATTGGTCAATCAACTTTGCGGTAATATAATCTTTTCCTCTTTTAAATGTACTGCCTGCACTTGCATAATTTATTGGTTGTTTTTCTTTTCTAGACTGCATATTCGAATCAATAATTGCTTTAATTTCTTCTGTATTGCCTTTAGTTAATTTCAAAATTGCAGATATTATTATATCTTTTTTATTATTAGAGAATCTGCTAGTTCTATAATCAAATTTATTTTCTTCATTGCTAATAGTATGAATTTGTAGATTTTCGTCCATATAAGTAGTAGAGGCTAGTATGTCTTTTATTTCTCCTCCATAAGCTCCTGCATTCATTTTTATTGCTCCTGCAATTGTTCCTGGAATTCCACTTGCAAATTCTAATCCAGCTAATCCTTTTTCACATGCTATTCTTGATATTTTAGATAATAAAACTCCCGCACCAACTTCTATTTCTGCATTGCCTAGAAAATCTATTTTATTAAAATCTAATTTTACGACTACTCCTCTAATTCCTCCGGTCTTTTACTAAAAGATTGCTTCCATTTCCTATAACTGTTAAATTGATATTTTTTTCTTTGCACTTATTTACTACATACCTTAGTTCTTCCAATGTGTTTACTCTTATAAGCACGTCTGCAGGTCCGCCAACTCTAAATGTAATATGTTTACTCATTGGTTCATTAAACAAAATTTTGTCTTTTCCTATTGTTTTAATAAATTCATTATATATCTCTTCCATATTTCTCCTAGATATTTTTTATTATATATTTATTCAAATTGTATTTTATTATATGAATGAATTTTATCATTTTTTTGTATTTTTTACAATATTAATATTTTTATTTTAGTTTCAAAAAAAGTGGCTTTGCCACACTTTTTTTCTTACTGATTTGGATTTCCGAATGAAATAAAGGAAATCTCAAAGTCAATAACCATTATAGCTTTTTTTGTTGAATAGAAAAATCTTCGATTTTTCCTATTTAACAAAAAAACAATTAGAACTTCTATTATGCAAAAAACAGCTCACAATGTTAACCATTGTGGCTGTTTCTTAAATTTATGCTATTTCATTATGTTTTTTTACTGTAGTCTTTTCTTTTATTTTTACTTTCTTTTTCTCTTTGTTTTCATTTATTATAAGTTTAGGTCCTGCTTTTTTCTCCACTGTTTCCTTAGTTATAATACATTTTTCTATTTTTGGATTTGTAGGAATATCAAACATTATATCTCTCATTATGTCTTCTATAATTGAGCGTAATCCTCTTGCTCCAGTATTTCTTTCTATTGCTTTTTCTACAATTGCATCTAGTGCTTCTTTTTCAAATTCTAGTTCTACTCCATCTAGCTCTAGTAATTTTTTATATTGTTTTGTTAATGCATTTTTTGGTTTAGTTACTATATTTATTAATGCTTCTCTATCTAATTCTCTTAATGTTGCAATAATAGGTAACCTTCCGACAAATTCAGGAATTAATCCGAATTTTAATAAATCTTGTGGCAATAATTCTTCAAATATTTTATATTTTTCTAATTCTTTTTTGCTTTCTATTTGAGCTCCAAATCCCATTCCTTTTTTGCCAGTTCTATCTTTTATTATTTTTTCTAACCCTTCAAAAGCTCCTCCACATATAAATAATATGTTAGAAGTATCTATTTGTAAAAATTCTTGGTGTGGATGTTTTCTTCCTCCTTGTGGTGGAACAGAAGCAACTGTTCCTTCTATTATTTTCAACAATGCCTGTTGAACTCCCTCTCCACTAACATCTCTTGTAATTGATGGATTTTCAGATTTTCTTGTTATTTTATCTATTTCATCTATATATATAATACCCTTTTGGGCTTTAGAAATGTCGTATTCTGCTGCTTGTATTAATTTAAGTAAAATGTTCTCAACATCCTCTCCAACATACCCAGCTTCTGTAAGTGTTGTAGCATCTGCTATTGCAAATGGTACATTTAAAATTCTAGCAAGCGTTTGTGCTAAAAGTGTTTTTCCACATCCAGTTGGTCCAAGAAGTAAAACATTACTTTTTTGTATTTCCACATCATCAATAATTTCATCACATAAAATACGTTTATAATGATTATACACTGCAACAGACAATGTTTTTTTTGCATCATCTTGACCGAATTACATATTCATCTAGTATTCCTTTTATTTCAGCTGGAGTTGGTATATCTTCAGATTTAATTTCTTCATATCCCATCTCATCTTCATAATGTTCATCTTCTATTATGTTATTGCATATAGCTATGCATTCATCACAAATATATGCATTAGGACCTGCCACAATTCTCTTCACCATTTCTTGGGGTTTCCCGCAAAATGAACATCTTATATTTTGGTTATTATTCTTATTTGCCATTAAACTCTCCTCTATATATGTTATTATATTTTTTCATTTGTTATATTATTTTCTTACATCTATAATTTCATCAATTAATCCATATTTCAAAGCCTCTTCTGCTGTCATATAATGATCTCTTTCTGTATCTTTTTCTATTTGTTCTAAGCTTTGGCCAGTTCTTTCACTTAATAATTTATTTAATTTTTCTCTTGTTTTTACCATATGATCTGCATGTATTTTTATTTCTGTTGTTTGACCAGAAAGTCCTCCAGAAATTAAAGGTTGATGAATTAAAATTTCTGAATTTGGAGTTGCAAATCTTTTTCCTTTTTCTCCTGATGCTAGTAATACAGATCCCATGCTTGCTGCTAATCCTATGCATATTGTAGATACAGGGCATTTAATATAATTCATTGTATCTACTATTGCCATTCCATCTGTAATAGATCCTCCTGGGCTATTTATATAAAATGATATTTCTTTGTCTGGATCTTCAGATTCTAAGAATAGCATTTGTGCTATTACTAGACTTGCTGTTACATGGTTTACATCTTCACTTAAAAATATTATTCTATCTTTTAATAATCTTGAGAATATATCGTATGATCTTTCTCCTCTTCCTGTTTGTTCAATTACATAAGGTACTAAGCTGTTTGTTAAATTTTCCATTATAATTTTCCTCCTTGGTTTTATTTTTTAATTGTTGTTGGATGTGTGATGTTGGAGGTGTGATTTATAAATTTAAGACTTCGTAGGCCTTTTCTATTATTCACACTTCACACTTTGCGAAATTTCAAATTCAAATTTTATTTGTTTAAAAAACAAGGTAATAGCCTAATTATATATTCTACAACAAGCTATTACCTCCTTTATTATATTATTAATTAATTATTTTATTTTTGCATTTTCTACTAAGAAATTTATTGTTTTTTCTGTTTTTAGGCTATCTCCTACATATTTTACTAATTCTGGATTATCTTTAACTTCTTCTTCTTTTCTACCATAATTTTCTGCCATTTCTTTTATTTTTGCAGATATTTCTTCTTCTGTTACTTCTATTTTTGCATCTTTTTCTACTGCTTCTAAAACTAATCTTGATTTTACTGCATTTTCAGCTTGTTCTCTGTTTTCTTTTCTAAAGTCTTCCATAGTCTTATTCATCATTTTTAAATATTGTTCTAATTTCATTCCTTGGTAGCTTAATCTTGTTTCAATATCTTGTGCCATTCTATCTATTTCTAATTCTATCATTCCATTTGGAATATCTACTTTAGCTTCATCGCATACAGCCTTTATAACTTCATCTTCTGTTTCGTATTTAGCTCTTTGTTTGTTTTGCTCTTCTTGTTTTTCTCTAATGCTTTTCTTTAATTCATCTATTGTATCAAACTCGCTTATGTCTTTTGCAAGTTCATCATTTATTTCTGGCATTTCTTTTTTCTTTATTTCATGTAATTTTACTTTAAACATAGCATCTTTTCCTGCTAAGTTTGCTGAAAAATATTCTTCTGGGAATTTTACATTTATTTCTTTTTCTTCTTCTAGTTTCATACCTATTATTTGATCTTCAAACCCTGGTATAAAAGTATTGCTTCCTATAGTTAGTTCATGGTTTTCTGCCTTTCCACCATCAAAAGCTTTTCCATCTACAAATCCTTCGAAGTCAATTACTGTAATATCTCCTGATTCTACTGGTCTATCTTCTACAGAAACTAGTCTAGCATTTTTCTCTGCCATATGTCCTAATTCGTGTTCAACATCTTCATCAGATACATTATACTCTACTTTTTTTATTTCTATACCTTTATATTTTCCTAAAGTTACTTCTGGTTTTGTTGAAACTACTGCTGTAAATATTAAATCTTTTCCTTTTTCTATTTGAACTAAATCTATTTCTGGTTTGCTTACAGCTTCTATTTTATTTTCTTTTAAAGCTTCTTCATATGCTTGTCCAGCAATTTCGTTAAAAGCATCTTCATAAAATATTTGTGCTCCATATGTTTTTTCTACTATTTGATATGGTGCTTTACCTTTTCTAAATCCTGGTATATTAAAATATTTAGCATTTTTATTAAATACTGTTTTTATTGCTCCATCAAATTTTTCTGCTTCAACTGTTATCTCTAGTTTAACTTCATTATTATTTTCTGTTTTTTCTACTTTTACGTTCATCATTCTCTTCCTTCCGTTTTTATAATTAACTTTAGTATTATATCATATTTTTAATTTTTTGCAACCCTTATTGTTTAAAAAAAGTCTGTTGAGTTTTACATAATTTTGTGTTAAAATTATTATAGTACTATTTTGTACATTATTTTAAGGAGGTTAAATTTTATGGATTTTGGAGATTTTTTGCCTGAGTCGCGGTACTCTTTAAGTGCTTTGGATGATTCTTTTGGAGTTTATTCACTTATTGGCAAAGTTATTCATGTTCGACCAACAAAAATAGACTATCTGGAAAAAGCGGTCACAGTCTTCATAGATGAAGCTCATTCAGGGCTAATTCCTTTTGAAGAATTAAGCATTTATTCTGACACTTGCATTGAAGAATTTTATTGGTTTATTGTACGTGGTTCCATAATCACAGCGGAAATAATTGATTATGATAATTCAAGAAATACTTTTATTTTATCGCGCAAAAAAAATATGGAAAGAGCACTAGAATATTTTAAGTCTGACTCCTGTCCCATAGTTTGTGCATACAAGACAGGTGCTTCCCATTTTTTTGTCTATCTTGACATAGGTGCTGGAATAAAAGGTCTTTTGTCAGCAAAGAACATTTCTGCCTCTTATGTTACAGATGCTTCAAAATATTTTTATGATTTGAATTACATTCCAGTAAAGATACTATTTGAGAACAAGCCTGGAAAATTTATTCTTAGCCATAAGGATGCTATAGACTTAAAGGAAGTTTCTGTCGGAGACATTCTAGTTGGAAGAGTTGCAAATAGCTTGCCAGATCACACAGGATTATTTGTTGAATTTTCAGCAAATCTGGCTGGAATCCTAAATGTAAGTAACCTTGAAATTATAGAAGTTGACGGTAAAACATTATACCTTATTACTGACCGTCCTGGTAAACCAGGTACATATTTAGAGCAGGATAAGAACTATCAATTTATTGTTAAAACAGTCAAATGTAATGGTTCTCACTTAAAGATTACGCTTCTATAAGATTTAAAAAAAGCAGAGGCATTCTCTGCTTTTTTCTATTATATATATAACTTTTATATTTTTTTTAATTGAAAATTTAAATAATCACAACTTACCATTTCAAAATTTATATTCTGTATTATTCCAGTTATAGCTTCTTTATGCGATGCCTCTCCATGCAAATGCCCATATATGCAAGTTTTTATATTATATTTTTTCATTAGTTCTAAAAAACTCATACTTTTTTCATTATATTTGTTAAAAGGTGGATAGTGCATACACACTATTATTTCTTTATCTTCACCGTATTTTTTTATTCCATCTTTAATAGATAATTCCAACCTTATTATTTCCCTTTTGATTATTTTTCTATCTTCGCTATTGTCTTCTGCCTGCCATCCTCTTGTTCCTACTATTATTTTATTATCAAACAAGTAACCATTATTATATATAAAATCAATATTTTTAAAGTTGTTTTTTTCTAAGTATTCTCTCATTTTTTTTAATGTTGTCCACCAATAATCATGATTTCCTTTTAGTAATAACTTTTTCCCCGGTAAGTTATTTAAGTATTCAAAGTCTTGGTATGTATCGTTCAAATACATTGCCCATGAGAAATCGCCTGGCAATAGTACTAAGTCATCATTTGTAACTTTTTTTATCCAATCTTTCTTTATTTTTTCTGTGTGGTTTTCCCAGTTTGCACCAAATATATCCATTGGTTTATTATTTCCAAAAGATAAATGCAAATCTGATATTGAATATATTGCCATTCTTTCTCCTTTCACTTCTTACCTTTTCTAATTATAATTTCAAATTTGGTACTGCATTCAGTGTATAATCTGATAAATTTCCTGCTAAATAATTATAATATCCTGCTGAAGCTATCATCGCCGCATTATCTGTACATAATTTTAGATCTGGCATATATATTTGTATTTCCTCTTTTTCTAAATCCATAAAAGCATTTCTTATATATGAATTTGCAGACACTCCTCCTGCCAAAACTAATTTAATTGGATTATTTTGTGAACAATCTTTTTCTACAGTATTTTTAATATAATTTATCGATTTTTTTATATTCTCTATTAATATTTCTGTAACTGTCTTTTCAAAACTTGCACATAAATCTGCTTTATTTATATTAGGATTTTTATGATTTAAATTTATAACAGCTGTTTTTATTCCGCTAAAACTGAAATCCATATTATCAAAATGTGTTTTTGGTAATTCTATATTTGCTTCTCCTTGCTTTGCAAGATTGTCTACTTTTGGTCCACCTGGATATCCGAAGGCCTACAACTCTTGCAACTTTATCAAACGCCTCTCCTATTGCATCATCTCTTGTCTTGCCAAAAACTTCAAAACTGCAATAGTCTTTTACATATACAATTTGAGTATTTCCACCAGACATCATTAAACATAAAAATGGTGGCTTTAAATCTTTGTGTGTTATATAATTTGCTGCTATATGTCCTTCTATATGATTTACTCCTACTAATGGTTTGTTGTTTGCAAATGCCAATCCTTTTGCATACGAAACACCTACTAATAGTGCACCTACTAGTCCTGGTCCGTATGTGCAAGATATAACATCTATGTCGTTCATAGTACAGTTTGCCTCTTTTAAAGCCTGTTTTGTTATTTGATTAATAACCTCTGTATGGAATCTTGATGCAATTTCTGGTACTACTCCTCCGTAAATTGTATGTATATCTATTTGTGAGTTTATTATATTAGAAAAAACTTCCCTACCATTTTTTACAATTGACACGGAAGTCTCATCACAGCTTGATTCAATTCCTAAAACTATTAAATCTTTCATATTATTTCCTTTTTATTTATTTTTCCATTTAAAATTGGAAGTGGGAAGTGAGAAGTGGAACTTTATAGTTGGTTCTTGAGGTAGCTATTTAGTTTTCTTCTTTATTCTTCTAACTTCGTACAAATTACATTCTATATTAATGATAACAATTTAAATAATTTTGCTACAAGCCAATCCATTCCACTAAATACTGCTCCAAAAATAGGTTGTAAAAACACACTTGATAATCCTGTTATCCAAATTAATAAAAATATTATATAAAATATTTGTTGATTGTTATAAAACCACTCTTTACCTTTAGCTGGCAAAAAATGCATTAATATTTTCGAACCATCTAATGGTGGTAATGGTATTAAGTTAAATACTCCTAACCCTATATTAATACTTATTGTGTACACTACTATATAATATATTACTTGTTGCCATTGTAACGTAAGTGCTCCTAAAGCATTTGTTGCAACAAATACAACATAATATACAATCATAAATATAAATGCTAAAATAAAATTCATTATTGGTCCTACTGCTGCAACTATTGCTTCTGCTTTTGATAGAGAGTATTTACCATTAAAGTTTCTAGAGTCTATTTCTACTGGTTTTCCCCATCCAAAACCTGCAACAATTAGAAATACAAATCCTATTGGATCCATATGGTCAAACGGATTTAAACTCAATCTTCCTTGAAGTTTTGGTGTATTATCTCCTAGCTTAACAGCCATCCATGCATGTGCAAACTCATGAAATGTAATTGCTATTAATACGCCTGGTATAGTTAATAATAAATTTAAAATTCCTGCTGTTCCATTACTTGCTAACCATAAGCCTAACATTACAACTAATATTATAGTAATTGTTCTTTTATCTAACGAAAAATTAAACATATTTTCCTCTTTTCTCATCCCTATTCACTTTGTTCTATGCTCCATATATAATTTTTAAAACAAATCAAAAGCAAGCAGTACTAGGCAAATTGAAGTAAAAAAACCGGAATCGTACATTTGTACGTTGAGGATTTTTTATCTTCAATTTAACAACGTAATGCGAAGCTTTTCATTTGTTTTTAATTGTTTGGTTTCATTGTTGGGAACAATATTACATCCCTTATTGATTCACTTTCTGTAAATAGCATACATAATCTATCTATTCCGTATCCAATTCCTCCAGCTGGTGGCATACCATATTCTAGAGCTTCAATAAAGTCCATATCTATATCATTGGCTTCATCATTTCCAAGTTCTCTTTCTTTTAATTGAGCTTCAAATCTTTCTAGCTGGTCAATTGGATCATTAAGTTCTGTGTATGCATTAGCAAATTCTTTTCCTGCTATAAATAGTTCGAATCTGTCTACAAATCTTGGATCTTCTGGATTTTTCTTTGTAAGTGGTGATATTTCTAATGGATGTCCATATAAAAATGTTGGTTGAATTAATGTTTCTTCAACATATTTTTCAAAGAATGCATTTATTATATGTCCATATGTTTTTTCATGCTCTTCTAATTCTATATTATGTTTTTCTGCTAGTTTTAAACATTCATTGATATCTGTAATTTCTTTAAAATCAATTCCTGTTTGTTCTTTAATTGCATCTGTCATACTAACTCTTTTCCATGGTCCTTCAAGATTTATTTCATTTCCGCCCCAATTATATATCATTTTTCCTGTTACATCTTTTGCAATTTTTTGGAACATTTTTTCAGTTAAATCCATCATTCCTTCTAGATTTGAATATGCCAAATAAGCTTCCATTAATGTAAATTCTGGATTATGTTTTAAATCCATTCCTTCGTTTCTAAACACTCTGCCTATCTCATATACAGCTTCCATTCCTCCAACTAATAATCTCTTAAGTGGTAATTCTAAGGCAATACGAAGATACATGTCTAAGTTTTGTGCATTATGATGTGTAACAAATGGCCTTGCAGATGCACCTGTCAAAAGTGTTGTTAGAACTGGTGTCTCAACTTCTGTAAATCCTTCCCCATCCATAAAGTTTTGTATACATCTAATAATTCTTGGACGTAAAAATGCAACTCTTTTAGCTTCTTCGTTCATTATTAAATCAACATATCTTCTTCTATATCTTTCTTCTTTATCTGTTAATCCATGGAATTTTTCTGGAAGTGGTCTTAAAGATTTTGTAAGAAGTACTACTTCTTTTGCATGTACAGAGATTTCTTCTGTTCTTGTTTTAAACACAAATCCTTTTATTCCAATAATATCTCCTATGTCATATGTTTTAAATGCAGAGTAGCTTTCTTCTCCTAAGTCATTTATACTAATATAGCTTTGAATTTTTCCTTTTGCATCTTGAATAGTACAAAACGATGCTTTTCCCATTATTCTTTTTGCCATTATTCTTCCAGCTACAGAAACATCTTTTCCTTCTAATTCTTCATAGTTATCTTTTATTTCTTGACTTAAATGTGTTCTATTATATTTTGTTACTTTAAATGGATCTTTTCCTTGTGATTGTAATTCTCTTAATTTTTCTTTTCTAATTGATATTAAATGATTTTCATCTAATTGTTCTTGATTATTCTCAATATTTTCTGCCATATACTTCATCTCCTTAAAAACTTATTTTTATATTATATAATAGAAAATGTATATTGTAAATATTTATACAGCTAAATTTCTGAATATACTGGCATATTCGTGGATGTCCAAAAGTAAAATTTATGGATTAAATCTTTTTTAGTAGAAATTAATGCTGTAGACAAGTTAAATTCTATCTTATAACAAAACTAAAGTGATAAAATAGTAATAAATATAGAACAAAGCGACTTTAGTCACCCTTTGTTCTCGCCGATTTGAGTTTCCGAATAAAATGAGGAAATCTCAAAGGCAATAGCGATTATAGCATTTTTTA
>CAKOVK010000010.1 GCA_934121925.1 uncultured Clostridia bacterium
ACCCGTGAGCTTGGAGACCATTGTTTTTAAAATTAATATGTTATCTTATATAATTAATCTAATAAAAATTAAAATATGAAAAATTCCAAAAATTGCTCGGTCATGTCGCTTTCGTAGAAATTGTAAATCTTCTCTCTTCGCAGCGCCCTCATTAAAAACGAGATTCCCTACTCATATAGAAGAACAATTTCTACCTCAAGCTCAATCCATTCGCAACGTTTTTTCCATTTTTAATATTTTAATTTTTTAGAAAACAATTTACTTATACAAATTCCAATTCATTTAATTGTTTTCTAATTCTTGCAACACATGTTCAAAATATTCTGGTAATGGAGCTTCGAATTCTACCATTTCTTTTGTTGTAGGGTGTACAAATTTTAGTTTTGCTGCGTGTAACATTTGGCCTACAATACCAAATGGGTTCTTTCCGTTTGAATATGTATAATCTCCTACTATTGGATAACCTATTTCTGCCATATGAACTCTTATTTGATGAGTTCTTCCTGTTTTTATTTTTACTTCTAACAAAGTATAGCCATTGTACCTTTTTAACACCTTAAATTCTGTAATTGCTTCTTTTCCATTTTTATCTACTGCCATTTTCTTTCTGTCTTTTGAGCTTCTTCCTATTGGCATATCTATTTTTGCTTGATTCTCTTTAACATTACCTCTTACTAATGCAATATACGTTTTTTCTACTTCTCTATTTTTTATCTGATTACTTATTGATATATGTGCTTTATCGTTTTTTGCAACTATTACTAGTCCGTGATGTGTCTTTATCTATTCTATGAACTATTCCTGGTCTTATTTTTCCACCTATTCCAGAAAGACTCCCTTTGCATTTCGCCATTACTGCATTTACAAGTGTGCCATCTGGATTTCCATTTCCCGGATGGACTACCATTCCCTTTTCTTTATTTACAATTAGTATATCATCGTCCTCATAAACAACATTCAACGGCATTTCTTGTGGTAATATATCTGTTTCTTTAGGTTCTTCCTTTTCTATTGTTATCACATCACCTAAACTTACTTTATATGATGTACGCACCTTTTTTCCATTTACAAGAATATTTCCATCATCTATCATTCTTTGTACTGTCACTCTAGAAATCTCACTTTCTAAATTTGCAATTACTTTATCTATTCTATTTCCTACTTGTTCTTCTATTTTATACTCTTTCATTTTTTCTCCTAATTTTTACTTTTAATGGTGCTATGAATTAAATTTAATACTATAACTATGCACCCTGTCACTACAAATATATCTGCTACATTAAATACTGGATATTTGAACATTGGATTTATATCAATAAAGTCTACAACATATCCTCTAAAGATTCTATCTATTAAGTTACCCATTCCTCCTGCAATTATTAAAGATATCGCAATTAATAGTGTTTTACTTATTTCATCTCTTTTTGATATAACAAACTTCATAAGTATACCGATTATAATAATATTGATTGTTATAAACATTAATATGTTGTTGCTCCCTATTCCGTATGCTCCTCCGGTATTTTCTACATATGTAAAATTTAGAGTCCCTCTAATTATTTCTATACTAGAGTTAAATATATTTTTTATTATAATTTGTTTAGCTATTTGATCTATGCAAATAGAAATTAGAATTATAAATACTATAAATAAAATTTTTCTATTCTTAATATTAATTTTCTTATACCTGCTTTCTTTCATAAATACAAAAATGGTCATCTTCATAAAGTTCTTCATATCTCTCTTTGTCTTGTTCTATGAATCTTCTCAATTTTGCATCTTTATACATTATTAGGTGTGTTATGCCATATTTATCTAGCACTTCTTCTACATTGTCTATATTCAATCCAGATAAATCCAAATAATCATTGAATACATTTACGCCTTCGTTAAATTCCGGAGAATATAGATCAGCTCTTGAATCTATGAATACTGGAATACCTCTAAATAATAAATAACTTCCGTAATTATACTCATTGTATAATCTCATATTTTCAATATCTATATTGTTTAAAATATAATCTGCTGCCATTACTGGATAAGTACTTTCATCTACAAATGAATCATTCATTTTTTTCTTATAATTTGTTATACTAATAATCAATACTAAATTAATAGTTATTATCATTCCTACTATTCCTGTCATTCGTTTTATAAGCTTTTTACAGCCTTCAGGATCATATTTATTGAACATCGAGCATACTAATTTATTTAAAATTATTGTACATACCAATGTAAATATAGAAAATTGTCTTCTCGTAGAGAAAGTAAGAAAAACTAGTCCTCCTAGCATGAATAAATCGCTTAGCCTTATTTTTGTATCTGTAAAAGTTAATATTACTATGAAAATTATTAGAGCACACATAAATTCTATATTCTGTACAAGTGTTAATGGTAAATGTTCACTTATGTTTTGTGTAGTTGTTCCCTGCATTGTTTTTATAAGATATGTATAAGGAGTTGCACCTAAAGGAGTAAGAAGTCCTGTAAATAAACATATTATCATTATTATAATTAATAGCTTTACATTGTCATTCTTTTTAATTATTATTTTATATGGATTCTTATTAGCTTTCTCTCTTCTTTCTTGAAGTAATTCTATTCGTTCCTCTAATTTTTCTATTCTACTTTTTAAGTCTTGAATTTCTTCTTCATTTTCTGCCTTTTTAATTTTCTTTTGTAAAGCTGTAATTTTGCTAGTGTTTATAATAATACTAGAATTTGAAAGAATGTATACCATATATTCTGCTATATATGGTAAATACAAAATAAAGTAGAATGGAAATACTGCAACATGAACATTTGCTATAATTATTGGTATAATTACTAATCCAATTGCGTATCTCTTTCTTTTAGTTTCCAAAAACATTTCTATAAAATAAACTGTTAGTAAAAACAATATAAATGTTACTAATTGAGCTCTTGCAGCTATATAATTTCTTAATAAATACATTGCTCCTATTGTTAGTACAAATGATGTTAATTTATTTTTTGTAAGTTTAGTATTTACTAAATACATAATTAAACCTAAAATTATGCTTAAAACAATTGTTGATATATATATACCTGCTTGTCCTCCTATATTATACGCTAAGTATATTCCAACATCATATAGCCAATGTGGATATGTATATTCTAAGTTATGATATGAAAAAGGGTCTTTCATATCAATTCCATTCTGAATTATATGCTCACCTATTTTTATTGTATAAAATGTATCGTTCTGTAATGTAATTGGAGATAATGCAATACAAAATATGGCTATTAGAATTATTGCCATAGTATTAAACCTTACACTTTCTTTACTTATCTTTGTTATTTTATCTTTCATTATTATTCTCCTATTTTATAAATTGTGATTCATATTATTTATGCAAATATATTATCATATTTAAAAATTTCTTACAACTATTTTATTTTATTATTGCCTTTTTTCATTATTTTGATATAATTTGATTGGTGATTATTATGATACTAAAATGTATTACTTTTAATATGTGTCATGGGCAAGGAATAGATCGGAAAAATAGATATTAGAAGACAAGCACTTTTACTTAAGAAATTTCATCCAGATATAATCTTCTTGCAAGAAATAGATATGTATACAAAACGCTCTTATTATAGGAATCAATTATATATGCTTAGCAAATATACAGGTCTTACATTCAGGGCTATGGGAACTAACATTAAATATAAAAATGGATTTTATGGTGATGGAATATTATCAAAATTTCCAATTGAATATTCTGCAAATTATTTATCACCCCTTACTAACATAGCTCATGAACAAAGAGGAATTTTGTGTAACAAAATTTCATTTGGTAATACTAAAATAAACGTATTTTCTCTTCATATGTCTACATTTGAAGAAGAAAGAATTTTGACAGCTAAGGAACTTATTAGAATAGTAGCAAAAGTTAATAAAAATGAACCTATAATAATTGGTGGAGATTTTAATGTCGGAATAAAAAAAATTGGGAATCATAAATATTTGTATGATCCTAAAGCTTCTTACCCTGAATATGAAATACTAAAAACAAAATTCAAAAATATAAATAATTCAGAAATTACCTGGCGTTCTAAAGAAGCAAATGCCTGCATAGATTCATTCTTCTATTCAAAACACCTACAACTATTAAAACAAGAAACTATAAAAACAGACATTTCGGACCATTATCCTATATATACAGAATTTTTAATATAGGATAAAGAACAAAGCGACTCAAGTCGCCTTTTGTTCTCGCTGATTTGAGTTTCCGAATTTAGCAATTATAACATTTTATTGTATAGAAATCCTATACAACAAAAAACAGCTCTTTTGAGCTGTTTTTAATTATTTAAATTGCTTCTGCTTGATTACTTTCTTCTTCATCACTTTTTTTATCTATTACTTCTAAACTTCCAATAGATACTTCATAAGCTACTCTTTGTTCTACTCTTCCATCATCAAATTTTTTCTCATACATTCTACTTTGAACTCTTCCTACTATCTTTACTTCTGTCCCAACTTTCATATTCTCGCAAAATCTAGCATTTCTTCCCCAAGCTATACATGGTATATAGTCTGATTTGTTATACGCCCTATTAACTGCTAATAATAGGTCTGCTATTTCTCTTCCAAATGGAGTTTGTCTATATATAGGTTTTTTACATATGTATCCATTTAAAGTTACTTCATTTGATACTTTTTCTTTTTGCTCTTCTTGTTCTTGTTCATTATATTCCATTATATCTTTTGCAAAAACTGTAAGAACTAATCTATTTCTTTCATTCTCATAGCTATTATATGATCTAAACTGTCCCTCTACAACAACTTTCTTTCCTATGCTTAAATCAAAATTTGCAATTAATCTTTCAGATATAGTAATTGGAATTATGTCTTCGTTTCCACTTAAACGTGGTACCTCCAAGTTAAACAAATAAAAACTTTCTCCATAAATTTCGTGACTAAATGTTTTATCACTAATAATTTTACCTATTAAAACTAAGTAATTATTTTCTGTGTAATTTGTAATCAATTTAATTTCCTCCCTTTTGTTTTTCTATAGTATTTTATTCGTTACCTTCGTGTTTTAGAATACTAATTTTTTATTCAACAATACTATTATACTACTTTTGGAAGGTTTTGTCTACATAAAATGGTAAAATAATCTATTTTTTTATTGCTAATATTTTAAATTTCACTACTCCCCCTGGTGTTTGCGCTTCTACTACCTGGTTTTTTTTGGCACCTAGTAAAGCTGCACCTATAGGTGATTCATTTGAAATTCTATTTTGTGATAAATCTACTTCTGTTGACCCAACTATTGTATATTCAACTTCTTCATTATATTCCATGTCTAAAACTTTAACTTTATTTCCAACTTGAACTATTTTTGTGTCTATTTCTGACTCATCTATTATTCTTGCATATCTCAATTTATTTTCTAATTCTGCTATCTTAATTTCATTTGAAGCTTGTGCATTCTTCGCTTCATCATATTCAGAATTTTCAGATAAATCTCCAAATCCTAAAGCAACCTTTATTCTCTCTGAAATTTCTGTTCTTTTTTCTGTTTTTAGGTATTCTAATTCTTTCTCTAAATTGTCATATCCCTCTTGTGTTAATAATACTTCTTTTTCTTCCATTTTGCATTACTCCTTTAAAATATTATTTAATTCATTTTATACTACTCCACTATTAAGTTTTTGTCAAGTGTTTAGTATTAAATTCATTTTCTTTTAAGTAACCATTATTTCCCACTAATTTTTTTATCTTTATCTTATCTTCTGTTATTTTATTTCTAGCTTCAAGCAATCTATTTTTATATAAAATACTTTCATATACGATTTCGTTTATAAAACCATCCATTTTATATTTTGGTGGTATACTTATTTTAAAATAATTTACATTTATACCATTAAATTTTTTGCTTTTTATTTGTACTTTATTTAAAATATTTACTATAATTGCTTCATTAAATATTTTATATTGATTTATAAGCTCACTCGGAAAATCTATATTAATAATTATTCTAGAAGACTTTAAACTACTCCTTTTATTATTTGAAATATTAAGCAATATCCCAAATTCGTTATAAAGAGATTCTTCGACTTTTAACCACTTAGTAATATGATTTGTAACAATACTCAGTGTTTTTACTTTTTTGGCTAAGTCCATTACTAACTCTTGATTAAATTCGCTATAGTCATTAACTAGTATTGAAATTTCAGATTTTTTAATATTTTCATTCTTTATTTTTAGTATATACTTTATAATTTCTTCTGTTAAGCATTTAAATAAAAATCTACCATTTAGTATATTTATATTCTCACTATACAAACTATTCTCTAATTCATCTAAGTTACTTAAATATTCTGATAACACAATATTACTAGTTCCATTACTTTCTAAAATTTTAGTTATTTTTTTTGAAAATTTATTTATTTTTCTCTTACTAATACTCTTTTTCTTAAAAAGCGGCAAATAGCATATTTCTTTTCCGCCTTCATTTTTTATCTCTATAATATTAAAAACTTTTTTTATTTTTACTATAAATCTTTTTATAAAGTCACAAGTTTCATCTGTTTCTTTTAAATATATAATATTCAATAATCTCACCTAAATATAATATTTGTTCTATTATATTTAGGTTGATTATGCAATATTACATTAAGCATTATTATTTTGAACATTTAATACGTTTGTACTATGAACATATTCTTCCTCATCCTGATATTTAGAAGTAAATTTACTTGTATTTAAAACATATTCATTGGTAATTATATTTGTATTTTTTGCTCTGATTTCCACAATTATAATGTTTTTTCCATTTTGCAATTCTTCTTTAAAAGTACATTCTTCAATATTTTCGGCAACTTTTATAGTTCTATTAATATTTCCAGTTTCGTCTAGTTCTATTAAGTTTATAATTTTATTAATGCTATCATATTCATATTTATTGTTACTAGAAAAAGTCACACTATTTTGAGTAATATCTATTATGTTATTATCTTGTTTTTTTACTTCTTGCAAAAAATATGAATTAAACTTATTGACCTCTGCAATATCTGTTCCTTCTTGATTTATTTCTTTTACACTGCTCTTAAAATTAGCAGTAACAGTTGCAAGTATTGCCAGAACGACAAATACCAGTACCACATAGATAGCCAAAGATGTTAAAGTTATACCATTTTGTGATTTCACTATATCACCTCTTAATTCGTTTCTATTCATTTGTTTCTAGAGAATTTTCGTTATTTTCCTTATTGGTATCATCAATAATTTCATCTATAACTATTTGCTCATTTTCATCTATCTTGTATTTTGGAAGTTCTGGTAATTCTTCTATACTAGACATCCCAAACATTTTTAAAAAGTCCTTTGTTGTTGAATAAATTGTAGGCCTACCAGGAGCATCTAATCTTCCTACTTCTTCTATTAGGTTATATTCCAAAAGTTTATATATTGTCCCATCAGAATTAACACCTCTTATTTGTTCTATTTCCGCTCTTGTAATTTTAGGATTATATGCAATTATAGATAGAGTTTCTAATGCTGCAGCAGATAAGCTAGGTTTTGCTCTGTTATCAAAAATTGGATATATGTAATCATAATATTCTTTTTTCGAACACATTTGATATCCATTCTCTACTTTAATTATTTCTATTCCTCTATTTTGTTCTTCAAATTCACTTTTCATATTTTGCATTATACTATCTATATCTTCATTGCTAAGCTCTAATATAGCCATAAGTTCTTTTGTTTCTACGATTCTGCCTGCCGAAAAGAGAATCGCTTCTATTATTGATTTTATTTTATCTATTTCCACTTTTATTCTCCATTATACTTTTTTAATATTTATATTATTGCATTTATAATTTAAAAAGTCAATGTTTTTGACATTCTTATTTTTTTATGATATTATTAGTAAAATGAGGTGATATTAATGCCAGATAATGAAGAAAAAAAAGAAATAGAAATAATTAATGGAGATGGAACAGAATTGGAAATGTCTCCTGTTTTCGAACATTTAAATGCTGTAAAACCTAAGCCAAAAAGTGAAGAAGAAAAGAAAAAGAAAATAGTAATACCGGAAGTTAAAGAAAAAAAATAAAGTACTTTAAAATAATAAAAAGTATACAAAGCTTTTTATTATTTTTATTTTATTATATAGAAAAGTTACTTTTTCTATGTTATAATTATGTAAATTCTACTTAAAGGAGTGCTATTAATGTCATACAAAACAAGCTTTAATGGATTAGAAATAGAGACACGTGGTGTTTACAGTGCATATAACTTAACTCCTCAGGAAATTGAAGAGATACAAAAACGGTTTTATGGAAAAGTAAATGGTAGTGGCTCAAATTACACCATTTACCACAACTCCAAACGTTATCTTTGGCTTAAGCTTTTTGTTCATGGACTATGGATACCCATTAAAATAGATATTCGGGAAGACTTTCTTAAATTGACTAAATCTAATAAAGTTTTTGAAAGGGATATAATCGCAATATCTAAAAAGTTAAAAGAGCAAAGAATTGAGTTTCATGTTATTTACAACCATAACACTAAATCATGGTTTCTAGAAGATTATGACTCGTTTTTGGAAACATTAAAAAAACTTATTTAAGCAAAACTAAACCGCAAGTATATTTACTTGCGGTTTTATTTGGTAGCGAAGATGTGATTCGAACACATGACCCTTCGGGTATGAACCGAATGCTCTAGCCAACTGAGCTACTTCGCCATATGGAACTTGTATTATTATAATAAGTTTAACCAAATTTGTCAAGAAAAAAACAGAAATTTTTTCAATTTCTGTTTTTTTATCTATGCATTTCCTAATTCCTTTTGAATTGAAGTTTTTTTCCTGCTATTAGCCTTTTCTGCTGCTGCTACTTTTGCTTTAGCTTCACTTATTTTTATTTTTCCTACTGCAAATCCATTTTTATGAACTTCGTCTCCTATACGTTCTATTTGAGTTAGTTCTTCTCTTTGACTTTGAGTTAATATATCTTCTCCTGTTTCTATATCTGGAGTTCCTAACTCTTGCCATACCTTTTTTACTCTATTTAATAATTTTGAAAAAACATTTTTCTTTTTTTCCATATATTTATTTCTCAATTTTATGAGAATTTTTCACCTCTTTACATAAAAATACACAAATCTAAATATAGTTTAACATAAAGAAGCAAATTTGTCAAATTTTTATATTAGTTCATATAATCTTTTAGTTTTTTACTTCTGCTAGGATGTCTTAATTTTCTTAATGCTTTTGCTTCTATTTGTCTTATTCTCTCACGAGTTACTTGGAATTCACGTCCAACTTCTTCTAGTGTTCTTGCTCTTCCATCTTCTAGTCCGAATCTTAATTTTAAAACTTTTGCTTCTCTTGGTGTTAAAGTATTCATTACTTCTTCTAGTTGTTCCTTTAAAAGTGTATATGCAGCTGAATCTTGTGGTGCAGGACTATCTTCATCTTGTATAAAGTCTCCTAAATGGCTATCATCTTCTTCTCCTATTGGAGTTTCTAATGATACTGGGTCTTGGGCAATTTTTTGTATTTCCATTACCTTTTCTACTGGTATTTCCATTTCTTCAGCAATTTCCTCTGGGGTTGGTTCTCTTCCTAATTGTTGTAATAGATGTCTTGATGTTCTTATTAATTTATTTATTGTTTCTACCATATGTACTGGTATTCTAATTGTTCTTGCCTGATCTGCTATTGCTCTTGTAATTGCTTGTCTTATCCACCATGTAGCATAAGTACTAAATTTATATCCTTTTTTATAATCGAATTTTTCTACAGCTTTTATAAGTCCCATATTTCCTTCTTGAATTAAATCTAAGAAAAGCATACCTCTACCTACATATTTTTTGGCTATACTTACTACTAATCTTAAGTTTGATTCTGCAAGCTTTTGTTTAGCTTCTTCATCTCCTTCTAATACTCTTTTTGCAAGTTCTAATTCTTCATTAAATGTTAAAAGAGGAATTTTTCCTATTTCTCTTAAATACATTCTAACAGGATCATCTATATTAATACCATCGAAGTTCATTGTATTAATATCTTCTAGTTTTATATCTTCAACCTCTTGTAAATCCTCAAGATCTGGTTCTTCTAAATCATCTTTTAATACATCAACACCAAATTCTTCAAAAGCATCAAATACCTTATCTATTTGTTCTGGGTTTATATCTTCTAATTGACTCGCTAACTCTCCATAAGTTATTTGTCCTTTCTCTTTTGCTTTTTTTAGTATATCTTGAACCTTTTTATTTGTATCTTCTGTTTGTTCAGTTGCATTAATTTCTTTTTTGCTTTTAGCTTTTTTATTACTACTTTTTAATTCTTCTATAATCTCCTCATTATCTTTTTTTGCTTTTCCCATTTTTTATTGTTACCCTCCTTAAAATTTGCTCAATGCAAATTTTATTATTTAAATTATTATAACTACCTATTTTGAGCTAACTTTACTATTATGTCGTTTAGTTCTTTTTCCAAAGCCTTCATTTCTTCAGCGTTTAGACTCTCATCGCTTAGTTCTTCTACTAATTCTTTCTTTCTTCCTAACAGCCTTTCCTTTTGGTAATTTCTTACTAGGTCTTCTATAGCTTTTTTGTCATTTTTTATTTCATAGTCATCTGCCATTATTTCAGTTATTATACTTATTATTTCTTCATCATCATTAAACTTTTCCAATATATTATTTATATTACTATTTCCGTTTTCAAATTCTTCATACAAGCTTTTTATTATCTTTTTATTTTTTTCACTTCTAAAGTCTTCTGGTAATAATATATCTTTTATTTGATTGTAGACTTCTTCTTTTCCGCTAAATAATAAACCTATTATTATCTTTTCCCTTTTCATTAATGTTTCTGGTATTTCTTCTTTCTTTATTTTCTTTGGTCTTACATATTTGCTTTCTAAAACTTTTTTATCCTGGCTCTTTGAATAATTTAGTTTATTTATTTCTGCATATATAGCCTCTTTCGAAATATTATACTCACTTGAAATTTTATCAATGTATACTTCTTGTTCTATTTTATTGTCTATAGTGCTTAGCAATTTTGCCGTTTCGTTTAAAAATTTTATTTTATCATTCACATTTTCTAAGTTTAAACTGTTTTTTAAAACTTTTACTTTAAACTCTGTTAAAGAAATTGCTTTTTCTACAAGGTTATTAAATCTAGCGTTTCCATATTTAATAACATACTCATCTGGATCTTTTGCTCCCTCCATTTGGAGTATTCTAATGTCACATCCCAAATTGTTTAATATCTCAAGTCCTCTCAATGTTGCTGCTTGTCCTGCTGAGTCTGAATCATATGAAATTATTACTTTTTCTGCATATTTTCTAAGTAATCTTCCCTGTGCTTCTGTAAGAGCTGTTCCACATGATGCTACTACATTATCTATTCCTCTTTGGTGTAATGAAACCGTATCCATATAGCCTTCAACAATAATAAGATTTCTAGATTTAGAATTTTTAGCTACATTTAATCCATATAAATTTCTTGCCTTGCTATATACTATATTTTCTGGCGAATTTATATATTTAGGAAGTGAATTATCTAATACTCTACCTCCAAATGCAATGTATCGATTTCTTACATCTTGTATTGGAAATATTAGTCTATTTTTGAACCTATCTACAAAATTATTTCCTACTTTATTTACTAAATCTGAAGCTAAAATTTCTTCATCTGTAAATCCTTTTGCTTTTAGAAATCTGTATAAATTACTATTTACTTCTGCATATCCTATTGTAAATGCTTTTAAGGCCTTATTATCTAGTTTTCTTTTTTTTACATATTCCTGTGCTATTTTTGATGTAGGTCTATATAGCGCCTCATGGTAAAACATTGCTGCAAGCTTATTTATTTCATAAACTTTTTCTTTTAGTTCTTGTCTCTTGCTATCTACTGTTCCTTCTAAGGTTGGAAGTTTTATTCCAGCCCTATCTGCTAAGATTTCTAGACTCTCTTTAAAGTCTACATTTTCTATTTTGCTTATGAAATGAATTACATTTCCACCTGCTCCGCATCCAAAGCAGTGAAATATTTGTTTATCTGGTGAAACAGAAAAAGAAGGTGTTTTTTCTTTATGGAAAGGGCACAATCCAAAAAAGTTTCTTCCGCTTCTTTTTAATATTACATATTGTGATATTATATCTACTATATCGTTGCTATTTTTTATATCATCTATTAATTCATCACTATATCTCACCATACTACTACGCCTTTCTTTTACATAATTATATTATTCGACAACTAATTTGGAAATCCTTCATTTATAAACTATCAATAATATTCTTTAAAATGTTAAAACAAAAGAAACCCTATTAAATTAGGATTTCTTATCTTTATTAATTATTACTCTTGAGTTCCATTAAATGGAATAAATTTTTTAACTATATTATCTGGAGTAACATTTGCAATGTTTTTGCTATATTCTGTAAATGAAGTATTTATAGTATTATTTACTAATTCCTCTACTTCATCTTTATTAGAATTTTCTGCAAGTGTAAGTTCACTTACTAATATTTGTTTTGCATTTAATAGCATTTTTTTCTCACCAGTTGAAAGCCCTTTTTCTTTTTGCTTGAAACTCAAATTTCTAACAACATCTGCTACTTCGTATACATCTCCACTTTTCATTTTTTCCATATTGTCTCTATATCTTTTATTCCAATTTGTATCCATTTGAGTAGAATCAGTTTCTAATACTTTAAAAACTTTTCCTGCTGTTTCTTTATCTATAATATCTCTTACACCAATTCCTTCTGCTTTTGCTGTAGGTACCATAACCTTAACTTCTCCTGGCATTTTTATTATGTAATAAGATTGTCTTTCACCTAAAATATCTTTTTCTTCTATTCCTTCTATTGTTCCTGCTCCATGCATTGGATATACAACTTTATCTCCAATATTAAACATTACTGTCACTCCTTCTTAGTCTATTTTTTCTCTTTCGACCTTCTTAATTATACCATATTTTTTGTATTAAGTCAAAGGATTTTTTGGTATATTTTACATAAAATTTGTTCTAAATTCATAATAATATTTCTTACTGAATATATTTATATATATTTTATTTTTATGGTGTTTTATGAAAATTTTTTATATTAGTAAGTTTAAATTTTATATTATTTTTTTAGCATTTGCGCTTCTATTAATTTCAGGAATATATTATGTTTTCGCTAAAGAAAATAGTGTTCAAGTCCCATACTTTAATCAGGAGAATATTTATTCATCTTCTGAAAAGATAGCTTACCTTACTTTTGATGATGGTCCAAACAATACCATCACTCCTAAAATTTTAGAAATTCTTGATAAGTTGCAAATAAAGGCAAATTTTTTTGTTATTGGAAAGCAAGTTTCAAAGTATCCAGAAGTAGTATCTACAATATATAAATCTGGACACTTTATAGGTAACCACGGCTATTCTCACAATAATAATGAATTATATAAAAGCAAAGAAGCTTTTTTTGATGAAATCAATCTTACTGATGAAACTATTGGAAAAGCTATCGGAATTGATAATTTTTGCTCTCATGTTTTTAGATGTCCTAATGGTTCAATGAGTAAAATTAACTATTCTAGAAAACAAAAGTGTCTTAAATATTTACCTGAAATTGATTATACATATGTAGATTGGAATGTTTTAAATAATGATTCTATTAAAAAATACTCAAAAAAAGAGCTCTTTAACAATTTAAAAAAGAGCTCTGAAAATAAAGGTTCTATTATAATATTAATGCATGATTCTGGTGATGTTAACAATACCTATGATGTTTTAGAAGATTCTATTAATTATTTAAAATCTCAAGGCTATGAATTTAGAACCTTCTATGACTTTTTTTAATATATTAATTTGTTGACCCAAATCCCCCTGTTCTTTCTCCATCTGCTAAGTCATTATCTGTAATTAAATATTTTTGGAATATTCCTTGTCCTATTCTTTCACCCTTTTTTATTTCTATATCTTCTGATTTAATATTGTAAAAAGCAAACATTATGTGTCCATCATTATCTTTATTTCCATAATAATCGCTATCTACAACGCCTATACTATTTGCTAATATTAAACCTTTTTTCCCTGGGTTTGAGCTTCTATTAGCAAGTATTAATACTTCATCAGATTTCATATATGCCTTTAACCCTGTTTTTACAAGAGTTGGCTTTTGTCCTAGTTTAAATGCTGGTATTACGCAATCCTCTGCTGCTTCTATATCATATCCAGCAGAATTTCTTGTTGTTCTTTTTGGTAAATTTATTTGTGCTTCTTCAAATCCTTTCGCAATTTCAAATCCACGTTCTCTATTCATATTTTATCGCTCCTTTTATTAATTCATTTACATATTATATATTCTATATTAATTAGTGTCAATATTTTATATACTAGGAAGTTTCTCATTTAGGCTTAGTTTTACTCAAATAATGTTCTTATTATTTTCTTTAAGTATCTACTTCCTCCATTTGAACCGCCATCTTCTACCATGCTTACTATTAGCATTGATTTGTCTAATTCTTCATCTACTGTAAAACAATTGAACCACCCTAATGTTTTTCCTTTTTCTTCTTTTGATGCTTTAAGCTCTGCTGTTCCTGTTTTTCCTGCTAATTTTACTCCATTTACTTTTAAATCATGCGCTGTTCCTGTTGGACTTTCTACTACTTGTATTAAGTCTTCTTTTATTATATTTGCCGCTTCTTTTGAAAAAGCATTTTTTACCAAATATTCCTTTTCTCTATTTTCTTTGTATTCTATATATGGTTTTACCATATTGCCTTCATTTACAAATGCTGAATATATAGATGCCATATGTATTGGATTTACTAATAATTGTCCTTGGCCATACCCGCTATCTGCAAGTGTTGCTTCTCTTTCTATTCTTTCAGAATTAGAATATGTTGACTTATTAGTATCTAATTCAAAATCTATATCTTCATTGAATTTTATTTTGTCTAGTCCTTCTGTAAATGTTTTTTCTCCAATTTTTAATGCTGCTTGTGCAAAATAAATATTATCTGAATGTATTAAAGCATTTTTTAGATTTTTCTTTCCGCTATATGCTGTAAGTGTTGTTATTTTGTGATCTCCCCAAGAACTATCTTTTTGCCATGCAAGTCCTGAATAATTAAACTCATCATCTTCGCTTAAATTCCCAGTTGTTAGTCCTATTGCTCCTGTAATTGGTTTGAATGTTGAGCCTGGACACCAAGTTGATATAAATCTTGTAAATAGTGGTTTTGCTTCATTAGTGCTTATACTATTCCACTCATCATTTGTCATACCTGTAACAAATTTATTAGGGTCATATGACGGCGTGCTAACTAATGCTAGAATTTCCCCTGTTTGTGGATTCATCACAACAAAAAATCCTTTATCATTTTTTATTTTTTCATATAGTTTTGTTTGAAGATTAATATCTATTGTAAGCTTTATATCTTCTCCATCATTCCCTTTTGTTTCTGCTATTGTTTTTACTATATTTCCATTATTGTCTTCTATATATATCTTTAATCCGTCTTTCCCTTTTAGCCTTTCTTCATATACTTGCTCTAATCCAGTTTTTCCAATAATAGAATGAGCATTATACCCCTTTTCAGCCTTGCTTTCTAATTCTTCTGCTGTTATTCCTTGAACATATCCTGTTATATGTGCTGCTATGTCTTTGTATGGATATTCTCTATTTGTTTTAGTTTCTGCAAGTACATTTCCATTTCTATCCAATATACTTCCTCTTTTTCCTTCTGTATTGCTAACTCTAACTTTATAGTCATTATTTAGCTCTGGAAATATTAAGTTTGATGACCATTCTATTTTGTACTTTTTGCTATCATCTTTACTTAACTTTGCTGTGTTTTCAAACTCCACATCTCCAGCACTTGTATTCATTTTTGTTAGATATGTAATTATTACTTTATTCTTTTCATTTTGAGTTGAAGTTATTTCTATTTTTATTTTCTTTGCATGTATTCCTTCATATATATTTTTGTTTCTTTTTAAGAATTCTTCTTTATCTGTATTTGAGTGTACCATATTATACATTTCTTCATAATTTTGCTTTTCTATATATGCAAAATATGTTTTTAGTATCTCTTCTGGATTTTGTTTCTCTTTGCTTAATACTAATATTGCTACTGTTATTAATGCTATTACTGCTACTGCAACTACTGATATTATTACTGCTTTTTTCTTCATTAATTTTTCCTCCAATAATATTTACAGATTTTGCTACGTCCAACAAATATTTTACTATTAATATCTATTTTATGCAATCGACTGTTGGTAGATTTCTATATTTTTGCTAAATTTTTATACTAAAATAGAAGAGCCTAAAATAAAAACGAATGGGGACAGACCCCCTTTGTTCTGATTGAAACAAAAGGGGTCTGTTCCCATTCGTTTTTACCATTTTATACTGCTTCATCTTCATCAAATTGACTATTGTATAAATCTGCATAGAATCCATTTTTTGCAAGTAGTTCTTCGTGTGTTCCTTGTTCTACAATATCTCCATGATTCATTACTAATATTAAGTCTGCATTTTTTATTGTTGAAAGTCTATGTGCTATTATAAAACTTGTTCTTCCTTTCATTAAATTATCCATTGCTGATTGTATTTGTATTTCTGTTCTTGTATCTATTGAACTTGTTGCTTCATCTAATATTAATATTTTTGGATCTGCAAGTATTACTCTTGCAATTGTTAGTAATTGTTTTTGTCCTGCTGATACATTGCTTGATTCTTCATTTAATACAGAATTATATCCGTTTGGAAGTGTTTTTATAAAGTGATGCACATGTGCTGCTTTTGCAGCTTCTATAACTTCACTGTCACTTGCCTCTGGTTTTCCGTATTTAATATTTTCTTTAACAGTTCCTCCAAATAGCCATGTATCTTGAAGTACCATTCCAAACATTTTTCTTAAATCTCCACGTTTAAAGTCTTTTATATTATGACCATCTACTAAAATTTCTCCACTATTTACATCATAGAACCTCATAAGTAGTTTTACCATTGTTGTTTTACCTGCTCCAGTTGGTCCAACTATTGCAATTTTTTGTCCTTCTTTAACGTCTGCATTAAAGTCTTTTATTATTATTTTATCTTCGTCATAGCCAAATTTAACATTTTTGAATTCTACATTTCCTTTTAGCTTACTTGTATCTATTCCTTTATCGCTTTCTTCTACTTCTTCTGGCTCTTCTAAAAATTCAAATACCCTTTCTGCAGCAGCAACCATAGATTGTAGCATTCCAGATACTTGTGCAATTTGCATTATTGGTTGTGTAAATTGCTTGTTATATTGTATAAAACTTTGTATATTACCAACTGTAATTTTTCCTTGAACTGCTAAATATCCACCTAAAACTGCTACTACAACATATCCAACGTTTCCAATAAAGTTCATTACTGGATGCATTAGTCCAGATAAAAATTGTGATTTCCATCCAGATGAATATAGTTCCTTATTTGCTTTTTCAAATTTCTCTATTTCTTGTTGTTCTCCATTAAATGCTTTTACAATTGTATGTCCTCCATACACCTCTTCTACTTGACCATTTACATGCCCTAAATATGCTTGTTGCTTTTGGAAATATTTTTGTGATTTTGTTACAATTTTCTTTACTATAACTGCTGATATAGGCAATATTATTAATGATGCTATTGTCATTGTTACACTAATAGATAACATCATTACAATTATTCCTATTATTGTACATATTGATGTAATTATTTGTGTAATACTTTGGTTAAGGTTTTGAGAAAGTGTATCTATATCGTTTGTTATTACAGATAACACCTCTCCGTTTGTTTTTTTATCAAAGTATTTCATTGGAAGTTTATTTATTTTTTGTGCTATATCATTTCTTATTTTATATGTTAACTTTTGTGCAACAGATGTCATTGTGAATCCTTGTATTAGTGAAAATAATGCACTTATTACATATAGTCCTAAAAGTGTTAATAGGATTTTTAAAATCTTTGAATAATCAATTCCGCTTCCGCCAGATAATTTACTAATTATTCCGTTAAAGATTTCTGTTGTTGCATTTCCTAATATTTTAGGTCCAACTATCGAAAAGATTGTACTTCCTATTGCAAAAATTATTACTATTGTTATTGCTAGTTTATATTTTGATAAATAGTTGTTTATTAATTTTTTAGTTGTTGCTTTAAAATTCTTTGCTTTTGCTTGGGTATTCATCCCCGGTCTTCCTGGTCCTCCCATTGGTCCTGGCATTATCTATCACCTCCTGCATCTTCTAGTTCTTCTTTAGATAATTGTGACATTGCAATTTCCTTATATTGCTCGCAGTTGTTCATAAGTTCTTTGTGAGTACCTTTTCCTACAATTTTTCCTTCCTCTAGTACTATTATTTGGTCTGCATTTAGAATTGTACTAATTCTTTGTGCAACTATAATTACTGTTTTGCCAGCTGTTTGCTTTGCAAGTTCTTCTCGTAATTTGCTGTCTGTTTTAAAGTCTAATGCTGAAAAACTATCATCAAATACTATAATTTCTGGGTCTATTGCTATTGCTCTTGCTATTGATAAACGTTGTTTTTGTCCACCAGATACGTTGTTTCCACCTTGGGCAATTTCTGATTTATATTTCTTTTCCTTTGCTTCTATAAATTCTGTTGCTTGTGCAATTTCTGCTGCTTTTACCATTTGCTCATCAGACATATCTGGGTTTCCATATTTTATATTTGATTCTATTGTTCCAGAGAAAAGCATTCCTTTTTGTGGTACAAATCCTATTCTTTTTCTCAATTCTTTTTGAGATACGTTCTTTATATTAACTCCATCTATTAGTAATTCTCCACCTGTTACATCATAAAAACGAGGTATTAGGTTTACAACTGTAGATTTTCCGCTTCCCGTGCTTCCAATTAATGCTGTTGTTTCTCCTGGTTTTGCTACAAAGTTTAT
This sequence comes from uncultured Clostridia bacterium, assembly GCA_934121925.1. GTDB lineage: Bacteria > Bacillota > Clostridia > TANB77 > CAG-508 > CAG-452. Next base: position 18,937 of record CAKOVK010000010.1, read on the forward strand.
ATCTTCTAGTATTTCTGTGTCTGCATCTGGATATCTAAAAGAAACATTTTTGAACTCTACATATCCCTTTTTATCTTCTACAAATTCTTTTGTTTCTGGTTTATCTTCTATTGAAGGTTCTGTTTCTAATACATCATTAATACGTTTTGCAGAAACAGAAGCTCTTGGTAACATTATTGATATCATAGATATGAATAAGAAAGATATTACAATCTGCATTGTATATTGAATGAATGCCATCATATCTCCTACTTGCATTATTCCTTCATCTACTTTGTGTCCTCCTACCCATATAATTAAAAGCATAATTGCATTCATAACAAACATTAATGCAGGCATCATTATACTCATTGCCCTGTTTACAAATATATTTGCTTTCATATAGTCTTTGTTAGCATTATCAAATCTTTTTTCTTCTCTTTTTTCTGTGTTAAATGCTCTTATTACTGGAAGTCCTGTTAAGATTTCTCTAGAAACTAGATTCAATTTATCTATTAAATCTTGTAGCTTTTTGAATTTTGGCATTGCTACTATAAATAAAGTTAAAATAATAAATAGTATCGCTCCTATTGCAACTCCTATTATCCATGCCATTGAGTTATTGCTACGAGCCAAAACTCTTGTAAATCCACCAATACCAATAATTGGTGCATATACTACTGTTCTAAAAAGCATTGTAAGCAACATTTGAATTTGTTGAATATCATTTGTGCTACGTGTAATTAATGAAGCTGTTGAAAATTCATTAAATTCTTTTCTTGTAAATTGCAATACTTTTTTAAACACTTTATCTCTCAAAATTCTTCCAAGTGTAGCTGCAACCCTTGATGATAATAGCATTATTATTACTGCTGCTATCATGCTAACTAATGCTATACCAATCATTTGAAGTCCTGTTAAAATTATGTATCTATTTTGTATGTTGTCTGTATTTACTCCTATTTCTGTATACTCTTTTTTAGTTGCTTGAACAGCTGCTTGATCTACCATTGTTCCTAGTTTTTCGTCTATTTGTTTATTTATTTCTGTAATAAAATTTTCTTTTTGTTCATTTGGCATATTTTTTATTAAGTCTATTAGTGACATTTGTGCCATTACTTGTTTTTGTTCTTCTGGCATATTTAAAAGCATTTGTTCTTTCATTCCATTTGACATTTCCTCATTTTGTATAAAGTATAATGTCATAAATGGTTTTGTAATTAATTCATCTAATTCTTCTTTTTGTTCTTTATTAAGTTTATTTAGTTTATATAAATCCTGATTTTCTAGTTCTGGATAATCTTTTTGTAACTTATTATACTCCTCTTGAGATAAATTGTTTTTAGATATTAAAGTATAATTACTTAATATTTCTTCATCTTTGTCTGTAAATATTAATAAATTATCCATTTGTGATTTTCTAATTACCTCTGGTGCAACATATTCAATACCACCTGCTTGAATACCTGTATTTACTATTTTAGATGTGTAGTCTGGAAGTGTTAAATCTGTCCACGCTTGCAAGCATAAAAGTACTACTATAAACACCACAGATAGCCATGACTTTTTTAAGTTTTTTAATATTTTTAACATCTGTTCCTCCTTTTTGTATATGTATATATAATCAGCTCAAAGCTGTGTTTCCCTAACTAAAATATTGTATTAAACACACAAATATTTGTCAAGATTTTAGTATAAAGATATTAAAATAGTATTAAAAAAGTATTTATTTATGGATATTTATTTTTTTGCAATGTATTAATTTTTGACATTTTTCTTGCAAAATGCCATAGTTTTATTATATAATATTTTTTATGAGGGAGATGGATTATGTTTGGATTTAGATCAGATGGTAGAAAACTAAAAACTTTGGGGCCATTTTTTAGGGTAATACCACATGTTATGAAAACGAGAAGTGATTCTCATGTATATTACACTCAAGAGTTACCTCTTGATACATTAGATGCATATATTGATAAAAAAGAAAAGGAAGGCATTCAAATATCTTATATGACTATAATATATTCTGCACTAGTTAGACTTTTGGCAGAAAGGCCTTGTTTAAATAGATTTATTATGGATGGTAGAACATATGCTAGAAAAGGAATATATATTTCGCTTGCAATAAAAAAGAAAATGTCTGAAGAAATTGAAGAAACAACTATTAAACTTCCTTTTACAGGAACTGAAAACATTTTTGCAGTAAAAGAAAAATTGGAAGCTGCAATTGCTAAAAATAAAGACTTATCTGCTGAAAATAGTACAGACAAACTTGCTAAATTTTTATGGCTTGTACCAAATTGGCTTATGAAATTTATTGTTAATACTTTAATGTTTTTAGATAAACATGGAATGATGCCAAAAGCTGTAATTAAGGCTAGCCCATTCCATACTAGTGCATTCTTAACAAATGTTGGTTCTTTAGGAATAGATGCAATTTATCATCATATATATGATTTTGGAACAACTGGTTTATTCTTAGCTATGGGTAAAAAACAAAAAAGTTATATTTGTGAAGATGATAATATAGTTGAGAAAAAAACTATTTCTATTAAATGGGTTGCTGATGAAAGAATTTGTGATGGATATTATTATGCAAATGCTTTAAAGCAATTTAATAGATATATGAAAAAGCCAGAACTGTTAGAAGAAAATATTATTCCAAAAGAAGATATTAGATAAAAAATATAAGGGGCGCATTTAAATAGCGCCTCTATTGTTTTATGAGATAAATTGTAATTTGTAATTATATTCAAAATTAAAATATTAAAATTCAAAAAATGGTTCAGGTCATGTCACTTTCATAGAAATTGTACATCTTCTTGCTCCGCAGCGCCCTCATTAAAAATGAGATTCCCTACTGCGCTCGAAGAACAATTTCTAATTCAAGCTAACTCCATTCACAATTTTTTTCATTTTTAATATTTTAATTTCGGATGAAAACATGTTGCAAACGTTGTAGGGGTCGCACTCCTGGGCGAACCCTACAAACCAAAAAATAAATTTAGTCAAACAAATTTCTATTTTTTGAATATTCTTAATGAATTTAGTACTGTTATAAATGTTACTCCTACGTCTGCAAATACTGCTTCCCACATTGTTGATATTCCAAATGCCCCAAGTACTAATACTATTGCTTTTATTCCTAATGCAAAATATATGTTTTGAATTATTATCTTTTTAGTTCTTTTTGATACATGTATGGCTTTGTTAAAGCTTGATAATTTTCCATCCATTATTACAATATCTGATGTTTCTATTGCTAAGTCTTGGCCATTTAATCCCATTGATGCTCCTATATCTGCTTCTGCAAGTATTGGTGAATCATTAATTCCATCACCTATTGCGATTATAATATTTTGTTCATTTTTTAATTTTTGCAATTCTTTTACTTTTTCTCCTGGTAACAAATTGCAATGCACTTCTTCTATGCCAACTTGTTTTGCTATATTTTCTGCAATTTCTTTATTATCTCCTGTTAACATACAAATTTTGCTGATTCCATTCTTTTTGAATCCTTCTATTGCCTCTTTACTATCTGGTTTAACTGTATCAGAAATTACTATTGCTCCTAAATATTTTTTATTTTTCGCAACATATACTATTGCTCCAATTTCATTACATGGATAATATTTTATTTCTTCTTTCTCTAACAATTTTGCATTTCCTGCAACAATTTCTTCTCCGTGATATTTAGCTTTTATGCCCATTCCAGCAATTTCTTTATATTCTTCAATCTCTTCTTGACTAATTTTTTTGTTTACTTTGCTTATTATACTTTTTGCTATTGGGTGGTTTGACATACTTTCTGCTACTGCCGCAATTTCTAATAACTCTTCTTCTTTAATTTTTTCTGCTAGTATTATTTTAGAAACTTCAAAATTTCCTTTTGTAATTGTTCCAGTCTTATCTAATACCATTGTATTGGCTTTTGTAAGTATATCTAAATAATTTGAACCTTTTATTAAAACTCCTTCTTTACCTGCTTTACCAATTCCTGCAAAATAGCCTAGTGGAACTGATAAAACAATAGCACATGGACATGATGTTACTAAAAATACTAATGCTCTTTTTACCCATTCTCCTAAATTTTGAAATCCTTCAAATATTGGTGGAATAAAAGCAAGCATTAATGCAAGCACAACAACTATTGGTGTATATACTTTTGCAAATTTTGTTATAAACAATTCAGTTTTAGATTTTGTTTTGTTTGAATTCTTAACTAGTTCTATAATCTCATTAATTGCTGTGTCTTTAAACTCTTTTGTAACTTTTATTTCTATTACATCCGATTCATTAATACATCCTGCAAAAACTTCATCATCTACTTTAACTTTTCTTGGAACAGATTCTCCTGTTAGTGCAGCTGTGTTTATGGTAGTCTGACCATTTATTACAACTCCATCTACTGGAATTTTTTCTCCTGCTTTAACTACAATTATATCTCCTACTTTTAATTCTTCTGGTTCTACTACTTTTATTTCGTTACCTTTTTTCAAATTTGCAATTTTAGGTTTTATATTCATTAATTGAATGATTGATTTTTTAGATTTTCCTACTGCATAATCTTCAAATAGTTCCCCAACATTATAAAATATCATAACTGCAGCAGCTTCTCCTGGTTTGTTTATAGCAAAAGCTCCAAGTGTTGCAATTGACATTAAAAAGTTTTCGTCAAATACTTCTCCTCTAAAAATATTTTTTATTGATTTTAATAAAACTTCGTAACCCGATAATATATATGATGCTACAAATAACCATGTTGCAATTTTTTCAGGCACAATTTTGAAAAATGCAATTGCAAATATTATAAGTGAAATAACAAGTTTTATTATTTCTGCTTTTAAGTTCTCTTCTTCCTCTTCATGCTCATGATCGTGTTCATGAGCACCACAATGTTCACATTTACTCATTTTTCTCTTCCCCCATATTACATTTCTTTAATGTGTTCTAATGCCATATTGAATATCATTTCAACATGTTCATCAGAAAGTGAATAATATACAGTCTTTCCATCTTTTCTGAACTTCACAAGTTTTGCTTGTTTTAAAACTCTTAGTTGATGAGATACTGCTGACTGTGTGCTACTTATTAATTCAGCAATGTCACATACACACATTTCGTGTTCAAACAGGCAACATATTATTTTCATTCTTGTTGAATCTCCAAATACTTTAAACAATTCTGCTATGTCAAACAAGGTTTCTTCATCTGGCATTGATTTCTTTGCTTTTTCAATTATATCTGGATGTTTTACTGTACATTTTAAATCTTCTTCCATATTTTCCCCTTTCTTTATATGAATAGTTGTTCATATATTCATTATATGCATTAGATTTTTATTTGTCAACTATATTTTACAATAAATTTGTTTTCAGACATATGCAATACACACTCCTACGAATCCCACCTCCAACATCACATATCTCACATCAAAAAACAAATTCCAATTAGGATAATTTGTCCAAGAAAAGTGGCTTTGCCACACTTTTCTTCTCGCCGATTTGAGTTTCCGAATGAAATGAGGAGATTTCAAAGGCAATAGCGATTATAGCATTTTGTTGAATAGGAAAATCTTCGATTTTTCCTATTCAACAAAAAAATCAACTTTTACTCAGAGTAAAAGTTGATTAAAAATTGATTAGAAGTTTCTTTCAATTAAGTTTAGCAGATGTTCAAGTTCATCATTTTTATCATTAACTATAACAATTGTTGAATTCTTTAGTTCCTTATTATTTGCAATATATTCTTCTGCTTTTTGTCTTGTTAAAAAAAGCCTAGTGTTATTAAATTTGTCTGTAACTTTAAATATAATATTTTTCTTTTCATCATTTATATCTTTTTTACGTACTTTTTGTTCTCTTAAAAGATTTGCTAAATCTTTTAAGTAATTAAAATCGGCTTCTTTTAAATTTAAATTTTTATCTAGGTTAATTATACTTTCTAAATAAGCAAGAATTTGCTCCCATTGCTCTGTATTTGGATTAGAATCTCGAGTAAATTCTAAAAGTAACTTTCTTTCTTTTTCATATTTTCTAAACTCTAATCTGGTTTCTTCTAATAGTTTGTTAGTTCTTTTTAGTAATTCTAATTTTTTATTTGTTATCTCAAGATTGTTCATATAATCACTTCCTATAAGTTCATTTGTATAAAAATGTTAATGTAGCACATACTACTAATTAAATTAATAGTTTTGATAATTATATTACAATTTGTGTCAAAAATCAACATTTTTGTATATGAATTTTATTCACTTTTTACAAATGTTAGCAAATGATATACTTTGTCTGAGAGTATAATAAACAGTTATAAAAATGGGGGATAATTGTGAATGTTATAAAGAAAAGAGATATATTAGAAGTAATTGGAGTAAAAATACAACAGGCTAGAAAGGAAAAAGGATATACCCAAGAATATGTAGCAGAAAAAATAGAAAAATCGGTTGATATTTTAAGAAGCATTGAAAATGGCAGAAGTGTAGGAAGTGTAGAAACTTTGTTAAACATATGTAATCTTTTAGAAATAACTTTAGATTATATCTTTTCAGATTTATTAGAAAAAAAAGAAGAAATTTTAGATAAAGAATTGTATGAAAACTTCAGAGGATTAGATTTAAAAGAAAAAGAATTGATAAATGTAATGATAGATTATATGAAAAAAAATGGATAGTAAAAACTATCCATTTTTTTAGATCCAACTTCCATATTTTTTAATATATATTTTTTTGGCAAATATTGCAACTACACAATACAAAGCACTAATTCCTAGAATAACATTCAAATAATTTAAAGTTACAGGAACTAATCCAATTGCTTTTCCTAAGAAAGTATATGGAACTAAAATTCCAATTATACTTAGCAAAATAGAAGAAAAGTAAACCATTTTATTTGCATGACTTTGTACAATAGGTAATTTCGAAGTTCTTATTATGTGCATTCCCATTAGGTTAGAAACTATGCTATAGCTAAACCAAACTGTTTGAACAACCGCTGCTTCTCTTATTCCAAATACACACCATAAAGAAGCAAATACCAGCATATCAAAAATTGAACTTAATGGTCCCATAAATAGCATAAAATTTTTTAAATCTTTAATATCAAATTTCTTTGGACTTTTTAAATATTCTTTATCTACATTATCAAAAGGTAAAGTCATCTGTCCAAAATCGTATAGTAAACTTTCTACTAATAACTGGATTGGAGTTTCTGGCAAGAATGGCAATAGTACACTGGCTATAATTACAGAAACAACTTCTCCAAAGTTAAAACTTACTGCCATTTTTATATATTTCATTAAATTTCCAAAAGTTCTTCTTCCGCTCTGTTACGCCTTCTAGTAATACATTTAAGTCTTTTTCCAAAAGTATAATATCTGCTGTTTCTTTAGCTATATCAACAGCTGTATCAACAGAAACACCAACATCAGAATTTGTAAGTGATGGTGCATCATTGATACCGTCTCCCATATAGCCTACAACATTTCCAGATTCCTTTAAAAGCCTTACTATTCTTGCCTTTTGAATTGGTGATAATTTTACAAAAACATTAGATTTTTTTAGCAATCTCAAAACACCAACATCTGCTAATTTATCTATTTGTGCACCAGTAACAATTTTTTTAGTACTTATATTTACTTTTTTGCAAATACATTTAGTAACAGCAGCATTGTCACCAGTTAAAACAATTACTCTAATACCAGCGTTGTTCAATTTTTCAATAGCAAGTTTAGCACTCTCCTTAGGAGGATCTAAAAATCCAATAAATCCAACAAGTGACATTTTTGACTCGTTTTCAGCACTAAATGTTTCTACATCATTAATATTTTTCTTTTGGCATACAGCAACTACTCTTAATCCTTCTTCGTTTAATTCATTTGCTATTTTTCTTATATTCTCTTTAATTTCTTTTGTAATTGGAATTACCTCATGCTCATAATCAATAGTAGTACAGATATTTAAGATTTCCTCAACAGCACCTTTAGTAATCAGAAGTTTTTCTCCATTATTCTCAACAACAACAGAAAGTCTTCTTCTACTAAAATCAAAAGGTATCTCATCCACTTTTTTAAATTCATTCACCAAATTACTTAAGTCACTTTTTAAGGCTCTATGTATTACAGCCTCATCAATACTACCTTTTAATCCAGTTTGAAAATACGAGTTTAGGAATGCATGTTTTAAAACTCTTATATTTTCATTTCCATATACATCTAAGTACTTTTCTAGTACTATTTTATCTTCTGTTAAAGTCCCTGTTTTATCTGTACATAAAATATTCATCGCACCAAAATTCTGTATAGAATCCAATTTTTTTACAATTGTCTTTTTCTTAGACATTCTAACTGCACCTTTAGAAAGGCAAGATGATAAAATAACTGGAAGCAAAAGAGGAGTAATTGTAATTGCAATGGCTACAGCAAAAGTAAATGCAAGTATTGTATCATGTTTTTGATAATTGACAATAAATACCAATGGAATTAGAATAAGCATAAATCTTATTAGTAGCCTACTAATACTCTCAACGCCCTTTTGGAAACTAGTTTTAGGTTTGCCTTGTGTTAATGTGTGTGCAACTCTTCCAAAATATGTGTTATCGCCTGTACGAATTACTACAGCTTTTGCACTACCACTTATTACATTTGTTCCCATAAAGCAAATAGTATCTAAATCTGTTATACTATCAATATCATCAATTGATTCAAGTTCTGTATTTGTAAGTTTTCTTACTGCATCAGATTCTCCAGTAATTGAAGATTGTCCAACATATAAGTCCTTAGATTCTATTATACGTAAATCAGCTGGAATCATATCACCAGCAGAAAGAACTACAATATCGTTTAGAGTAACCTCTTTTATAGGTATTTTTTTCTCTTTACCATTTCTTATAACTGTTGCAGTAGTTTCAACTAGTTCCTTCAACTTTTCAGCTGCATTGTTAGAACGAAATACTTCTATAAATTCTAATAATGTACTTACAATAATTAACACTGCAATAACAATTATATTAGCAGGGCTTGGATTTTCTGGTAAAATAATATCTGTGTAAATTAAAATAAAACTAATCCCAAGCAAAATACTATTAAAAGGACTAAAAAGGCTAGCAAAGAAATAGTTATACCACTTCTTTGGTTTTGACTGTTTTACCTGATTAGGTCCTAAATTTTTAAAATTTTCTGCCGCTTTAGCAGATGATAAACCTTTATCAGATACATTGTGTTTCTTCTTAAAATCTTCAGAATTAGAAACACAATCCTCTCCATAAAAGTTTTTTACATCAAAATCTTCTTTTTTTACATTTGACATACTAAAACCTTCTTTCGTGTTCTAGAAAAAGTATATCACTAAATAAGAAAAAATAAACAATATTTTTAAAAAAAATGTAATTTGTGTGAACAATTCTAGGGACATTCCCTCTTTTGTTGGATAACAAAAGGGGACTGTCCTGAATCGTACAATTCATCTTAGCCTATTAAATATTTCTAAATGTGTCTTTTCATCTAAAATAATTCTTTCAAGAAGCTCTTGTATGCTTTTATTTTGTGTATGTTTAATTGCTTCTTCATACTCCTTTATTGCTTTCTTTTCAGATTCTATGTTATATTCTAACATACTATAAACATTCCTAAAATTATATTTTATATTATTTGCGCTCCACATATTGCATTCTTTATCCATAAAATATGGCTTCCCGCCTAGTTTTTTTATTAAGTCTCCTATTAATTCTAAATGATGCATTTCTTCTATTGCAATACTAAGTAAGATTTTGCTGAAGTTTTCATATCTTTTTAATTCTATATGTTCATAAATATACTGTAAAACTGCTGTTAATTCTCCATCTGTACTTGAATAGCTTTTGTAGAGTAACTTCGCATAATTTATATTTTGTCTAATGTTCATTAATTTCGGATACGGAATATTTCTTTTAGAATTAAGTATTTCTTCAACTTCTTCATATGTCATAATAATCACCCCATGGTGTATAATATGAAAAAATAAAACAAAAGGGGTCTGTCCCCTTTTGTTTTTTAAATCTTCATACTCAATTTTACTTTTTGTTTTTCGTTATCTATTCCAATTACTTTTACTTTAACTATGTCTCCTACTGATACGATTTCTGATGGATTTTTTACATAGCTATTGCTCATTTCTGATATATGTACTAATCCATCATGTTTTACTCCTATGTCTACAAATGCTCCAAAGTCTATTACATTCCTTACTGTTCCGTTTAATACCATTCCTTCTTTTAGGTCTTCAAATTTTAAAACATCTGACCTTAATATCTGTTTTGGCATATCTTCTCTAGGATCTCTTCCTGGTTTTGATAATTCTTCTATTATATCTTTTAAAGTTATTTCACTTGTATTTAATTTTTTGCTTGTTTCTTTTATATTAATATTTGCTAATTTTTCTTTTATTGTTTTTAGTCCTTCTTTATCTCTTAAATCTTGTTTTTTGCAACCAACTTCTTTTAATAAGTTCTCTGCAATTTCATAGCTTTCTGGATGAACTGCTGTTACTTCTAATGGGTTATCTCCATCATATATTCTAATAAATCCTGCACATTGCTCATATGCTGATTTTCCTAGTTTTGCTACTTTTAATAACTCTTTTCTGTTTTTAAATTTTCCGTTTTCATCTCTATATTTAACTATATTTTTACTAATTGAATTATTTAGTCCAGATACATATGTTAAAAGTGATGGAGTTGCTGTGTTTACATCTACACCTACACTATTTACGCTATCTTCTACCACTCCGCTTAAGCTTTCTGAAAGTCTTTTTTGGTTAACATCATGTTGATATTGCCCCACTCCAATTGATTTTGGATCTATTTTTACTAGTTCTGCAAGTGGGTCTTGAAGTCTTCTTGCTATTGATATTGCTCCTCTTATAGATACATTTATATCTGGATATTCTTCTGTTGCAAGTTTTGATGCAGAATATACAGAAGCTCCTGCTTCACTAACTATTGCATAATTTACATCTTTACTAGCTTCTTTTATAACATCAGATACAAATTGTTCTGATTCCCTTGATGCTGTTCCATTTCCTATTGCAATTATATTTATATTATCTTTTTTAATTAAGTCTAACAAAGTCTTTTTGCTATTCTCTACATCATTTTGTGGAGCTGTTGGATAAATTGTTGCAGTATCTAAAACTTTTCCTGTTTCATTTATTACAGCAATTTTGCATCCTGTTCTATATGCTGGGTCAAATCCCATTACTGTTTGACCTTTTATTGGACTCCCCAATAATAATTGTTTAGCATTTTTTCCAAACACTTTAATTGCTTGTTCTTCTGCTTTTTCTGTTAGGTCTGAACGAATTTCCCTATCTATTGAAGGCTCAATTAATCTTTTAAAACTATCGTTTATAGTTTCTTTTAAAATATCTGTAAATTCTGTATTTCCTTTTATAATGTCATTTTCTATATAATTTATTATAGTATCTTCTGGCTTTTCTAACTTTACTTTTAAAAAGTCTTCTTTCTCTCCTCTATTTATTGCAAGGATTCTATGACTTGGTATTCTATTAATTTTTTCTGAAAAATCGTAGTACATTTCATAACTAGATTTCTCTTCATCATTTGTAGCTTTTGTTTTTATTAAACCTTCTCTATAACACATTTGCTTTATTCTTTTTCTGTATTCTGCCACATCTGATATATTTTCTGCAATTATATCTTTTGCTCCTGCAAGTGCCTCTTCTTCATTGTTTACACCCTTTTCTTCGTTTATAAATTCTTTTGCAATTTCCAAAACAGGTCTTTTATCTACTTGCAAATATATAATTGTAGCCAATGGCTCTAATCCTTTTTCTTTTGCAATTGAAGCTCTTGTCCTCTTTTTTTGTTTATATGGTCTATAAATATCCTCCACTTCTGAAAGTGTAATTGCATTTTCTATTTGAATTTTTAGTTCATCTGTCATCTTTCCTTGTTCTTCTATTGATTTAGATATTTCCTCTTTTCTTTTATTTAGGTTTCTTAAATATGTTAATCTATCATTTAAATTTCTTAATACTTCATCACTTAATCCTCCTGTTACTTCCTTTCTATAACGAGCAATAAAAGGAATTGTATTCCCATCATCAATTAATTTAATCGTGTTTTGTACTTGAAACTCTTTTACTCCTAATTCTTGTGCTATAACTCCTGCTATTTTATCCATTATATATATCATTCCTTTCTTTTTTACATTTGTTATTTTATATTATAAATGTGCCAAAGTAAATACACATAATATTTTTTCCAGAGCAAAGCAACTTAATCCGCTCTTTGTTCTCGCAATTTGAGTTTCCGAATATAATGATGAAATCTCAAAGGCAATAGCTATTATAGCATTTTTTATATACCAGGAAATTTCTCATTTCCTAGTATATAAAAAAACCTTCCTTCTTTATCAGTTAATGTTTTAAATATTAAAAACATTAACCAATAAATAAGAAAAGTTTATAGGTTTAAGATTATTTCATTTATAGGTTTCTATGCAGATTTTTCACCTAATCTATATGTATTTTTATACCCTTTATAGGTTTAGTGACAATTTTTGTAAGCTTTATAATCCGCTTCTAGCCTTTATTTCATAAATTCTATGCTGTTTTTAATTCTAATCTTAATTTGTCAGCTATCATTGCTATAAATTCGCTATTAGTTGGTTTTCCTTTTGCTGCTGAAATTGTATATCCAAATATTCTCTCTACTGATGATTGTTCTCCTCTTGACCATGCTACTTCTATTGCATGTCTTATTGCTCTTTCTACTCTACTTGGTGTTGTTTTGAATTTCTTTGCTATTTCTGGATATAATTGTTTTGTTATTTGATTTATTATATCTATATCATTTATTACCATCATAATTGCTTCTCTTAAATATTGATATCCTTTAATATGTGCAGGAACTCCTAATTCATGGATTATGTTAGTAACTAATGCTTCAAGGCTGTCTTCATCTTTTTTGCTTCCTTCTGATATCTCTATGTATGGTACTTTTATTTCTCTGTTAACAAAAGCATTTTGTGAAGGAGCTGGTCTATAGTTTTTAATATCTCTTATCCTTTTTATTAGTAATTCTATGTCGAATGGTTTAACAACATAATATTCTGCACCTAGATTTATAGCTTGTTGTGTTATTTTAGCTTGTCCTACTGCTGATAACATTATGCAAATCGGTTTTTTACTCATGTTTGCAACTGATATTTTTTCTAACACTCCCAGACCATCTAAGTATGGCATTATTACATCTAGCAATACTACATCTGGTTGAGTATTAATTATCATGTCACATGCCTCTTTGCCATCTTTGGCAATGCCTATAACCTCCATATCTTGTTCTTTTTCTAAATAGCTTACTAAAGTCATTGCAAAATCTGGATTGTCATCTGCAATTAAGACTGTTATTTTTTCTTTCAAGTTTATAACCCCCTAAAAATATATTTGTAAATTTTTTACAATTTGAATTATAATATGTTTTCATAAATATTGCAATAGTTTTTTGGAAATTTTTTCTAATTTCTGTCGTAAGTGCCTATATATCAATATATTTTTCTTTTAAAACATCATATTTTATAATTTTTAAAGGATTTTTATTGTTGCTATTTGTAATTTCTTTTAAATGTTCATCCAGCATTTCTATAATAATCTCTATATTCTCTAAATATTCTGTATTAACTACTTTTAAATTGTTTTTATTTGCATAATAATTAAATTGTTCTATTTGGTCATAAGTTGTAATTATTTTTACTTGATATCCTTTTTTCTTATTTACTATCTTAGCTTTTTCCAAAGCTTTTATTGTGGCTTCTGAATATGCTCGTACAAGACCGCCAGTCCCTAATAGAATTCCTCCAAAATATCTTGTTACTACAACTAATACATTCGATAGTCCTTTTTCTAGCACTATTTTTAGTATTGGACTTCCTGCTGTTCCAGATGGTTCTCCGATCATCATTAAATTTTATTGCAATTCCGCCATCACCAGTTTCCAAAGCGTATGCAAAAACATTATGCCTTGCATCATGGTACTTTTTTTTCATTTCTTTTATATAATTTTCAGCTTCTTCAACTGACTCTATATAAAATACATGTGCTATGAATTTAGATTTCTTTTCAACTATTTCTGCTTCTACATTATCACTTATTGTTTTAAATTCTTCCATAAGATATTCCTTTTTTTATTTTTTGAGAAAATTTTAGATTAGACAAATTTTAATTTGTTTAGTTTCGGGTGAATTCAGGACAGTCCCAAAAATCCCCAGGTTTGGTGATTTTGAGGGACAGTCCCTAGAATTCCCCCTCACACAAATTACAATTTAACTAATTCCTGCTGTATACCCTGTGCTCCATGCTACCTGTAAATTATATCCTCCAGTTAAACAATCTACATCTATTATTTCTCCTGCAAAATATAAGCCTTTTATCAATTTAGATTCCATTGTTTTTGGATTTATTTCTTTAACACTTATTCCACCTGAAGTTACTATAGCTTCTTCTATAGGTCTTGTTCCATTTATATTAATTTTAAAGTGCTTTAATTCATTTACTAATTTTTGTCTTTCCAATTTTGTTATTTCATTTATTTTTTTGTTTTCATTTATATTTGTTTTCTCTATTATGACTGGTATTAGTTTTTGTGGTAACAATTTGTCCAAACTATTTTTAAATTGTTTATTTTTTTGTTCCTCAAAGTCTCGTAGTATTCTTGCATCAAGTTTTTCTTCTGTTAATGCTGGTTTTAAATCTATTTCTATCTCTACTTTATTACTCTTTAAAATTTCTTCTATATTTTTTGTCTTTACTAAATACGATGATGCAGATAACACTATAGGACCTGATACTCCAAAATGTGTAAATAACATTTCTCCAAAGTCCTTATATACTACTTTATCACATATATACAATTTAATTGCAACATTTCGTAAAGATAAGCCTTGCAATTCTTTGCAAGCACCATCATAAGATGTAAGCGGAACTAATGATGGTTCTATTTTAGTAATAGTATGTCCTAAATCTTTTGCTAGTTTATATCCATCACCTGTTGAACCTGTTACAGGATAGCTTTTGCCTCCTGTTGCAAGAATTATTTTATCTGCTTTTATTTCTTTCTTATTATCCAATTCCACTCCTAAAACATTTTTATCATTATCAATAGTTATTTTTTTAACAGTAGAACCAGTTAATATTTGTACATTTTGTTTTTTTAATATATGTAACAATGCATCCAAAACATCTTGAGCTCTGTCTGAAACTGGGAAAACTCTTTCTCCTCTTTCTACTTTTGTTTTTACCCCTTCATTTCCTAGTAACTCTACTATATCTTTATTTGTAAAATTATTAAAAACACCATAAAGAAATTTTGCATTTGTTGGAGTATTTTCCATAAATTTATCCATTTCAGCATTATTTGTTATATTGCATCTTCCCTTTCCTGTGATTAATAATTTTTTTCCACAAGAAGGCATTTTTTCTATTATTGTTACTTTATCTCCATTTTTAGAAGAGAAAATTGCTGCCATTAAGCCAGCAGGGCCTCCTCCTATTATTATTGTATTTTTCATTAATATTTCCTTTCATATAAATTGTAATTTGTGTGAGGGGGAATTCTAGGGACTGTCCCTCAAAATCACCAAACCTGGGGATTTTGGGGACTGTCCTGAATTCACCCGGAACTAAACAAATTACAATTTATCTATAATCTTGAAATTGCTTTTAAAATTCCTAGCTTCCCATATCCATATGTAAGTCCACCTTGCAAAAATGCTATATATGGTGGCCTTATTGGTCCATCACAAGATAATTCTATTGATGATCCTTGTGTAAAGGCTCCTGCTGCCATTATTACCTGATCTGTGTATCCAGGCATGTCCCATGGCATAGGAACAGAATTTGAGTCTATTGGTGAGGCCGCTTGTATTCCTTGACAAAATCTTATTAATTTTTCTCTATCATTAAATTCTATTGTTTGAACTATATCTGCTCTTTTGTCATTAAATTTTGGTTCTACATTGTATCCTAGCTCTTCTAGCATTTTACTTGCAAAGATTGCAGTTTTAACAGCACTTGCAACTACTTGTGGAGCTAAAAATAATCCTTGCAAAATTTGTTTATTAATCCCTAAGCTTGGTCCAACTTCCTTTCCAAGTCCTGGTGCTGTTAGTCTTTCTGCTGCTAATTCTACTATATCTTTTCTTCCTGCTATATATCCTCCATTTGGAGCAATTCCTCCACCTAAATTTTTAATTAGAGAACCTACTACTACATCTGCTCCAACTTCAATTGGTTCCTTTTTTGTTACAAATTCACAATAACAATTGTCTATCATTACAATTACATTTTTATCTATAGCTTTTATAAGTTTAATTACTTTTTCTACCTTCTCTAAGTCTATTGTCTTTCTTGTTGAATAACCTCTAGAGCGTTGAATTTCAATTAATTTTATATTTCCTTTTTTCACTCTTTCTTCTATTACTTTGTAATCGAAATCATCGTTAATTAATTCTATTTGCTCATACTTTACTCCATAGCTTTGTAATGAGCTTTTATTCTCTACTATCCCAATTACTTCATCTAAAGTATCATATGGCTTTCCAGATATACTAATTAGCGTATCATTTGGCCTTAATATCCCAAATAATAATGTAGAAATCGCATGAGTTCCAGAAATAAATTGAGTTCTTACTAGACTATCTTCTGCCTTAAAAATTTCTGCATATATATTTTCTATCGTATCTCTTCCTATGTCTCCATATCCGTATCCTGTTGTTCCATTAAAATGCATTTCTGATAAATTATACTTTTGAAAAGCAGATAATACTTTTAAACTGTTATATTCTTCTACTTCTTCTACTTCTTTAAATATAGACAGCAAATCTTTTTCTACTTTTTTTGATAATTCTATTATATCTTCTTTTATTCCAAACTCTTTATACATAATTATTCTCCTTTTTATAAAGGCAAGCATTAAATTCTGCTTGCCTTTTGTGTTTTTACTAATCCTCTGATTTTTCTGTATCTTCTTTATTAATTTTACTGTCTTCCTCATCATTCTCATCATCATTATCTTCTTCTACATTGTTTCTACATGCTTTTACCCATAATATTCTTTTTTCTTCATAGTCTTCTATTTTGTATGTTACCCTTTTTGTTTCTATTACAGGCTTTTCATCATCTGATGGAATTCTTCCAAGCAATTCTATTAAATAACCTGATAACGTATCATATTCTCCTTCTGGTATTTCTACGCCTAAGATTTTTCTTAAATCATGAATAGAAACACTACCACTAATTAAGAATGTATTGTCATCAATTTTTTCGAATTCTTTTTCTTCATCATCATATTCATCAAATATATTTCCGACTAGTTCTTCTATAATATCTTCCATTGTAACTAGCCCAGCTGTTCCTCCATATTCATCTAATACTATAGCTAACTGATGTTTATTTTTTTGTAAATCTCTAAACAATTCATCTATTTGCTTATTTTCAGATACAAAGTATGGTTCTCTTATTATTTTAGATATTTTTACTTTATCTTTTTTCTTTACATTTGCTAATAAGTCTTTTATAAATAGCATACCTACAATGTTATCTATATTTTCTTCATATACTGGTATTCTACTATATTTGTACTCATCTAATTCTTTTAGAATATTATCTATATCTGAATTTATATCTATTGCATATATATCTTTTCTATGTATCATTATTTCAGAAACTACTTTATCGTTAAACTCAAATACATTATTAATAAGTTCTTTTTCTTCTTCTTTTATTGAGCCTTTCTCTTCTCCAACATCTACCATCATTCTTATTTCTTCTTCTGTAACGGTTTCTTCATCTGTTCCAGTTATTCCAAATAATTTTGATATTCCATTTGTTGAAGCTGTAAGTAATTTTACAAATGGAGCTGTTATTATTGATATTGCTCTTATTATTCCTATTGTTCCAAATGCTATTTTTTCGCTATTTCTCATTGCTAACCTTTTTGGAACCAACTCTCCAAAAATTAATGAAAAATATGAAAGTATTATTGTAATTAATATTATTGATATATTTCTCCATACAGCTAAACCTAAAGGCATTAAATTTTCTAATGCTGGTGCTAAATCATCTGCAAATGCATCTGCTGCAAATGCACTCGATAAGAATCCTGCCAAAGTAATTCCTATTTGTATTGTTGCCAAAAATTTGCTTGGCTCTCTTAACATTTTTTTTATTTGTTTTGCTTTTTTATTTCCTTCTTTTGCCTGCTTTTCTATTTTTGCATCATTAAGTGATATAAATGCAATTTCTGTAGCTGCAAAAAATGCATTTATTAATATTAGTATTGCTAATACTATAACTTGTGACATTTAGTAATTTCACTCTTCCCTTCTTATTTTTTATACTACTATGCATTAGATATTATATATGCTAATTAAAGGAATGTCAAGGAAGATGTGATGCTCTACATTCCTGTTTTTGGTAATTTTTGAACAGTTTCTTTTACTTTAATATCACTTTTTTCTTCTTTTACTGCTAATTCTGTTTTTTTCTCTTCTTTATATACTTCTGGTTCTTCCTCTGAGTTGATTACATTTACTGTTGTCTCTTCATTTAGATCTAATTCCACCTTTATTAATTTGCTATATAATTGATATCCTTCTAAGGTTCTTGTTTCTTTAATGTAATATATTCCTGGTAGTAAATTATCTATTACTGCCCTTCCCTCTTTGTTTGTTGTAATTTCTGTATAAATCTCATTTTGATTTTCATCTAGTAAATTAAATTTAACTCCCTCTAACTTTTTTCCTGTTTTATCATCTGTTTTTGTAATTATTATTTTTGTTTCATTTTTGGTATAATATATTTTTTTACTTCCATTCCCATCTTCATATGTATATCCTGTTAGTGCATAACTTTGAAGTCCACTGTCTCTACTTTCTCCATAAAGCACTGGTTTTGTAGCCACTTTTGCCGACACATCAATTGTAAAATTTCCATCTTGTTTTACTTCTTGAATAGGAATAAGTATTTTAAACTTCTCTGAGCTTGTAAATTTTGTTTTTTCTTTATTATTTTCATCTACTAGTTTGCTTCCTTCAATATTTAAATTTTTAATATTTACTATATAATCGCTCATACCAGCACTAGCTGTTACTGTAAATACTTTTGAAATATAATTACTATCTAATTTATCAATTTTCCACAATTTTTCTTCTTCATTCACTGTTAACTCTGAACTGACTTTTGTCTGATTTGAATTTCGTGCATTATTAACAATTGTTTTTAAGGCATTTAAAGTTCTTTCTCCTTCTTCTCCAATTGCTGAATATTCATTTACATCTCTATTTGTAAGCATACAATAAACAGCTTGTTTTGTTGCTAAATACGCTTCTTCTTCTGTATTACATCCTAATTCAGAAATACTTTTATATGGATATCCATTTATTATTGCTCTCCATACCATTACATTGTTTACTAATCTATTTATATCTACTGTTTGAGATTTTCCAATTTCTACTCCTGGTAATTCTCTATTCATACAATATGCAGGATATTCTTTTCCATCTTTTTTATATACTGCCATATGTGTATGTATTCTTAATCCATTCCACATTAATAGTCCATTTGTTTTTTTATTTGCATATATATACGCTGTATCTACTGTTTCTACTGCTTTGGTTGACACTGGTAGCAAACCCATTAAAATAATTATTATACTTATTATTGATATTAATTTTTTTATCATTAAAATTCCTCCTTAATTTCTATTCCTTGAATACAACGCCTTTGATTAGGCTTATTTTCTACACATGTTATTAGTGTTATTTTATTTTCTTCTGTTTCTTGTAAATAACTCCAGTCTGTATCTTGAATAATTGTAGTTAAAATAACTTTATATCTTTTAACACCATATTTGGTTTTGTATATTATTTCATCATTTATCTCTAGTTCTTTTAATTTTGCAAAATAGTTTATAGGATAACCTCGATTATGTGCAGCAAGTCCAACATTTCCCCTTAGAATGTTCGTGTTTTCAAAATGTCCAACATATTCTAGCATTACCTCTTGGCTAGTTCCTTCTGAAATTGGTGCAACTAATTCAATTTTTGGTATTTCTATTTGCCATATTTGTTCTTCTATAAGTCCTCTCTCATCTTCTACATAATTTCTAGGTTGCATATTTTCTTTTGTCATATTTGTCGTTTCTTCTATATATCTATTTTTTACATTTTTATCCTTAATATTAATATATATTGCTTGTACTTTTATATAGAAAAACTCTATCAAACTAAAAGTTAATATTGTTATAATTAGAGAAACAACAAAAACACTACGTTTTGTATAACTAATCAGCTAAGCATCACCTCTTTGTATTAAATTGTTCAAATTTGGATTTTAAAAAGATATAAACTTTTTAAGAATTAAATTTTTTTAAAATTGCTAGAATGCAATTTTGATATATTTATATTAATATATTTTTATATAAATGTAAAGTTATTTTCATCGACAAAAGAGGACAAAATATTTTTTGTCCTCTTAAAGTATTGGATCTGGTCTCACTGACGTATTTTTTCCTTTTTTTATTAAATCATTTTCTTTATTTATAAGATTTATTCTTGCTTCTATAAATTTTTTACTAGAATATGTTCCTATTATATTTTCAGATAGAACTCTGTTCAAAAGTTCTAGTTCTGTTTCTGGATTATCTGCACTTTCAGCTTTTTTTAGTTCTGCTACTAAATTTGCAAACATTCTCCTATCTTCTTTTCTAGAAAAACTTCTATGCCCAAATGTAGCAAAAACTACATCTCTAGGTCCCCCTAGAAATCTAAAATCACTTGTGTATCTTCTTACTTCACTAAAGTATTCCTTTCCATCCTCTTCACATTGCTTTTCTACTAGCTCTTTTATTTCATCCTTTATTGATTCTGGAATTTCTATATTAAAGCTACTAGTGCGCCTTTGCCCAAAAGCTGCTTTATATATTGCATCCCAAATTTCTATTTTTGTCAATTGTGAATTTTCAGATTCTCTTGCTACTATTTCTTCTATTTCATTCCATTTTTTATTTTTTGCTTTTGTTCTATTAATTATTTCATTTTCTTCAGCTTTTTTTCTTTTCTCAGTTAATGCTGTTAAATTTTTTAGTACGTATTTTCTTTCTGTTTCTGTAAGTTCTAAATATTCTGCACCCTCATTTATATTTTTTATTAGCTCACATAATTCATCTGAATTCATTGACTCTACATTTTTCTCTACATTTTCCCAAACTCTGCTTAATGATGCATTTTTCGCTTCTCGTTCTTGTTTCTTTGCTTTTCCCTTTTCTGTTTTATCTAATGTTTTTACTGTTCTTTCTAAATATGTAACTAACTTTCCTTTTACACTTGAAGAAAATCCTCCTTGAATATTAATTTCTTCTATCTTTTGTTTATAGTCTTTTTTCGAATAATTTTGTAAATCTGAAATAAACATTTGAATAACTTCTTGAGGAAGTAAATTTCTTTCAGCAGCAATTTCTTTTAAATTATTTACTATTCTATTAAATCCTATAGCTGGGTTAATACCAGCATCTATAATAATTTTTCCCATTATATCACCTTTTCTATTATATCACGTTTACATAATCTTTTCAAGTTTTTTCTTGTTGTTTTTTAATTGCTTATATGATATAATTCATTTCAAACAATCAAAAGAAGGTATTTATATGAAACTGACATCAGATAGTGAAACTCTAGCAGAGAAAAAAGCTTTAATTTTATATATATTAGATAAAGTGTCAAAGCCTATTAGCAATGATGCTCTTTTAAAGTTGGTAATTTCTATTGATAATATGAACTATTTTTATTTTCAACAATTTTTATTAGACCTATTAGAAAACAACTATATAATAATGTTTGAACAAGATGGAGAAAACTTATATAGACTCACAGATGCTGGTAAACAGGCTTTAGAATTAGTTGCTGATATAATTCCTGGAATTGCTAAGTTCAGAGTAGACAATAGTTTTAAAGAAACACTAGGTGAAATACAAAACGAAACTTCTATTACAAGCGATTTTATTCCTCATAATGAAAATGAATACAGTGTAAAATGCAAAATAGTAGAAAATAATCAAACTCTTTTTGAAGTTCAAGTTTATGCTGGAACAAGAGAGCAAGCAAAAAAAATAGCTGACAATTGGAATAATAATGCAGAGGAAATTTATCCTCAAATTTTAGAAATTTTAACAAAAAAATAAACGAAACAGAGCATTTCGTTTATTTTTTTATTTCATTAATTTTTGTCTTACATATTCATATAGCATTACTCCTGTTGCCACTGCAGCATTTAGGCTTTCTGTTTTCCCTAACATTGGAATTTTAACTTTTTTATCTGCCGTTTCCATTACTTCTTGTGAAACTCCATTTGCTTCGTTTCCTATTATTATTGCTGATTTTTTATAATCAATATCATATATGCTATCATTTGTTTGAAGTGATGTTGCTATTACTTTAAACTTATGTTTTTTTATTTCTTTTATTGTAGCAACTAAATCATCGCTTTGTATTATATTTATTCTAAATATGGCTCCCATAGTTGAACGTACTACTTTTGGATTAAATATATCTCCTGTCTTTTTAGAAACTACCACTTGTGATAATCCGTACACTATCTATTGTTCTTAATATTGTACCTAAATTTCCAGGATCCTGTATTCCATCTAAAATTACTATTGCATCTTCATCATATTTTATTTGTTGTTCTTTGCAATTTTTATCTACAACAGCTAACAGTCCTTGAGGATTTTGCACATCTGTTATATTATTAAATACTTTTTCATCTACATACACACAATTGTATTTTGCAATTTCGTATAGGGTTTTTGAATCTATTTCTCCTGTTTGTACACAATTTTCACATACTACTATTGTGTCTATCTCGGCTTTTTCCTCTATTGCTTCTTTTATTAATTTTACGCCTTCTATAATGTATTTCTTGTCTATGTCTCTGTATTTTTTTTCTTTTAATTTTCTTATTTTTTTAATTGTCTCGTTATCTTTACTTGTGATTACCATATTGGTTTTCCTTTCTTTTTGGGTGGACACATGGCCCGCCCCTACAATCATATTTTTAAAAAATCCTTTATTTCTTCTAATATATCACTTTGGTCCTCTAATTTATACGTAATATATGGTTCTTTGCCTGGTGAAAATTTTATTCTGTTTCCATATTTTTTTACAATTTCATTTATTGGCATATCAAAGCTTTCGTTATTAGCAAATGTAAATATAATATTATTATTTCTTTGTGTTATTTTTATTATTCCTTTTTGATTACAGATTTCCTTTATTCTTGCAATTTCTAGTAAGTTTTCTACTTCGCGTGGCATTTTTCCAAATCTATCTATTATATCATTTCTTGTGTTTTCTATATCCTCTTTGTTTCTACATAATGCTATGTTTTGATATACTTCTATTTTTTGACTACTGTTTTCTATATAACTATCTGGTATATAGCTAGATACATTTATATCTATCGTAATTTCTTGTTCTTCTTCTACTTTAATTCCTTTCATTTCTTTTACAACTTCATCTAGTAATTTGCAATATGTATCATATCCGACTTGTTCCATATGTCCATGTTGCATATCTCCTACTAAGCTTCCTGCTCCTCTTATTTCTAAGTCTCTCATTGCTATTTTAAAGCCTGATCCAAATTCAGTAAATTCTTTTATTGCTTTTAATCTTTTTTCTGCAACTTCTGTCATTAGCTTATCTTTTTTATATGTTATATATGCATAAGCTTGTTTACTTGATCTTCCTACTCTTCCTCTTATTTGGTAAAGTTGTGCTAGTCCTAATCTGTCTGCATCTTCAACTATTATTGTGTTAGCATTTGGAATATCAATTCCTGACTCTAGTATTGTAGTGCATACAAGCACATTTATCTTTTGGTCTACAAATTCTAGCATTATATCTTCTAGTTCTTTTCCACTCATTTTACCATGAGCAAATCCAACTTTCGCTTCTGGAACTAGTTCTTTTATTTTATTTGCTTTTCTTTCTATGCTTTCCACTTTATTGTATAAATAGAATACCTGTCCTCCTCTTTCTAGCTCTCTAGTTACTGCCTCTTTTATTACTTCATCATCATATTCTAGCACATAAGTTTGAACTGGTCTTCTATTCTGTGGTGGTTCGTAAAGGCATGACATATCACGAATTCCTACAATTGACATATGAAGTGTTCTTGGAATTGGAGTTGCTGTCATTGTTAAAACATCCACATTAGTTTTTAATTGCTTTATTTTTTCTTTGTCTTTAACACCAAATCTATGCTCCTCATCTATTATTAGGAATCCTAAATTTTTAAATTCAACATCTTTGCTAAGCAACCTATGTGTGCCTATTATTATATCTATTTCTCCTAACTTTATTTTTTTAATAATTTCTTCTTGTTCTTTTTTTGTTCTAAATCTATTTAATAATTCTATTCTTATAGGAAAGTCCTTCATTCTTTCCTTAAACGCTTCATATTGTTGGTTTGCAAGTATTGTAGTAGGTACTAAATATGCTACTTGCTTTTGATCCATACAAGCCTTAAAAGCTCCACGTATTGCCACTTCTGTTTTACCATACCCAACATCTCCGCAAAGTAGTCTATCCATTGGCTTTGGCTTTTCCATGTCTGTTTTTAGTTCTTGTATTGCTCTTAATTGATCTGCTGTTTCTTCATATTCAAAACTACTATCAAATTGTTTTTGCCATTCTGTATCTTTTGAAAAAGCATAACCTTTTATTTTTTCTCTTTTTGCATATAATTCTATTAAATCACGTGCTACTTCTCTTAAATTTGATTTTACTTTTTGTTTTGTATTTTCCCATTCTTTGCTACCTAATCTATTTATTTTTGGTGCTCTAGAATCTGTTCCTATATATTTTCTTATATTATCTAAATTATTTGTTGGAATATATAATATATCATCATCTTTATATTTGATTTTAATATAATCTTTTGTAACTCCATCTGCTTTTATAGTATTTACACCTATAAACACACCTATACCATTAGTTTTATGAACAACATAATCTCCTATTTTTAAATCAGAGAATATTACAGTTTCCCCTTGTTTAAAATCTTGGCTAAGTTTTTTTCTTTTTTGTGGTACTGCAAATAATTCTTTTACACATATTACTAAAAGATTAAAGTCATAGCATTCAAATCCTGATGAAAGTTCCCCTTCTTTTACAGTTATATTATTTAAATTTTCTAATTTTTCTAATAATAAATCTTTAACTTTTTTTGTATTATCTTTATTACCTGTAAGGATTACTACTGTTTTTTTGTCGTGTTGTGCTTGTTGTATTTCCTTAAAACATAGATCCATTGAACTACGAAAAAAGTTAACCTCCCTATAGCTAAAACTATATCCGTTTCTTTTTGCATGCATACTTTGTTTATCTACAAATCCTATATCTTGTTTTTCTAAATATATGGTTTGTATATTTTTTATTAATCCTAAAAAATCAATATAATTGTTTAAATTAGTTAACGCTTGTGGTACTGTTCTTTTCTTTTCCATTAATGATTTTATTACATTTTGATTATCTTTTATTATATTTTCAGATCTTGCTTTTATTTTGCTTATTTCATCTAAAAATATTATATAATTTTCTTTTATATAATCTATTATTGTTTCACTGCTTTTATAAAAATAATTAAAATATTTATCTACTTTGCTTAAATAATTTCCATTTTTAATTTCTTCTATATCCTCTGTAACTTTTTCTTCATCAAAATCGTTTAATATATCATTAATTATATCCTTTGTATTTCTTTCTAATACAAACTCTGTTGCTGGGTATATTTTTGCTGTTTTTACTTTTTCTGTTGATCTTTGTGACATTATATTAAATTCTCTTATTGAATCTACTTCATCACCCCAAAGTTCAATTCTTATACCTGTTTCTTTAGTAGTGCCAATATCAATTATTCCACCTCTTATGCTGTATTCTCCCGCATTTTCTACTAAATCTCTTCTTTCATAGCCTAGGTAAAATAATTTTTTCTTTAATTCTTCTAATTCTATTGTTGAATTTTCTTTTATTTCTACTATGTTTTTATATAATTCATTTTTTGTTACTATTTTTTGAGAAGCCGCTTCTATTGTTGTTACTATAATTTTGGCTTTTTTGCTATATATATTATTTAAACAATTTATTCTTTCATTTGAAATATCTTTGCTCTCTGCCAAATAATCATAAGAAAGTATTTCTCTTCTTGGAAAATATTCTACTTTGTTAGTAAAATATTGTAAGTCTTTTATAATTTTCTTTGCTTGTAGTTCATTATATGTTACTATACAAACTGGTTTTTCTGTATAAAAAAATGTTGAATATGCAAAATGAATTTTTGCACCATCAGTAAGCCCAGATAACATTATTGGGCTTATTCCTTGTTTTACATCATCTATGTAACTATTAAATTTTTTAAAATTAGGCAATATTTTTACTGACTCATCCATTAGAACCTCTTCTTATATTATATTCAAATTAGTTTTGTATATTAGAAAATACAAAGTACATTTTATTATAGCACGATTCTTGAGTAATTACAACCACATGTAAAAAGCGTTTTGAAAACATTTTCCAAAACGCTTTTATTTTATTCTTTTATTTATTCTATCTTTCAAGACCTTCCAATACTTGTTCTGTAATATCTGGATTTGTTCCAAATTCATTTACACATGTTCCAGTTATTTCCTTTTTTTCTACTATTTTGTCTATTGTTTTGCTATTTGCTGTCAATGTAGCATTTTTATATGTAAACACAACTTGATAAACAGGTTTTTCTTTTTTATGATTTTCAAATTCTCTACTTAATAGCATTGAATCTCCTAAATCTTGACTCCTGGTTTCATCTCTTAATTTATTATTTAAATCTGTTATTCTTTCATTAGAAAGTAATTCTTTTGCTTTTTGTTTAAATTCATCAAATGTTGGCATTCTTCCTAAAGGATTTGTCTCTATTTTAACCATTCCTGGTGCTACTTTTTTTATTTCCCATTTTATTTCTCTATTATTCATTTTCTTCTCCTTCTATGAATAAATTATTTTATTTTTATATTATTTCAAAACATATTTATTGTAACATATGTTTACATAAAAGTCAATTATCCTAAGCTTTTTTCCTTCAGGTTTCTTTAAATCCTTCTCCAAAAACTTCTCTTGCATTTGTTATTACTATAAAAGCATTGCTATCTATATCTTTAACTATTTTTCTTATTTCTCTTACTTCACTTCTCGATGCAACACAGAATAGCACTTCCATATCCTGCTTCTTATACATACCTTTCCCATAAAGAGACGTACTTCCTCTTTTTACTTCATTTCCTATTTTTTTTGCTATCTCTTCATTTTTTGGTGATATTATATATACAATTTTTGCAAAATCAATACCCTCGAAAAAAATATCCAGCATTTTTCCCATTATATATATAGCAATCGCTGAATATAATCCTATTTCTAGCTCTTTGAAAAACAAAACATTTGCAGCAACTATTAATGTATCTAAAATAACCAAAAGATTACTAATTCTAACATTAGGCTTGTATGCTTTTATAATTTGTGTCAATAAATCTGTTCCCCCTGTTGAGGCATTTACTTTTAAAACAATTGCAGTTCCTATTCCTGCAATTATCCCTCCATATATGCATGCTAAAAATCTGTCTGTTGTTATAGGTTTTAACTTTTCAAATATATTTAGAAAAAATGATAATCCAACTGTTCCCGTTATCGCATTTAGAAAAAAACTTTTTCCGTTTTTTATTAATGACATTATAAATAGTGGAATATTTAAAACTAATACTGTAGTTCCTAGAGGTATTTTTAGTAAATAATATACTATTGTCGCAATACCAGAAAATCCTCCTGATGACAATTGATTTGGTAGCAAAAATAAACTAGTTGATATTGCAACTAGTGCAGTTCCTATGATGATTTGTATAAATTGAACTAATAAATATTTAATTTTAATAATTTTTCTTTTTGTTTTAAATTTAACCATAAAAAAAGCACCCATATTTATTATGAGTGTTTTTTTAACTATCTATTCATCTAAAAAATCCGTATATGTTTTTAAAATATTTATTTCAAATTTTCCAGGTTTGATTTCTTTATCTTGAGTTGTTTTTACATCTACATCATATAAATCTTTTAGTTTTTCTATATTTTCTTTCTTATGTCCAACCACATTATTTATATTCTCCGGATTCACTTTTATTTCTATTGATTTAACTTTTACATTAAATTTTTTAATCTTTTCAAGTATAGCATCATACCAGATACTGTCTTCTACAAGTTGTCCAAAGGCTTCGTGATATGGTCCTGCAACAACTTCACTTTTTGCATTTTTAGGATCAGAAATTATATCAGTATTTTGCAAGCCCATTCTTATTACTGCAATTTTTTTATTTGTAAAGAAATAATATAATTCTTTACATCTTTCTACAGCTTGTAAAAGTGGAATTGGTTCATATTCTCCATTTTGATATTCTTTTTCTAGCTCTGTTCCTTTTATTACCAAAACAGGATACAACCTTACTATTTTAGGCTTTAATTTTGCCAAATCTTTTGCAGTATTCAATTCATCTATCTTTGTACTTTCTGGAAGTCCTATCATCATTTGATGGCCTAGCACAAAGCCATATCTTCTTATTAATTTTGAAGCTTTTTTTACATCTTCAAAAGTATGTCCTCTCCTGCATTTTTTTAATATATAATCATTTGTAGATTGAACTCCTAATTCTATTGTTTTAACACCATATTTTTTTAGTAAATGCAATTTTTCTTTATCTATATAATCCGGTCTTGTTGAAATTCTTATTGATTGAATTTGTTTGTTTTTCACAAATTCATATGCAGCTTCTAAAAGTTCCTCTTGTTTATCTTTTTCTATTCCTGTAAAGCTTCCTCCAAAAAACGCTACTTCTTTATGAAGTTTTTCATCTTTAAAGCTTTTTAAATATTCTTCTATTGTTTGTTTTACATCTTTTGCTGTTACCTGTTTAGTTTGTCCACTTATGCTTTTTTGATTACAAAAAGTGCAGTCATTTGGACAGCCTAAATGTGGTACAAATATTGGTATAATATATTGTTCACTCATTATTTTACCTCCAATGCATTGTGTGCAGCATCCATTTCTGCACCCTTTTTAGTAGTACCTTGCCCAATAGCTAAATGTTTTCCATCACACTTAACTTCTACTACAAAAACCTTATTATGGTCTGGACCTTTTTCATCAATTACTATATATTCAATTTTAACATTTCCATGCACTTGTAATTTTTCTTGTAATACAGTCTTATAATCCTTCTGACCTACATGCTTACTTGCTATTTCTATTGCTTCTTTCAAATTTTCGATAATAAACCTTTTTGCTTTTTCCAAATCAGAATCTAAATAAATTGCAGCAATAACAGCTTCTACACTATCTGCTAAAATTGCAGGCTTTTTATTTCCATTGCATGAGATTTCACTTTTACCTAAGTATAAGAAATCACTAAAATTATGCTTAATTGCAATTTTATATAAACTTTCTTCGCATACTACTGTAGCCCTAACTTTAGTCATCTCTCCCTCTTTCAATTTTTTATAATTTCTAAATAAGTAATCGCTTGTTACAAATTCTAATATGCTATCTCCTAAGAACTCTAATTTTTCATTGCTTTCTATTTTTTTATCATGTGCATATGAAGTATGTGTTAACGCAGTTTTTATTAATTCCTTGTCCTTAAAAGTATAGCCTATATTTTTTTCTAATTTTTCTATGTCCATAGTTTGTCCTCCTTTCTTTTACAAATTGTAATTTGTTTAGTTCCGGGTGAATTCAGGACAGTCCCTAGAATTCCCCCTCACACAAATTACAATTTATTTAATAACCTTTTCTATTTCTTCATATATTTTATCTTCTACATTATTTATAGAAACTTTTTTTGCATTTTGCCCCATCTTTTCAAGTTTAGCTTTATCTTTTAGCATTTCCTCTATTGTATCAGATAATTTTGCTGCATTTAAATCTTTGTCTAATATTATTTTTGCTGCTTCTACTTTCTCTAATACTCTAGCATTATACTCCTGATGGTTCTCTGTTGCAAATGGAAATGGAACAAATATTGCTGGTTTTCCAATTTTAGCTATTTCTGTGATTGTCATAGCCCCGCTTCTAGAAACTATTATATCTGCTATATTCATTACTTCTTCCATATTATAAATATATGGTATTACCTTTACATTTTTAATTTTATTAATATCCGTATTTTTTTCTTCTAATTCTTTTTTTATTAACTCATATTGTTTAGGCCCTGATGCCCATATTATTTGGTAACTATTATTCAATTTATTTAAAATTATTTCTGTTAATGTTTCATTAATAGTCTTAGCTCCTTGACTACCACCAAAAACTAAAACAACTGGTAAATCGTTATTTAATCCTATTTCTTTTTTCAATATATCTTTTTGTGCCTGAGACATAACTATTCCCTTTATCTTTGTTGGTGTTCCAGTTGTTACTATTTTCTTTGCATTTGGCAATCTTTTTTTTGCATCATCAAATCCTACTAGTACTGTATCAACCTTTTTTGATAGCAATTTTACTGCTACTCCTGGGAAAGCATTACTTTCGTGTAAAACAGTTGGTATTTTATATTTTTTTGCCGCAAGTAAAACAGGTCCGCAAATGAATCCACCTGTTCCTATTACAACATCTGGTTTAAATTCTTTTACTATTTTCTTTGCTTCTCCAAGGCCTTTTATAGTCTTAAACATATTTTTAATATTACTTATGCTTATTTTTCTATTTATTCCATATGCATCTATTGTTTTTAATTCATATCCTGCTCTCGGAACCAAGTCATTTTCTAACCCTCTTGTAGTTCCTATAAACATTATTCTAGCATTTCTGTTTTTCTCTTTTATTTTATTTGCAATCGCAATTCCTGGATTAATATGCCCTCCTGTTTGCGCCGCTGCAATTATTACTTTCATTTTATTTCCTCCGCAAATTGGAATTTGTTTAATTCCGGGTGAATTCACACACAAATTCCAATTTATTATTTTTATATTTTCTGGCTTTGTCTTGATATATTCAGTAATACTCCTACTGCACATAGTAAAATTATAAGTGAAGTACCTCCATAGCTAAAAAATGGAAGTGCCATTCCTGTTACTGGTATTGATGATGTTACAACCGCAATATTTATAATTGCTTGTAGCCCTATTAAAGCTGTGATTCCTGTTGCAAGTAAGCTTCCAAACATATCAGGTGCTTTCATTGCAATTATTATTCCTCTCCAAATGAATACAGCAAATAATAATATTACTGCTACACATCCTATAAATCCTAATTCTTCAGCAAGAACAGCAAATATAAAGTCATTATGAGGCTCAGATATATACAAATATTTTTGTTTACTATCTCCGAAGTCCGACTCCAAATAGACCTCCAGACCCTATTGCATATAAACTTTGAATAATTTGCCATCCCTCATCTTGTGCATATGCCCAAGGGTTTAAGAAAGATGTTACCCTCGTCAATCTATATGAACCTATATTAAAAAATTTTGCAAGTACATACATAAGTCCAACTACGCTACCTGCTCCAATTGCTCCAAACGTTGCGAAATGAGCGACTCTGCTACCTGCTACTATCATCATTACAGAAATAACTAATATTATTATTATAGATGCACTAAGATGTGATTGTACTCCTAATAATACTAAAATTGCAGGAGATAATATTAATAATGGCTTAAAAAAGCCTTTCCATATATTCTTCAATTCATCTTTATGTTTTGTAAGGTATGTTGCAAAAAATACAATTAATCCTATTTTTGTAAGCTCAGATGGTTGGAATGATGATACTACAGGTAAGTTTATCCATCTTCTTGCCCCATTTACAGTTCTTCCGAAGTCCTGGAACTAATACCAGTAGCAAGACAATTATTGACCCTACATAAGCAATTTTATAGAACCTGGCATATATTTTATAGTCTATTTTAGATAATACTAACATTGCAGTAATCCCAATCGCTGCACTAATAGCTTGTTTTATAACATATGTATAGCTGCTTCCTGTAGTTGCGAGTGCTGATGGTGAACTAGCTGATAATACCATTGTAATTCCGAAGAGCCAACAATAATAAAACAGTTATAAATAATATAAAGTCAAATGAATTATTTGTTATCTTTTTTTGAGATTTTTTAGGCATTTTTCTCTCCTTACTTTTATAACAAAGCGACTTTAGTCGCCCTTTGTTCTCGCCAATTTGAGTTCCCGAATGAAATGAGAAAACCTCAAAGGCAATAGCGATTATAGCATTTTTTATATACTAGGAAATGAGAGATTTCCTAGTATATAAAATAATAAATTGGTTTGTTTGCTTTGGGTTTAAGCAAACTTAAAATATATTGCTAACTTCTCAAATAGCAAATAATGCAATTATGCAAAGTAGTAACGTTATTATGCTAAATACTGATACAACTTTATTTTCTTTCCAACCAGATAATTCAAAGTGATGGTGTAATGGAGCCATTTTTAATAATCTCTTTCCACCTGTCTTTTTAAAATATGCTACTTGTAACACAACCGATAAAGTTTCTAATACAGGTATTGCTGCAATTATTAAAAGTATTAATGGCATTTTTAGGTATAATGCTATTGCAGATATTACTCCGTCCAAGTAATAGTGATCCTGTATCTCCCATAAATACTTTTGCAGTATTTAAATTAAAAATTAAAAATCCTAAACATGCACCTATTATTATACTTCCAAACACTACAATTTCTTTTACATCAAGTATAATTGCAATAACAGTTAAGCATGTAGTTATTATTGCTGAAACACTAGTACTTAGTCCATCTATTCCATCTGTTAAATTAACTGCATTTGTTGTTCCTAACATAACAAATATGACAAATGGTATATATAAACTCATTGGTAACACAACATAGTTTTTAACAAAAGGTATAAATGTTTCTGTACCCAAATGTATGCCCTTTGTTAAATACAATGTGTATACTACTGATATTACTAAAAGCCCTAGCATTTTATATGCTGGTTTTAATCCTTTTGTGTTTTTTAATACTAATTTTTTAAAGTCATCCACAAATCCTATAATTCCAAATCCAATAGTTATAAATAGTAATGGTAATATATTTCTAGCTACTTCTGGTTCTCTTGAAGCATAATATATATATCCTCCTATTGTACCTATAATTATTCCGGAGAGCAATTATTATTCCACCCATTGTTGGAGTTCCTTGCTTTTTAAAATGTGTCTGCGGTCCATCATCTCTTTCAATTTGACCAACTTTAAGTCTTTTTAAAACTGGTATTATAAATATTGATATAATTACAGTTGCTATAAATGATACAAATAATATTCTTGTTTGAAAATACAAGTTTGTCTCCCCTTTCTCAAAAACTTAAAAAGTTTTTGTATTCTTCTTATTCTTGGGCGCACATAGTGCGCCCTTATAGTTTTGTTTATACTATCATAATTATAACAGAAATTTATTTTATCAATTTTTTTATTATTTCTCTTTCATCAAATGGATATTTTTTTCCATTTATTTCTTGATATGTTTCATGTCCTTTTCCTGCTAAAACTATTATATCATTTTTGTTTGCCATATTTATGGCATATTTTATTGCTTCTATTCTATCAACAATTGCTATGTATTTACCTTTTGTTTTCTTTGTTCCAACTTCTATCTCTTTGACTATTTCAGTTGGGTCTTCAGTTCTTGGATTATCTGATGTTATAATTGTAAAATCTGCAATATTTCCAGATATTTCTCCCATTTGTGGTCTCTTACCTGGATCTCTATCTCCTCCACAGCCAAATACAGATATTACTCTGCCTCTTGTATAACTTTTTACTGCTGATAATATATTTTGTAAACTTTCTGGTGAATGTGCGTAATCAATCATAATTGTAAGTTCTTTTTTATTATCTACAAGCTCGCTTCTTCCTGGAACTCTTACTTCTAATAATGCTTCTTTTATTTTTTCAGCATCTATTCCAAAAACACTTGCAACACTAATTGCTGCTAATGAATTATATACACTAAATCTACCTGGTATTCCTGTTTTTACTCTTTCATTTCTCTGTCCTATTTTTACTTTAAAGTCTACACTAGCATTTGTTACTGTTATATCTTTTGCTAATAAATCTGCACTATTATCTATTCCATATGTTTTAATATCACAATTCTTAACTAATTTTTTTACTTTTGCAACTTGATAATCATCTACATTTATAAATCCTTTTTTGCACATATCAAAAAGTTTTAATTTTGAATTAAAATAATCTTGCATATCAGGATGCTCTTTTTCACTAATATGATCTTCTGAAAAATTAGTAAATACACCTATATTAAAATCACATCCATCAACTCTATGTAACTTCAAGCTCTGTGAAGAAACTTCCATTACGACTGTATCAACTTTTTCTTTTACCATCTCTGCAAATAATTCTTGAAGTTCTAAACTCTCTGGTGTAGTACGAGAACTTTCTCCTAGATTTTTGTCACCTATGTAATTGGCTACAGTTCCTATTAGTCCTACTTTCTGTCCACCTTTTTCTAAGATAGATTTAATCATAAATGTAGTAGTAGTTTTTCCTTTTGTTCCTGTAATTCCAATTAGATTAAATTTTTTAGATGGATTGCCATAAAAATTGCAAGCTATTTTAGCAAGTGCTTCTCTTGTATTTGGAGCTACAACAAGTGTTATACCTTCTGGTAATCCGCTCTGTTTAATTGAGCTTATATCTTCTACCACTATTGCTTTTGCTCCATTTTCTATTGCCTGGTGTATGTAATTGTGTCCATCCACATCATACCCTTTTACTGCAATAAATACATATCCTTCCTTTACTTTTCTTGAGTCATGTGCGACTCCCATAATTTCCATATCAAGGGTTCCCTTTGCTTTTAGCCCTTCTATTCCACTTAATATAGATTTCAAATTCATTTTTATCTTCTCCTTTTTTGTATAACAATTTAAATGGATAAAATTATTTATCTACTTTTTTATTTATACACATGTATTATATAATTAATTTTTCATTTTGTATAGTAAAATTAGATATTTAATTAAACAAATTGGAATTTGTTTAACTTTTTATTTACTCTATGTTAAACGAGCTATAAATTTAAACTGCCTCATTCTTTGTCGGATTAATGAAAAATTTATTTTTCATTAATT
>CAKOVK010000011.1 GCA_934121925.1 uncultured Clostridia bacterium
CATATAGAAGAACAATTTCTACCTCAAGCTCAATCCATTCGCAACGTTTTTTCCATTTTTAATATTTTAATTTTTTAAATAATTTGCTTGTACAAATTCCAATTTATCTTAATAATTTAAACCAACTCTCAACAATTCTAACAGACATATTTATAAAGCTAATTTTTTTTACATTTTCTTTTGCAACTATATCTACAGTTGCAATATTTTTTCCATCAAGAACAAAAGTAACTTCTCCCAATTTTTGTCCTTTAGTAATAGGAGCAGAAACTTTATCAGGTAAAGAAACATTTGTTGTTATGCTTTTAGAAGTCCCTTTCTTTATCAAACAGCCTTGGCTAGAGCTAAAAATTGCATCAACACTATTAGTAATTCCTTTATCTACTGCTATAGATTTCACAATGTCATCTTTCTTAGAACATTCTACATATTCGAAATTACTAAATCCATAGTCTAATAATTTTTTTGCCTCAGCAAATCTAATAGCAGAAGTTTCTCCACGCATAATTACTGCTATTAAAGATAAGTTGTTTCTAGTTGCTGTTGCAGACAAGTTAAATAGAGCAGTTGAAGTTGAACCAGTCTTTAGACCTGTTGCTCCTTCATAATTTCTAATCAATTTATTTGTATTTACAAGCTCAGATTTTCCATCTCTTAAACTATCCATCCAAATAGTAGTATAATCCATTATTTTAGGGTGTTTTGTAATTAATTCTCTTGACATAAGTGCAATATCGTAACTAGAAGTTAAATGGCCATCTGCATCAATACCATGACAATTTTTGAAGCAAGTATCATTCATGCCTAATTCCTTTGCACGCTTGTTCATTTGCTCAACAAATAACTCTTCACTTCCAGATAAATATTCTGCCATTGCAACACAGCAATCATTAGCTGATACCACACAAATTGCCTTTAGCATTTCATTTACACTTAAAGTTTCAGTAGTGTCTAGCCATATTTGAGAACCACCCATGCTACTAGCTTTTTCGGAACAGGGTACTTGATCTTCTAAACTTATAGTGCCATTATCTAAAGCTTCCATAATTAAAAGAATGGTCATTACTTTAGTTACACTAGCAGGTCTTAATTGTTCATGTGAGTTATATTCATAAAGTATTGTACCACTATTTTGTTCCATCAATATTGCACTACCAGATGTTATACCTAAAAAATTACCAGTTTTTTCTTCTGATAAACTAGTATTCTGCTCAGAGGTAGAAGGAGAAATTGAAGTTGAAATGGAATTAGAATTGTTTGACCATACATAAATACTTTCATCACTAATAGCAAAAGAAAAAGTTGGAATAATAAAAGATAATAGTATAAAAGCTAAAGTCATATATATTAAAAGATTATTTTTCTTTAAAAACATAAAAAAACCTCCTGTAAAAGTATTAGTAAATACTATTCAAAAGAAGGTTTATTTAGAACAAATTACAATTCAACTATTCTAATATCCACACTATTAGTAGTGTTAGAACAATATATTTTTATATCATTATCAGAGTCATTTCTAAATTTAAAATCTATGCTACCATAAGCAACTGCGGCATCTTTTCCAAGAGGCACATAATATACTTCTTTACTATGCTCATGTCTTTCTACTACTGTAAGAGAGGAAATCTCTAAAACAGCATTATATAATGTACTACTTATTTGACAATTACCTCCACCATAGCCTTTTATAGTGTTTCCATCCTTATCAAAGATGTCAGCTTTTTGGTAACCTGCTTCAGGTGTAGCTTTTCCAACTGTATCACAGAAAGAAAAGGTCTCTCCACTTTTTACAATAGTACCATTTACTTTCGAACAGCTAAGAGTAATATTGTTTTGCCTTCCAGAATCATTTGGAGTATATATTTTAGTAGAAAAAGAAGAAAGCTCTGTTTCTGGATTGGTTTCACCTCTGTTAACTTCAATAACATTGTTATTTTCGGTATTTGAAGTAACATTAGAAGAAGTGTAGTTATAAGATATATTTTCTTCTGCATTATTTTTAGTAGTATTATTAGTTTCATTATTATTTTTACAAGCACCTAAAAATATAATTATTATAAACATATATATAATTAAAGAAATTTTTTTCATAAAACATCTCCTACAAATTACAATTTGCTTACTTAATTCTATTATGACCAAAAACTCTATAAATATTGACAAAAATAAAAAATATAGTATAATTAATATGTAAGTTATTTTTAGGAGATAAACAATGTTAGGAAAGATATGGAAAAAAGTAGCAGTAATAATTTTAATAATTGCTTGTTTATGGAATATTGTTTTTAAATTGGTAAATAAGGTTTCTTTTGATGGAACAATAGAAGCAGCAAAAGCTAAAATACAAGAAATTAAAACTATAACACAAAAATAAATAAATTTTTAAATAAATTTGCAAAATATAAAAAAGTATGTTAAAATAGTAAAAGATTTTTTTAAAAAGCAAAGGAAGAGGTGAATAACATAATGAAAAAAGATATACAACCAGAATATAATACAACTACAATTACATGTGCATGTGGAAATGTTTTAGAAGTTGGTTCTACAAAATCAAATTTAAAAGTTGATGTATGCTCTAAATGTCATCCATACTGGACAGGTAACTTAAGAAAAGATACAACAGGTGGAAGAGCAGATAAATTTAAAAAGAAATATGGAATTGCTTAGGAAATATGTAAAACACTCTTTAAGGAGTGTTTTTTTCAAAACATACCATTTTTCGCTAAAGGAAAAAATTACCATATATAGAATATAATAATTATGAAAAAAGTTTTATTATATATTCTATGTATGGTTTTTTTATGCTTTTTAATACCAATTTTATTTACAAAAAAAAGTGAACCTAAAGAAATAAAAAGCAATGTAGAAATAGAATATAAAGAAGATAACAATTTGGTGTATGATTATGGGGAGTTTAATAAGGTAAAGCTGTTGCATACAAAAACGGGAGAAGTAGAAGAGCTAGAGCTTGACCAGTATTTATTAGGAGTAGTATCAAGTGAAATGCCTGCAAGTTTTGAAATAGAGGCATTAAAAGCTCAAGCTGTTGTAGCAAGAACATATACTATATATAAAATTACAGAAGAAAAGAAACATGAAAATGCAGATATATGTGATGATTCAAAATGCTGCCAAGCTTGGATATCTAAAGAAGATAGATTTGCTAGATGGAATGAAGAGGAAAGAGAATCTAATTGGTCAAAAATAGAAGAAGCAGTAAACAGCACAAAAGGAGAAATAGTAAAATATGAGGGAAAACCTATAAATGCATTTTTCCATTCAAACAGTGGAGGAACAACAGATACTGCAACTGCTGTATGGGGCGGTGCTAATTATCCATATTTACAAGCAGTAGAAACATCTGGTGAAGATGCATATACACAATATAGCTCAGAAGTGGTTTTGAGTAAGGAAGAATTTGCAAATAAAATAAGAGAATATCATAGCGAATTTCAAATAGATTATAGTTTAGAAAATCAAATAGAAATACTAAGCTATACTGAAGGCGAAAGAGTAAAAGAAATAAAGATAGGAAACTTAAATTTATCTGGTGTAGAAATAAGAAATATATTCAAGCTTAAATCAGCTAAATTTGAAATAAATATAGATGGAGAGAATATAAAGTTCAATGTGATTGGTTATGGGCATGGAGTTGGAATGAGCCAAACAGGAGCAGATAGTATGGCAAGACAAGGAAAAAACTATGAAGATATTATAAAACATTTTTATACAGGTGTTGAAATTACAAAGAACAAAGCAACGTAGTCACCCTTTGCTCTCACTGATTTGAGTTTGCGAATGAAATGAGAAAATCTCAAAGGCAAATAGTAATTATAGCATTATTTATATACTAGGAAATAAGAAAATTCCTAGTATATAAATAAAATATTAAATGTTTCTTTCTATATGAATATAATTCCAAAAATGGGAAATAATTTTACTAAAGAAAAAGTAAGGAGGAAGCAAATGAGAAGAGGAAGAAGAGAAAGAATAGAAAAAAATAATGGTATTAAAAGTTTAGTATATTTATCTACAGGAGTAGCACTAATAATGTTAATTACATTTGCAATAACTTTTGTTGTATATAATAATAAAATAAAAAATTCCACCTATAGTAGTTTAACAACAGAAAAAATAGCAGAATTAGTACCAAATGATGTAGATAAAGAAATAGAAGAAGCAAGTGTAGATATAGGAAAAACAATCGAAGAAGCTATTAATTCTGTAGAAGAAAAAAATATAGAATCAGAAAAAGATAATAAAGAAGCAAAACAAGAAGTGGAGAAGGAAGAGAAAAATGTAGTAGAAAAAACATCACAAGCTAATGCAGAACCAGTAAAAGTAAAAGATCCAGAATTTAGTATGCCTGTAGAAGGAGAAATAACAAAAGGATTTGCTAAAGATAATTTAATATATTCAGAGACTCTAGAAGAATGGATTGTACATTTAGGAATAGACATAAAGGCAGAAAGAACTTCTGTTGTAAAAGCGGCCGAAGGAGGAACTATAAGTTCAATAAAAAATGATCCTAGATATGGGCTAACAGTAGTAATAGAACACACAAATGGATATAAATCAGTGTATTCAAATTTATTAACAACAGAATTTGTTGTTGAAGGAGAAAAAGTAGAAAAGGGGCAATCAATAGGAACTGTTGGGAATTCTGCCGCTTTTGAAATTGTAGATGAACCACATCTTCATTTTGAAATAACAAAAGATAATATAAATGTAGATCCTAATATTTATTTAAAATAAAGAAATTACCGAAAACTTTTGTATTCAGCGTAGCACAAAAAAGTGCTATGCTGTTTTTTGATTTTTTATATTGAAAAAACTATTTAATATGTAATATAATTATATATTATATGGAGGAATTTTATGTTTTTAACAGAAGAAGGTCGTATTCAATCAAGTGAATCAGAAACTTACCAAATTGTAGGGAAAAAAGGAAAAAAACCAAAAAAGAATAAAAAAAATAAACATCCAATACTAGTAGGAATTATAAAAACAATTTTAATACTTATAATTATCATACTATTACTAATAATACTTGCAGGTGGATTTGCAGCATATAAAATATATCAAATTGCAAATGAAGTTAAGCTAAATAAAAATGACTTGGCAATAAAATATGAAAATTCAGTAATTAGAGATATAAAAGGAAATGAAATAGGAGTATTAAATGGAAGTGAAAACAGAGTAATAATTTCTATAGAAGATATGCCAGAATACTTACCAAAAGCTTTTATAGCAATAGAAGACGAAAGATTTTATGAGCATCACGGAGTTGATATAAAAAGAACTCTAAAAGCAACATATACATATTTAAAAAATAAGGGAAATTCTCCATTTGGAGGAAGCACAATAACACAACAAATGGTTAAAAATCTAACACAAGAAAAAGAAGATACTTGGCAACGTAAAGTAAGAGAGATGACAAGAGCTTATTATGTAGAAGAAGAAATGTCTAAAGAGGAAATATTAGAATTATATCTTAATTTAATATTCTTGGGGGATACTGTATACGGTGTTGAACAAGGATCAAATTATTATTTCAACAAATCAGCAAAAGACTTAAGTTTAGCAGAATGTGCTTTTTTGGCAGGAATAAATCATTCGCCAAATTCATATAATCCTTTTGTAGAAAACAATTCTAAAGTTTTAGAGAGTATAAAAACAAGAACAAAAATAGTTTTAAATAAGATGTATGAAATAGGAAAAATAAATTCAGAGCAAGAGTATAAAGAGGCTATTAAAGAAGTAGAAAATGGATTAGCATTTGAAAAGGGAGCTAATCCGCAAGTAGTATTTTCTTATCATACAGATGCAGCGATAAATCAAATAATAAGGCAACTACAAAATCAACATAATTGGACATATGAACAAGCAAAATTATATTTATCTAGTGGTGGCTTTACAATATATACAACAGAAGATCCTGATATGGAAGCAAAAATACAAGAAGAGTTTAATGACTCTAAGTATCATACTGTCGATATTGATGATAATGGAAATCCACAAGAATCTCAAGCAGCAATGGTTTTGATGGACCATAAAACAGGATATGTACTTGCAATATCAAGTGGATTCGATGAAAAAGTTGATGCATTTGGATTTAATAGAGCAACAGATGCAAAAAAACAAACAGGGTCATCAATGAAAACAATTGCAGCATTAGCACCTGCAATAGATAAAGGAATAATTACAGCATCAACAATATTTGATGATAATCCTACAAGTTTTAATAATGGTACATATGAGCCAAAAAATTTCGGATACAGTTACAGAGGATTAATTACTGTAAGAGATGCAATAGCATACTCACAAAATATACCTATGGTAAAAACTATGTGTTTGCTAACACCAGAAAAATCAATAGAATTTTTAAAAAGTGTTGG
Source organism: uncultured Clostridia bacterium (assembly GCA_934121925.1). Lineage (GTDB taxonomy): Bacteria > Bacillota > Clostridia > TANB77 > CAG-508 > CAG-452. The sequence continues at coordinate 6,399 of CAKOVK010000011.1, forward strand.
AATAACATCAATTGATGAAGAAAAAGATTGTGTTTTGCCACTAGCCTTAGGAGGACTAACTTGGGGAATTACTCCATTACAAATGGCAGGCGCATATGCAGCTATAGCAAATAATGGAGAATATATAGAGCCAACATTTTACACAAAAGTAGTAGATTCAAATGGAAATACCGTTTTACAGGCAGACCAAAAAAGAACAAGAGTAATGTCAGAAGAAGCGGCATATGTTGTAAAAGAAATTCTTACACAGCCAATAAAAACAGGGACATCTACTACATGCAAAATAGATGGAATTGATGTCGCAGCAAAGACAGGAACTACAAATAAAGAATATGATAGATGGCTTTGTGGCTTCACACCATATTATACAGCAACAGTTTGGTACGGACATGACAATAATGCAACTGTTAGAGGATGGGCAATAAATCCAGCAAGTCAAATATGGACAGGAGTAATGAAAAGAGTGCATGAAGGCTTAGAACCTAAAACTTTCTCAGAAGAAAAACCAGAGGGAGTAGTAGAAGCGCTAGTTTGCAAAAAATCAGGATTTTTGGCAACATCAACTTGTAGAAGTTATGGAACAGCATATACAGAGTATTTTGTTAGTGGAACAGAACCTATTCAAACTTGTCCATATCATTCATCAGCAAAAGTATGTACAGAAAGTGGATTACTAGCAAATGAGAATTGCCCTAGAACAAAAAGAGTATCTGGTAGAGGAGAATATATTAATGATAATGGCTTATGGAAAAATAAGTCGGGTTATTATAAACCCAAAAATGTACCTCTTAATAGATGCACAATGCATTAAAATAAAGGAGTATAAATATGATTAATACAATAGATAATGCAATATACGAAACAATAATAAAAATAATGAATTCTAATATAACAGCAATTATGATATTCATATCATTCCTGGGTTCAGCAATAACATTAATTACATTAGCGCTTGCATCAATATTTTTAGTAAAAGATAAAAAGTATTCAAAATTAATAATGCTAAATTTAGCTTTATCATTTATATTAAATAGAATATTGAAATTAATAATAGCAAGGCCTAGACCACCGAGATTAAGATTGGTTATAGAAAATGGATATAGTTTCCCAAGCGGACATAGTATGGTGTCATTTGCATTTTATGGATTTTTAATATACTTAATAAATAAAAATTTAAAGAATAAAAAAATAAAATACTCATTAATAGTATTACTAAGCTTATTAATATTATTAATAGGAATAAGTAGAATTTATTTAGGAGTACATTATGTAACAGATGTACTAGGAGGATATATAATAGGCTTAATATACCTAATAGTGTTCATAAAAATTCTGAAAAAGAAAAAAATAAAATTGTAAGTTAAATCTTGTAAGAACAAAGAAAAACATAAATCAGCTTTTTATATACTAGAAAAATTCTCATTTTCTAGTATATAAAATATGCTATAATCGCTAATGCCTTTATTTCATTCGGAAACTCAAATCGGCGAGAACAAATGGCGAATATTTTACCGGCACGGATGTTAAAAGAACAAAAAATTCAAAGAATAGATATTGACAATAAAATAATTAGCATATAAAATATGAAAAGAAACAAAAGAGGAGTAAATACAAATGAAAAGACATGTAACCGTTGGGACTGTAACACACAAGGAAGGTAATTTAATAAATAATAAAAAAATAAATGTATACACTATATTTATGTGTTCTTTGCGTAAAAAAATTGCGTATAAAAACATATAAATATGGTGTATTTTTGTGCCATAAACTAAACAAATTACAATTTATAAAATAGATGAGGAGAAAGAAAATGAAAAAACAAAATGGTATTACGTTAATAGCATTAATAATTACAATAATAGTAATGTTAATATTAGTAGGAGTAACAATTAATGTTGCATTAAATGGAGGACTGTTTGGTATAACAGAAGAAGCAGCAAGCAATACTCAAATGGAAGCCGAAAGAGAGCAACTATTATCAGCAGTAGTAACAGCATATGATACAGAAACAGGAACAATAAACAAAGGTAAATTAGAAGCAGACTTAGGAACAGGCTGGAAAGTAGAAGGAGATACAGCCCCATATACAGTAACAAGTCCAAAAGGAAATAAATTTACAGTAAATGCAAATGGAACAATAGAATATGAAGAAAAAAACAGTGATAAAGATGTAACTTTACCAGAAGGCCTTACAGTAGGTTCAGAATTTGAAATGGATGCAAACAAGGATGGAACAAAGGAAACTTGGATAGTATTATATGATGGAACAGCAGACCATTTAAATGAAAATGAAATAGAAGTAATAAGTAAAGATACAATGGAAAATTTGACATTAGGAGCTAGTGACACAGAAGCAACAAAAGAAGACATAGAAAAAGCGATATATTCATACAATAATGCAATAGATAGAATAAATAATTACTGTGCAAGCTTAATACAAATAGATAATTTAGGAGTAAGAAGTGTAGGAAGTAAACCAAGTAATCCAAGTTACAGGACTGAAAGCACGTATGCAACAAAAAACTTAGATAGTTGGAGCGATAAAACTGCATGGGAAACATATGGTATATTAGGAGAAGACTCAGATACTAATTATACTGAAGACTGGAATCAAATGAATACTATAGGGATACAATTGTCAGGGGACTCTAAGATTTATTGGATGGCTTCGCGAAATATTTTTGAGGATTCTACTGGTGTGTTCTTCAGAGTGGGATATATGAATGCGTACGGATACATCAACTACGCCACATTGTGGGGTGTTTTCCCTAGTGGGAGTGCAATGTGTTATGGCAATAATACTTACGCAGTTCGTCCAATAATTAAACTCCAATATAAATAATCTGGCGAAAGAATTCACACTAATCTTGAAAAGAACAAATTAGGAAATATTAAAAAATTAGAATAAACAGCATGCAGGGAAGTTAAAGAAATCTTTTTAATTTTTCAACTTTTTCTTCTTGAAAGCTAACAAAATCATTTAAAAGTTTATTTACATCTGCATCTAAATTTTCATTATGATTTAATAGTCTACGACCTTCTATAATTCCCATATTGGTTCCTTGCATAAGCAATTCAGCAAGTTTAGAACTTGTAGAGTCTTTTATAGTATTAAGTTGAATTCCATACCAAAGCATAGCCTTATCCTTAATGCTCGCATTATCTGGTTCTTCGCCATAATTAGAATAAGCATCATTAACTTTATCCAAAATATTATTGTACATACTGTAATCATGATTCAAAACATTTTTAAATTCTTCATCTTCACATTTATCAAATACATACGAAATTGCCTCCATTCCCATTGTAACACCTTTACAAACCTCTTTTAATACCTTCAAATTTTTATCCATATAAAAACCTCCAATTCTTATATTCATATTATTACCAAAAATGTTGATAAAATACAAAACAAATGATAAACTGGATTGAAGAAATATAATCAACAATGAAGGAGAAGAGTATGGATGATATTTTTAGTTTGAAAAATATATTAATTTATTTAGTTGCAATAAATTTAATAACATTTGTTACAATGTATGTAGACAAAAAGAAGGCTAAATGGGGAAAATGGAGAATAAAAGAATCAACATTATTTACATTAGTTTTCCTAGGTGGTGGAATTGGAGGAATAGCAGGAATGTACTTATTTAGGCACAAAACAAAGAAAACAAGGTTTGTTATAGGATTTCCACTAATTCTTATAACAGAAGTGATTTGTGCAATAATACTTTTGATAAAATAATTTAATGTTAAGGGCGTACAAAGTACGCCCTTACTGCGTTTTCGGCAATTTTAATGTGTACTATTTTTGTTAAAAAAATAGTACACATAATTATTGTAAATAACTGTAAATTGTCAAAAAAATACTGAATAATTGTTTTGGGTGTTAATAAATAGAGTGGCTAAACATTAGAATTTAAAGTTATTAACAAAGTTATCCACAATATCCACAGGAAAAGGCAAATAATAAAAACTTGTTACATTTGGGTAACATAAACGAAGAAATTGTAATATTTGCGTTGCAAAGTTGTAATAAATTTGCAACATATCTTAAAATATATTGACACAAAACGTAAGAACGTATAAAATAAAATACATATAAAAACGTGGAGAGGAGAAACAAAATGGCAGACAAATCAATGGAAAAGATAGTTAATTTATGCAAAAATAGAGGATTTATATATCCAGGGTCAGAAATATATGGAGGACTTGCAAATTCATGGGACTATGGCCCAATAGGTTCTGAAATGAAAAAAAACATAAAAGATATGTGGTGGAAAAAATTTATACATGAATCTAAATACAATGTTGGAATAGATGCTGCAATCATTATGAACCCAGAAGTATGGGTAACAACAGGACATGTAGGAGGATTTAGTGATCCACTTATAGATTGCAAAGAATGTAAAACAAGACATAGAGCAGATAAATTAATAGAAGAATGGGGATTCAAAAACGGAAAAGATATAACAGGGTTAGATGGATGGACAAATGAGCAACTAGTAGATTATATAAAAGAAAATAAAATAGAATGTCCAAAGTGTGGAAAATCAAACTTTACAGAAATTAGAAAATTTAATTTGATGTTTAAAACATTTATGGGAGTTACAGAAGATGCTAAATCAGAAGTATATTTAAGACCAGAAACCGCACAAGGAATGTTTGTAAACTTTAAAAATGTACAAAGAACAACAAGAAGAAAATTACCATTAGGAATAGGACAAATGGGACGTTCTTTCAGAAATGAAATAACACCAGGTAACTTTATATTTAGAATGAGAGAATTTGAACAAATGGAACTAGAATTTTTCTGTAAACCAGGTACAGATTTAGAGTGGTATGAGTATTGGAAAAAATTCTGTAAAGATTGGTTACTAGGAATAGGAATTAAAGAGGAAAATTTAAGAATGAGAGAACATTCAAAAGAAGAACTTTGCTTCTATAGTAAAGGAACAACAGATATAGAATACTTATTCCCATTTGGATGGGGAGAATTATGGGGAATAGCAGATAGAACAGACTACGACCTAACAAGACATATGGAAGCATCTAAAGTAGATTTAACATATTTAGATCCAGAAACAAACGAAAAATATGTACCATATTGTGTAGAACCAGCTGTTGGTGTAGATAGAATTTTCTTAACAGCATTATGCGATGCTTATGATGAAGAAGAAGTCGGAGAAGGAGATGTAAGAACAGTATTACATTTACATCCATCAATTGCACCATACAAAGCAGCAATACTTCCACTATCTAAAAAACTAAGTGAAAAAGCAACAGAAGTATTTGAAAAATTATCTAAAAAATATATGTGTGAATATGATGAAGCAGGAAGCATAGGAAAAAGATATAGAAGAGAAGATGAAATTGGAACACCATATTGTATAACAGTAGATTTTGAAACAGAAAATGACAACTCTGTAACAATAAGAGATAGAGACACAATGGAACAAGTAAGAATTAAAATTGATGAGTTAGAAAATTGGTTGGATGAAAAAATAAACAAATAAAGAAATGAATTAGAAAGAACAAAGCAGATTTAATTGCTTTGTTCTTTTGCTTATGATATTATTTGTATAAATAATTTTAGGAGGAAAAAATGGCACATAACTGGACACCTAATCAATTACAGGCAATAAATAAAAAAGGAAAAAATATATTAGTTGCTGCTGCTGCACGGAAGTGGAAAAACTACTGTACTTGTAGAAAGAATAATAAACAAAATAATCAATGAAAAAATAGACATAGACAAGCTTTTAATTGTTACATTTACAAATGCTGCTGCTTCTGAAATGAGACAAAGAATATTAGAGGCTCTATATGAAAAAATAGATGAAAACCCAGAAAACGAAAATCTTCAAAAGCAAATTATTTTATTAAATAAAGCAAATATTTCAACAATACATGCTTTTTGCTTAGAAGTTATAAAAAATTATTTTTATGAAATTAATATTTCTTCAAATTTTAGAATAGGAGATAATCAAGAAATTGAACTTTTAAAGCAAGAAACACTAGAAGAAACTTTTGAAGAGTTATATGAGAAAAATGATGAAAAATTTGTAAATCTAGTAAACATGTACGGCGGTTATAGAGATGATGAAGATCTAAAAGAACTAGTGCTAAAAATATATAAATACTCTCAGAGTATGCCTTTCCCAGAAGAATGGATAATAGAAAATGTAGAAAAATTTAATGTACAAAATGAAATAGAAAAAGATTTTTCTAAAACTGTGTGGGGAAAAATACTAGTAGAAGATTTTAAAGATGAAATAGAAGATTGTATATCTGAGCTTAAAAAAACAGAAGAAAAACTAAAACAAGAAGAAGATCTTCAAAAACATTACTGTGTAATTGTAGATGACATTGATAGATTGCAAACATTGCTAAAAGAAAAAAACACTTGGGATGATATATATGAATATTTAATGAATTTTAGCTTTGATACATGGCCTAAAGCAAAAATAGAAAACGAAGCCAAAGAATATTCAAAGAATATAAGAGATAGTGTAAAAGAAAGAATAAAAGCTATATCTAAAAAGATATTTATATATTCTTCTAAAGAAGCAAATGAAGATATTAATAGTATGTATAATATGCTAGATTCATTAGCTATGATTATATTAAAATTTACAGAAAGATATCAAAAAAATAAAAAAGAAAAGAATATAATAGACTTTAATGATATTGAACATTTTGCGCTAAAAATCTTAGTACAAAAAGATGAAAATGGCAAATATCAGCCTACTGAAATTGCTAAATTGTATAAAAATAAATTTGAAGAAATAGCAATAGATGAATACCAAGATAGTAACCTAGTACAAGAATACATATTAACAACAATATCTAAAGATAATAATATTTTTATGGTTGGAGATGTAAAACAAAGCATATATAAATTCAGACAAGCAAGACCAGAACTATTCTTAGAAAAATATGATAAATATGAGCTAAGCACGAATAATGAAAAGAGTTGTGAAAAAGACACAAAAATACAATTGTTTCAAAATTTTAGAAGTAGAAAAAATATATTAGATTTAACAAATATTGTGTTTAGCAATATTATGAGTAAAAAGTTAGGAGACATCGACTACAACGAAAACGAATATTTGAATTGCTCTGCAAATTATGAGAAACCAGAAGAAAATAAGAAAATTGCAGGCAAAGTAGAACTAGATATAATAGATTTAGCAGAAGAAATTGAAGAGACAGAAACAGAAGCGGAAGAAATTATAGAAAAAAACGAAATAGAAGCAAAATTTGTTGCAAACAGAATAAAAGAATTATTAGAAGATAATTATTATGTATATGACAAAAAACAAGGATATAGAAAAGCAACATATAAAGATATAGTTATATTACTTAGAACAACAAGTAATGTGGCTTCCATTTATGAAAAGGAATTAAATAAGCTAGAAATTCCAGTATTTAGTGATACTAGCTCAAGTTACTTTGAAACAGAAGAAATACAGATAGTTTTATCAACATTAAAAATAATAGATAATCCTAATAATGACATTCCATTAGTAACAGTATTGAGATCACCTATTGCAAATTTTACAGACAATGAATTAATAGAAATAAGACTAAATTCTAAAAACACGAGCTTTTATGAAGCTTTATTAGAAACGTTAAACAACGAGGAAGATGACAAACTTAAAGTAAAAATAAAAGACTTTTTCAACATGTTAGAAGATTGGCAAGAAAAACAAGAGTATCTAGGATTAGACGAATTTATTTGGTATTTATATGAAAGTACAGGCTTTTACGATTATATTAGTAGTAGTTTAGATGGAGAAATAAAAATAGCTAATTTAAAACTTTTATTTGAAAAAGCTAAAGATTATGAAAAAGCTAGTTTTAAAGGACTGTATAACTTTATAAATTATATAGACAAAATAAGTAAAGGTACAGGAGATGCTGGCGCAGCAAAACTAATTGGAGAAAATGAAAATGTAGTAAGAATAATGAGCATACATAAAAGCAAAGGGTTGGAATTTCCTGTTGTATTTTTAAGCGGAACAGGGAAACAATTTAACTTGCAAGACTTAAACCAAAGTGTTTTATTACACCAAGACATCGGTTTTGGGCCAAAGGTTATAGATTATGAAAGAAAAATTGAATATAATACTTTAGCAAAAGAAGCAATTAGAAATAAATTACTAAATGAAACTATATCAGAAGAAATGAGACTTCTATATGTAGCATTAACAAGAGCAAAAGAAAAATTAATAATAACAGGATATGATAAAAATTTAGAGAAATCTATAAAAGAAAAAGAAGAAATTGTTACTAATGCAAGTAAAATAAGCATTACAAACATAAGAAAAACAAAGACATACTTAAATTGGCTAGAACTAGTATATTTAAAAGAAAAAGAAAAATTGGAAAATATATTAGAAGTTAATTTTTATAATAAAGCTAACATAGAAAAAACAGATGAAGAAGAACATGGAGACAACTATAAAATTATAGAAGAATGGATTGAACAAAATTGTAAAGATGACAATGAAGAGATTAATAAAATTTTAAATTGGGAGTATAAATACGAAGAAAGCACTAAAATAGAAGGAAAAGCTTCTGTAACAGAAATAGCAAAAGGCTCGAGAAAAGAATTGAAAGAAATAGAAACTAAACCGAAATTTTTAGAAGAAACTGAAAATTTAAGCAAAGCAGAAATAGGAACATTAACACACTTGATTATGCAAAAGTTAAATTTTAAAGAAGACTATGACAAACCAAAAGTAATAAACCTATTAGAAAGATTAGTTTCCGAAAAAGTTATTACAGAAAAACAAGCTGAAAGCATAGATATAACAGGAATTGTAAATTTTACAAATTCAAAAATTTATAAAGAACTAAAAAATGCAAAAAGCATTTATACAGAACAACCATTTTATATATATTTAACAGCTGATGAAATATATGGTAATGGAATAAAAGAAAAAATATTAGTACAAGGAATAATAGACTTATATTATATAAATGCTAATAATAAAATAGTACTAGTAGATTATAAGACAGACTATGTAGTATTAGGAAAAGAACAAGAATTAATTGATAAATATAAAAGGCAATTAGAAATTTATAAAAGAGCAATTGAACAATCTTTAAACAGCAAAGTAGAAGAAGCATATATTTATTCAGTCAGCCTAGGAAAAGAAATATTATTGTAAGACTAAAATTAAAAAATGTAGAGTAAAAGAATTAACATAATGTTTACAAAAAAGATAAAGTGTAGTATAATACTATAGAATTTAATATAAGGGGAATATTTATGGAAAAAATAAAAGAGTTCTTTACGTATTTTTTAATATTCATAGCTTTTTATATATTTGCTACGGTACTTACAAATTTTGCAATGAGAGAAAGATTTAATAATATAGATAATATTAAAATTGGCATAACATCGCCAAAAATAACTGTAGAAGAAAGTAAATCTACAAATTCTAGAGGGTATGTAAAAGGAAACATAGTTAATGACACGGGGGAGCATATAAAAGATAAATACTTACAATTTGATTTTTATAACAAAAATGGAGCTTATATTGGGACAGAGGTACAAGAAATAAAGTATTTTAATGTTGAAGAAAAAGTAAATTTTGACATACAATATAATTATAAGAATGTAAATAGTATAGAAATAAGTTTTGTGGACGAAGTTATAAAGAAAGAAGCAAGTAGTGGAAGATTTTTTGAATTAACCGAAGAACAAAAAAACTTAGTGCTACCAGTTGCAGTAATAGTAGGACTATATGCGTTAATACCATAAAAGAAAAATCTAATTTATAGTTAAATAAAAAAATAAATTTGATATAAGCTGAACAATAAAAATAGCAAGTTGTTTGAAAAATATATTAAAAACAATTGCTATTTTATTCTTTTTGTAATATAATTGCAACATAAATGTAACGAAAATGTATCATAATAATAAGCAGAAAGGATAGATGCTTTTATGTTCAAGTTTAGAGGTTTTGGACAAGATATAGGAATTGATTTAGGAACAGCAACAGTAATTGCATATGTAAAAGGAAAAGGGATTGTTTTAAGAGAACCTTCCGTTGTTGCTGTAAATAATATTACAAATGAAGTATTAGCAGTAGGAGGAGAAGCAAGAAGAATGCTTGGTAGAACACCAGGAAATATTGTTGCTACAAGACCACTAAAAGATGGAGTAATATCAGATTATACTGTTACAGAGAAAATGTTAAAACATTTTATAAATAAAATATGTGGTAAATTTGTATTTGCACCAAGAATAATGATTTGTATACCATCACAAGTAACAGAAGTAGAAAAGAAAGCTGTAATAGATGCTGCATCTCAAGCTGGAGCTAGAAGAGTATATTTAATAGAAGAACCAATTGCAGCAGCAATTGGAGCAGGAATAGATATATCGAAAGCATGTGGAAACATGGTTGTAGATATAGGCGGAGGAACAACTGATGTTGCAGTTATATCTCTTGGAGGATCAGTTGTCAGTACATCTATAAAAGTAGCAGGTGACAAATTTGATGAAGCAATAGTGAAGTACATCAAGAAAAAGCATAATGTAATGATAGGCGAAAGAACAGCAGAAGATTTAAAAGTAAATATAGGATGTGTATATCCAAAAATACAAGATACAGAAATGGACATTAGAGGAAGAGATCTAGTAACAGGACTTCCAAAAACAATTACAGTAAAATCTAGCGAGATGATGGAAGCTCTTGAAGAACCTGCTATGTTAATAGTAGATGCAGTTCATGCTACACTAGAAAAAACGCCACCAGAACTTGCAGCAGATATAAGCGATAGAGGAATATATATGACAGGTGGAGGTTGCTTAGTTGATGGATTAGACAAGCTTTTGCAACAACAAACAGGAATAAATGTAATGATAGCAGAAGATGCTGTTAGTTGTGTAGCATTAGGAACAGGAAAAGCATTAGACAATTTAGATACATTGGATGGAAAGATGGGAAGATAATATACCATAGTATAAAAATGAATAGTGAATAAAAAAATTTGCTATTCATTTCTTATTATATAGGAAAAAAATTGAAAATTTTTACGTATACACTTATTATACACGAGTAATTCTAGAGAATGGAGAAAAGAGAATGAAAAAAGTAGCTTTTTACACATTGCGGTTGTAAAGTTAATCAGTATGAAACAAATGCAATGGCAGAGCAATTTATAAATAACAAATATAAAATAGTAGATTTTGAAGAAGAGGCAGACATATATATAATAAATACTTGTACAGTTACAAATATGTCAGATAGAAAGTCAAGACAAATAATTAGGAGAGTAAAACAAAAAAATCCTAATAGTATTCTTGCAGTTACTGGATGTTATGCACAAGTTGCTGCAGAAGAATTAGAAAAAATAAAAGATATAGACTTAATAGTTGGAAATACAGAAAAGAAAGATATCTTAAACATAATTGAAAATTATATGAAAGAAAAATCAGCAGGAACAAATAATAAAATTAATTTAACAGATATAAATAAACAAAAAGAATTTGCAGATTTTGGAACTACTACATATACAGAAAAAGTAAGAGCTGTTATTAAAGTACAAGATGGATGTAATAACTTCTGTTCATATTGTATAATTCCATATGCAAAAGGTAGAGTAAGAAGCAGAAAGTTAGAAAATATTATAGAAGAAATAAATGAAATTGCAAAAAATGGAATACAAGAAGTTGTAATAACTGGAATACATGTTGCTTCATATGGAATAGATTTTGAAGATAAAAACATAAGATTAATAGATTTGCTAGAAGAAATAAACAAAATAGAAGGAATAAAAAGAATAAGGCTAGGTTCTTTAGAGCCAAATTTAATAACTGATGAATTTGTAGAAAGGCTGAAAAAAGTAAATAAAATATGCCATCATTTTCACCTATCTCTACAAAGTGGCTGCACAGCAACATTAAAAAGAATGAATAGAAAGTATACAGCAGAAGATTTTGAAAAAGTGGTAAAAAGACTAAGAAATGCATTTGAAGATGTTGCACTTACAACAGATATTATTGTGGGATTCCCTGGAGAAACAGAAGAAGAATTTAAAATTACATATGAATATTTGAAAAAAATAAACTTTTACAAGATGCATGTTTTTAAATATTCACAAAGGAAAGGAACAAGAGCTGCTGTAATGCCAAATCAAATAGACGGAAATATAAAAGAAGAACGAAGTCATAAGCTAATAGAATTATCAGAAAAAAATGAAAAAGAGTTTTTGAAAAAGTATATAAATAAAGATGTCGAAGTCCTATTCGAACAAGAAGACAACGGATTTTTTAAAGGACATACAAACAATTATTTAGTTGTAAAATGTAAAGGGAAAAATTTAGAAAATAGATTAGCTAATGTGAAAATTATAGAAGAAGAAAATTTAGAACTAAAAGGACAAATGAAAATGTAATAAAACTGAAACAAAAACGTAACAATAACTTAACACAAAAACTATTGCTAAATATGCGGTTTTGTAGTATAAATTTAAAAGAAGGAAATATTATAAAATAAGAGATTCAATTTACAAAAGAAGAATCAAAAATAGGGGAGGAATACAAAATGGAAGATAATAAAGTATCAGAATCAATTGGAAATGAAGGACTAAAAAACATAACAAATGTAATAAAAAATGTAACTAGCAATTCAGTAGAAGGTGGGGAAGAACTTCCAGGAACAGCATTTAAAGTAGCATCAACAAACTTACCAGAAAAAACAGGATTCTGGACAAAAGTAAAAAATGCATTATTCTATGAAATTAAGGTAGAATTAACACCATATCAACAAAAAATAGAGAATGAAATAAATGAATTCTTACACCAAGAAATAACATGGAAATCATTAAAAGAAGCAGCACTTTCAGAAGTTCCAATTACTTTTAGAGGAAAAAGAATTTTCTAAATAAATATTTACAAAAATTAGATAAAGAACACTTGAAAAGTGTTCTTTTTTGTTATAGAATAAAGCCATATTGAGAACAATATTTAAAAGATGTTAATATAATAACATCAGAAAGAAGGTATTTTTATGGCAGTTAAAGTAGCTATTAATGGTTTTGGACGTATAGGACGTCTTGCATTTAGACAAATGTTTGGAGCAGAAGGATACGAAATCGTTGCAATAAACGATTTAACAAGCCCAGCAATGCTTGCACATTTATTAAAGTATGATTCAGCACAAAAAAGATACGAAAAAGCAGATACAGTAGTAGCAGGAGAAGACTCAATAACAGTAGATGGAAAAACAATAAAAATATATGCAGAAAAAGATGCAATAAATCTTCCATGGGGAGAATTAGGAGTAGATGTTGTATTAGAGTGTACAGGATTCTATACAACTAAAGAAAAAGCAGAAGCTCATATAAAAGCAGGAGCTAAAAAAGTAGTTATATCTGCACCAGCAGGTAAAGACTTACCAACAGTAGTATTTGGAGTAAATGAAAATATATTAAAAGCAGAAGATACAGTTATATCAGCAGCATCATGTACAACAAACTGCTTAGCACCAATGGCAAAAGCATTAAATGACTTTGCACCTATTCAATCAGGAATAATGACAACAGTTCATGCATACACAGGAGACCAAATGCTATTAGATGGACCACACAGAAAAGGTGATTTAAGAAGAGCAAGAGCAGGAGCTGTAAACATAGTACCTAACTCAACAGGCGCTGCAAAAGCAATAGGATTAGTTATTCCAGAATTAAATGGAAAATTAATAGGATCTGCACAAAGAGTTCCAGTTCCAACAGGTTCTACAACAATACTTATAGCAGTTGTTAAAGGAGAAGACATTACAGTAGAAAAAATAAATGAAGCAATGAAAAATGCTTCAAGTGCATCATTTGGATATACAGAAGAACCATTAGTATCTTCTGATATAATAGGAATTACTTATGGATCTTTATTTGATGCGACACAAACAATGGTAACAGAAGTAGAAAAAGGACTATATCAAGTTCAAGTAGTAGCTTGGTACGATAATGAAAATTCTTACACAAGCCAAATGGTAAGAACAATAAAATACTTTGCAGAATTATAATATAAGAATTTAGAAGTGTGAAGTGAGAAGTGAGAGGAGTGTGAAGAGAGAAACCAATAAAGGCTAACTCAAATGCACACCTAATACTTCTAACCTCACACTTTAATATATATAAGAGAATAGCTTGTGCCTTTTGCAGGCAAGATAGCAAAAACATAGAAAGGAATGAATTTAATCATGAACAAAAAAACAGTTAAAGACATAGATGTAAATAACAAAAAAGTATTAGTAAGATGCGATTTTAATGTTCCAATAGATAGTGAAACAGGAAAAATTACAGATAACAGAAGAATTAGAGCCGCACTTCCTACAATACAATATTTATTAGACCATAATGCAAAAGTTATACTTTGCTCACATCTAGGAAGACCAAAAGGAGAATTTAATTTAAAATATTCTTTAAAACCAGTAGCAGAAGAACTTTCTAAATTATTAAACAAGGATGTAAAACTTGCAAAAGATGTTATAGGGGAAAGTGCAAAAGAACTTACCTCTAATATGAAAGAAGGAGATATTGTATTACTAGAAAATGTAAGATTTCATAAAGAAGAAGAACAAAATGATCCAGAATATTCGAAAGCTTTAGCAAGTATGGCTGAAATATATGTAAATGATGCATTTGGAACAGCACACAGAGCACACAGCTCAACAACAGGAGTTGCAGATTATTTGCCAGCAGTATCAGGATTTTTAATTGAAAAAGAACTAGAATTTTTAGGTGGAGCATTAGAAAATCCAGCACATCCATTTGTGGCAATACTTGGAGGAGCAAAGGTTTCTGACAAAATCGGAGTAATAGAAAATTTATTAGATAAAGTAGATACATTAATAATTGGTGGAGGAATGGCATACACATTTTATAAAGCACAAGGACATCATATAGGAACATCAATTTGTGAAGAAGACAAATTAGATTTAGCAAAAAATATTTTGGAAAAAGCACAAGAAAAAGGAGTGCAATTATTACTTCCTGTAGATAACCATGTATCTTCTGAATATTCAAACAATGGAGAAGAAAAAATGGTTGATTCAACAGAAATTCCAGATGGATTTATGGGCTTAGACATAGGACCAAAAACAATAGAAAAATTTGAAGAAGCAGTAAAAGATGCCAAAACAGTAGTGTGGAATGGACCACTTGGAGTTTGCGAGTTCGACAAATTTGCAACAGGAACAAAAGCTGTTGCAACAATGCTTTCTAAAATAGAGGCAACAACAATAATAGGTGGAGGAGATTCTGCAGCAGCAATAGAAAAATTAGGATTAGCAGATAAAATGACACATATTTCAACAGGAGGAGGAGCATCACTAGAATTCCTAGAAGGAAAGACTTTACCAGGTATTGCATGTTTACAAGATAAATAGAGAGAAAAACAAATGAAAATGCGCAATCTACTAATTTTGATTTTATATGTAGGGGCGTATTGCATACGCCCAAAATAAAAATTAATGTTGTAAGGGCGGGCCCTATGTCCGCCCGATAAGGGGAAAGATATGGAAAAAAAAGAAATAAAAATTAGTCTAGAAACATTGATATGTATTTTTATAATAGTAGTATTATTAGCTGTAATTGGCATAATGTATTTAAAAATGAAAAATATGGATAGCAAAGATACAGTAATTAAACAAGAAGAAATAAAAGAACAAGAAAAAGAAGAAAAAACAAATATTGATAAAAAGGAAGAAAATGAAACTAATGAAACAAATTTAATGCCTATATTTGAAATATCAAAAGCATATGTAAAAGATGGATATTTTTATTACTCAATTAATGGAGAAGATGCCAAAAGATATGAAGAACTTAGTAATGTTACAAAAGTTAGAGTTTTTAATATAGGAACAGGAATAAATAAAGTACCGTTTTTAATTACAGAGGATGGAAAGGCATACGAAGTAAAAAAAGATTTAAGTGGAAATATAAAAGCAGTAATATATAAACCATTAAAAAATTACAAGGTTGAAGATATTTTAGATAAAACAGGAGAAACAAAATCAATATTCAAAGTATTATTAAAAGATAAGACAATAAAAGAAGTAGAAGTTTCTGAAATAGAAACAACTGATATTTAAATGTTTTATACATCTTATGTATTTGGAAATTAATAAGAAAAGAGGGGTAATATGAGAAAAAAAGTAATCGCAGGAAATTGGAAGATGAACAAACTTCCAAACGAAGCAATAGATTTTATTGCAGAACTTGAACCATTAGTAAAGGATACAGAAAATGAAGTGGTTATATGTGTACCATATACAGATTTATTTTATTGCTTAATGCATGCACAAGGAACTAATATAAAAATAGGTGCACAAAATATGAATGCAGAAGAAAAAGGAGCATATACAGGAGAAGTTTCTGGAGAAATGCTAAAAGCAATCGGTGTAGAATATGTTATAATAGGACATTCAGAGAGAAGAGCATATTATAACGAAACAGATGAAAGTGTTAATAAAAAGCTAAAAAAAGCATTAAGTTTAGGGCTAAAACCAATAGTTTGTGTAGGAGAAAGCCTAGAAGAAAGAGAAGCTGGAAATGCAAGAGATATAGTTACAACTCAAACAAGACTTGCGTTAGAGGGGTTATCTAATGAAGAAGTAGAAAAAACTATAATTGCATATGAACCAATTTGGGCAATTGGAACAGGAAAAACAGCAACAAAAGAAGATGCAAACGAAACAATTAAGTGGATTAGAGAAGAAATTGAAAAAATATATGGAAATTCTGTAGCAGATAGTGTTATAATACAATATGGTGGAAGTGTGAAATCTTCAAATGCAAAAGAACTATTTGAAATGTCTGATATAGATGGAGGACTAGTAGGCGGAGCAAGCTTAAAGGCAGATGAATTTGCAAAAATAGTAAATTATAAATAAGAGGATTAATTACATCACCGTACATTAGATTAAAGGAAGATGAGGAAAATTATGGATAAAAAATTAACAATGCTTATGATATTAGACGGATTTGGAATAAACGAAAATGAAAAAGGAAATGCAGTAAAACTTGCAAATACTCCTTTTATAGATAAACTAATGAGACAAAATCCTACAACAATAATAAGAACTAGTGGATTAGATGTAGGATTACCAGAAGGACAAATGGGAAATTCAGAAGTAGGACATACAAATATAGGAGCAGGTAGAATTGTTTACCAAGAGTTAACAAGAATTACAAAATCAATAGAAGATGGAGATTTCTTTAGTAATCCAGAACTAGTTGCTGCAATAGAAAATTGTAAGAAAAATAATTCTAAATTGCATATACTAGGACTATTATCAGATGGTGGTGTACATAGCCACATAAGGCACTTATATGGATTATTAGAACTTGCAAAAAGAAAAGACTTTGAAGATGTATATGTTCATTGCTTTTTAGATGGAAGAGATACTCCACCTGCATCTGGAGAAGGATATATAACAGAATTAGAAAAGAAGATGAAAGAAAAAGGTGTAGGAAAAATTGCAACAATATCAGGAAGATATTATGCTATGGACAGAGATAATCGTTGGGACAGAGTAGAAAAAGCATATAAAGCATTGGTAAAAGGAGAAGGCATAAAAGCAAACTCTGCAATAGCTGGAATAGAAGAATCTTACCAAAAAGAAGTCTTTGATGAATTTGTAGAACCAACAGTAATATGTAGTGATGGAAATCCTATAGCAACGATTTCAGAAAATGATTCTGTAATATTCTTTAACTACAGAAAAGATAGAGCGAGAGAAATAACAAGAAGTTTAGTAGATAAAGAGTTTGATAAATTTGAAAGAGAATATTTCCCATTATATTATGTATGCTTTACAACATATGATGCTACAATAGAAAATGTTCATATTGCATTTAAAGAGCAAGAATTAAAAAATACTTATGGAGAAATGATTGCAAAAAATGGATTAAAACAATTAAGAATTGCAGAAACAGAAAAATATGCTCATGTAACTTTCTTCTTTAATGGGGGAGAAGAAAAACAATATCCAGGTGAAGATAGAATCTTAGTTCCTTCACCAAAAGTTGCAACATACGACTTACAGCCAGAAATGAGTGCAATAGAAGTTACAGACAAAGTTGTAGAAGCAATAGAGTCTGAAAAATATGATACAATAATTTTAAATTATGCAAATCCAGATATGGTAGGACATACAGGCGTTTTAGAAGCAGCAATAAAAGCCATAGAAACAATAGATAAATGTGTAGAAAGAGTAGTAACAGCAATAGAAAAAGTAAATGGAGTATTATTAATTACAGCAGATCATGGAAATTCAGAACAAATGATAGACTACACAACAGGAGAACCACACACAGCACATACAACAAACCCTGTGCCACTAATATTAGTTGGAAAAGATGCAAAACTAAAAGAAGGGCGTTTAGCAGATTTGGCTCCAACAATGTTAGATATATTAGGTATAGAAAAACCAGAAGAAATGACAGGAGAAAGTTTAATAGAAAAATAATAGGTATTAATTTTTTAAAAATAAATGAAGCAAATTTTATAAACCACAAATTACAGCAAAGAATGAAAAATAAATAGTGAACAATACAAATTTGCTTCGCAAATTTGGAAAGGAGAATATACATGATTTATTCAAAAGAAGTAGAAGAAATGTGTCCAGTTGCAAAAGGAGTGGACCATGGACCAGCACCAATACCAGAAGAAGGTAAATGGGTAAAATCAAAAGAAATTAAAGATATTTCAGGATTAACACACGGAATAGGATGGTGTGCACCTCAACAAGGAGCTTGTAAATTAACATTAAATGTTAAAGATGGAATAATCCAAGAAGCTTTAGTAGAAACAGTAGGATGCTCAGGAATGACACACTCAGCAGCTATGGCAGGAGAAATATTAGTAGGAAAAACAATATTAGAAGCATTAAATACAGACTTAGTATGTGATGCAATAAATACAGCTATGAGAGAATTATTCTTGCAAATAGTATATGGAAGAACACAATCAGCATTTTCAGAAGGAGGACTTCCAATAGGTGCAGGACTAGAAGATTTAGGAAAAGGAACAAGAAGTCAAACAGGTACAATATATTCAACATTAGCAAAAGGACCAAGATACTTAGAATTAGCTGAAGGATACATAACAGAAATAGGATTAGACAAAGATAACCAAATAATAGGATATAAATATGTAAATCTTGGTAAGATGATGGAAAACATCAAAAAAGGATTAGAACCTTTAGAAGCAATAGAAAAAGCAAGTGGTCAATATGGAAGATTTGATGAAGCTGTTAAGAAGATAGACCCAAGAAAGGAATAATAAAAACGAATGAAAAACTTCGTTTTATAATAGAAAAGAAAGAACTTTATCTATTTTTTAAGAAAATGTAAAATAGGAGGAAATAAAAGATGGCATTATTTGAAAGTTATGAAAGAAGAATTGACCAAATAAAACCAGTAATGGAAAAATACGGAATAAAAGATTTTGAAGATGCATTAGCAATATGCAAAGAAAAAGGATTTAATCCTTATGATATAGTAAAAGGAATTCAACCAATATGTTTTGAAAATGCTTGTTGGGCATATACACTAGGTGCTGCAATAGCAATAAAAAAAGGTTGTACAAAAGCATCTGATGCTGCAAAAGCAATAGGAGAAGGACTTCAAGCTTTTTGTATACCAGGATCTGTTGCAGATGATAGAAAAGTTGGATTAGGACATGGTAACTTAGGTGCAATGTTACTATCTGATGAAACAAAATGTTTTGCATTTTTAGCAGGACATGAAAGCTTTGCAGCAGCAGAAGGAGCAATAGGAATTGCTAAATCTGCAAACAAAGTAAGAAAAGAACCTTTAAGAGTAATTTTAAATGGTTTAGGAAAAGATGCTGCACAAGTAATATCAAGAATAAATGGATTTACTTATGTAAAAACAGATTTTGATTTCTTTACAGGAAAAGTAAATGTTGTAGAAGAAATAGCATATTCAGACGGAGAAAGATCAAAAGTTAGATGCTATGGAGCAAATGACGTTAGAGAAGGTGTTGCAATAATGTGGCTAGAAGATGTTGATGTCTCAATAACAGGAAACTCAACAAACCCAACAAGATTCCAACATCCAGTTGCAGGTACATACAAAAAAGAAAGAATTGAAGCAGGTAAAAAATACTTCTCAGTAGCTAGTGGTGGTGGAACAGGTAGAACATTACACCCAGACAATATGGCTGCTGGACCAGCTTCTTATGGTATGACAGATACAATGGGAAGAATGCATTCAGATGCACAATTTGCAGGATCTTCATCAGTTCCAGCACACGTTGAAATGATGGGATTAATAGGCATGGGCAACAACCCGATGGTTGGAGCAACAGTTGCAGTAGCAGTTGCTTGCGAAGAAGCAATGAAATAATAATAAAAACATTGAAAGAGCAGTTCAAAATAACTGCTCTTTTGTATTAAGTTGCTATAAATTGGGAATATATTAATATAAAGGAGGAAGTTTTATGAAAGACTATTTAGCAATTGAAGAAATAAAAGCTTTAGAGGTATTAGATTCTAGAGGAAACCCAACAGTACAAGTTGAGGTTATTACAGAAGAAGGAACAAATGGAGTGGCAATGGTGCCATCAGGAGCATCAACAGGAAGTTTTGAAGCAGTTGAGTTAAGAGATGGAGATAAATCAAGATATTTAGGAAAAGGTGTATTAAAGGCTGTTGAGAATGTAAATAAAATAATTGCAAAAGAATTAGAAGGCATGAATGTATTTGAACAAGCAGAAATAGACAAAAAATTAATAGAAATAGATGGAACAGAAAACAAAGGTAAACTTGGCACAAATGCAACACTTGGAGTGTCATTAGCTGTAGCAAAAGCGGCAGCAAATTCGCTTGGAATGAGTCTATATAAATATATAGGAGGAGTAAATGCAAAAACTTTACCAGTTCCAATGATGAATATATTAAATGGAGGAAAACACGCAGACAATACAGTAAATATACAAGAATTTATGATTATGCCAGTCGGAGCAAAATCATTTACTGAATGCTTAAGAATGTCAGCAGAAATATATCATACATTAAAAAAAGTTTTAAAAGCAAAAGGATTAGCAACAGGTGTTGGAGATGAAGGCGGATTTGCACCAAATTTATCAAGTGATGAAGAAGCTCTAAAACTTATAGTAGAAGCAATAAGTGAAGCTGGATATAAACCAGGAGAAGATGTAGTACTAGCATTAGACGTAGCTAGTACAGAAATGTATGATGAAGCTAAAAAAATAGGAAAAGAAGGATGCTATTATTTCTGGAAAACAGAAGAATTAAAAACAGAAGATGAAATGATAGAATATCTAGCAGATTTAGCAAATAAATATCCAATAATATCAATAGAAGATGGTTTAGCAGAAGAAGATTGGGAAGGATGGAGAAAACTAACAGAAAAATTAGGAAATAAACTACAATTAGTTGGGGATGACCTATTTGTAACAAACATAAAGAGATTACAAAAAGGATTAGACAATAAAATAGCAAACAGCATACTAATAAAATCAAATCAAATAGGAACATTAACAGAAACACTAGATGCAATAGAATTAGCAAAGAAAAACGGATACACAGCAGTAGTATCACACCGTTCAGGCGAAACAGAAGATACAACACTTGCAGATGTAGCAGTAGCAACAAATGCAGGACAAATAAAAACAGGAGCACCATGTAGAACAGACAGAGTAGCAAAATATAACAGATTATTAAATATAGAAGCAGAATTAGGAAATTTAGCAATATACCCAGGGCGAAAGGGATTGAAATCTAATTCTTGATTTATTTAAAAAAAGGTGTTATTATATTTATGCCAATAAAACAAATAGAAAGGATATATCATGCTAGAATTAAAAGATATATGTTTTACAAGAGATAATAAAAAAATATTAGATAATGTAAGTTTAAAACTAGATTCTGATAAATTTATAGTAATAACAGGTCCAAATGGTTCTCGGAAAATCTACACTTGCAAAAATTATAATGGGAATTGAAAAACAAGATAGTGGACAAGTTATACTAGATGGAAAAGATATTTCTAAAAAGAAAATAGATGAAAGAGCAAAATTAGGAATAGCTTTTGCTTTTCAACAACCAGTTAAATTTAAA
This sequence comes from uncultured Clostridia bacterium, assembly GCA_934121925.1. GTDB lineage: Bacteria > Bacillota > Clostridia > TANB77 > CAG-508 > CAG-452. The sequence goes on from CAKOVK010000011.1 coordinate 28,532, forward strand.
GGAATTACAGTATATGATTTACTAAAATTATCTGCTAAAAAAGAAATTACAAGAAAAGAAGCTTGTGAAATATTATCAAAAGTAGGTTTGTGTGCAAAAGAATATGTAGATAGAGAAGTAAATGCATCTTTATCAGGTGGAGAATTAAAAAGAATAGAAATAGCAACTGTTGCAGTAAGAGATTCAAAACTTACAATATTTGATGAACCAGAAGCAGGTATAGACTTATGGAGTTTTAACAGTCTAATAAAAGTATTCGAAGAAATAAGAAAAGAAACAAAAGGAACAACACTAATTATTTCTCACCAAGAAAGAATACTAAATATCGCAGATGAAATTGTTTTATTAAATAACGGACATATAGAAAAAATAGGCAAAAAAGAAGAAGTTATGTCTTCTATCCTAAAAACAGAAAAAAATGATTGTTGTAAGTTAGGGGGAGAAAGCAATGGATAATGTAGATAAAGACTTACTAAAAGAAATTGCGGATATGAACGAAACTCCTAAAGGTGCATACAATATTAGAAAAAATGGACAAGGTATAGAAAGACAAATAACTGAAAATGTAAATATAGTAACAAAAAAAGATAAACCAGGAATAGATATATTTGTTAAAGAAAATACAAAATATGAATTTGTTCACATACCAGTAATTATTACAGAGAGTGGACTAACAGATGTTGTATATAATGATTTCTACATTGGGAAAAATGCGGATGTAGTAATAATTGCAGGATGTGGAATACACAATGATCATCATAAAGATTCGCAACATGATGGAATTCATAGATTCTTTTTAGAAGAAGGAGCAAGAGTAAAATATATAGAAAAACATTATGGAGAAGGCTCTGGAAAAGGAAAAAGAATTTTAAATCCAGTAACAGAAGTAACACTAAAAGATGGAAGTTATATGGAAATGGAAACAGTTCAAATAAAAGGTGTAGACTCAACAATAAGAATAACAAAAGGAATACTTGGAAAAGATACAAATCTAGTAATATCAGAAAAAATAATGACACACGGAGAGCAAACAGCAACAACATCATTTGAAGTTGAACTAAATGGAGAAAATGCAAGTACACATGTCACATCAAGATCTGTAGCAGTCGATAAATCAGTACAAGAATTTAAATCAAATGTAAAAGGAAATTCAAAATGTTTTGGACATGTAGAATGTGATGCAATAATAAAAGATAGTGCAAAAGTAATAGCAATACCAGAAATTATAGCAAACAATGTAGAAGCAAACCTAATACACGAAGCAGCAATTGGAAAAATTGCAGGAGAACAACTAATAAAATTAATGACATTAGGATTAAATGAAAAAGAAGCAGAGGAGCAAATAATACAAGGATTTCTAAAATAGAATACAAGGGGATGAATTTATCCCCTTACCTTAAATATTGGGGTGTCGCCAAGCGGTAAGGCATCGGACTCTGACTCCGACATTTCGTAGGTTCGAATCCTACCACCCCAGCCAAAATAAAGACTAGTTATAGCGAAAGCTATAACTAGTTTTTATTTTGGCTTTAGATAGGAGGATTCGAAAAGGACGTGCCCGAAACAAAGTGAGGGTAAAAACAATCCCTTTGGATTGTTTTTAGGACGCGGCTTGCCGAATCCTACTCATATGAATTTTAAGAAAGAACAATGTTTGTAATGAATATAACTAAAAAAGTAATATAATTATATTGTATTTTATTTTATTTGTGAGTTGTTCAATTGTATGAATTGCGGAAAAAACAAATAGTTTCGATAGATTTACAAAAATAAGAAAATATGTTATGATTAGTTTGTTACAATAGTATTTTATTGTACCTTTGAAAAATAATTCGGAGGTACAATACCTCCGAATAAGTATGAGGGGGGAGAAAAATGTATACTCTTTGCAAAATTATGCTTGTTCTTTCGATAGCTTTAATTATTTGTGCAATAATTGTATTAGCTTGCAATTCTTGGCAAAAGAAGCATGACAGAAAGAACGCTAATACCAATGAAGACTTTACAAAAACAATAGTAACGATTTTATTTGTAAGCATTGGTTGCTTAATTGTAAGTATTCTTTTCTTACGCTTAAGAATGTATTGAGTTAGCTTCGCCCCCTGTTATTAAAGAAAGTAGCAGGGGTGAAATTTTTAACAAATAGTGAAAGCTGTACCAAATAAAAAGAATAAGAACTAAAATATTCTAATTTGTACAAAAATATGATATATTAAATACTTAGGAGAAGAAATTGCTAAATATGAACTAGTTATACTAGATGAGTATATTTTTAGTTTGAAGATAAATCAACTTATTGTAAAAATGATGAAAGGAATTATAAAATTATGAAAAAAGAAGATTTTAAATATGAGGATTTAGAAAAGTATATTAGTAACAAGTATGTTTTTGAAGACAAGGAATATTTATTATTAATTAGTGAAGAGATATTTAATGAAGATACTATTCGATATGCCAATGGTATTATAAAAAAATATCAAAAGGAGAAAGATTTTATATTGAACTATTTATTAGAAAAAGGATTAAGAAAATTTTATAATAATTATTCTGATGAATATATAAAAAACAACATAGGCAAACCTCAAATTAGTATAGATTTTGCTAAAGATGATAATTATCCTAATTGGAAATTTGAATATGCTGGTATAATTGAATTCTGTGAAAGTAAGATAGATGAACATATAGTTAGCATTGATTTTGTAGATAATTTAAAGCTAGACACAAATGTACAAATTAATGGATAGAGCATTTTTAGAAGTAATTATATAGTTCATATAAAAATTATGAAATTTTTTATTATAGGAGAGAAAAATGAAATTAATGTGTATATCAGATATTCATGGAAATATTGAATGTCTAGAAAAGGCTGTAGAAAAATTTAGAGAAGAAAATGCAGAAAAACTAATAATATTAGGTGATTTTTCTTCTTATTATTTTTCATCAACCGACTTTGAGGTGGCCGAAATATTAAATAATATGGCAGGCTCAATAATTGCAGTAAAAGGAAATTGTGATAATTCTGAAATTGAAGGTATTTTTAACTTTAGTTTAGCATATATAAGAAATATAACAGTAAATAACACAAAAATAACTTTAACACACGGACATATATATAATAGAAATAATTTACCAGAAGAATGTGGCCAAATATTTTTGTATGGACATACACATGTTGGAAACATAGAAAAAATAGGAGATAGGATAATAGCAAATCCAGGCTCAATATCAAAACCAAGAGGTGGAAGCAGTAAAAGTTATATAATAATAGATGAAGAGAATATAATTTTAAAGAAATTAGGTGGAGATGTTATTAGGAAAATTAATATAAATAATAAATTGTAGTTTCATGAAGTGGGAGGTTTGAGGTGAGAAGTGTGAAAAATAGAGAAAAGTCTACGAAGTCCTGGTCCTATAAATCAAACTTCCCACTTCACACCTCTCACTTCAATTAAATAAACAAAGAAAAAATCAAAAAAACTTGATTAATGAAGAAAAAAACAATATAATGTATACGTAATAAAAATTTAAAGGAGGAAAACCTATGAAAGAGTTTTTTAAGCATTATGGGCAGACAGTAATATTGCTACTTTCTATAATTATAGGGGCAATAATAGGTTTAATATGGAAGGAAGGTGCAACAGTTTTAAGTCCATTTGGAGACATTTTCTTGAATTTAATGTTTGTTATAATAGTACCATTGGTATTCTTAACAATAAGTACATCAATTGCAAGAATAAAACAACCAAAACGTTTAGGCAAAATAATGGGTTCAATAGTTTTAGTAATTGTAATAACATCAATTATTGCAGTTGTAGTAGGATTATTAAGTACATTTTTTGTTAAACTTGTAAACGTAGAAGATGGCAAAGCTATACTAGAATCTTTAGAAAGTAACAGCGAAGAAGTAGCAGAAGAAGAAACAGAAGAACTAAACATACTTGAAAGAACAGTATCTGCAATAACAGTATCAGATTTTACAGGATTACTTTCAAAAAATAATCTAATAGCACTTGTTATATTTTCAATACTATTTGGATGTGCAATTAAGATGTCTGGTGAAAAAGGAAAACCAGTTCAAGATTTTCTTGAATCAGCAACTACTGTAATAATGAATTTATTAAAAATAGTTATGTATTATGCTCCAATAGGATTAGGATGCTATTTTGCAGCATTAGTTGGAAGTTTTGGAGCAAACATTGCTCTAGGATATGCAAAAACATTTATTATATATTTAGTAGTATCAGTTTTATACTATTTTATAATGTACACAGTTTATGCATTTATTGCAGGTAAGAAAAAAGGTATTAAAATATTCTGGAAAAATGCAGTACCACCAACAGTAACAGCACTTGCGACATGTTCAAGTGCGGCTTCAATACCAGTAAATATGAAAGCTGCAAGCAATATGGGAATATCAAGTGATATAGCAGAAACATCAATACCACTAGGAACAAACTTACATAAAGATGGAAGTATAATTGGATCAGTATTTAAAGTTATGTTTTTAGTATGCTTGTTTGGAACAAACATAGCAACATTCGGTGGAGCTATGCAAGTATTATTAGTTTCATTAGTAGCTACATTATTAGTTACAGCAGTTCCAATTGGTGGAGGAACAATATCAGAAATGATGATATTAACTATGATGGGATATCCAGTAGCAGCATTACCAATACTTACAATAATAGCAACAATTATAGATTGCCCAGCAACAGTATTAAATGTTGTTGGAAATACAAGTTCAGCAATGCTTGTATCAAGAATTGTAGATGGAAAAGATTGCTTAAAAGAAGAAAAATAATAATTAATAATATATACAAACAATAGGAAATGAAAAATTTCCTATTATATAAAATAGAAGGTTAAATTGTGACCTTCTATTTTTTTCTTTTTAAAGTTGACCAAAGAATAATAGTTATTTGTGCAGGAATGCCTAATATAAAAATTTGCCAAATGTTAAATTTAATTAAAGATAAATATATGCATAATAAAATTGCCCAAATGAAGCAAGAAACTATAATATAATTATTCCTTCTATTACCCCAAATGCTATTAAAAATAAGGATTATAAGAATTATTATAGGTATACCTATATAAAAAATATACCATATATATTTCCCTGTAAATATAGAAATTAAAGTAAAAATAATAGTAGTAATAAGCCAAACAGGAGAAGTGGCAAGAAGAGTAAGTGAAATCTTATTGATTTTTTTCTTTTTATTTGTGGTTATGACTAACTTAGAATTTTCTGTATGTTCACTAATTAAATAATCAACTGTAACTCCGAAATAATCCGCCAATTGCTTTAACACGGTTATATCAGGAACGGATTCTGCTCTTTCCCATTTGGAGATTGCCTTATCAGAATAATTTAATGCTGTTGCAAGTTCAAGTTGAGTTAATTTTTTATCTTTTCTAAGCTTTATAATATTTAATGCAATGATTTCTTTTAAGTCGCTCATAGACTAGGTTCCTCCTTAATTCTACTAGCGGTAGAATTGAATAAAAATTACTCTACCAGTATAACACAAAAACGTAGAATTGGCAAATACGTAGAAAAACTTGAATTTTATTAAATGCAATGCTACAATTTGAAAATGTAATAAAATATTGGAGGGAAAAAATGAAAAAATTAAATAGTGAAATTTATAAAATTGATGAAATATATAATTTTAAAGATTTGGTAATTCATAGTGCAAATAAATATCCAAATAACATTGCATATAAATTCAAGAAAAACTTAGGAAAACCAAACCAAGAAGTAGTAGAAAAAACATATAGCCAAATAAAAGAAGAAATAGAAGCTTTTGGAACATCGCTTTTAAAATTAGGATTAGAAAATAAAAAAATAGCAGTTATAGGAAATAATAGATATGAATGGTGTGTTAGTTATTTAACAATAACAACATCAAATATGGTGGTGGTTCCATTAGACAAAGCTTTACCAGATGCTGAAATTAAGAGCTTAATAAAAAGAAGTAAAGCAGATGCTGTTGTATATGAAAATAAATATAGTAAAGTTTTTGAAGAAATAAAAAAAGATGAAACAACTTTAAAACATTTTATAAATATGGATTTAGAAAAAGAAGAAAATGGAATACTTTCTTTTAAAGAGTTAGTAGAAAAAGGAAAAGAAGAAAGAAAAAACGGAAATAAATCATATGAAGAAGTAAAAATAGATAATGAAAAAATGAGCATTTTAATATTTACATCAGGAACAACAAATACAGCAAAAGGTGTAATGCTTTCTCAAAAGAATATAACATCAAATATAATGGCAATGGCTAAAATGTCAAAAATGTATCCAGATGATGTTTTATTATCTTTCTTACCATTACATCATACATTTGAATGTACAATAACATTTTTGTATGGATTTTACAGTGGAGCAACAGTTGCTTTTTGCGATGGACTAAAATATATTGCGAAGAACTTACAAGAATACCACATTAGCGTTTTTGTAGCAGTACCTTTAGTATTAGAAACAATATACAAAAAAATACAAAAAGGAATAAGGGATCAGGGAAAAGAAAAAATAGTAAATACAATGAGCAAAATTGCGAACTTCTTATTAAAATTCCATATTGATATAAGAAGAAAAGTATTTAAATCAGTTTTAGACCAATTGGGAGGAAACTTAAGAATAGCATATTTTGGCGCGGCTGCCATGGACAAAAATGTAATAGATGGATACAACAACTTCGGAATAGATACTGTACAAGGATATGGATTAACAGAAACCTCTCCATTAGTTGCAGCAGAAACAGACAAAGAACATTGCCCTGGAAGTGTTGGAATGGCACCATTTAATATTCAGATAAAACTAGAAGATGTTGATGAGAAGGGTGTAGGAGAAATAGTTACAAAAGGACCAAACGTAATGCTTGGATATTATGAAAATGAAGAAGCAACAAAAAAAGTATTAAAAGATGGTTGGTTCCATACAGGAGATTTAGGATATTATAATGAAGATGGATATTTATTTATAACAGGAAGAAAAAAAGAAGTTATAGTACTAAAAAACGGAGAAAATGTCTTTCCAAGTGATATAGAATTCTTAGTAAATAAATTGCCATATGTAAAAGAAAGCATACTATTCCCAAGAGAAAACTCAAAAAGAGAAATTGCCTTAGGAATAAAAGTAGTATATGATGAAAACGAAATAAAATCTCACTTTGGAGAAAAAACAGAAAAAGAGTATAAAGATTTAGTGTGGGAAGATATTAAAGAAATAAACAAAAATCTATCACAATTTAAAAGAATAAAAGAATTAATCTTAACAACAGAGGAATTAGAAAAAACGACAACACAAAAAATAAAGAGATTTAAAGAAATAGAAAAAACACTAAAAAAGTAATTGTAGAACAAAGCGACTTTAGTCGCCCTTTGTTCTCGCCGATTTGAGTTTCCGAATAAGATGAGGAAATCTCAAAGGCAATAGCGATTATAGCATTTTGTTGAATAGGAAAATCTTCGATTTTTCCTATTCAAGAACAAAGATAAAAGGTTGCTACAAACGGCAACCTTTTTCATATAAATAAATTCAAAAAACTTAAAGTAATAGAAATTAAAAACGACTTTAAAGAAACCCTAATGCTTTTCTTAAACATTGTTTGCATTGTAAGAAGATGCTTTTCTTTTATTGTTACTAAGGAAACTGTTTCCGTATCAGGCTCAATATCAGAGTAATCATTATTGGTCTCAACACTTATACTATCTGAAACTGGGGGCTCAATGCTGTCATTAGAATCATTCTCAAGCAAATCATCTAAAGATAAATCATCATTAAAAGATTCATTATCTGTAAAAAAATCATTAGTGTTAATAGAAGCTCCAGCTTTTAATTTATTCAATTTATCCAATTCATTATTTAATCTATCAATGATGTTATTAATATCCATAAATAACACATCCTTGCTTCATCTTTTGGCTTTGCTAATTGAATTATAGCATTACCAAAAATAAAATGCAAATAAAAGTTGAAAAAGCATTTAAATTGTAATAATTTTGACATAATAAATAAAAAAAATATGGAAAATAATGTTTACAACATTATGGTTCCGTAGTATAATATTGAAGGTTAAAAAGGTATTGGACTAGGTTCAATATCATATTATTAAATAAAAAGGGGGATGCATAAAATGAACAACCTAAAATTAAAATTGATTTTGGTTACAACAATCATTTTTTTAGGGATAATTGCGATGCAAACATCAGTATTAGGAACAAATGAAAATATCGAACTATTAAAAAAACAAAGTGGAGATTATTTAATATACATAAAAGATAATCTAAACACAGATTTTGAATTTGCATTTTCTAATAATAAAAATGAAAATAAAGTAGACTTAGTATTTACAGAATCAGAAACAGATTCTTCTGAAACAAATGCAAACAAAATAGCTTTTGTAAACAGTAGCAATATGGCAAAATTTAATACTACTACATATATGTGGGCAAAAGAAGGAGATAATTATATTCTAGAAGGTGTAGAAGTAGACTTAAACCAAGCTATTAATGAAAAAACATTAGAAGAATTAGCAAATGTCACAAAAAATGTTAAAACAGAAGTAAAACAAGAAACTACAGAGCAAGAAGCTGAAGGTAAAAAAATAACAACAACAGTTGGAAAAGTTGTTTTACCAGAAGAAGCAAAAGACTATTCTTATGCATTGCTAAAAGTAGAGGAATCTGAAAAAGCAAAAGAACTATTTGATATAGCAAATAAAATATCTAAATTTAATGATGAAACTGATATGTACACTAAGTTAAAAACATACAAAGCATTTTCAAAGGCAATAGAAGAAGTAGTGTCAAATGTAAATAGTGAAAAATGGACAGAAATAAAGAATAATGAAATTGAACAACCTGAAGATTCAAAAGATGGAGATCAATATGTTTTACTTTTAGGAAGAAAAAGCAGAAGCAAAATAGAATTAGAAGATGTGCAATTCTTAACATCTACAAGAAAAGAATCTGAAGAAAAAATAATAGAAAAAATAACAACTAAATTGCCAGTAACATATGATAATAATACTCTATTAATAGTATTAGCTATTTTAATTGTTTCTATAATAATTGTTTCTATTAGAATAAAAGCATTAAGCAAAAAACAAGAAAAGTAGGAATGAATATGAGTAAAATTAAATTATATAAAATATTATTACTATTATTAATATTAGCAACAGTAGTAGTTTCTATATTAGTAGCAATAAAGTATATAGGCATATATAAAAATGAAAAGAAGACAAAACAAGTAATAATGAATATTTCAAAAGCCCTACAAGATAACGATAATGTAACTGCAGAAATAAATGAACAAATACAGGGACATAAAGTAGTAGGAATTATTAAAATTCCAAAAATAGAATTAGAATATCCAATATTAGAAAATACAAATAAAGAAACATTAAACTTGTCGATCACAAAGTTTTGGGGAAATAGAATAAATGAAATTGGAAACGTTACATTAGCAGGACATAATAATTTAAATGGAACAATGTTTGGAAAAATTAAAAAGCTAGAAGAAGGAGACATTATAGAGTTGACAGACATACAAAATGTTAAATTAAAATACAAAGTTTTTAAAACATATGTTATAGATCCAAACGATATAACTTGCATATTACCAGAACAAGAGGGCACAAGAGAAATAACATTAATAACATGTACAAACGGAAACAAAAATAGATTTATAGTAAAAGCAAGAGAAATAAATATATAATTTAGGAGGTTAAAATGAAAGGGAAATTTAGTACTAAAACTATTGTAATAATTGCATTAACAGTATTACTTCTAGCAATAGGTGTAACTGGTACAGTATTATTCTTAAAAGATTCTGGTGAAGCAGCAGCTATGGAAGAAAAAAACGTATTACCAGTAACAGGAACAAATGATGAACCAGAATCAGGTGCAGAAACACCAATCAATCAAGAAAATCAGGGAGAAAATGGAGGAGAACAGCAAACAGAAGAAACTCCAAATACAACTGTAAACACAACTGTGAACACAACAGGTGAAACAACATCTACAAGAACAACAACACCTACACAATCAACAAGAGAAATTACACAAGAACCAGAGACATCAACTGTAGAACGTGAAAAAGTAATAGCAGAATCAAAAGAGCTGAATTGGAATAAATTCAGCCTAACAGAAGATGCAGACAATTTAAATAAAAATATCAACTATAATAATCTAAAATATAGAGTAGAATATTATTTTGATGGAGAGCTAGATGAAAGCTTAACAGAAACTGTAGGAAAAAATAAAAAAGATCAAAAAATAGAAACATATGAAGATAAAGTGAAAGCCGGATACGGTTTAGAAAGAACAGAAAATTTACCATTAACAGTAAGTGAAGTAGAAGAAAATAATGTAATAAAAGTATTTTATGCAAAACAAGAATTTAAAATAGAAAAAGTAGCAACTTTATATAAACTAGAAAATAATAAAGAAGAAGTAAAAACAAGAAGTGCTATAATAGAAAAAGCAGAAAAAGGAGACAAAATTCATTATTTAGTAACTGTTACAAATACAGGTAAAGTAGATATTAACGGAATAAGAGTATCAGATACAATGCAACAAAGCGATGCGATAGTAGATGTAAAAGTAGGAGAAACAAAAACAGCATTTGAGTATGACTATGAAGTAACACAAGATGACATAGATGCGCAAACACCAATATACAATAAAGCAGTAGCAAAAACAGACAATAATGAAAAAGAAATTGAAGTGACCGTTGAAGTAATAGAAAAGGTAAATTATACAATAAACTATTATAAAGACAATGTAGCAGAAGGAAACTTCTTGGGAAAAGTAGAAGGAACATCAGAACTTGGAAGTACCATAACGGCAGATGTAACAATGCACATTCCAGAAGGATACAAATTTGTAGGAACAGCTCCAAGTATGGAAATAATAACAGGAGAGAATGTAATAAACGTAGTATATGTAAAAGATAGTTTTGGATACAAAGTAAACTATTACAAAGATAGTATAGCAGAAACAAACTTCTTAGCAAAAGAAGAAGAAACAGCAGAATTTGGAAGCACGGTAACAGCAGATGTAACAATACACATACCAGAAGGATACAAATTTGAAGGAATAGCACCAAGTACAGAAATAACAACAGGAGAGAATGTAATAAACGTAGTATATGTAAAAGATGATTTTGGATACAAAGTAAACTATTACAAAGATAGCATAGCAGAAACAAACTTCTTAGCAAAAGAAGAGGGAACAGCAGAATTTGGAAGCACAGTAACAGCAGATGTAACAATACACATACCAGAAGGATATAAATTTGTGGGAACAGCACCAAGTACAGAAATAACAACAGGAGAGAATGTAATAAACGTAGTATATGTAAAAGATAGTTTTGGATACAAAGTAAACTATTACAAAGATAGTATAGCAGAAGCAAACTTCTTAGCAAAAGAAGAAGGAACAGCAGAATTTGGAAGCACAGTAACAGCAGATGTAACAATACATATTCCAGAAGGATATAAATTTGTGGGAACAGCACCAAGTACAGAAATAACAATAGGAGAAAACGTAATAAACGTAGTATATGTAAAAGATAGTTTTGAATACAGAGTAAACTATTACAAAGATAGCATAGCAGAAGCAAACTTCTTAGCAAAAGAAGAAGGAGTAGCAGAACTTGGAAGCACAATAACAGCAGATGTAACAATACATATTCCAGAAGGATATAAATTTGTGGGAACAGCTCCAAGTATAGAAATAACAACAGGAGAAAACGTAATAAACGTAGTATATGTAAAAGATAGTTTTGAATACAGAGTAAACTATTACAAAGATAGCATAG
>CAKOVK010000012.1 GCA_934121925.1 uncultured Clostridia bacterium
ACCATAAAAAGTTAAGCAAAGGCGGTAAATCTAAAGTTAACCCATATTTTCTTTCTATATATTTTTCAGTGTGCTAAAAAATATGAAAAAATTTGTATTATATATTGCAAAATAGAAAATAATATATTATAATACAAAACGTACTTGAAAAAGTATATTGAAAAGTTAACAATTTTCTGGTGACAATTACGACGAGGGTACACCTGTTCCCATCCCGAACACAGAAGTTAAGCTTGTCAGTGCCGAAAATACTTGCGGGTTACCCTGCTGGAAAAATAGGTCGTTGCCAGAATTAAATATATTCCCCGTTAGCTCAGTTGGTAGAGCGCTCGGCTGTTAACCGATAGGTCGTTGGTTCGAGTCCAACACGGGGAGCCAAAATAAAAAAGTCCATTTGAAAATGGACTTTTTTATTATGCTTTTAAGAAAGTAGGACTCGAAAAGGAGGTCGCCAAGAGTAGTGCTTGCGAAGCAAGTGCTACTCGAAGGCTAAAACAATCCCTTTGGATTGTTTTACCGACGCGGCTTGCTGAGTCCAACAAGAAGTGCATTTTTTAATAACTTTCTTTTTTTTATATTTAATTACAAACACTTGTTTTATAGCTATAAATACTATATAATATTTATGGTGATTTTAATGAAAAAATAAGGAGATACATGGTAAAATAGGATATAGCTATAATAAAACATAAAATGTACGTTATATGGCCAGTAAATGGAACAGCAATAAATTAATTGGCTTGTAGGGAAAATAACATTAGTAATTCTTATAGTTACAATAATATTGGTAATTGTTGTGGGGATAGTGGCTTTATGTAAGAAAACCAAATAAAAAATATAAATATCTGAAAAAAATTCTAGGGACTGTTTTGATTTTTAAAATTTAAATGTATTAGCAAAATATTAAAGATATTATTGCCTTTGTTTTTGGGTTATGATAATATTTAAATATAGTTTATATTAACTAAAGAAAAAAGGAGGATATAGAATGAAAAAGGGAGAAAAAAAGATACAAATAAGCTTAGGAACAGCAATACTAATTTTTATTATAATATTGTTAATTGCAGGAATGGTGGCCCTAGCAACATATTATAAAAACCAAGATTTAGCTAAAATTGAAAGTAAACCAAATAATACGAATACCACTGATACTAAACAGGCTTTCAAATACGCACTTAAAAGTAATTCACTAGAAGACTTTGATTTAAGATTTTTACAACTAGAAAATGAGAAAAAAAATAAAATATATAGCCCACTATCTATTAAATATGCTTTGGCCATGCTAAATGAAGGAACAGAAGGAGAATCTAAAGAGCAAATTTCAAATTTAATTGGGGATTATAAACCTAATAAATATGTTAACAGTGCTAATATGTCATTAGCAAATGCATTATTTATAAGAGATTCATATAAAAATTCTGTAAAAGAGAATTTTGTTAATAATTTGAAAACTAAATATAATGCTGATGTTGAATATGATTCATTTACTTCAGCTAAAAAAATGAATTCTTGGATTAGTGACAAAACTCTTGAACTTATAAAAGATATGATAGATGATGAAAGTGTAAATGACTTAAATTTTGCACTTATAAACGCAGTAGGAATTGATATGGACTGGAAAGATAAATTTTTAGCAAATAATTATGCAGTAGCAGATTACCAACATGAAAAATATGGTTGGGTAGCTCCTCAGAACCTTTTGGCAAGTGATTTTGAAGGTGCTAAAAATAAAATATCTGGTATGGGAATAATTGCCTCTATAAACAACTATGATATTGTTAACACATTAGGAGAAGATAATATTAGAAAAACAGTAGGAGATGCATTTAGAAAATATTTAAATGAAAATTCTGATGGTAATGCATCATACTATTTAGAAGGAAAAGATGTCGAAACAGTAGTAAAAGAATATTTAGACTTATATATGAAAGAAATAAAAGAAAACTATAAAAGTGTAGATAAAAATACAGATTTTTATGTTTATCAAGATGAAAAAGTAAAATCATTTGCTAAAGATTTAAAAGAATATAATGGAACAACATTACAATATGTTGCAATAATGCCAGAAGAAAATCTGGATAAATATATAAGTAACATTACAGCAGAAGAAATTAATAAAATAATAGGAAATCTAAAAGACATTAATAAAAGAGAAAACTTTAAAGAAGGAGTTATTACTCAAGTAGTAGGTTATATTCCTAAATTTAAATTTGACTATGACTTAAATCTTATTAAAGATTTAAATGACATGGGAGTTAAAGATGTATTTGATAAAGAAAGAGCCAATTTAAAAGGCATTACAGAAGAAAAGGCATATATAAGCCAGGCAAAACATAAAGCAAATATTGAATTTACACAAGATGGCATAAAAGCATCAGCAGCTACATTTATTGGTGGAATGGGTGCAGGTGAAATGTTTGATTATTTATATGATGTACCTGTAGAAAAAATAGATTTAACATTTGATAAACCTTATATGTTTATTATAAGGAACAAAGAAACAGGAGAAGTATGGTTTGCAGGAACTGTATATGAACCTTTATCATTAGAAGATGAAGTAGAAGCAAAAAATGAAGAAAGAGGAGTAGAAAACTATTCAGAATTTCTAAAAAACCTTGAAGAGATAAATAAATAATAAAATTGAGATTGGTATAAGATAAAAAGTAATTATTATATAATTGAATAATAGTTGCTTTTTATTTTTTTTTGCAGTACAATAAGTATGAAAAGTATAACAAAACGTACAGGGAGGAATTTTATGAGTAAAGATAAATATGTTGGAATTAGCAAAGTTGGAGAAAAAGGGCAGATAGTTATTCCAAAAGAAGCAAGAGATATGTTTGATATAAAACCAGGAGATTCGGTAGTGGTTTTATGTGATAAGAAAAAAGGAATGGCAATAGTTAAAGCTAATGTATTAGAAGATAGTATTGATAAATTTATTCCGAAAGGAGACAAATAATATGGATGCAATTGAAATAAAAAATTTAACAAAGAAATTTAAAGATAAAGTTGCAGTAAACAATATTAATTTAGAAGTAAAAGAGGGGGAACTGTTTGCTTTACTAGGAACCAATGGAGCAGGGAAAACCACAACAATAAAAATGATATCAACACTAATAATGCCAACAGATGGAGAAATAAAGGTATTAGGAAATGATACAAAAAAAGACTATATGAAAATTAGAGAAATACTAAATGTTTCACCACAAGAAACAGCAATTGCTCCTAACTTATCTGTTAAGGAAAATTTAGAATTTATGGCAGGAGTATATAAAATTAAAGACAAAGATACAAAAATAAATGAACTAATCAAAATGTTTAAATTAGAAGAAGTATTAAAGCAGAAAGCAAAAACATTATCAGGAGGCTGGCAAAGAAAAGTTTCAATAGCAATAGCACTAATTAATAATCCTAAAATATTATTTTTAGATGAACCTACTTTAGGACTAGATGTTATTGCAAGAAAAGAATTATGGAAAATAATAGAAAGCTTAAAAGGAAAAGTTACTATAATACTAACAACACACTATATGGAAGAAGCAGAAAGTTTATCAGATAGAATTGCAATAATGAATAAAGGAAATATAGTTCAGATAGGGACAGCAAAAGAGCTTATAGAAAAAACAGGAGCAAAGAATTTTGAGGATGCTTTTGTAAAAATTGCTACTGGGGGTGAATTATAATGAGAATACTAAATTTTGCCAAAAGAAATTTTAAAGAAATAATAAGAGATCCATTAAGTATTATTTTTGCAATAGTTTTACCATTATTTTTATTATTTATATTTCAACAATTTAAAATACCAAATGATGCATATAAACTAGAAAACTTTACTCCAGGAATTATTATATTTAGTTTTTCTTTTATTACACTATTTACAGCTATGTTAATTTCAAAAGATAGAACAACATCACTTCTTACAAGATTAGGAATAAGCCCAATGAAACCAATAGAATATATATTAGGCTATATGGTTTCATTTATACCATTTATTTTATTACAAAATGTATTGTTGTTTATAACAGCTTTATTTTTAGGATTACAGTTTAGTATAAATATTATCTGGACAGTTTTAGTATCAATTATAATAGCTGTGCTATTTATAGGAATGGGAATACTAATAGGAAGCCTGGTTTCAGATAAAGCCGCTTCTGGTATTTCAAGCATAATTATTCAGCTGGTGTGCTTTACAAGTGGAATGTATTTTCCAAAAGAGATGTTAGGAGATACATATGCAAAAGTTTGTGAGTTTTTACCATTCGATTCTGCATTAACAATTACAAAAGGAATTTTAAATAATAATATAGAAATAATAACAACACAAGATGTAGTTGTATTTTGTATATACACAATTGTAATATTAGCATTAGCAACAAGAATGTTTAGAATAAAAATGAAAAGTGATAACAAATAAAAAAGAGAGAAAATGCTTGATTGCAAGATGAAGGACTAGCTAAATATATAGAAAAAGGTTTTGAAGAAATACAAGCAGAAATTTATAATAATTTCAAATGTAAATAGGAAGTTATAGCTAAGCTTGTTAATTATATATTATTATGATATAAGTTAATTATTAAATAATATAAAAAATAAAATATAGGAGAGTTGAGAATGAGAGAAAAAAAGAACAACAAAAAAATTAAAATAATAAATATAATTCAAATACTTTTAATATTGCTTTTGATATATTCTACTATAAATATAGTTTTATGGGCTATAAATAATCATGCCAATAAAGATGTTATAGCAGAAATTAATAAAAGTGTTGAAATAAATAATAATGCTGAAGAAAAATATAAGATAAACTTTGAAGAGCTAAAGCAAAAAAATTCTGATACTATAGCATGGCTAAAAGTAGAGAATACTAGTATAGAGTTCCCAGTTGTAAAAACAAACAATAATAGTTATTATTTAACTCATAATTTTAATAAAGAAAGTAATAAAGCTGGTTGGATATTTGCTGACTACAAAAACAAGTTTGATGGAACAGATAAGAATATTATAATATATGGACACAATAGAAGAGATGACAGTATGTTTGGAACTCTTAAAAATGTTATGAAAGAAGAGTGGTACAATAATGAAGAAAACCAATATGTTACTTTAATAACAGAAAAAGAATACCAAAAATTTCAAATATTTTCTGTTTATCAAATAGAAACAGAAGAATACTATCTTACAACAGAGTTTAAAGGTACAGAATTCTCTGACTTCATAAACACATTAAAACAAAGAAGCATAAAGGACTTTAATGTGGAAGTATCTGATGAAGATCAAATTTTAACACTTTCAACATGTGCTAATAATAATAAATATAGAGTAGTTCTACACGCTGTTAAAACAAAATAAAACTGTTGGTTGATAAAAATTAACCCCACTCAACCAATGGTATGTAGACTGTTTAATAATAATATCATACACTTAAGCTAAAGGAGGTAATAATATGAATCAGATTAAAATTGGAAAATTTATAGCGGAATGTAGAAAGGAAAACCATTTAACCCAAATGCAATTAGCAGAAAAATTAAACATAACAGATAGAGCTATATCTAAATGGGAAAATGGAAGAGCAATGCCTGATTCATCAATAATGCTTGAATTATGTAATGAACTAAAAATAAGTGTAAATGAATTATTAAGTGGGGAGAGGATAAAAGTGGATAATTATAATAAAAAGACAGAAGAATTATTAGTAGAATTAGCAAAAAGAGATGAACTAAAAAATAAAAAACTTATGACATCTATGTGGACAATTTTAATAACAAGTTCAGTATTCTATATTGGAATATTACTTTTAGCGGTAAAAACACTAGAAGAGGGTACTGTTCTTGGAACAATAATTAGTGCATCAACAGTGCTATTTTTAGTAGCAGGATTTACTGCACTAAAGTTTGAACTAGATGCTGGATATTATGAATGCAGAAAATGTCATTATAAATTTGTGCCAGAATATAAAGAAGTAATGTTTGCTATGCATATAGGAACAACAAGATATTTAAAATGTCCAGAATGTAAAAAAAGAACTTGGGCCAAAAAAGTAATGAGCACGTACCACAAGCATTAAAAGAAGTGAAACAGATGAACAAGGAAATCCTTATCCAATTTTGCATATAAGATTAGAGAAATAGTAAGTTGTTAAGTAGGTGATGTAATGAAAAAGTTGAATTCAAATCATTTAAAATTAATAGCAATTATAGCAATGACAATTGATCATATTGCAGATTTAATTTACCCAGGAATGCCTAATAATATAATCTCAAATATATTACATATAATTGGTAGACTAACTGCACCTATTATGTTTTTCTTTATTTGTGAAGGTTTTTATTATACTAAAAACTTAAAAAAATATATTTTAAGATTATTTATTTTTGCAATAATATCTCATTTTGCATATTGCTTTGCCTTTGGAATAAATTATATGCCATTTAGTTCAGGAAATATTTTTAATCAAACAAGTATTATGTGGTCTCTTGCTTGGTCAGTAGTTGCTCTTTATATTATAAATTACAAAACTAATTTAAAAGAATGGCAAAAATGGTTACTAGTTATTTTAATAAACATTATAACTTTTTCATCTGATTGGAGTTGTATAGCAGTAATGGCAATTTTATCTATGTATTCCAATAGAGGCAATTTAAAAAAGCAAATTATAAGTATGAGTTTTTGGATTATAATTTATGCAGTTATTTCATATTTATTTGTAAGTAAAACATATGGATTAATTACATTAGCAGTTATATTAGCATATCCATTATTAAATTTTTATAATGGAGAAAAAGGCAAACTAAACTGGATGAAATGGTTCTTTTACTTATATTATCCACTACATTTAGTCATTATAGGAATATTAAGAATAACAATATATGGAAATATACCATTATTATTTAATTGATAATGTAGATATTGTATACAATTATAATAATACTATAAAAGAAAAAATGGATGGCTTTATTAAAAATTTCCCAAGTAACATAGAATACTTTAATGTTAGAGATTTAGAATTAATAAATTACTGGGTAAACAATGTAGGAAAAAATGAAACTGAATCTTTAGATATGTTTTCAGGAGAACTAAAATCATATTTAAATTACAAAAATATGGACTTTTATGTTGATAATAGAGCAGGAGAGAACAGTCCTTTCTATACATTAAGATTAGGTATAGCAGTATTTAAATATGACAATGTTATATACCATATAGATGATGCTCTAGGAACACAAGCAGAACATATAATTTATGTGCCAAGTGAAACAGGTAATACAAAAGAAGAACTAATGAATGCTGCTCAAAAAAGAATTGATGAATATTTAGGAAAAAAGGGAATAGTTACTATATCATATTTTGGAACAGCCTATGAAGCTTGGGCAAGAACATTTTATGATGCTAGAATAGATTGGCCAGAAATGGATCCAAATATGACGTTTGAAGAATATCTACAATACGGAAATGTTTTTATACCAGCTTATGATAATTTTGAAGATGAAATTGGTGTTAATGGAATAACAGAAGATGACCAAGCCTTTATAGCTACTATAAAAGTAGGTAACAAAGAAGAAAAATTCCATATATTTATAAAGAGAGATACCTCAAAAATGGTAACGCCAACATATAAAACAGCAGATATAACAACAAACATAGAAATTAGTTCTAATTCATCAGCAATACCACTAGATACAAATATTAGAACAAATGAAATAACAAGCGGAGCAGAATATGAAAGAATTATTAAATTACTAGATGTAAAAGAAAGCGCAATGTTTGACTTAAAACTATATTCTAATTCTCTAGAAGATTATATTACAAAATTAGATGATGATACATTTGAAGTAAGAATTCCTGTACCAGGTAATTTAAAAGGCAAAGACCTTGTAGCATATTATACTTCAAGTGATGGAAAAACAGAAGAATATAAAGTTGAAGTAAAAGATGGATATGCTATATTCAAAACAAATCACTTTAGTATTTATACATTGGCTGAAAATAAAGCTGAAACTGAAAACGGAAACAACAACAATGAAAATAATAATGAAAATAACGGAAATACAGAAATAAACAATAATACTAACACTAACACTAATACAAAGGCTAACAACACAAGCAATTCAAAAAGTCCAAAAACAGGTGACAATATATTAGTTTTTGTTGGAATGTTAACTATAGCTATTATAGGTATAGTAGTTACAAATGTATTAAAAAAGAAAAATAAAGTTAAATAGTATTAATAAAAAACAGATAGCTAGCATTGCTAACTATCTGTTTTTATGATATAAATTATATTAAGTATACTAATTGATAAGGAGGTATTTTTGAAAAAATTAAAATTGGATCTCGTAGTAATCTAAAAGAAAGATTATTAGGAGGTAAAAAAATGAATATAGAAGATTATGGATTTAAAAAAGAAAATTATATAATAAATGGAGCGGGAATACCTGCACGAATAATAACAACATATAGGGACAGGTACGAAATTGTTTGTAATAAAGGAAAGACATTCGCTAGACTAAAAAAAGGAAGCTATTATGATAATCCAAACTCAATATATCCTACAATAGGAGATTTTGTTTTGATAGAATGGAATGACTTAGGTAATAGCTTGATTTTAGAAACACTAAAAAGAGAAAGCTCATTTTCAAGAGCTTCTGCTTCCGCAGATAGAAATCATGAATTACACAAACAGCATGAACAGCTAGTTGCAGCAAATTTTGACTATGTATTTATAATGCAATCCTTAAATGATAATTTTAATATAAGAAGAATAGAAAGATACTTAAGCTTAGCATGGAATTCTGGCGCAATACCAGTTATAATACTTACAAAATGTGATTTGGTAGAAAATTATAAAGAATATATTTCAGAAGTAGAAAATGTTGCAATTGGAGTAGACGTAAATGCTATAAGTTGCAAAACAAAAGAGGGGCTGGAAGATTTAAACAAATATTTTAAAAAAGGAAAAACACTTGTATTTTTAGGTTCATCTGGAGTAGGAAAATCAACTTTGGTAAATGAACTTATGGGAAAAGAAGTAATGAAAACAGGCGAAATAAGAGAAGAGGATTCAAGAGGAAGACATACTACAACAAACAGAGAATTACTAATGTTACCAAATGGAACAATGATAATTGATACACCAGGAATGAGAGAACTTGGAATGTGGAATTGTGAAGAAGGACTTGATAAAACTTTTAAAGATGTAGAACAATTTTTGGGTACTTGTAAATTTTCAGACTGTACACATACAAATGAGCCAGGTTGCAGAATATTAGAAGCAATAGAAAATGGAGAATTATCTCAAGAAAGATATAATTCTTATTTGAAGTTAAAAAATGAAGCAAAATATAATAGTGACAGCGAAGCGTATTTAAAAGAAAAAAGAGATAAATTTAAGGAAATATCAAAAATAAATAAAAAAAGTAATAGGAGGTAAAATAGAATGGATGATTTTAAAGAAAATATTAGAGCTAAAATAGATACAAATAAGGCGGTGGAATCATCAAAAGAAAAGTTAAACCAAAGGGTTTTAGAATTAATAGAATTCATAAAAGCTGAAACAAAAAGGATAGATTCAAAATTAGATCCTGTAGATGTATTTGTGAATGGAAATTGCGGTAATTTAGCAACTATGCTATCTGAAAAGTTCCCTAACTTAGCAAAGCCATATATTATTTATTATGAAAAATATCCATATCATGTTGTTACAAAAATAGGAGAGAAATTTTATGATATAACAGGAGAAACTGATATAAAAAA
Source organism: uncultured Clostridia bacterium (assembly GCA_934121925.1). Classification (GTDB taxonomy): domain Bacteria; phylum Bacillota; class Clostridia; order TANB77; family CAG-508; genus CAG-452. The sequence continues at coordinate 9,754 of CAKOVK010000012.1, forward strand.
ATACAATAAATATTTAAATGAACATAATAGAAGTCCGTTTAAAGAAAAATTTGAAATGAAAGAAGCTAGCTATTATGATGTAAGAAGACAAAGTGATAAATATAGGTATAATGAAGATTATGAACAGTCAGAAATTGAAGCTCAAATGGATAAATTATATGAAGCAATAAAAAATATTAGTGTTCAAGAAAAATAAAATAGCGCCTAAGAGAGCTATTTTATTAGCATATCAGTTATAGTTTTGACTACAATATCAATCATTTTTTCGTAATCTAATTTTTTATGTTTATGATATAATATTTGTTTTTATATTTTGGTTTGCAATAAGTAACATTTGTAAAAAAAAAAGAACACAAATAGAAACATTAAAAGCATTAGGAATAAAAAGAAGAAAAATAACAAGATTATATGTAAATTATGGTTTTATAATAAGCTTAGTAGCAAGCGCATTAGGACTTTTAGTAAAAAATTTTATGAAAGTTTAGGACTAGATTATAAACCAGATTCTTTATATAAAAATGAGGATTTAAGATTTGCTACACTAAAAGTTTTAGGATTTAAAAATAAACAAATAAAGAAAATATTTGTAAAACAAAATTTATGGTTTTCAATTATTGGAATTATTGCAGGTTTACCATTAGGATATTTTATGATAGTATATATATTTGAAAAAGCTTTAGGAGAAAACTATGATTTTATAGCATAAGTAAATGCATTATCATACTTGTATGCTACTATTGGAAGTTTAATAGTTGCAATCTTTGTAAATAAAGTTTTAGCAAGAAAAGTAAAAACAATAGATATGGTTTCAAATCTAAAAGGAAACGAATAAAAGAAAATTTGTAGGGAGGCTACTTTTGGTGCTCTACAAGAAAGAGAGGACTATATGGATTTAGTAATCGGATTAGCAATACCATTTTTAGGAACAACTTTAGGAGCTGCAATGGTATTTTTAATGAAAAACAAAATGAATTCTAAAGTAGAAAAACTATTATTAGGATTTGCTTCTGGTGTAATGATTGCGGCTTCTGTATGGTCTTTACTTATTCCATCAATAGATATGGCAGAAGGACAAGGAAAAGTAGCATGGATTCCTGCAGCAATAGGTTTTATACTAGGAATTGTATTCTTACTTGTATTAGATAGTGTAATACCACATTTGCATTTAAATAACGAAAAACCAGAAGGAATAAAAGCAAAATTAAAGAAAACAACAATGATGGTGTTTGCAGTTACACTTCATAATATACCAGAAGGAATGGCTGTTGGAGTTACTTTTGCAGGTGCTCTTATAGGAAATGCAGGAATAACAATGGCAGGTGCTTTTGCTTTAGCCATAGGAATAGCAATACAAAACTTTCCAGAAGGAGCTATTATATCAATGCCATTAAAAAGTGAAGGAATGTCAAAACCAAAAGCCTTTTTATATGGAACTCTTTCTGGAATTGTAGAGCCAATAGGTGCCATTATTACAATATTGCTTACAAATGCTATAGTTCCAATACTTCCATATCTATTATCATTTGCAGCAGGTGCAATGATATATGTGGTTGTAGAAGAACTAATACCAGAATTTCAATCAGGAGAACATTCAAATATTGGAACAATAGGAGTTGCAATAGGATTTGTAATTATGATGATTTTGGATGTAGCATTAGGATAATATAAATACAAAAATGTTTAAAATTAAGGCAGAACAAATGAAGAAAGTAAGCAAGGAAAAATCGAAAATTTTTGCGTATACAACAAGGTTAGGCTTCCTTCTTATATACTAAGAAATGAAAAATTTCCTTAAATGTAGGGGCAGGCCCTGTGTCTGCCCGAAAAAATATCTAAAAAAATTCTAGGAACTGTCCTAAATATTTAAATTTGAATAATGTAGAATAAATGTAGGGGCGTATTGCATACGCCCCAAAAATATAAGGGAAAGAATAAATAGTTACAGCAAAAGGCAAATTTCTAAACTCAACCAATAGTTTGTATACTTTTTTTAAGAAATTTGATATTCTTATACCATGCTAATTGAGAATGTAATAAGAGAATTTTTTTTATTATATTGGCAAATATCATTGAAAGTGATATTATAAGAGCAAATAAAATGAAAGGGGATAAAACAATGAAAAAAGCTGGAAATATATTATTAGGAATAATATTAATTATTATAGGACTAATAATAGGAGGAAACGCATTGCGGAATAACTCACATAGACATATTTTTTGATGGATGGTGGACATTATTTATAATAATACCATGCTTTATAGGTCTATTTAAAGATGATGAAAAAACAGGAAGCATAATAGGAATATTAGTAGGAGTAGCTTTATTATTAGCTTGCCAAGATGTAATAGACTTTGATTTGATTTGGAAACTGGCACTACCAGTAATTCTAGTAATAATAGGAATATCACTTGTTTTTAAAGACATATTTAACAGCAAATTAAACGGAAAGATAAAAGAGCTAAATAAAAATAATGAAAAAAACAATGGAGGATGTGCAATTTTTTCAGGGCAAGACTTAAATTTCGAGGGAGAGAAATTTAAAGGAACAAGTTTAACTGCAATATTTGGAGGAATTAAATGCGATTTAAGAAAAGCTATAATAGAAGATGATATTGTAATAAACACAACTAGTATTTTTGGTGGAGTAGAAATATTTGTACCAGATGATGTTAAAGTAAAAGTAAAGTCAACTTCTATATTTGGAGGAGTAGATGACAAAAAGGAAAACAAAATAGAAAAAGAAGAGTTCCATACAATATACATAAATGCAATATGTGTTTTTGGAGGTGCAGATATTAGATGAGTACAGGACTAATCTTAGAAAATGTTTCTAAAACATTTGTTGGAAAAAAAGCGGTTGATGGTATTTCATTTGCATTAGATAAACCAGGAGTTTTTGGACTTTTAGGAACTAACGGAGCAGGAAAAACCACAACAATAAGAATGCTACTTGGAATAATAAAAAAAGATAATGGAGAAATAACATGGAATGGAAAAAAAGTTGATAGGAAATCAGTTAACTTTGGATACCTTCCAGAGGAAAGAGGGGTATATCCTAAAGTAAAAATATATGATCAACTAATGTATTTTGCAGAATTAAAAGGAATGAAAAAACAAGAAGCAGATACTGCAATAGGTACTTGGGCAAAGAAATTAAAAGTAGAAGAATATATGCAAATGCCAGCAGAAAAATTATCAAAAGGAAATCAACAAAAAATTCAATTTATGACTGCTGTAATACATAATCCAGAGTTAGTTGTTCTAGATGAACCATTTAGTGGATTAGATCCAGTAAATACAGATTTATTGAAAAATATAATAATCGATTTAGTAAAAGAAGGAAAATATGTAATAATGTCTGCACATCAAATGTCAACAATAGAAGAATTCTGTAGCGACATTTTAATTTTAAATAAAGGAAAAACTGTATTACAAGGAAATTTAAGAGAAATAAAAGATCAATATCCGGCAAATAGAGTTCAAATAGAATCAAATGAGTCTATAGTAGAAAACATTGCAAAATTAGGACTTGAAATAGAAAACGAAAAAAATAATGAATATACTGTAAAAATTGATAATGAAGAACAAGCACATAACCTTTTAAATGAATTGGTAAAAGATAAAAAAACAATTAATAAATTTGAAATAACAAAACCAACATTAAATGATATTTTTATAGAAAAGGTAGGTGAGTAGTATGAAGGATTTATTTACAGTAATGAAATTTACAATGAAAGATATGGTAAAAAGAAAATCTTTCATAATCTCAACTATAATATTTTTAGTAATGATAGTTGTAGGATTTAACGTTCCGAAAATACTAAAAGCAATTAAAGGAGAAGACACAGTAGATAAGCTACTTATAGTTGATGAAAGCAATGTTTTTGAAGGGGCCTTAGAAAGTTTAAAAAGTTTAGATACAGGCTATGAAATAGAAATAGCAAATTTAAAATATGATGAAGTAAAAGAAAAGATACAAAATGAAGAAATAGAATCAGCAATATTTGTTGAAAAACAAGAAGAAAATATAAAAATTAAATATATTATAAAAGCTGCAACAATGATGGAAGAAGTGCCAGAAGATATAATTACTACAATAAATACCTTATATACAAATATACAAATAAGCAAATTAGGATTAACAGAGGAACAATTAAAATCAATCACACCAAATTTTGAATTTTCATTGGAACAAACAGATGAAAAGGCAAATGGAAATGTGTTCGCAATGATGCTACTTTCAATAGTACTATTCTATGCTATATACTTCTGTGCATATCAAGTATCAAGTTCTATTACAACAGAAAAAACATCAAAAATTATAGAAACACTTGTAACATCAACATCACCAAAAACTATTGTACTAGGAAAAACGATAGGAATAGGCATAGTGGGATTGTTACAAATGATTCTACTAGTTGGAACCGCGTTAATTAGTGCAAAAGCATTTTTAGAGCCAGGAATGATAGAACAAGTGCTAGATATGTCAGCAATAACACCATACTTAGGAATAGTTACAATCATATATTTCATACTAGGATATTTTGCATATGCATTACTATATGCATTAACAGGTTCAACAGTAAGCAAACCAGAAGACATACAATCAGCAAATGGACCAGTTGCAATGCTTGCAGTAATAGGATTTTATTTATCATACTTTACAATGATGAATCCTACTAGTGAAATGAACATATTTGCATCATTATTCCCGATATCATCACCATTTTGTATGCCATTTAGAATAATGATGGGACTTGCAAAACCAACAGATGTATTAATATCAATAGCAATATTAGTTGTAACAATACTAGTAATAGCAAAAGTAACAATAAAAATATACTCAAATGCAATATTAAATTATGGAACGAAAATGAGTTTAAAAGACATAGTCAAAGTGTATAGAGATAAAAATAATTAGGAGAATTGAGGGAAAAAGGGGACTGTCCCCTTTTTCCCTCAATTCTCACCTCACACTTCGTGAAATTTTAATTTATCTACTTAAAGCTGTATATGGCAAACTCGTAATTTGAAATGTAGGAATTCCACTAGAATAAGGAGCTATATCATACTGTTGAAAATAAATGTTTACATATTTCTCATCTAAATAAAAACTATTTAAATCAATGCTATTTAAAACTAAACTACAATAATTATCAAAATAATAGTTAGTTCCATTTGTAATTTGTTCTTCTATTTGATTATTTATATCCCTTAAAATGTACAAAACATAATCACAATTACCATCAAATAATTCATTTAAAGTTATTTGATTTCCAGTTTGAATGTTCCAGTTTTGAGATGTACGAGTAGTGATCCCGTGTGCACCACCAGAAAATATATATTCATCTGAATATAAGCTTACATATGGATTTTTATTAAGAGTTATAGCAAAATTAGAAACTATTTCATATATCATTATTGGATAACCATTACTCATATTAAAGTCATACAATTCTTTAGCTTCTTTGAATAAATTTTTTTCAACATACTGTTTTAATTTAATAGCTTTTATAAAATTAAACCTATTAAATCTATGTACACCAACACTATTTCCAATAATTTTTGGAAATTCAATTTTGTATTTAAGCACAACGGTATTTTTGTAATAAAGTTCTTTTTCAAAAGTATTAGTTACAATTCTATACATAATTATCACCTAAAACATAATATGCAAAAAAATAAAAAAAGTTATAGATATTTTGAAAGAAATGATATATTATATAAACATATATGGAGTGATATCGAAGTGGTCATAACGAGGCTGTCTCGAAAACAGTTAGTCAGCGAAAACTGGCCCGTGGGTTCGAATCCCACTCACTCCGCCAACAAAAAATAAAAGAAGGAACTAATGGGACAGACTCCCTTTTGCTTAATTTGAAACAAAAGGGGTCTGTCCCCATTAGTTCCTTTCTGTTTTTAAAAATTAATAAAAACTTCTATTGAAATAATCAAACTAAAGTATTATAATAAAAGACCTGTGTTCCAAAAAAATCAATAGGAGGGATATTTTGACAGAAAAACTAATGATAAAAAAGTAGACTTTTCTATACAAATCTATAAGGAGGGATTTTACTATGAGTATAGAAGAGGCAACAGAAATATTAAATAATGCGGTAATAACAGAACCGAGCATAAAAAGTTACATTTATATAAGTGCTGAAGAAATTAATTCAGCAATTGAAAAACTAATTAATGAATTAGAAAATAAAGAACAAGAAATTAAAAAATTAAGAGAAGACAAAAATAAAAATCAAAAACGAATTTACACAGGTAAACAGACATATTTATGTTATAGAGTTTAAAATTGGAATGGAACACATTTTGATATTGTAATCCTTTAAGCTTGGCAATTTATGCCAACTTATAGGGGAAAATATCACAATAAATAAAAAAATAATAAAAAACTATTGCAAAAATTATATAATTATAGTATCATTTTTCGCAGGGTGTAAAAAATGATAAAAATATTAAGTGCTAAATTAAATAAAAACTATTCAAAAACAACTATATTTTTGATTTATTTAGCATTTTTATCTAATTTTATAAATATTGTAATTCACTAAAATAATAATTTTAGTGTTTTTTTTGCACTTAAAATAAAAAAATATATAGGAGGAATGAAATGGAAAAGAAAAACAATTTACTTTTAGATGTTAACGAAAAACCAAGCATTGGAAAATGGATAATACTTGCACTTCAACACGTTTTTGCTATGTTTGGAGCAACAATACTAGTTCCAATATTAGTCAATTCAGCAGCAGGAGCAGAAGTACTTACAATACCAGTTACATTAGTAGCATCAGGAATTGGTACATTAATTTACATAATATGTACAAAAGGAAAATCACCAGTTTATTTAGGAAGCTCATTTGCATTCATTGCACCAATTACAGCAGCATACTTAAAAGGTGGAGTTTCTGGAGCAATGACAGGAATTATGGCTGTAGGATTGATTTATGTAATATTTGCAATAATAATAAAACTTATAGGCAAAAACTGGTTAGATAAATTATTACCACCAGTAGTAATAGGACCTATGATAATGATTATAGGATTAGGACTTGCACCATCTGCAATAAGTCAAATAGGATTATCAAGTGGAGCAGCACTAGAGTGGCAACCAATAGTAGTTGCATTAGTAGCATTTTTAACTACAGCAATAGTTGCAGTAGCAGCAAAAGGATTTTTAAAAGTAATACCATTCTTAATAGGAATAGTGGCAGGATACTTAGCAGGAGTTGCAGTTGGAATTGTTGATTTCACACCAATAACAGAAGCTGCAATAGTTGGAGTTCCAAACTTTTTAATACCATTTGTAAGCTATACACCAAACTTCTCAGCAATACTTACAATAGCACCAATAGCATTAGTTACCATAGCAGAACATATAGGTGACCATACAGCTTTAAGTGCAATAATGAACAGAGATTTGTTAAAAGATCCAGGATTAGATAGAACTTTACTAGGAGATGGTATTGCAACATTCGTAGCAGGAGCAATTGGAGGACCTGCAAATACAACATACGGAGAAAATACATCAGTAGTTGGAATGACAAAAGTAGCATCAGTTTGGGTAATAGGATTAGCAGCAGTAATTGCAATAGTATTAGGTTTCTTTACTAAATTTACAGCATTAATATCTACAATACCAAATGCAGTTTTAGGAGGAGTATCTTTACTTCTATATGGATTTATATCAGTTAACGGATTGAAAGTTTTAATACAAAACCAAGTTGACTTCAATAATACAAAAAATGTAATAGTTGCATCTGCAATGCTAGTTTTAGGATTAGGTGGAGCAACAATATCAATAGTAAGTGGAGACTTAGCAGTAACAATATCAGGAATGAGCTTAGCTGCAATAGTAGGTATAATATTAAATCTTTGCCTACCAACAGAAAAAGTTGAAGAAGATAAAATAAAAAAAGAAAAAACAAAGAAGACTACAAAAAAATCTGCAAAAAAAGAAACTGTAAAAGCATAAAAAATACATAGATTTAAGACTCTATAAAAAAATAGAGTCTTTTTTTATATAATAGGAAATTTCCCATTTCCTATTATATAAAAAGCTACAATCGCTAGTCCTTTGAGATTTTCTCCTTTTAGTCGAAAACTCAAATCGGGCGAGAACAAATTAAAGAAAAATTAAAAATTTTTTTTAATTTGTTCAAATATGCAACTTTTTTCCAACTTTTATGGTATTATATGTATAGGTGATATAAATGGAATATACAAACAAGAATCAATATTTAGAAAAAATGGTAGAAAAATATTCAAATATGATATATAGACTTGCTTTAATAAGAACTAAAACGAAAGAAAATAGCGAAGATGTATATCAAGAAGTCTTTTTACGTTTGGCAAAAAAAATGCCGGACTTTAAAAGTGAAGAACATGAAAGAGCTTGGCTTATTAGAGTAACAATAAATTGTAGTAAGAATTTATTAAATTCAAAATTTTTTAGAAATACAGCAGAATTGAAAGAAGATATACCATTCGAAACAGAAGAAAAACATGACATATATTATTCTGTTCAAAAACTACCTATAAAATATAAAACTATAGTCCATTTATATTATTATGAAAATTATAAAATCAAAGAAATAAGCGAAATACTTAAAATGAAAGAAAATACCGTAAAATCATGTTTAGCACGTGCACGTGAAAAACTAAAAATGGAAGAGGAGGGTTAGAAATGAAGAAAAAAGACTATGTAGAAATTATGAACGAAATTGAAATAGATAATAAATTAAAACAGGAAACACTTAGTAAAATAAAACAAAAAAATACATATGGTAAAAGAATATATGCAATAGCATCAGCTTTGATTGTATTTGTAATAGCAATATCAATAGCTGTTCCAATTAGTAATAACAAAAATAAAGAAACTCCAAAGGCAGTAGTAGAAAAAAATAATGGATTACCTAAAGTAGAAAACTTTGAAACATTTTATAATTTAATAAAAGAAAACAATAAAAGTTATTATGAATCAAATGGACTATATAGTATTGACACTGTACAAGCAGAAACCGCCAAAAGTGTTGGAGATATTACAACTACTGGTGAAAGCACAGCCAAAGATAAAAATGATTATTCAAAAACAAATATACAAGTAGAAGGTGTAGATGAAGCAGATATTGTAAAAACAGATGGAGGTTACATTTACTACTCTACTGGAAACAAATTAGTAATTGTAAATGCAAGTGATCCAACAAAATTACAAATTGTGTCTGAAATAGAATATAAAAAAGAAAATATGAAATCTGCTGAAATTTTTATAAATAATAACAAGTTAGTTATAATTGGACAAAAAAGAGTTTATAAAGCTAATCAAAATAAAGAGGTTTATTATGATTTGGCGTATAGGTCTTCTGATTTATATACTATTGCAAAAGTATACAATATTGAAAATAAAGAGAATCCACAATATGAAAGAGAAGTTCAAATTGAAGGAGATTATTTGTCTTCAAGAATGATTGGAGAAAATATATATTTTATGGCAAACAAGTATATATATTGTAATTTACCAGAAGAATATACAAAAGAAAATGTTAACGAAGATGAATATAAGCCAAAATATTTAGACACTAGTATATCAGAAAAACTTAATTGTAAAGAGTTTACAGACATATACTATTTTCCCGATAGTGAAGAAAACTCATATTTGAATATTGCAGGGTTTAATATTAATAACAATGAACCAGCAAATATAGAAAGCTATTTAGGAGCTGGAGAAGAAATATATTCATCTGAAAATAATCTATATATTACAAAAGTAAAATATGAATATAAAAATAATATAATGTATGGATATTATGATAATTATGATATAAATACCTATATATATAAATTTAAACTAGAAGGAGCTAAAATTAATTATACTAATGTTGGAAGTGTACCAGGAGAAGTACTAAACCAATTTTCTATGGATGAAAAAGATGGATATTTTAGAATTGCAACAACAGATAGTAATAATTGGAACAGCGATACAGATACTAATAATATGTATGTTCTAAATGAAAAACTAGAAGTTATTGGAAAAATAGAAAACTTAGCAAAAGGAGAAAAAATTTATTCTGTTAGGTTTATGGGAAATAGAGCATATATGGTAACGTTTGTGCAAACAGATCCACTATTTGTAATAGACTTATCAGAGCCTACAAACCCTGTTGTACTAGGAGAATTAAAAATACCTGGATATAGTAAATACCTACATCCATATGACGAAACTCATATAATAGGTTTTGGAGAAAATACAACGACTAATAAATATGGAGGAGTAGTTACAGATGGAATGAAAATGGCTTTATTTGATGTAAGCAATCCAAGCAACCCAAAAGAACTATATTCAGTAGATATAGGAGAAAAAGGAACATATTCAGAATTATTAAGCAATCATAAAGCATTACTATTCTCGAAAGAAAAGAATATAATAGCATTTCCTATTTCTATAAGAGAAGAGGATGGAGAATATAATACAAAACTAACATTCCAAGGAGCAATAGTATATGGACTAGACTTAAACGAAGGATTTACTTTAAAAGGAACTATTGCACATATGCAAATAGAAGATGGATATAGAGATTATGAGTATAGTAAAGCGATAGAAAGAATAATATATATAAAAGACAATTTATACACATTATCAAAAGGACTCGTAAAATCAACTAATATAGAAACAATGCAAGAACAAAGTTCGTTAGAAATTTAAGCAAAAAGAGGGAAAAAGGGGGCAGGCCCATTTTTCCCTCTTTCTTAAATTTCAGTTTAAGCAGGGATAAATCTAAAAAAATAACGAATAAAACAAATAAAAAAACATTGACACAAAACAAAATAATGGGTAAAATTTAATATATAATTTATATTTATATTATTACGAAGGAGGATAAAAATGAAAGAAAACAAAAGACGGAATTACATTAATTGCCTTAATAATAACAATAATCGTAATGTTAATATTAGTAGGAGTAACAATTAATGTAGCACTAAATGGAAGCTTGTTTACAACAGCCCAAAGTGCTGCAACAAATACCATAATAGAAGCCGAAAGAGAGCAACTATTATCAGCAGTAGCAACAGCATATGATACAGAAACAGGAACAATAAACAAAAGTAAATTAGAATCAAACTTAGGAACAGGATGGAATGTAGTAGGAAATGAAGGAGGTCCCTATACAGTAACAAGCCCAAAAGGAAATAAGTATACAGTAAATGCAAATGGAGCAATAGATTATACAGGAAACTCAGGGGGATCAGATATCAATGATAATTCTATTGTTGGAACATATTACTCTATAGAAGATATAACTGATTTCTCTGGAATGAATATGATGGAATTTAAATCTGACGGAAAAATTGTTATTAAAGAAACCGGGATAGATTCAACAACAGGAGAAGAAATGATTGAAAATCTAGAAAACATGAGTGCAACATATACATATGATAGCAATTCTAAGACAGGTAAAATTATATTAAAAATCGAAGATGAAGATTCAACAACAGGAGAAATTTCGACAGAAATAGTTGATTTACCTTTCGAATATATAGAAATTATGAATAAAAGTAATGAAGTAGTAAATGAAATTTTAGATATTAATATGGAAGGTCTGGAAGGTCTAGCAGTTGAACCTATACATGTTCCTTATTTAAAATATAGATGTGAAGGTTTAATTCCACTAGAAGATAATATATATGAAAATGGAACATCAACAATAGAATTTAACAAAGAAGTTGTGGATGGAAATACATATGGAATATATATATTTAAAAAAGATAGCAGTACAATTGAAGGAAATTATTTATGTTACAATGGAAAAATTATGTGGGCTGTTGAAGATCATGGAACTATTACAACTATTTCAGAAGATTATTCAACAATAACATTATCAGATGGAACAGTATATACTTTAAAACAATAATAGGATAAAAAATAGTCTAACAAAAATTAAAAGTTAGGCTATTTTTTTATTCTTGGGAACCTTCTAATTTTGTCAGAAAAAAATGTGTAGATACAGAACTTTATTACTATTGTTATTTTAAATTATTAGATTTTGGTCTAAACATTGTCTAAACGAATTAAAAAATCTATCAAAACCCTTTAAAAAAAAAATTAAAAGATATATAATATTACAAATGTTTATTTTAGGGAGAACTTATGAATAAGAAATGGGAGTATTACGAACCAAACGAAGAAAAAATAAAAGAAATAGCTAAAAAAAATAATGTTTCAGAATTATTTGCAAGAATACTTGTAAATAGAGAAATAACAGAAGAAAAGCAAATAGAAACTTTTTTAAATCCAACAAGAAATGATTTTTATGATCCATTTTTGATGCCAGATATGGAAAAAGCAGTAGAAAGAATTCTAAAAGCAATAGAAAATCAAGAGAAAGTTATAATATATGGAGATTACGATGTAGATGGAATTACTAGTATAACTGTTTTAAAGAAATTTTTAAGTGAAAGAGGACTAGAAACAGGATATTATATTCCAAATAGATTAAAAGAAGGATATGGATTAAATAAAGAAGCAATACAAGAAATAATAGAGCAAAAATATACTTTAATGATAACAGTAGATTGTGGAATATCCGGAATAGAAGAAGTCAAGACTTGCAATGAATTAGGAATAGATGTAATTATAACAGACCACCACGAACAATTAGATGAACTGCCTAATGCATATGCAATAATTGATGCAAAAAGAAAAGATAATACATACCCATTTAGAGGACTTGCAGGATGTCGGTGTTGTCTTTAAATTAACACAAGCGATTTCAATAAAATTAGGATTAGATCCAAAAGAATATTTAAAATATCTTGATATAGTATGTGTTGGAACAATATCTGACATAGTTCCTTTAGTAGATGAAAATAGAGTTATTGCAAAGTTGGGATTAAAACTAGTATCACAAACAAGGAATATAGGATTAAAAACTCTTATTCAAGAATCAGGGTATAAAAAAGTAGATTCCAATACAATATCTTTTGGCGTTGCACCAAGAATTAATGCATGTGGACGAATGGGTTACCAAGAAGAAGCTTTAAAGTTATTCTTAACAAATGACCAAAATGAAGCAAAAGAAATAACAGCAGAACTAAACAAATATAACTTGCAAAGACAAATAAAAGAGAAAGAAATTTTTGAACAGGCAACATTAGAACTAGAAAAAGAAGACATAGACAGTTTAAGTACTATAGTGCTTTGTGGAGATAATTGGCACCATGGAGTAATAGGAATAGTTGCATCAAAATTAACCGAAAAATATTTTAAACCAACCATATTATTGTGTCATGAAGATACTATTGCAAAAGGGTCTGGAAGAAGTATTCCAGGATTTGATTTACACGAAGCTTTAGTAGAATCAAGCAAATATTTAGAAAAATATGGTGGGCATGAAATGGCTGTTGGACTAGCATTAAAAGAAGAAATGTTTGATGCATTTAAACAAAAATTTGAAGAGATAGCAGTAGAAAAGAATATAAATAAAATAATTCCAGTTATAAAAATAGATTCGCAAATCACATCTAAAGACATAAACAAAAACACAATAAAAGAATTGGAATTATTAGAACCATTTGGTGAAAAAAATAAAATGCCAGTATTTGTATACAAGAACCTAAAAATAGATTCTATAAGAGCACTTTCAGAAGGAAGACATTTAAAGTTAACTCTTAAAGATGACAATTTTGTAATAAATGCAATAGGATTTAATTTAGGACATTTTTCTTCAGAATTCCTAATAGGAGATAAAATAGATGTAGCAGGAGTAATAGAAACTAATAATTTTGGACGGAGAAGAAACTATACAAATAAATATAAAAGACATAATGAAATCAATATAAACACAAGAAAGGACATAGTATATGCAAAAAGGTGAAGAAGTAACAATAGAAAAAGTAATAGAAAAAATGAAAAAAAATAATCCTAATTCTAATATAGACTTAATTCGAAAAGCCTATAATTATGCAAATGAACACCATAAAGGACAAAAGAGAGTATCTGGGGAAGAATATATTATTCATCCATTAAATGTTGCATACATATTAGCTGATTTAGAATTAGATGATAGTACAATATGTGCAGCTCTTTTACATGATGTTGTGGAAGATACTCCAGTTACACACGAGGACATTGTAAATGAATTTGGAGAAGAAATTGCAGAGATGGTAGAAGGGGTTACAAAACTTCGGAAAAATTCAATACACAACAATAGAAGAACAGCAAGTAGAAGATTATAGAAAAATGTTTCTAGCAATGGGAAAAGACATTAGAGTAATATTAATAAAATTAGCAGATAGGCTTCATAATATGAGGACTTTAAGCTATATACCAAGAAATAGACAAATTGCAAATGCAAAAGAAACAATGGATTTATATGCACCACTTGCGAACCGTTTAGGTATATATTCTTTAAAATGGGAATTGGAAGATTTAGGCTTTAGGTATTTATATCCAGAAGAATATAGAGACTTAGTAGTAGGAATAGAAAAGAAGAGAGAAGAACGCTTAGAATTTATACATAAAATAATGGATGAGATAAAAGTAGCGTTAAACAAAGAAGATATAGAAGCAGAAATAACAGGAAGAGCAAAACATTTATATAGTATTTATAGAAAAATGAAAAGAGACAATATAAGCCTTGACCAAGTTTATGATTTGTTTGCACTTCGTATAATAGTTAACTCTATAAAAGACTGCTATGCAGCACTTCGGAGTTGTACATGAACTATATAGTCCAATGCCAGGCAGATTTAAAGACTATATTGCAGTTCCAAAACCAAATATGTATCAATCAATACATACAACTTTAATTGGCCCAAATGGAACACCATTTGAGGTACAAGTTAGAACATGGGATATGCATAGAATAGCAGAATTTGGTATTGCTGCACACTGGGCGTATAAAGAAGCAAATAATAAAACAGGGAAAAAGTCTAATGTAGTAGTTGCAGAGGACAAGTTAGCATGGCTTAGAGAAACACTAGAATGGCAAAAAGATATGCAAGATCCAAATGAATTTTTAAAAACATTAAAAACAGAACTTTTTGAAGATGAAGTTTATGTGTTTACCCCAAGAGGAGAAATAAAAGTTCTACCAAGAGATGCAACGCCAATAGATTTTGCATATTCAATACATGCAGAAGTAGGACATAGAATGATAGGATGTAAAATAAATAGCAAAATGATGCCTATTGTTACAAAACTTAAAAGTGGAGATATAGTAGAAATAATTACATCTGATACTCCGAAAGGCCCAAGTAGAGATTGGCTTAAATTTGTAAAAAGTTCAAGCGCAAAAACAAAAATACAACAATGGTTTAAAAAAGCAGAAAGAGAAGACAATATAGTAAGAGGAAAAGAAATACTAGATAGAGAAATAAAAAGAATTGGAATGACACATAGCGATTTAGTAAAACCAGAATGGATAAATGCAGTATTGGAAAGATATCATTATGCAAATGCAGAAGATATGTTTGCAAGTATTGGCTTTGGCGCAATTGCACCAGGAAAAATAATTACTAAATTATTAGAAGAATATAAGAAAGAACACGAAGAAGAAACAATAGAAGCCAAAATTGAAGAATTAACAGCTAAGAAACCAACAACAAAAAAACCACCGAAATCTGGAGTAATAGTAAAAGGAATAGATAATTGTTTAGTTAAATTTTCTAGATGCTGTAATCCAGTTCCAGGTGATGATATAATAGGATATATTACAAAAGGAAGAGGAGTATCTATTCATAGAACAGATTGTGTAAATATGCAAGAACTTCTTCAGGATGAAAACCGAATAATAGATGTTGCTTGGTATAATGAAGAAACAAAAGGTGCATACAATGTAGATATAGAAGTACTTTCAAATGATAGGACAGGGCTTCTTTCAGATATTGTTAGAGAAATAACAGCACAAAAAATTAATATAATGGGAGTAAATACAAAAACAAGCAAGGAACGAATTGCTACAATAGAAATAACTATTGAAGTAGAAAATATAGAACAGTTAAATAAAGTTATTAAGGCTATAAGGAAAGTGGATAGTGTTTATGAAGTAAATCGTAAAAAATAACCAAATTTAAATGAAAAGCATCGTATTACGTTGTCAAACTACATAAAAATTTTTTCGATGTACTTATGTACTATCTCAAAAATTTTTACTTGTTTTCCTAGTACTACTTGCTTTTGATTTAAATTTAGAGAAAAAATGCATACGCACACCTCCGGTTTTTTACTTTAATTTGCCTAGCATTACTCGTTTTTGATCTGTTTTGAAAACATTGCAATTCGCTTTTGATTTAAATTTATATAAAGAAAATAAAGGAAAGTGGCTTTGCCATACTTTTCTTCTCGCCGATTTGAGTTTCCGAATAAAATGAGGAAATCTCAAAGGCAATAGCGATTATAGCATTTTTATATAGTAGGAATGAAAAATTTCCTAATATATAAAATAACTAAAGAATAAAGGAAGATGACTAAAATGATTTTAAAAAGGATAAAGATTGACATACCAGCGGTTGGAGGAACCAATTGCTATATTGTACAAGATGAAGAAACTAAAGAAACCATGGTAATAGATCCAGGTGGAGATGTAGATAAAATAATGGAAATGCTAAATACATTAGAAGCAAAGCTTAAATATATAGTTCTTACACATTGCCATGGAGACCATATAGCTGGGGTAAATGAGCTAAGAAAAAGGGCTCGGAGGAAAAGTTTTAATTCATATATTAGATGAAGAAGGGTTAAGAGAGCCAAACATAAATTTAGCAGAGTATGTTGGACTAGGAAGAGTAATAGTAGAAGCGGATTCTAGATTAAATGATGGAGACTTAATCCATATAGGAAATCTTGAATTTAAGGTTATTCATACACCAGGACATACATGTGGAGGAATAAGCTTATATTCTGAAGAAGAAAAGATGCTTTTCTCGGGAGATACATTATTTAGAGGCTCTTGGGGAAGAACAGACTTGCCAACAAGTAGCTTTGAAGATATAATAAATTCTATAACAAAAAAGCTTATGATTTTACCGGAAGATACAATTGTTTATCCAGGACACGGAAAATCAACAATGATAAAAGAGGAAGAACCGATTTATTTAGAATTAAAACCAAAAACTTATTAAATATGAAGTATGAAGTGAAATGTGAGTTTTCAAATCCCACTTCACACATCATAAAAATATAGAGAATTTATGAGAAACACTGTCCACAGTGATTCGAAATAAATAAACAAGGAGGACAAATATTATGAACAAAATACAACCAAAAACATTATCAGGCTTTATGGAATTACTTCCAAATGAACAAATATTATTTAACCAAATGCAAGACAAAATAAGAAACACTTACGAAAAATTTGGTTTTTTACCAATAGATACACCAGTAATAGAAAGCTCTGAAGTTTTACTGGCAAAAGCAGGTGGGGAAACAGAAAAACAATTGTATAGCTTCTCAAAAGGAGATAGTAATTTAACACTAAGATTTGATTTGACAGTTCCACTTGCAAAATATGTTGCAGAATACTATAACCAAATTACATTCCCCTTTAGAAGATATCAAATAGGAAAGGTGTATAGAGGAGAACGTGCTCAACGTGGTAGATTTCGTGAGTTTTATCAATGTGACATAGATGTAATTGGAGATGGAGAATTAAATATAATAAACGATGCAGAAATACCAGCAATTATGTATGAAACATTTAAAAGCTTAGGTTTAGATGATTTATCTATACATATTAATAATAGAAAAATACTAAATGGACTATTTGAAGCAGCTAATGTACAAGAAAAATCAGCAGATATTTTAAGAACAATAGATAAAATAGAGAAAATAGGAAAAGAATTAGTAATTGCAATATTTAAAGATGATTATGGCATGACTGAAGAAAGCATAAATAAAATAATCAATTTTATAGAAATAAAAGGAACAACAGATGAAAAATTAGCAAAATTAGAAACATTAGGAATAGAAAATGAAGCATATAAAACAGGACTAAATGAATTAAAAGAAGTAGTAAAATATATGAGAGTTTTCGGCATTCCAGATAACTGCTTTGAAATTGATTTAAGCATAGCAAGAGGTTTAGACTATTATACAGGAACAGTATATGAAACATTTTTAAATCAATACAAATCAATAGGAAGTATTTGCTCAGGAGGAAGATACAACGATTTAGCAGGATATTACACAGACAAAAATTTACCAGGTGTAGGAATGTCAATTGGGCTTACAAGATTGTTCTTTATATTAAATGATATGCAATTAATAAAAACAGATAAAAAATCAATATCTGATGTTTTAGTAATTTCTATGATAGAGGATTCAAGTAAATCAATAGAAATAGCAAATAAATTAAGAAATGCGGGAATAAATACAGAAATATACTTTGATAATAAAAAAATGAAAGCAAAATTCAAATATGCAGATAAATTAAATATTCCAAATGTATTAGTAATAGGAGAAGACGAAATAAAAACAGGAATGTACACAATAAAAGATATGACAAATGGAACTCAAGAACAAATGGAAATAGAAAAAATAATAGAAAAATTAAAATAATATAATAAAACAAAATTAAAAGAATATATTTAAATAGGTTAGATTCAAAGGAGAAATATGTAAATGAACATAGCAGTAATAAATGCAAGAGACTTATTTAAATATATTCTTAAATTTTTGGTAATAGTATTTATACTATTCCTTTTCGTAAAAGGAATAAAAAGTATAATTAGTTTAAAAGAGAGAACAAATATCGAAGAAACAATTAAAACAAGTGGAGATAAAATAAGCAAAAATTCTTTTTTAAACTGCTTGGATATAAGCATATCATTAATGTCATATAGAAATTCAAAAGAATATAATAACGAAATATTAACAAAAAATACAATACTTGCAATGGGAACAGGTATTTTTGATAAATCTATTTATGAAAATACAGATTTAGTGATAAATAAAGAGGAATTAACAATAGATGATACAGAAGAATTAATAAATAAAGTTGCAGAACTTCCGGAAAATGTAACTGTTGAAAATGTGAGCGAAAATAATATAACGCCAAAAGTTACATCATCATACGAAGGAGTACAGATAAATAATCAAAGTGATTATGAAATAACTGAAGATATGTTAGTACCTGATGTAGAAATAACAAATAAAAAAGACATATTAATATATCATACACATACTTGTGAAAGTTATACAGCAAGTGAACGGATATGAATACGAAATGACAGGAAACTACAGGACAACAGATTTAAATTATAGTGTTGCTAGAGTTGGAACAGAACTTACAAATTACTTGCAAAATAAAGGCTTTAATGTAGAACATAATATTACATATCATGATTATCCTTCATACTCAGGCTCATATGCTAGGTCACTGCAAACTGTACAAGAATTATTAATAGGAAAGAATACTCAGTTTGTAATAGACTTACATAGAGATGCAGTAGGAAGTAGTAATAGCTATGCACCAACAGTAAAAATAAATGGAAACTATGCTGCACAAATGATGTTTGTAATAGGAACAAATGGGGGAGGCTTAGAACATCCAAACTGGAATCAAAACTTGAAAATGGCAGTAAAAATACAACAAAAAGCAAACGAAATGTATCCAGGACTTTTTAGACCAATAATAATTAGAAATTCAAGATACAACCAACACGTAACAACAGGAGCATGTATTATAGAAGTAGGAGCAACAGGAAATACAATGGACCAATGCATATTAAGTATGCAATGTTTAGCAAATATATATGCTGAGGTATGTAAATAAAAAACATTTTTTTTGTAATAATAATATTGACTTAAAAAATTGTATAAATTATAATTGTATCGATTAATAAAACACAAAAGAAGGGAAGTAGAGAAAATGAAAAAACAAAACGGTATTACATTAATTGCATTGATTATTACAATAATAGTAATGCTAATATTAGTGGGAGTAACAATTAATGTAGCATTAAATGGAGGACTATTTACAACAGCACAAAATGCAGCAGATGGTACAAAAAAGGAGGCAGAAAAAGAACAGTTGTTAGCAGCAATATTAGCTGCA
Source organism: uncultured Clostridia bacterium (assembly GCA_934121925.1). Classification (GTDB taxonomy): domain Bacteria; phylum Bacillota; class Clostridia; order TANB77; family CAG-508; genus CAG-452. The sequence continues at coordinate 29,818 of CAKOVK010000012.1, forward strand.
GTAGGAACAGATGGAGAAGTTGATTTCGCTAAAGTAGTATTACCAGATAACTTTGAAAAAGTAAGAGATAGCGTATATAAAAATAAAAAAAGTGGAATAACATACGCAGTAAACAAAAAAACGTTAGAAATAACAGAAGGCTCAGGAGGCTCAAGTAGTTCGGAAGATGAAGATGATTCTATTCTAGGAAGTTATTATTTAATTTTAGATGCATCTGTACCAGGAAAAATTGAGTTAAAAAACAATAATGAAGTAATGGCAGTTGATGGTACTGAGGAACACCAAGGAACATATACTTATGATAAAAATTCTAAAAGCGGAAAAATAACATTGCCATACGAATATACAGATTCAACAACGGGAGAAGTAACAACAGAAAAATTAGAATACACATTTAATTATATAGAAATTAATGATGAAAGTGGTAATACAATAAACTCAATACTAAAGATAACAATCTTTGAAAGTGATGAAGAAAGTGCAATATTTTATGCAAAACAAGGAATAACAGGCTTAGCTCCATTAACAGGATATGTATACGAAAATGGAACAGATACAATAGAATTTAGTACAAGTGTTGAAGATGGAATAACACGAGGAACATATGTAATCAAAAGAAATGGCGCTGTATTAATTAGTCACGAAGGATACTATGTTTGCTATAATGGGGAAATATTTTGGGGTGAAAGAAAAGCTACAATTGCAAGCGACCTTTCAACCATAACACTAGATGGAATAGTGTATACTTTAAAACAACAATAGAATTATTATAAAAAACAATTTTTTTGAAATAATAGGTATTGACTAAAAGAATGTATAAAATATAATTGTACTGATAAAAAACACAAAAGAAGGGAAGTAGAGAAAATGAAAAAACAAAACGGTATTACATTAATTGCATTGATTATTACAATAATAGTAATGCTAATATTAGTGGGAGTAACAATTAATGTAACATTAAATGGAGGACTATTTACAACAGCACAAAAAGCAGCAGATGGTACAAAAAAGGAGGCAGAAAAAGAACAGTTGTTAGAAGCAATATTAGCTGCAGTAGGAACAGATGGAGAAGTTGAGTTTGCTAAAGTAGTATTACCAGAAGGATTTAAAGGAAGAGATGGATCGTATACAGGAAAAAGTGGAACAACATACACAGTAAATAAAAAAACATTAGAAATAACAGAAAGCTCAGGAGACTCAGAAGATGCAGATAATCCTATATTAGGAACTTACTATGCAATAGGCGGAGATATGTCTGGTTCAGTAGGATTTAAACTAAAAAGTAATAACCAAGCAACTTTTATATCGGATGGAGAGGAAAATCCAGGAACATATACGTATAATGAAAACACTAAAAATGGTAAAATAACAACACAATATGAAGAAGTAGATTCGTCAACAAATGAAGTGACAATAGTTTCAGTGGAATTCGAATTTAATTATATAGAAATTACTGACAAAAGTGGCAATGTGATAAATTCAATATTGGAGACCACAACAAATATAAGTGAAGAGGATACAACTGTAGTCTTTGCAAAACAAGGAACGACAGGATTAATTCCATTAACAGGATATATATATGAAAATGGAACAGAAACAATAGAATTTGATACTTGTGTTGAAAACGGAATAACATTGGGAGTATATACAATTACTAGAAGTGATGGAAGCAATCATGGTGTTTATGTTTATTACAATGGAAAATTTATTTGGGATGAGGAATCAGAAGCTATAATTTCAGATGATTATTCGACTATAACAATAAATGGAACTGTATATACAAAAAGATAATAAAGATACAATAAATTAAAAATGAGAAATTTAAAAAAATAGTTGTAAAACTATTAGTTAATTGATATACTTATACTGTAAAAAAATAAGTATATCAATTTTTTTAGGGAGGTAATATAATGGAAGAAGAAAATTTAAATGAAGTAAATAATAATGAAGAAATAAAAAATGCAGAAGAAACTACTGCAGAAGGAATAAAAATTGCAGATGATGTTGTCGCTATAATTGCAGGAAAAGCAGTATCAGAGGTAAATGGAGTTTTCGGAATGGCAGGAGGATTTGCAGGAGGAATTACAGAGGTTCTAAGTGGAAAGAAAAATTTAACCAAAGGAATAAAAGTTGATGTTAGCGATAATCAGGTAAAAATTGATGTTAATATAATTGTAGAATATGGAGTAAGAATACCAGATGTAGCTTTTGAAATTCAAAACAGAGTAAAAAAAGCTGTTGAAACAATGACAGGTTTAAAAGTTTCAAGTGTAAATGTACATGTACAAGGTGTAAACACAACTGAAGAGAAGGAAGAAAACCAAGAAGAACAACAAAATGTATAGATAATATGTAATACGTAAATACACGTTAGAAGAGGAGAAGTAAAAGATGAAATTTTTAGATAAATTCAATTTAGTACTATTTTCAATATTAATATTAGTAATATCATTAATAGCATGTTTGCTATCATTTGGGTGGCTAACAATGGACTTAGCTTTTGAAGGAGCAGAGTTTTTAATAACAAATACAGTGGCTAATAATATAACTTTAGGAGTATCAATTATTTTGATTATTTTAGCAGTTAAATCTATATTTTTTAACTCTTTTTCTAAAGAAAAAAATGAAAGTAGAGATGGAATATTGTTAGAAAATGACAATGGAAAACTTCTAGTATCTAAAGATACAATAGAGAGTTTAACAAATACAGTCGTAAAATCTTTTGATAGTGCAGAAAGCGTTATGACAAAAGTTGAAGTCGATAGTGAAAGCCATGTTAAAATATATATAACACTGTTTGTTTATCCAGAAGCAATAATAAAAGATCTATCTAGTAAACTTCAAATTAATGTAAAAGATACAATAAAAAAATCACTAGATTTAGACGTAACAGAAGTAAATATTAGAATAAAGAATATAAGTGTAAAAAAAGAACCAAATATAAAAGAATAAGAGGATATTAAATATGAAAGATGTTAAGGATTTTTTTATTAAATATAGAGGAGCAATTATCGGGGGGGTAATAGCATTAATAGCACTACTATTAAATCTTCATAAAGTACTAATTATTATTTTAATAATATTAGCAGGTATTTTTGTAGGAAATTATGTGCAACACAATAAAGAATTTGTAAAAGAAAAACTAAAGTCATATATAGATAAATTATAATTGGAGGAAACAATGAACAGATCACAAGTAAGAGAACTAGCATTTAAACTACTATATCAAATAGAAATACAAAAAGAAGTAAGCAATGAGGATATAGAATTATTTTTTGAAAATAATCAAATAAATTCAGAAGAAGCAAAGGAATATATAGAAGATATAATAAATGGCGTAGCAAAAGAATCTACAGACATTATAGAGGAAATATCTAAGAATTTAAAACAAGATTGGGAAGTAGATAGAATTTCAAAGATAAATTTAGCATTATTAAAACTTGCAATTTATGAAATAAAATATAAAAAATTACCATATAAAGTAGTAATCAACGAAGTAGTAAAACTTGCAAAAAAATATGGAGAAGAAACATCACACTCATTTATAAATGGAATTTTAGCAAGTGTAGTTAAGGGAGAATTAAATTGAAAATAGAACCAATTACTGTATCTTACTTAAATAAATATATAAAAGAAAAAGTAGCAGAGGATGAATACTTAAACAATGTTTATGTTAGGGGTGAAATATCTAATTTTAAACACCACTATACAGGACATATGTATTTTACATTAAAGGATGACAATTCTTTAATAAAATGCATAATGTTTAAAAGTTCTACTGCTACTTTAAATTTTGCTCCAAAAGATGGAATGAAGGTTTTAGTTTTAGGAACAGTATCTGTTTTTGAAAGAGATCGGAATTTATCAGATATATGTAAAAGCAATGAAAGAAGATGGAATAGGAGATTTATATAAGGAGTACGAAGAGCTTAAAAGCAAGTTAGAAAAAGAAGGCTTTTTTGATGTAAAACGCAAGCAAAAAATTCCTTTTATGCCAAAAACAATAGGCGTTTTAACATCAAAAACAGGTTCAGTTATAAAAGATATTATAAATGTATCTACAAGAAGAAATCCAAATGTTCATATAAGACTATTTCCAGTGCCAGTACAGGGAAAAGGAGCAGAACTAGAAATTGCAGATGCAATTAGAATAATGAACGAAAAGAAATTAGCAGATGTTCTAATTTTAGCAAGAGGTGGAGGGTCAATAGAAGACTTATGGCCGTTTAATGAAGAAATAACTGCAAGAGCAATATATAATTCGAAAATACCAATAATTTCTGCAGTAGGTCATGAAACAGATTTTTCAATAGCAGACTTTGTAGCAGACTTAAGAGCACCAACACCATCTGCAGCAGCTGAACTTGCAGTGCCAGACATAAAAGAAATAAAAAGAAAACTAGAAACATATAATCAAAGATATAAAAACTCTTTAAAAAAGAAAATAGAATTTATGAAATTAAGATACCAAAAATGCATGGCATCAAAAGCATTTACAGACCCTACTTCAAAAATAAAAGAACAATATATAAATTTAGATATAATAATTAAGAAATTAGAAACATTAACAACAGATAAAGTAAAAGATTTAAAAACTAAATCTGTGGAACTAATTTCTAAATTAGATACATTAAGCCCACTAAAAACCTTAACAAGAGGTTACTCAATAGCACAAAAACAGGGCAAAACGATAAAAAGTGTAAAAGAAATAAAAAAAGATGATACATTAGACATAAGACTTATAGATGGAGAAGTAAAAACAAAGGTACTTTGAGGTGAAGGATATGGAAAAGAAAAAAAGAATAATAGCAATATGCATTGCAGTTGCTTTAGTAATTATAACAATTGCATTAATTGCAAAGTTAATAAACATTAAAAACAATAAGGAAAGAGAAGTTGCAAATACAAACGAAAATTCAATACAAAGCAATATTGTAGAAAACAACACAATAGAAAATAATATAATAGAGAATGATGAAGAAAATGAGATTACTGATAACACAGTTATAGAGAAAGAAAAAGAACCTTCTGAAAACAATACAAGTGTTGGGGAAGAAGAAATTACAAAAACAGAAATAGAAAAAGAAAAGAGCAATAAAGAAAAAGCAATGGAGATAGTAAAAAAAGACTGGGGAGAGGATGATAATGTTTATTTTTCATCTGATGATTCAGCTAGTACTAATGAAGAATATGTAATATATGTAAGAGAAAGCAAAACAACATGGGAAATATGTAAATATACTGTAAATGTGGAAAAAGGAACTTTTACGAAAGATCAATAATAGTGATTTTAACCCTTGTCAACCAGAAGACATTGTAAGGACATACCCGTATATAATAATAAAAATAGGAGGCAAAAATGAGTACAGAGAATAAAGAATTAAATTTCGAAGAAACAATGCAAGAATTAGAAAAAATAGTACAAGAACTAGAAAAAGGAGATTTGAATTTAGACGATTCTATAAACAAATTTGAAGAAGGAATGAAGCTTTCAAAAAGTGCAAGCGATTACTTAGAAAAAGCAGAAAAGAAGATAACGGTTTTAATAAATAATAGTGATAACAATATAGAAGAGCAAGAGTTTTAATAAAGAGAATATTTAGGAGGTAAAAGATGGAAGATATCGATATTGCAAGACAAGCAAAATTACAAAACATAACAAAGATAGCAGAAAAACTAGGAATAGAAGAAGAATACCTGGAGCAATACGGGAAATATAAAGCAAAAATCTCGAACGACTTATATGAGAAACTTAAAGATAAAAAAAATGGGAAATTGATACTTGTGACATCTATAAACCCAACACCACTAGGAGAAGGAAAAACAACTATATCAATAGGACTAGCAGATGGGTTATCTAGAATAAATAAAAAAGCTATACTTGCGTTAAGAGAACCATCTTTAGGACCAGTTTTTGGAATAAAAGGAGGAGCGACAGGTGGAGGATATGTTCAAGTTGCTCCAATGGAAGAAATAAATCTTCACTTTACAGGAGACATACATGCAATAACTTCAGCTAACAATTTGCTTTCTGCATTAATAGATAATCATATTTTCCAAGGAAATGAATTAGGCTTTGATAAAGTAATATGGAAAAGATGCGTAGACTTGAATGATAGAGCATTAAGAAAAGTAGAAATATGTTTGTCAGGAGAAAAAAATGCAGTCCCAAGAGAAGACGGATTTGATATAACGGTTGCATCAGAGATAATGGCTATATTCTGCTTAGCAAAAGACTTAAAAGACTTAAAAACAAGAATAGGAAACATAGTAGTAGGCTATAACAAAAATGGAGAAGAAATAAGAGCAAAGGACTTAAAAGCAGAAGGCGCAATGACAGTGCTTTTAAAAGATGCCATTAAACCAAACTTAGTTCAAACATTAGAAAATACTCCAGCCTTAATTCATGGAGGACCATTTGCAAATATTGCACATGGATGTAATAGCGTAATAGCTACAAGAATGGGAATGAAACTTGCTGATTATTGCATTACAGAAGCTGGTTTTGGAGCAGACTTAGGAGCAGAAAAGTTCCTGGATATAAAATGTAGAAATCTACCAAAGACACCAGATGCAGTAGTTTGCGTAGCAACAATAAAGGCATTAAAATACCATGGTGGAATGCCAATAGAAAATATAAAAGAAGAGTCTATAGAATATCTAGAAAAGGGAATTCATAATTTGTTAAAACACATAGATAATCTAAAACAAGTATTTGGCTTAAATGTAATTGTTGGAATAAATAAATATATAACAGACACAGATAAAGAAATAGAATACTTAAAAGGTAAGCTAGAAGAAAAAGGTGTTAATATAAGTTTGGTTGAAGCTTGGGCAAAAGGTGGAGAAGGTGCAATAGATTTAGCGAAAAAAGTAGTAGATTTGTGCGAAAAACCATCAAACTTTAAATACTGCTATGAATTAAATGACAATATAAAAGAAAAAATAGAAAAAATAGCAACAAAAATATATGGAGCAGAAGGAGTAGAATATAGCGAAGAGGCAGAAAAGATAATAAATGATTTAGAAGAAAAAGGCTATGGAAATATGCCAGTATGCATAGCAAAAACACAATATTCATTCTCTGATGATGCTAAAAATTTACAATGCTTAGATCCATTTAAAATACATGTAAAGGATGTAATATTAAAAACTGGAGCAGAATTTATTGTAATACTTACAGGAAATATATTTACAATGCCAGGCCTTCCAAAAAATCCAGCATCAGAAAAAATAGATATAGATGAAAATGGGAATATAGTAGGGATATTTTAAAAATAAAGCGACTTAAGTCGCTTTATTTTCGCTCTATAAGGAAAAACAATTTATTCAACAACAGGTGGTACAAAGTTTTCAATAGCACTTCTAAGCTTTGGGTGATGAATTACAAAGTGTATAGAAGGACTAGTATCTTTAGAAACCATTACCCATTGATTTTCGCAAATAGAAATTTGTATATTCCTAAAAGTGTTATTAGGATTATTGGTTAATGTATAATTTTTATTATTCTTTACATATTCATTTGTTAATTCTAAATGTTCCAAATATTCATCATAATTATAATAGATTTTTTTCTCATAAAAACTATTAGAAAGAGATAAGGTAAGAGGAGAATTATCAAAATCCTTTTTAGAAATTTTAGAGATTTCATCTTCAAATTTATTTGTTTTTAATATATTTGAAATTATATCTTTTTGTTCTTGTACTGCAGATTTTATAATCTCAATATCTTCATCAGAAACTTTATTACGTTTTAATATTTTTAGAAGAAGCTCATCAGAAATAGTATGAATTGGAAGTGAAGACAAAATTCTTCTTCTGTTATCATTGCGTTTAGCACTTGAAGATATAAAAGCAGTAAAAGCATTTTTAGATTCTGCCCTATAAATTTCCATAAGTGGAGTAGCCTTTTTTAATAAACAATCTGCTTTTGTTTTATAATAAGCAACTTCGCTTTTATTATTTATCAAAGAATATTTCCCTTCATTATGGTATCCACTAATACATTCGCCAGTAAGGGCAACTGTGCCAGATACATAGTTGAAATGGCAATATGTAGAGTTAGGAACTCCTTTTAAATAATATGGAGAAACTTGACCAGTCATATATATTGGAATCCAACTTTCTAGTCCAAGCATCATTTCGTTAAAAGGCCTATCTAAATTATGAATTATATTTAAATGAAGACCTTTTTTTAATGTCATAGCAATAGCAAACATCCACTTCTTGCCAAACTCAACATCTTGTGCCATGTCTTCCATAGGCATATCGCTACACATAAAAACAGATTCTGTAGATTTAGAAAGTACAGTAGCTTTAAAAAAGTCTAACTCTCCTTTTTTCATTTCTTCTATACCATAATAATTTTTAGAAGCTTGTTTATAAAAAGGAACAAAAGGAACTTTCATCTCATCAAAATGTATAGCTTTAATATATTGATTTAAATCAAATGTATCTAAATTATTTAAAAAGTCATTAATATAATCATGAGTAGGAGCAGAGTTAGTAGAAAGCCATTCCATTAATTTTAAATTGTATTTAGAAGAATCATTTAAATCCTCTAATTCACAGTTTATAAGGATAGAAACAGCCTTTTTATTATCAGGTGAGCTGTATTTTGCTACGATAAAACTAGATACTGATTCAATAAATTCTTTAGGTTTAGATGGATTTCTGTTTCCTGTACGAATTCTAGAAATAAAAGAAGAATCATATCCAATAGAACGAGATAAATCTGCAATACTAATATTTAGAGTAGAAACAAGCTCACTAAAATTTTTGCTCAATTGTTCAAAATCGATAACAATATCACTAAGTGTATTTGCTAAAGCATTGTAAATCTCTTCTTTAGAAAAATTTACTTTTTTATCAGCACTTATTTTGTACAAGCCATTAGATAAACTTTCTAGTTGTTTACTTTTTATATTTGGAGTTCTTTCTCCATTACGATAACGACTAATAACAGCAGAAGATAATCCAGATGCATTTGCTAACTCTTGGGAAGAACATTCAAGCTGTTCTATATAATTATTTAATTTCTCACAAAAAGTCATAATAGCCTCCTAATTGTCACTTTTTTCACATTATAGCATACCACAAAAATTCTAAAGAAACAATTACCAAATTGTCACGGAAAAATTGGTAAAAATTATAGAATAGAAGCTTTAATATGATAATATATGAATACAAATATAATGGGAAAGGAGTAAAAGAATGAGAAAAGTTAAAATCCTATCAATTTTATTGATGATTTGTTTATTGGTTAGCATACTATTCCCAACAGCTATAAACAAAGTATATGCAGAAAGCAAAAATGAAGTAACATTAAATTTTGAAGGTGGGATTATTCACGATG
>CAKOVK010000013.1 GCA_934121925.1 uncultured Clostridia bacterium
AATCCATTCGCAACCTTTTTTCCATTTTTAATATTTTAATTTTTCAGAAAACAATTTACTCACACAAATTACAATTTGCTAAAAATTTTTGGAGGAAAAAAGTATGAACAAGAATGAAATATTAAAAAAAGTAGACCACACAGTGCTTGCTCAAACTACAACATGGGAACAAATAAAAGGCGTATGTGATGATGGAATAAAATACAATGTTGCAGCTGTTTGTATTCCACCAAGCTATGTAAAAGATGCGAAAAAATATGTGGGGGACAAATTAAAAATATGCACAGTTATAGGATTCCCTAATGGGTATAACACAACAAATGTAAAGGTTTATGAAACATTGTCTGCAATAGAAGAAGGGGCAGATGAAATTGATATGGTTATAAACCTAGGATGGTTAAAAGATAAAAAATATGGAGATATAGAAAAAGAAATAAAAGCTATAAAAAATGTATGTGGTGAAAAGATTTTAAAAGTAATAATAGAAACATGCCTATTAACAGATGAAGAAAAAACAGAAATGTGCAAAATTGTAAAAAATGCGGGAGCAGACTATATAAAAACATCAACAGGGTTTTCAACAGGCGGAGCAACATTTGAGGATATACAATTATTTAAAAGAGAATTAGAAGGAACAGATGTAAAAATAAAAGCAGCAGGAGGAATAAAATCTTTTGAAGATGCAGAGAAATTTATAGAGTTTGGTGTAGACAGATTGGGAACAAGCAAATTAGTTAATTTAATGAAGTAAGAAAAAGATATTGAAATATACTACAAAATCTGATAAAATAAGACAAGAATAGAGTAGAGAATAAATAGTTAAGTGTTACTAAACGGGAAGTTGTTAGTAAACGAAAAGGCTAAAATAGCTTTGCTGATTTATTTTCGCATTCCGCTATTAAACAAAGAGTAGTCTTTATTTAACGTGGAAGCTCCAAAATTAAGAGGGGGCTTTTTTTATGAGCAAATTTACAATTACAAAAACAAAAAAATTGATATTAGCAGCAATGTTTTTAAGTATACTGCTAGTTCTATCAAGATTTTTATCTATTAAAACTTCGTTTCTAGTAATAAGTTTTAGTTTTATCCCAATGATGCTATGTGGTGTATATTTAGGACCTAAATATAGTTTAGCTGTAGCAGCATTAGGAGATTTAATAGGAGCACTTATTTTTCCGTTTGGTGCATACTTCCCAGGGTTTACTATAACTGCAGGATTAATGGGATTTATATATGGAATATTCTTATACAAAAATCCAAATAAAGAAATAAAAGATAAAACATTTATTTTTAAACTAATATTAAGTAGTTTAATTGTGCAAATAGGAGTAAAAGTTGTTATTGAATCTGCATTTTTAAACATTATGTATGGAAAAGCATACATAGCAGTAATCTTAACAAGAATAACAACACAAGCAATTATGCTACCAATACAAGTAATAACTATTTATTTACTAGAAAAAGCATTAAGACCATTTGCAAAAAAATATATTTATGAAGAAGAAACAATGAATATAGATGAATATCTAAGTACATTTAGCAAATTTACAAAAGATCCAAATTTAGATGCTATGAAATATCTAATGGAAAAGTTTGATAATCCGCAAAAAAAATTAAAAATAATTCATGTAGCAGGAACAAATGGAAAAGGCAGTATATGCGAAATGTTAGCAAGTGTTCTTGAAAATACAGAATACAAAGTAGGTAAGTTTATATCTCCACATTTAATAAGATTTAATGATGGAATATATATAAATAACAAAGAAATTACAGATGAAGAAGTAGAAGAAATTTTAATTCCACTATCAAAAGAAATAACTAATTATAATAAAACACATAAAGTTCCAGTAAAATGGTTTGAAGCAATTACATCACTTAGTTTAATATATTTTGCAAAAAATAATTGTGATATTGCAATATTAGAGACAGGTCTTGGAGGAACAACTGATTGTACAAATATTGTGGATTCAATGATTTCTATTATAGGAAACATTGGATATGACCATGTAGATATATTAGGAAATACAATAGAGAAAATTGCAACACATAAAGCAGGAATAATAAAAGAAAATTCAGATACAGTATTTGTTAAACAAGAAGAATGCGTAAATAGTATTATAGAAAATACCTGCAAAGAAAAAAAAGCAACATTACATTTGGTAAATTCAGATGAAATACAAAATTACTCATATAATTTAGATTTACAAAAATTTGATTATAAAGAATATAAAGATGTTGAAATTAATTTAAAAGGAAAAGCTCAAATAAACAATGCAGCAGAGGTGTTAGAATGTATTGATATTTTGAAAAACAAGGGATATAAAATCTCTAAAGAGGCTATTTACAATGGACTAAAAAGTGTTGTGCATAAAGCAAGACTAGAAACTTTAAGTCAAAATCCATTAATTATATTTGATGGAGGGCACAATGAAAATGCTATAAATAATTTAAGACAAAATGTTGAACAATATTTTTCACAGTGTAAGAAAGTATATATTATTTCACTTTTAAAAACAAAAGATTATAAAACAATAATTAAAAATATATGTAAAGAAAAAGATTCAATATTTATATTTACGAGTGGAAATGACAAAAAAAAATATGTATCAAAAGAAAAGTTATATAAAGAAGCAAAGAAATATTTAAATGATATAAATATGTATAAATATGAATTAAAAGATGCAATTAACATTTGTAAAAAAGCATATAGTGACAGAGTGATTTTAATAGTTGGAAGTTTTTATGTATATAAAACTGTATGTGAGGTATTAAAAAATGATTAAACTAGAAGATGTTAATTTTAAATATAAAAATGGTTGTGAAGTATTAAAAAATATTAATTTAGAAATACAAGAAGGCGAATTTGTATCAGTAATTGGCAAAAATGGCTCACGGAAAATCAACATTGGCTAAATTAATAGCGGGCTTGTTAAAACCAAGGTCTGGAAGAATAACAGTTGATAATATAAATACAGCAGACAAGAAAGAATTTTATAACTTAAGAAAAAGAATAGGAATGGTATTTCAAAATCCAGAAAACCAAATAATATTTAATAATGTATATGATGATATTGCATTTGCTTTAAAAAATCTAGAATTAGATAATGAAGAGATTAGAATAAAAACATCATTAGAAAAATTAAAAATGGACGAATACTTAAAAAGCCCTACTTATGAATTATCATTGGGGCAAAAACAAAGAGTTACTATTGCAGGAGTCTTAGCGGTAAATCCTAAATATATAATTTTTGATGAACCTACTACAATGCTAGACTCAGAAGGAAAAGAAGATGTTTACGAAATAGTAAAAACATTAAAAAAACAAGGATATACAATAATTTATGTAACAAATGTAATGGATGAAATTTTAATAGCAGATAGAGTAATAGTTTTAAAAAAAGGCGAAATTATAAAAGAATTTAATAAAGAGGAAATATTAGAAAATATAGAATTTTTGGAAGAACACGAAATAAAAATACCAAGTCTTGCTAAAATGTTATATGAATTTAGAAAAAATGGAATAGAAATAAAATTAGAAGAGTGGACAAAAGAAGAATTAACTAACAAAATAATAGAGGTAGCTAAAAAATGAAGTTAAAACACATAATTAATATAATTAGATTTGTATTTTTTCTAACATATGTAATTTTAATATTTTTTGTAAAAAGCAATATAGCATTAATTGGAGCGCTAGCAATAGATATTATCTTAATAATTGCATATAAAATTAATTTAAAAAGTTTAATAGATAATCTAATAAAAATATCTATATTTGTATTAATAACAGCAATAATAAATGCTTTTGTTGTTGATATAAATTATGCTGTAATAATTGGAATTAAATTAATTTTGGTTTGTATTATGACATATATATTTTCAAAAATGCTTTCATATATGGAATTTGCCACAGTTATAGAGGATCTAGCATATCCATTAAAGTTACTAGGAGTAAATCCAAAGGATTTAGGACTACTAATTACAATAGCAATCAGCTTTATTCCAATATTAAGGGAAGAACTAGAAAGAATAAAATATGTTTTACTTGTAAAAGGATTTAAAGTAAATACAATAAATATAATAAAAAATATGAATATAGTATTTAAACCATTATTTGTATCGATAATGGAAAGAATAAACGAAATAGAATATTCGTTAAAAACAAAAGGGTATCAATAGAGAGACAAAATGCCAAAGGGGACGGGGAATTTTGGCACAAATAATTCGTTACTTTTTCGTCACTTTTTTAGTATAGGATGTCCTTTTATTGTTTCTTGCAAATTAACAGTTATTCTTTTTTAAACAGGCAATCATTCCTATTATAGTTATTGTAGAACCAATTCCAGCTAACCATAGCGCTATATAATCTACACTTAATCCATACTCTCTAATATAACTTTCTATATCTCCAAAATACATGCCTTCATAAATCTTTAATTGTTCTCTATTGCTTAATGAATAAAAAACTTCTACATCTCCACAATGAAATCCATTACCTAAACCGACCATTTTTATTGATTTAACATCTTTTACCTTTCCTTCTAAAGCATCGTATATAATTTCTTTGTTTTGATTATTAACCTTAACTATTAGTTGCTCTTTAAAAATTAGTTTGGCACAAAAAATAAGATTTAAAATCAATATTACTAACAAAATCCAAAAAATAGTTTTTCTTTTATTCATAATGACTCCTTTATAAATTGTAATTCACTTTACGAATTAATATTATTATAAAAGCAGATAAATATCAACTACTTATCTGCTCTATAATTTTGCCAAAGGGGACGGGGAATTTTGGCACAAATTAAAAAATTTTATAAGAGAATATAAAATTCGACAAATTAATTAAGAAAAAAATGATATAAATATTAAAGTTTATATCATTTTTTTCTAAGGAGGCAGAGTTCTTATGCCTAGATGTCCAAGAAATTATTTAGATACATCATTTTTTCATGTTATGTCACAGGGAATAAATAAAAGTTATATTTTTAAAGATGAAATAGATATTAAATTTTATATAAAAAATATGTATGAAATAAAAGACAAATACAATGCAAAAATAATAGCATATTGCATAATGAATAATCATACTCATATGTTAATAGAAACAAAAACAACAGAAAATCTTAGTAAATATATGCATTGCCTTAATACTAGATATGGGATATATTATAACAAAAAATACAAAAGGACAGGCTATGTATTTCGTGACAGATACAAAGCAGAAGGAATATATAGTGAAGAACAATTACATAATTGCATTAAATATATTTATGATAATCCAGTAAAAGCCGGACTTTGCAATAATGCGAAAGAGTATGAATTTTCAAACTATAGAAAAATTGACACTATCAATAATAAAGAATATGTTTTTATAGATATAGAAGAAGATAAAAAAGGTTTATGTGAAAAATTAGTAAATAAATTTTTAAAAGGAAATAAACTAAATTTAGAAGAATTAAAGAATAATAAGAAAGAATTAAGAATTTTAATAGAAACTTTAAGGAAACATAATATTTCATTTAGAACAATTTCTGAAATTATTAATATAAATAGAGAAAAATTAAGAAGAGAATATAACAAAATATAAAAGTGTGCCAAAATTCCCCGTCCCTTTTGGCAGAGATAATTGCAATACCTTCATAAATATGGGATAATACCGTAAATAATAATTTGTATATTTTTTTATAAATATTGTAACGAATTTTATGAATTTTAACACTATATTTATAGAAGGGTAAAGAGAATGGAAAGTATGGATGAAATTTATAAAAAATATGCTAATTTAATAAAAAACTATATCTTTTCTATTACAGAAAATAAAGATTTATCTGAAGAAATTATGCAAGAGACATTTGTTGTAGCAATAAATCAGATAAATAATTTTAGAGGAGATTGCGAAATTCCTGTATGGCTTTGTTCAATTGCGAAAAAAATACTTTATAAAACAACAAAGAAAAATAATTCAGTAAATATGGTACCTATTTATGAATTAGAACTTGCAGATAACAAAAGAATAGAAGATGAATACATTAAAAAAAATGATAAATTAAAGTTATATGAGGCCCTTCAACAGTTAGATGTCAACACGAGGGAAGTAATGTATCTAAGGCTTACTGGGGATTTAACATTTAAAGAAATTGGAAAAATACTAAGTAAAAGCGAAAATTGGGCAAGAGTTACATTCTTTAGAGGAAAACAAAAATTAAGTATGGAGGAGATTATATGAAATTAATAGATTGTGATATTATACAAGATCTATTACCAAGCTATAATGATAAGATATCAAGTAAATCGACTAATAATTTGGTAGAAGAGCATTTGCAAAAATGTGAAAATTGTAGAATGGTATTAAAAAATATGAATAATGATATAGATACCACGTCTTTAAATAATCAAGTAGAGCAAATTGAATATTTGAAAGGATATAAGAAAAAAAGAAGACTGCTTATAATTTTATCAATTATACTAACAATAGTTGTTTTAGGAATAGTTTTTATAGTAAACATTCTTAATAAAAACATTTTATTAGATAGGCAGTTATATATAGATGTAAATAAGCTTAATGTTGAATATATGTATATAAGAGATAAGAAATATGAAGGAGATATTGAAACTACTACAGAAAAATGCAAAATTTTAGAAGTATACTTATATTCTGATGAATATAAATACATGTGTTTAACTGGGGGATATACGTTAGGTGAAGAAGAAAAAGAAATATATTATAAGATAGCAGCACAAGAATTACCTAAAGGTATAGAGTTTGATAGTAGTGGAATAGATATCAGCTTTGAGATAAATGATCATATTGAAAGAATTTATATAGAAGATACGAAGCATAATGTAAAAGAAATATGGAATAAAGATATGAATGTTCAATCAGAAGAAGAATGGAGAAAATGGTATATTGATAATTATGTTCCTGAAGAAATTAAAAATTTGTATAATATGAACTATGACAATATACATGTTTATACTTCAATTTGGAAACATTTATATAATAAAAAATTAGAAAATAGAAAAAATGTAGAAAGTTGAACCATGCCAAAGAGGACGGGGAATTTTGGCACAAATTAAAAATTTTTAAGAGAATATAAAATTCGACAAATTAGTTAAAGAAAAAAATGATATAAACTTTAATATTTATATCATTTTTTTGTTATATATATTTCATTTAGAACAATTTCTAGCAGTATTAAAATAAATAGAGAAAAAATAAGAAGAGAATATAATAAAATATAAAACTGTGCCAAAATTCCCCGTCCCTTTTGGCATAAAACTCACTTATATCAATATTATCTAATTGTACATTTTTTCTTTTAGATAAAATCATATCTTTTATCTCATTAAATGTTTCATTTCCGTGCATACTAATAAAATAATCTTTAAATGTTCCTATAAAGTTCATAAACATCACCTTTCTTTTTTAATATATATAATTATATAATTTTGATATTTTGAAAATCTACATGAACAAAAATTTTTGTATCCTGTGTATGCTAGTATTCTCAACACTTGTGCGAATTTTAAATATTTTTTTGATTTTATATTCTCTTTTTATCATTTTAATAGACTACACTCTATTATTTTACTTCCTCATTCATTATAAAATCAATATATTAAATAAATTATATTTGAGGAGTAATAATGAAATTCAATAAATACAATGATTGTTATAACATAATAGGAACAAAACTAAAAGAAATTCGAGAAGAACAAAATATATCACAATATGAATTGAGCAATAAATTAGCTCTACTTGGAATTACTTTGTATCAATCAGATATATTTAAAATCGAAAAAAATCAAAGAACAGTTCGAGATTTTGAACTATGGGGAATTTGTAAAGTTCTTAATGTAAAAGCCGAAGAATTATTTTCCCCTAATAAATAGTATCTATAAAAAATACCCTCGCTGGGTATTTTCCTATTTTATATGGTGTTTTAGAAATCTAATTGTATATCATTTCTCCTTCTATTATTCATTTTTTATATTATAAGTAAATCGCAGAAAATGTCGAAAAATATCTATATTTGTCATGCAATTTTTCTTTTAAAATTCGACTTTTTTTGATACACTTATATAAGCTTATTTATTAAGCACAAGATGTCCTACATTAAAGAAAGGAAAAAATTGTTATGAAACGTTTTTTTTCAATTGTAATGGTTCTTGTTCTTTGCCTTGCAATATCTGTACCTGCATTTGCGACAGATAGCAATGCAAATGCACTCGCTGAAGCCTCTATTTCACCGGAGAACAACGCAGGTGAACTTGCTGAAGCTGCTACTCCGCGGTCAAGCGGGTATGGTCAAGGATACGGATACGCAGGTTCTTTCAATGTCTATGTTCCTAGCGGAACATCTTCAGGTAAAGTGACTATAAGAATCACCAGTCCTGACCAAAATCAGTTGGTTTATTTTAAAGTAACCGATAAGAATGGTCGCATTGTTTGGGATCATTCTAAATTCGACACTCCCGGCAAAATGGGCGTGTATCCTCAAAACGGTGCTGAAATTATAAGCCCCACTTTTTCAAACGCTATCGCTGGAAATTATACTGTAACATTTACATCGTTAGTTCAGGTAACCGTAGATTGTTGGGTATATAACTGGTAAACTAATCAAATAAGTAATTAATTCTTAGGACATCTTGGGAGGCACATCTTAATAGGTGTGCCTCTTTCTATGAAAAAGGATTCAGTTAATCTGAACCCTCTTAATACTATTTAATTAATTTTTGTATAATTTTCTAAATTAGGTAATTTTACATCATTCTCCATTACAATATTAGTTTCAACTTTATATTCTGTTGTTTGACCTGCATAATCATTTCTAATAATAAACATCGTTTCTTTATCTACCCATATTTTTTCACCTTCAAAATTTATTACATAGCATTGATAATCCCCGTATTCTTCCTCATGGATATCTATTCCCTTAGTTAATATTAACTTCAATAAATCACTCTTTTTTTCAGTATTAAATAATCCATAAGTCCCTAAACTAATTCTTGAGTCAAGTCCTAGAGGCGGAGATTTTTTATCAAGTATTAAATATTTATTTTCGTCTTCAATAATCATATATTTTGTATTTTCATTTTCCCAGAAATCTCCTTTATCATTAAGTTTCAAATAACTAATACCATCTTTATATAGCATTTCTGTAATAGCACCAGTTCGTCCATCTCTTTGAATTAATTTATAGTTATTTCCAATATTATAGTCTATATTATGGTCAAATATTTTAGATATAATTTTCCATTGATAAAATCTTACGCCAAAGAATATTAAAACAAATACAACTACAAAAGCAATTAAAACTTTTAGATAAATCATCTTTCTTCTGTATTTCTTTAAATAATCAATTTGTTTCTTTGCACTTTTTTGCTCATTAACTGTATTTTTTTTCATAGCATCTAATGTCTTTTTACATTCTTTACATTCCACCAAATGATTATCAATAAACTCATTTGTTTCTTTAGTTGTTAAGCTTTCAATATAATTTGGTAGTAAATCTTGAATAATTTTACATTCTTTTTTATTCATTTTCATCAACCTCCTCTAATTTTTTCTTTGCTCTATAAAATGTTACTCTCGCCCATGTTTCAGTTTTTCCTAAGATATCTCCTATCTCCTTGAAAGATAATTCTCCTGTAATTCTTAAATGAACAACCTCTTTAGAATTACTTTCAAGACTTTGCATTTTTTTATATAAATTAATTTTTTCATCTTTAAGAACAACTGCGTCTTCTATTTTTGTAACATCTTCTAAGCAGTTTAGATTTTCATTACTATCAATTCTTTTTCTTTTGTTTTGGTCATTGATGAGCAAATTTTTTGCGATTTTGCAAAGCCATACCGAAATTTTACATTGACCTCTAAAAGTATTTATTTTCTCTATTGCTTTGCAAAAGGTTTCTTGGGTAAGTTCTTCAGAATAATTTGCATCATGTGTTAGATATAACAAATATTTATATACCGTACTAAAATACTCATTATATAGTTTTTCAATATCCTGCATAACTTTTCCCCCTTTATTATAAGACAATTGAAAATTAATTTTGTTACAGTTTTATAAAAAAATTATAACATAATTTATTTTACATTTCTATGCCAAGAGGGACGGGGAATTTTGGCACAAATTAAAAAATTTTATAAGAGAATATAAAATTCGACAAATTAGTTAAAGAAAAAAATGATATAAACTTTAATATTTATATCATTTTTTTGTTATATATATTTCATTTAGAACAATTTCTGAAATTATTAATATAAATAGAGAAAAATTAAGAAGAGAATATAACAAAATATAAAAGTGTGCCAAAATTCCCCGTCCCTTTTGGCAGAAATATACTAAAGTTTAGGAAGTATGATATAATAGGTACAAATAGTAAGTTATCGTTGAGAAAGAAGTGTTGATATATGAAGAAAAAAATAAGTTTAATGGCAAGTATGGTATTATATTTGATTGCTATAATTATTTTAATATATTATTTTAGTTTAGAGTTTAATGAATTATTACATTTAAGTCCAACTGGAAGAATAGTATTATTACTATTAAGTTGTCTTATTATGTATTTTGGTGGATTAGCTTTAACTAAATATATAGATGAAAAATATAAGAATAAAGTTTTAAAAATAAATATAGGTATATGGTTTATTTTATATATTATATTGTTATCAACACTTACTTTATTTGATGATTATTTTTTTAGAGGAGATTTTAATATATTAAATTGGAATAGTGAGTTGTTTAAAAACTATATGTCTAACTCATTTAATTTAATTCCATTTAAAACAATTTTTGGTTACATTACAAAATTTATTAGTGGAGATATTGCACCATATATATTTATATATAATATTTTAGGAAATGCAGTTGCTTTAATGCCTTTTGCTTTTTTCTTACCAATATTATTTGAAAAACAAAAGAAATTAAAAAACTTTTTACTAACAATGATTTGTATAGTTGTGGGTATTGAACTATTGCAATTTATTACAATATCTGGTTGCTGTGATATTGATGATGTGATTCTAAATGTATTAGGTTCATTAATTATGTTTGTAATATTGCGAATATCATCTATAAACAAATTTTTAAGAAACATAGTCCTTTTAGAAAAAAATAAAATTGATTATAAAGATTTAATAAAAAAGATTATTATTATTTTAATACCAATTATCTGTATTATTGGAGTTGTTTTTATAAGTGAAAATAAGTATATAGATAAAAACAGTCAAACTTTTACACACTTAAAGATAATAGATAAAACAAAAGAAGAAAATATTACATGTAATACTGCATTAGAACAATTTTATGAAGATAAAGAATATATATATTATTTTCCTTGCGAAAAAAGTAAATATGTAATAGTTATATATTCTAATGGTTATCAAGAAACTGTAAAATCATCTTTAGAATATGGAGATATAACTATTGAAGATTTAGAAAAAAATAACATAGAATTTATCAAACAGAAGAAAGATATGAGTAATTGACAAATTACAAGTTGATAATTGAATGAATTTGTGCCAAGAGGTGCCAAGAGGGACGGGGAATTTTGGCACAAATTAAAAATTTTTATAAGAGAATATAAAATTCGACAAATTAGTTAAAGAAAAAAATGATATAAACTTTAATATTTATATCATTTTTTTGTTATATATATTTCATTTAGAACAATTTCTGAAATTATTAATATAAATAGAGAAAAATTAAGAAGAGAATATAACAAAATATAAAAGTGTGCCAAAATTCCCCGTCCCTTTTGGCAGAAATATACTAAAGTTTAGGAAGTATGATATAATAGGTACAAATAGTAATTTATAAGGGAGAGAATTGTATGAAAAAACTAAATTCTAATCATTTGAAAATAATTGCTATAATAGCTATGACAATAGATCATATAGCAGATTTAGTATATCCTAATATGCCCAATAATATAATTTCTAACATACTTCATATAATTGGTAGATTAACAGCACCTATTATGTTTTTCTTTATTTGTGAAGGATTCTATTATACAAAAAATTTGAAGAAATATATTATAAGATTATTTAGTTTTGCCTTTATATCTCATTTTGCATATTGTTTTGCATTTGGAATAAACTTTATACCATTTAGCACCGGAAATATTTTCAATCAAACAAGTATTATGTGGTCATTTGCTTGGGCAGTAGTAGCTCTTTATATTGTAAATGGAAAAAATAATTTAAAAGAATGGCAAAAATGGTTATTTATTATTTTAATAAATTTAATAACTTTTTCTTCTGACTGGAGTTGTATTGCAGTAATGGCAATATTAACAATGTATAGTAATAGAGATAATTTAAATAAGCAAATAAATGGTATGATGTTTTGGGTATCAATATATGCAATAATTTCCTTTTTCTTTGTAAATAAGATATATGGAATAATTCAATTATTTGTAATATTAGTTTATCCGTTATTAAAACAATATAATGGTAAAAAAGGAAAAGTAAATTGGTTAAAATGGTTTTTCTACATATATTATCCTGCTCATTTAGTAGTTGTAGGAATATTAAGAATAATGATATATGGGAATATACCATTACTATTCAATTAAACAAATTACAAGTTATATGTTTATATAAAGGACAATATCTATAAAATATTGTTCTTTTTCTATTGTTAATAAATATTAAAAAGAATAAATTAAAGGCACAAAAAAGGAACATTTTTATGTACTATAAACATACTAAAAAGAACTTTGATAAGTACAAAAATAGGTATAAATATATGTACTTTAAAAATGAAGAAAAGTTAAATTCTTGTATCAGCAAGCAATGAATTTGTTCACACGAAATTCTGCATAATGGGAAAATTCCCAATCCCATCTTAAAAAAAATAAAATTAAAAACATTCTTATATTTACTTTTAAAATTTAGACAAATATGCCAAGAGGGACGGGGAATTTTGGCACAAATTAAAAATTTTTATAAGAGAATATAAAATTCGACAAATTAGTTAAAGAAAAAAATGATATAAACTTTAATATTTATATCATTTTTTTGTTATATATATTTCATTTAGAACAATTTCTGAAATTATTAATATAAATAGAGAAAAATTAAGAAGAGAATATAATAAAATATAAAACTGTGCCAAAATTCCCCGTCCCTTTTGGCACAATTTAGATTTTGACTATATCAAAAATTTGATAAAAAAATTAAAAGAGTTTGAAGAAAAATATGGTGAATTATATAATGATGAAAAAAATAACCTATTAAAATTTAAAGAAATATTAATCGATTTAGATACTGGCTCAAATGGAATGAAAAATATATATGAAAAAATGAATAATATATATAATTTTATAGAAGATTATTAAAAGTAATATATTCAAAAATCAAGAACTTATATAGGTTGCCAAGAATATAAAACTGAATGTAATTATTGCATTCAACAAAATAATTATGAATGCAAATTTGAATGCATTAACACAAATATAGAGAAATTTTGAAAAAGTTTGAGAAATAAAAAAAGGCTTAAAATAGCCTTAAACATAAAAAATAGAGACTGTGAAAGTCTCTATTTTTGGTCGGGGTGACACGAATCGAACGTGCTACCTCATGGTCCCAAACCACGCGCTCTACCAAATGAGCTACACCCCGAAATACTTTAAAAATCACGTGCTTATAAATAATAGCACATTTTTTTTTACTTTGCAAGGCTTTTTTATAAATTTTCGTAATAAAAGTTTACAATTTACATAAATATTGATATAATTAAATAGTTGAAAATTGAATAAAAAGAGGGATATTATGCAAAAGGTAGATTTAGTATTAAGAAATGCAAAATATTTAGATGTGGATAAAAGAGAATTTGTAGAAGGAGATATAGCAATAAAGGATGGCAAAATTGTTGGAATAAATGGAAATTTTTCTGGAAAGGAAGAGAAAGATCTAACAGGTAAATACATAACACCAGGATTTATAGATGGTCATATACACTTGGAGAGTTCTGTAATTTCACCAGAGGATTTTGCAAAAATAGCAAGTATACATGGAACAACCGCAGTAGTTACAGATCCACATGAAATAGCAAACGTATGTGGAATAGACGGAATAAAATACATGTTAGAAAAGACTAAAAACCTACCTATATCTGTATATGCAATGGTTTCATCTTGCGTACCAGCAACAGAGTTTGATGAATCGTTTGCAAATTTGGATAGTGAAGCAACAAAAAAATGCTTTGACTTAGACCCAGATAGAATATTAGGATTAGCAGAAATGATGAATTTCCCAGGAGTTATATTTAAAAATCCAGAAGTTTTAGCAAAAATAGAAATAGCAAAAAAATTGGGAAAAAGAGTAGATGGACATGCACCTGGTTTAACAGGCGAAGATCTAAAAAAATATATTTCAGCAGGAATAGAATCAGATCACGAATGTAGCACAATTGAAGAGGCAATAGAAAAAATAAATGTAGCAAAAGAACTAGGTCAAGAATTTTATATTATGATAAGACAAGGAACAGCAGCAAAAAATCTAGAGGCATTAGCAAAATTAATGAATATGCCAGAATACAGAGATTGCTGTATGTTTTCAACAGATGACAAACATCCAGAAGAATTAAAAAATGAAGGACATATTGATTCGATTATAAGAAAAGCAATAAGTTTAGGAGTAAAACCAGAAGACGCATATATTACAGCAACAAAAAATGCTGCAGAGTATTTTAGACTAGAAAATTTAGGAAAAATAGAAGTTGGTAGACAAGCAGATTTAGCAATTTTAGATGATATAAAATCGGTAGAAATAAATTCTGTATATAAAAACGGAGAAGAAATGACAAGCGAAAAATTAAAAGAGTGGCCTAAAAATGAAGTAGAAGAAGGACTAGAAGAAAGAGTAAGAAATTCAATAAATATGAGAGAAGTTACAGTTGAAGATATTAGTTGCAAAGGACAAGCAAAACAAGTAATTGGATTGGTTCCAGGAGAGATTATAACAACAGATGCAGGTGTAGCAAAAGATTATGATTTGGAAAATGATATTATAAAAGTAGTTGTAATAGAATCACATAAGGGAACAATGCATATGGGAACTGCATATTTAAAAGGTATGGGATTAAAAAAAGGAGCTGTTGGCACAACAGTTGCACATGATTCACATTATATGATACTTGCAGGAACAAATGACGAAGATATAGCAAAAGCAGCAAATGAAATTGCTAAAATGCAAGGTGGAAAAATATATGTAGAAAACGGAGAAGTAAAAGCAAGCTTAGCATTACCAATAGCAGGCTTAATGACAGATGAAAATCCGAATACTGTAATTAAAAAAATGGAAGCATTAAAGGAAAATGCACAAGTAAAAAAAGGAATAGATCCATATATGAATTTATCATTTGTAAGTCTTGTGGCAATATATGGTTGTAGATTGGTACCAGGTGGACCAGTTAATGTAAAAAAATGGAGAATGATCACACCAGAAGAATTAGAACAGAAGTATGTGGAGCAAGAAGAGAAAAAAACAGGTGTAACTCAGTCAGATGATGGAGAAAGCAGATAAAATATACGTTATTGCTATAAAAACTGAAATATGATAAAATACTTATGTTAACACTTATTAAAACCAATTCATTTTAACAAAAATTAATCAAATTACAAAAGGGAGTTGACATCATGGGAAGATTAATTGAAGGCTTATGGGACTGCCCATATTGTGGAACAAAAGCAATAGGAGGTTCTAATAGAGAATGTCCTAATTGCGGAAGACCTAGAGATGATGAAACTAAATTTTACATGCCAAGCGAGATTAATTATGTTTCTGAAGAAAAAGCTAAACAAATAAATCGGAATCCGGATTGGATATGTCCATATTGTGACAGCTTAAATTCTGCAGATGACAGCAATTGTAAATCTTGTGGTTCTAAAAGAACTAGTGAAAATTTAGACTATTTTTCTAGGGAAAACAAATCAAAAACATCTGTTACAAAGTGCGAAGAAGAGTATAAGAATTCACAAGAAGATACTTATGACTTGCCTTACGAAAAAAATGGTTTTTCTGACTCAGCAAAAGACTTTGTTAAAAAAAGGTGGAAATTACTGTTAGTTATTCCGGCTGTAATTGCTTTAATAATAGGACTCATATATTTGCTTATTCCTAAAACAGAAGTATTTACGATAAATAATTTTAAATGGGAAAGAAACATTGAAATTGAGGAATATAAAACAGTCCAAGAAAGTGATTGGGTATTACCGGCTGGTGCGAGATTGAAATATACTAATAATGAAATTTCGCATTATGAACAGGTAATAGACCATTACGAAACAAAAACAAGGGAAGTAGCAAAACAGCGTATTTCAGGATATGAAGATTATGTAGCAGGGTATAGAGACCTTGGTAATGGTTACTTTGAAGAAATTATAGAGCAAAGACCAATATATGAAACATATTATGAAACAGAGTACTATGAAGAACCCGTTTACAGAGATGAGCCAGTTTATCAAACAAAATATCATTATGAAATTGATAAATGGGTTTATGAACGCAATGTAAAAACACAAGCAACAGATAAAAGCCCATATTGGGGAGATGTTTCGCTTAACAATAACGAGAGAATATCTAATAAATATGAAGTATATTATGTTATTGGAACAAATCAAAAAGGAAAAGAAAAACAAATTTCTATTGATTATGAAATGTGGAATTCTCTTGAAAGTGGACAAACTGTTAAAATGAAAACTTCCATAATTGGGAGTGGTGAAATAATTGAATAACAAAAAAGGACTTAAATATTTTTCTATTTAAGTCCTTTTACTTTATTGTAATGATTTTTTTATTTCATATATTTTATTTCAAATGTACTTCCTTTTTCAAGTTCGGAATCTACTTTTATATATCCATTATTTTTTTCAATAATTGCTTTTGAAAGTGATAGCCCAATTCCAATACTATCTTCGCTATTGTTTTTAGCCTTATAAAACCTTTCAAATATATGTTTTAAGTCTTTTTTATCAATTCCATAGCCATAATCTTGTATTTTTATTTTTAGAAAAACACTATTGTTTTCTACTGTTATAAGTATTTTAGAACCTTGAGGAGAGTGTTCTATAGAATTTTTTAAAATGTTTATTAAAGCTTCTTTTTGCCATTTATAATCTGCTACAAAAGTAGAATTTTTATCTATATTGGTTTCTATTTTAATTTCTTTAACTTCAATTAAAATAGCTAAACTATCAATTACATCACTTATTAATTTTTGAGCATCAATTTTTTCATTTTCCATTTTTATTGTACCAGCATCAAATTTTGCAATCTTTAAAAGAGATATAACAAGAGAACTTATCCAATCTACTTGTTTGCTAATTTCTAAAATAAAATCATTTCTTACATCTTCTGACATATCTGGATTATCATTAATATTATCAAGCATTATTCGTATTGAAGTTAAAGGAGTTTTTAATTGATGCGAGATGTCTGCAAGTGCTGTGCTTAATTCTTCCTTTTCTTTTTTACTATTTTCAGCCGCTTCTTTTAATATAATAGTTGTTTTATATAATTCGTTTCTAAGTTTTGATAATTCATCTTCTTTATTATCTTTTATTTTTAAAGTATAGTTTTTATTATTTATTTGATTTATGTATTCATTTATCTCTTTAATCTTTCTCTCTTGAGAGGCAACATATACTAAATATGCACTAAGCGAAAGCAGTCCAAATAAACTTATTAAAACTAAGTCTTGAGTTTTGGCATGTTTCATTTCTTCTTGCAATTCTTTTATGTTAGAAATTTCATTATCATATCCGTATTTTTTTAAGATATCTTGACTAGAACTATTTTTAGAGTTTAATATACTTAAAATCTCTATGTCCGTAATATCAGGGTAGTTTTCCACAACAGTATTGACAATTGAGTTTATTTTCGCATTTATTATTTTTGTATAATGTTTGTTTTGAGTGTGAAGAACAATTAGAAATATACCTGCAAAAATAAATATAATTATAATACCTGTTAATATTGTTGTAAGTAAGCTTTTACTTTTTTGTAATTTCACTTTTGGCCTCCTTGTACTTGGTATCCAATTCCTTTAATTGTCTTTATACAATCTGCACTTCCGAGCTTTGACCTAATTCTTTTTATATATACAGTAAGGGTGTTGTCATTTACAAAATTACCTGCTACATCCCAGATTTTTTCTAGGATTTGTTCACGAGTTACTACTTTGCCTATATTTGAAAATAGCAAAACTAATATTTTAAATTCTAATGCTGTAAGTTCGATGTCTATGCCTTCTACATATACTATTTTTTGATCCAAGTCTATTTCAATATTTTCATATATTATTTTATTGTTTTCTTTATTAAATCTTTTAAGTACATTATTAATTCTAGAAAGAAGTTCTCTATTTCTAAAAGGTTTAATTATATAATCTTCTGCACCCATATCTAAACCTTTTACTACATCTTGTTCTTCGTCCCTAGCTGTTAAAAAGATTATTGGAATATCTGTATATTTTTTTAGGTATTCGCAAAGTTCATAGCCATTTCCATCTGGCAAAGTGATATCTAATATGATTAAATCAAATGTTTTAGTCCCTACAACATTCATAGTATCTTCAGCAGTTTTGCATATAGTTACATCAAAATTTTCTTGTTCTAATAAATATTTTAAGCCCTTAATAATAGCCTCATTATCTTCAACAATTAAAATAGATTTCATAATTTTCTCCTTTGCAAGATTATATCATAGACTTTAATAAAAATGTAGGGCACTAAATATAAAGTGCCCATACATTTTTATTACTAAATATTATCTTTCCTTATTGTTTCTATAATATTTTGTTTATTTATTTTATTTAATGAATACTTCATTGTTATTCCAACTATTATAAATACAAAAATTATTGATATAATAATTGCAGGTAAAGGTAATGTATAACCTAAATCAATTCCTTGCGCAAATGCTTTGTACATTCCGTACGAACCAAGTATTCCTAAAGGTATTCCTATTAAAAGAGATTTTGTTCCATACATAATGCTTTCTAATCTTATCATTTTGTTAAATTCTTTAGAAGACATTCCAACAGATTTTAGCATTGCAAATTCTTTGCTTCTAAGTATCATATTTGTTGTTATTGTATTAAATATATTTGTTACACCAATTAATGTTATTACTGTTATAAATCCATATAAGAATATTTTTACAACAAGCAACATTCTTTGTTCTTGTTTCATATATGTTTCATAATTAAATACAGTAAGCCCATAATAATCTCCACCTTGTTTTATTAAATCATTAAGTGTATTTTCTAATTCTTGAGGCTTAGAAGATTTTATAAATAAATCTGATAAATGATAATAATCTGAATTATTAACATCTTCTTTAAATACTTCTTTAATATAATCTTCTGATACTACTATAATTCCATGATCATAGTATACCGCTTCCTGTCCCATAGGTTTTACATCTGTAAATTTTGATATTGTTAAGGTTTTTTCTTTATCCCCAGATTTTACATTTACTTTATCCCCAGACTTTAAAGAATATATTCTGTCAACAGTTTTGCTACCATCTTCATTGTAGAATGTGTCATAATCTAATAAAATTACTGCTGTTTTATAATCACTTTCTTTTAATCCAATTTCTTTTATATATTTCTTAAAATATTCATTGTTATATATCATAAATGCGATTCCAGTAGGCTGAGGGTCATTTTCTAAAAATTTTTTACCAAATTCAGAAGCATATTTAATATTATCAATGTCTAAACTTGATTGATAACAATATGCGGAATTATCTACATTTTCTAGTTTTGATATTTTTTCATATATTTGTGTATTAGCATCACTTAAACTATGCACATATACATTAAACTTAAAGTCCATGTAGTAAAATTGGCTTGTTTTTGTTCCTAAAGTCAAGAAGCTAGATAATGATATAAATATGAATATGCTTATAACTAATGAAATTACAGTTGTTCTATATTTTTTCTTACTTCTCTTTAAATTCTTGCTGGCAATAACTCCACCAATTCCAAATAATTTTTTAGTAAGTTTTGAGATTCTTAATTTCTTAGCTTTAATTTTTATATCATTATTTCCCCTAATAGATTCAATTGGAGAAATTTTAGCAGCTCTTCTTGCAGGAATTAAGCAAGACAAATATATTGTAATTATTGAAATCGCTACAGATATAAGCACTGCTAGTAGGTTTATGCTATAAGTAAAGCAAAGGCCAGAAAGCATATCTGTAAGTAAGTAATTTACTACCTTTAATAAAATCATTATTGCAACTATTCCAAGTAAAATTCCAAGAGGTATTGCAATTAATCCAATAACCATTCCTTCAAATATTACATTTCTTCTTATTTGCTTTGAAGTTGCACCAACACTAGAAAGCATTCCATATTGTCTGTTCTTTTCTGCAACAGATATACTAAAGCTATTTCTAATAACAAATACACTGCTTATAACAATTATAAATATAACAACTCCTGCTATGGTATATAAAACATATAGCATGTTATCACTCATAATGCCTTGAAAACGTAAGAAATCTGAATTTACATATATATCTTCATCAAAATCTAAATTTAAGGTTTTACAAATATCTTTTGTAGTTTTTTCATATTCTTTTGGAGATTTATATAAAACAGATATATCAATAGCAGATGGGGTTTCATCCATATATGTTAAGGCTGAATAACCAGGAGAGTAAAGATTTTCAACGTCTAGAGTTTCCATAAATCCAACTATTGTATAAGTTTTTTCTTTAGTATCTACTATAGATTCATCGCCTTCAGTGTATAGAGCGTCGTCATTTAAATAGTAGTCATCATTACTTTTTCTAGTTCCAATGTTTAAAGTAATTGTATCTCCAATTTTTAAAAAAACACGCGCTCCTGTTAATACACTTTCTGTAATTATTATTTCATTGGGATTTTGAGGTAATCTACCATCTGTTAATACTACACCATAGTTTTCTAGTGCTTTTTTATCATAAGCTAAAACGTGTAAATATGGTTTGTTAGTTGCTTTACTTTCTTCTAAATTGGCCCAACCAAGAGAAGAAGAGATAAAATAATCTTTAACTTTTTGATTTTCTGTTACATATTGCGCTTTATCACTTGACACATTTTTAAATGTAACGTGATAGTTTCCGTCATTTGTTCTAGCCCAGTCTATAAGAGAGTTTTGAAAACTAGAAACTAAACCAGCAACACCACAAATAAGAGCAGTAGAAAGCATAATACCAATAATAGTAACAATTGTTCTTTTTTTATTAAGCTTTAAACTTTTTATTGTAAATTTATTTAAAATATTCATTGTATTACTCCTTTTTAATTTCTTTCATCTTTAATAATTTTTCCATCTTCGATTGTAACAACTCTTTCTGCTTCTTTTGCAATTTCTAAATCATGTGTAATTATTACAACAGTTTGATTGAATTTTTTATTTGAAAGTTTAAGTAATGAAATTATTTCTTCACTTGCTTTTGAGTCTAAGTTTCCAGTAGGCTCATCTGCAAGCATTATTGCAGGATTATTTATCATTGCTCTACCTATTGATACTCTTTGTTGTTGACCACCAGATAGTTGGTTTGGTAAATGAGTTTTCCTGTTTTCTAATCCTAGTGTTTTTAGCATTTCTGAAAGTCTTGCTTTATCAACTTCACTTCCATCTAAATCACAAGGCAAAGTAATATTTTCTTCTACATTTAATATAGGAATTAAATTATAAAATTGATATATTAATCCAATTTGTCTTCTTCTAAATATTGCTAAATTATCATTATTTAAAGAATAAATATCTTTTCCATCTATATATACTTTTCCGGAAGTTGGTCTATCTACACCTCCTAGTAAATGTAGTAGAGTTGATTTTCCACTACCACTTGCGCCTACAATAGCAACAAATTCTCCTTTGTCAATTGTAAAGGAAACATTATCAACTGCGTTGATTTGGTTTTCGCCTTTACCATAAGTTTTAACTAAATTTTCTACTTTTAAAATTTCCATAGTTCCTATCCTTTCTTTTTTATTAAAGCATATACATATGCTATTACATTTTTCAAAACGTATTATAATATTTTAAAGTGACTCTAAAATGACTATTAAATATTTTTATCTAAAATTTTATTTGCATCTTCCTTATTTAAATTTCCATATTTAATCATTTTTTGTATAACTTGTTTTTGCCTTTGCTTTGCTAGCTTTGGACTTGCTTTTGGATTGTATAAAGAAGGTGCATTTGGTATTCCTGCAAGCATTGTGCATTCACTGCTATTCAAATCTTTTGGTAACTTGTCAAAATAACCTAAAGAAGCAGATTTAATATTATAATAATTATTTCCATAGTATATTGTGTTAACATACAACTCTAATATTTCATCTTTACTATAATTTTTTTCTATTTCATAAGACATAAATATCTCTGCGATTTTTCTTGTTATTTTCTTTTCTTGGGTAAAGTACATATTCTTAGCAAGCTGTTGAGTTATAGTGCTTCCTCCCTCAACAAGACTCATTGTTCTAATATCATTAAATGCTGCTCTTGCAATTGCAATTACATCAATACCATGATGCTTTTCAAATCTATGGTCTTCTACAGAGATTACAGCAACTGTATAAATTTTAGGAATTTCAGACAAATTTGTGTAATCTTTTTGCAATCTTATGTTTTCAACCTTTTGAGACAAGGGCATAGTAGATATTGCTTCCTTATACATTTTATAGCCCTGTCCAATTAATAATGCCAATATACTTAATGTAATTAAAATTACTACAACTAAAAATTTCTTTAACTTCTTCATATATTATCACCTGTGAATATATTAACTTACAAAAGTGACTATAAAGTGACAAGGAATATATGATATACTTAAAGCAACAGTATTACTGTTGGAGGAGAATGAAATGAAAAGAAATTTAATTTTTAAATTATTAATCTTAATATGTATATTTACTTTAATAAATTCTTGCAGATTATTTTTAAGGTCAAGAATAGTATTAAATTTAAATAAAGAAAGTAAAGGAAATAAAGAATATATAATTTCTATTTTAGAGGAATATACTGATAATACAGAAAAAATATCAAAAGTAGCATATGGTAGAGAATGGACACATGGATTTATATATGTATATAGATCATTTGATAAAACAGAAGCATTATTAATATCAGAAGGAGAATTTAAAAAGGGAGATTTAGCTGACTATATACAAAAAAATGGTTATAATGAAAAAAGTATAGGAATTTGGTCTGGAGGAGTATCAGTTATAGTCATTATTTCTTGCATAATAAAATTAAAATTTGCCAAGAAATGAAACTTTTTCAAGAGTTAAGTTGTATTACGTATAAGAGGTGATAGTATATGAAAAAGAAAATATTAATAGCTGTAATTGTTATAATTTTATTAGTTTTATTAATACCAATACCAATGCGTTTAAAGGATGGTGGTACAATAGAATATAAGGCATTAATATATACAATATCGAAAGTTCATAGACTAAATCATAATTCGAAAAGTGGATATGACAATGGGTTAATTATAAAAATATTTGGAAAAGAAATATATAATAATGTTCCAAACAATATCAAAGAAACATATAGTGAAGAAATAGAAAAAAATTATTCTAAAACAATTGATAATATCAATATAGAATTAAGTATTCCAAATGATTGGAACTATGAAGAAATACCTCAAAATAAAGAGAATAATTCTTATAAATTTGCATTAAAGTTGTATAAAAACGAAGAAAGTAAAAATGCTGTTTTATATTTTTACAATAGTCCATTTGGAGTTTGTGGAACAGGTAGAACAACTGAAAAAATACATTTAAATAATGGAACTGAAGCAGTTGTTGGATATTACGATAATAGTGAAAATTGGAGCGATGTATCATTTTATAAATTAAATCATAATATTGCATTAATAAATTGTGGACTAGAAGGAGCAGAAGCACAGGAGGTTTTAGAATTTATTAAGACTATAAATATAAAATTATAGCACTTGTTCAAAAATTAAGAGCTAAAACAAATTTAATGGTAAGCTGATGAAACAGAAAAGCAAAAAGGAAAAACAACGCGGTGTAATCTTATTCAGATTGCACTGCGTCCTCTCATAAAAGATTTTTCTGATTTTAACATAAATGGATTATTCGAATGTATAGGAGGGTACTAGAGAAATTTACCATTTTTGCAATTTGATAAAGAATATGATATAATAATATTATGTAACATTTGTTATTTCTTGTTTGCACTAATTAGTGTGAGGAAAATTCTCTATCTTTTAGTAATTGCAAAATGAGAAATTGACAGCAATAAAGAATATATTATATTGGAGGAATTAATTATGTTACGGAAATTCGCATGGTGGTTTATCGTTTTTGGACTTAGCTTCTTAGCTCAAAATTTGGGATGGGCTGATCAAGGAACAGCATTTATTTGGCTTGAGTTAGGCGGAATGGCAATTCTTATTGCATTTATTATTATCGTATGCTTGTTTGCAGGAGATGGTCTAGGTGAAAAATTTGGTTTTTCATTTGTAATTGCCATAATTTATGCAATATCATTAGGAATTGTACTTTTTGCAACATGGGGAGCAACCAAGTTGTTTGATATTGATTTCGCAGTTGCTTTCCAAATCATGACTTTTGGCCAATGTTTGTGTGGAAGTGGTTCCAAAAAAGACAAAGACAACTAACAAGCAAAGGGAGAGTAAGTTATGCTCTCCTTTTGTTTATTTTCTAAGGCACTAATATACACAGTATCAAAAGTTCATAGACTAAATCATAATTTGGAAAGTGGATATGACAATGGGTTAATTATAAAAATATTTGGAAAAGAAATATATAATAATGTTCCAAACAATACAAAAGAAATTTATTATGAAGAAACAGAAAAAATTATTCTAAAACAATTGATAATATTAACATAGAACTAAGAATTCCAAATGACTGGAATTATGAAGAAATATCTCAAGATAAAGAAAACGACTATTATAAGTTTGCATTAAAGTTGTATAAAAACGAAGAAAATAAAAATGCTGTTTTATATTTTTACAATAATCCATTTGGAGTTTGCGGAACTGGAAGAACCGATGAAAAAATACATTTAAATAATGGAACTGAAGCAGTTGTTGGATATTACGATAATAATGAAAACTGGAGCGATATATCATTTTATAAATTAAATAATAATATTGCATTAATAAATTATGGACTAGAAAGAGCAGAAACACAGGAGATTTTAGAATTTATTAAGACCATAAATATAAAGTGAATATATTTTTATAGCACTTATCTAAAGATAAGTGCTATGTTTTTTTGTAATGTATAATTCTAATGTGCATAAAATTAGAATTCTTATTGTAAAATGCGAGAATAAAACGAAGTGCAATCTTATTCAGATTGCACACTCTCTTTTCTTAAAAGATTCTCCAGCCATGTTCAGTCAGTGGTAAGTTTGGAACATATTTGTTAAAGAATTCTTCACTTGTAAGGTTCGGATTCGTAAGATATCTCTCAACTTTATCAAGAGACCCGGCTATTCCGAGTAGTTGGTAAAGTGAATGCTTTGTTTCTATATATACCTGATTGTTAATGTGGTATATATCAGATACAGGGGAAGTTATTTTAGTAACTTTTCTAAAAAAATGAACTGATTTATAGCTAAGTGTGCAAATTAGATTTATAAAGAAATCCAAAAGGGATTCGGCGAGCCGCGTCCTAAAAACAATCCAAAGGGATTGTTTTTGCCTTTCAGGCACGTCCTTTTCGAATCCCTCAAACTAAAAAAATGAACTAATTTACAGCTAAAGCTGCAAATTAGTTCATTTGGTGCGCTTGAAGGGATTCGAACCCCCGACCTTTTGGTTCGTAGCCAAACACTCTATCCAACTGAGCTACAAGCGCAAATTCATAGTACTTGTATATTATAGCTTTATTTTTAGCATTATTCAATAGATTTTTGTAAAAAATTAGAGATTGCTTTCAGCGCAATCTCTATAAATATATGCAATTATTTATTTTTAGGCATTAAATTTAATATTCTTCCAGCAAAGTCACCAAAGTTTTGCGATTGTAAAATTACTTTACCTGGTCCTACAAGCCTGGTTAAAAATAAACCTTCTCCACCTAAAAAGATGTTTCCTAAACCTTTTACAGTTTCTATTTCGTAAGAAACAGTAGGAGAAAAAGCAACAACATTTCCAGTATCTACTTTTAAAACTTCTCCTTGTGCAAGCTCTTTTACAATAGGATCTCCATCAACTTCTAAGAATAACATTCCATTACCAATTGCTTTTTGAAGAATGAAGCCTTCTCCACCAAATAATCCTGCACTAAAACGCTTCGTAAAAGTAACAGAGGTTTCTACATTAGATTGAGCACATAAAAATGAACCTTTTTGAAAAGTTAATCCACCAGAATATTTTGATAAATCAAAAGGAACTATACTACCAGGAACTGTTGAGGCAAAAGCAACTGTTGCACCATCTTTTTCAGCAGTGTAATTTGCCATAAACATAGATTCACCGGCAAATACTCTTCCTATGCTTTTCATTATTCCACCACGAGCATTAGTGTTCATTTTTATACCTTCTGTTTGATATGCCATTCCACCAGATTGAGTATACATAGATTCTCCTGAATTTAATGTAACTTCAACAACCGGAACGGTTTGACCTACTATTTTATAATCCATAATATTCCCCCTTTTTTTCTACATAATTATATAAATAAAAACAGGAAAATACAATAGATTTAATCAATATCAATTGTATCTAAATTTTCTGTAGTTGGTTCTGTTATAATTTTTCCTGTATAATCATACCTAGAACCGTGGCAAGGGCAATCCCAAGTTTTTTCTAAATTATTCCAAGAAAGCTCACAGCCTAAGTGTTTACAATAGGGAAGTACAGCAAATTTTTTTCCATCTTTATCTTTGTAAATTCCAAGTTTCTTTCCATTATAATTAACTACTCCACCGCTGTCATTAGTAAGCTCTGAATAAGAAATAATAGGAGGAGTTAATTTATTTATTGCTAAAGAATATGCAGATTGTTTAAGCATATTACCAAATTCTTTACTATTTTTTATAGGCTTAAGTCTTGTGGCTGTATATATTTTTTCATAAGGATTTTCAATATTTAATATTTTATCAGAAATAATTTTTGCAGCTACATGGGAAGTTGTCATACCCCATTTTTTATAGCCTGTTGCAACATACATATTAGGTAGAAAATTAGAAAATTCACCTATATATGGAATTTTATCAAGAGAAACACAATCTTCTGTCATCCATTTATATTTTATTTTAGCCTTAGGATATATGGACTTAATATAATTTTCTAAGTTAATATAACTATCTTCTATATTACAACTAGAATCACCTGTTTTATGGCCAGAACCACCTACTATTAAAAGTTTTTTGCCATTTGACTGAATTGCATTTCTAAAAGAATAAGAAGGGGAATCGCAAGAAATATACATACCATCAAATACATCTTGGTTAAGTTCTACACCAATTGCGTAAGAAGAGTCTTGATACATTTTTATAAAATACATTCCAGGAAAGTTTTTAATAGGATAATGAGAAGCCATAACTAAATAATTTGTAGTTATTTTATATTCATTTGTATATACTTCATACATATTATTAACATGCTTAATATCAATAACTTTTGAATTTTCAAAAAGATTTATATTTTTGGTTTCTAATACAGATAATAAATTAAGCAAATATTTTCTAGGATGAAATTGAGCTTGATTAGGAAATTTAATTCCAGCCTCTATATTAAAGGGCAAAGGACATTCTGTTACATATTCTGCTTTTAAACCAAGAGAAGTAACGGCAGAAACTTCATCCACAATTTTTTGAACATTAGATTTTTGGCAAGTATATACATAAGAATCTTGGTAAGAAAAATCGCAATCTATTTTTTCTTTTTCCACGATTTGTGAAACTAGCTTTATTGCTTCTTCATTTGAATCTAAATATCCTTTTGCAGTTTCAAAATCAAATGAATTTAATAAATAATCGTACAAAAGACCATGTTGACTAGTAATTTTTGCAGTTGTATTTGCAGTTACTCCCATAGCCATTTTATCTGTTTCAACAATAGTAATATTTAAATTAGAGTTGGACAACATATATGCAGTAAGAATACCGGTAATTCCACCACCAATTATTAAAATATCTGTGGAAATATTTGTTGCTAAACTAGGAAAATTAGTTTGCTTAGTGCTTTCAACCCAATAAGAAAAATTCATAATAATCACCAGTAGTATTATTTACAATAAATTCAAAAATATTATATGAATTTGGCGGGAATGTGTTTGCCCCATTTCTTCAGAATTATTTCTTATTAATAATTGCAAAAGACTAATATTAATGTTATACTTGCAAATAGAAAATGAAAAGGGATGAAGTGAATGAGTAACAATGACAAGCTTGAAAAATTTTTAGAAACAAATAAAAAATCACATTTTTTACAATCACCAGAATGGGCAAAGGTTAAAACAGATTGGAAAAATGAGATGATAGTAATAGAAGAAAATGGGGAAATAAAAGGAACAATGAGTATACTTTTGAGAAAAGTACCTATTTTTAATAGATATATAATGTATGCTCCTAGAGGTTTCGTATGTAATGAACATGATAAGGAAACTTTAAAGAAATTAACAGAGAAGGCAAAAGAAATTGCAAAAAAATATAAAGCTTTTATATTTAGACTTGACCCAGATATTTCAAATGAAGATGAAGAATTTAAAAAAATTGCAGAAGAGGTAGGCTACAAAATAAAGAAAAATATAAAAAATATAGACCAAGTAATTCAACCTAAATATGTATTTAGATTAGATTTAACTAATAAAACGGAAGAAGAACTATTAGCCTCTTTTAATCAAAAAACTAGATATAATATAAGAGTGGCATTAAGAAAAGGGGTGCAAGTAAGAGTAGGTACAAAGGAAGACCTAGAAACATTTTATAATATTATGAAAGAAACAGGAAGTAGAGACCACTTTTTTATAAGACCGCTATCATATTTTGAACATCTTTATGAGTGTATGGGAGAAAAACATGTAAGGCTAATAATAGCAGAACATGAGGGGACCCCAATTGCAGCAGTAATGCCAATTTTATATGGAAATAAAGTATGGTATTTATATGGAGGTAGTTCAAATAAATATAGAAATTTAATGCCCAATTATTTATTACAATTTGAAATGATGAAGTGGGGATTAGAAAATAAATGCGATATTTATGATTTTAGAGGTGTATCAGGTTTTAAAAGTGAAAATGACCCACAATACCGGAGTATATAGATTTAAAAAAGGATTCAATCCAGAGTTTGTAGAGTTTGTAAATGAATTGTATATAGTATTTAATCCTTTAATGAATTTTATATTCAATGTAAGTGAAAAAGTGTATAAAAATTTAGGATTTATAAAAAGTAGGCTAAAAAGAAAGAAAAAGGACTAAGGAGCATAACCTTGTTGTGTACGTAAAAATCTTTGATTTTTCCTATACAATAAAAAAAGAACCTATAAAATAGGTTCTTTTTTGGTGATCCAGAGACGACTCGAACGTCCGACCCACGGCTTAGAAGGCCGTTGCTCTATCCAGCTGAGCTACTGGACCATGTTCTTTAGAACGAATAATATAATAACATATTTTTTTTGGTTAGTCAATAAAAATACAAAAAAATATTTATCTTCTAAACCCAATTTTGAATAATGCAGGGGAAATGTAGGGGCGATTTTAATCGCCCGCGCTATCTATTAATTAAAAGTAAGATAACATATCCTAAATTGCAGTTATAAAATTTAATATTCCAATAACCCCAAAGATTAAAAACAAAATTCCAGAAAAAGTTTGCATTGTTTTTTCGGATACTTTTTTACTCAAAAATTTTCCAAACAAAATTGCAATTAAATCACTTGCAACCATTGCAAAAATTGCACCTAGAATAAGCATAATTTTATAACTTGGATATTGAATACCTAACCCAATAGAAGCAAGAAATGTTTTATCTCCAAATTCTCCAACAGCAATGCTAAATGCAATAAATAAAATATACTGAAAGTTATTCTTAAAGGAATTTCTATTGCTAGATTTAGAATCAGCATTTTTATTACTGGATTTTAAAGTAATTATTCCAAAAATTATAAAAGAAAAGTAAGTAATTATTTTTATAAAATATTGAAATTTCAAATCTTCTATATTTCCTAAAAAACTACCAAATAATATTGCCAATCCATGACTAAATAAAGACCCAAGAGCTACTCCCAATAAAATTGTAGAAATCTTTAACTTAGAAGAAAAAGACAAGGCTAAAAGCTGTGTTTTGTCTCCCAATTCAGATATAAAAACAAGAGTAAATGCAATTATAAAAGGATAAATTAATAACATTATTATCACCTAAAAAAATATATTCTAGTTAAACGTTAATATTACAACAACTTCAACATAATATGTTAATGTGAGGAGGTAATATGTTAAAATGTAATTTTAGAAATATTAGTAAGGTAACATTTGTAATAATAGGGACTATTATAGGAGCAGGGTTTGCATCACGGGCAAGAGATTTACACTTTTTTTAATAGATATGGAATAAAAGGACTAATAGGACTTATTTTTTCAATGTTTTTGATGAGTTATATAATTTATAAAACATTTAAGATAAGTTTATATAAAAATGCAAATATATATCAAGATTTTTTAATAGATATATTACCATATAAGTTAAAAAACAATAAAATTTTAGTACTTACAATAAATAATATAATAAACTTATTTCTTTTAATTTCATTTAATATAATGGTTGCAGGCTTTTCTACATACTTTTCTCAAGAACTATCTTTTCCTAAAATAATAGGAGGATTATTAATAACAATAATATCCTTTATTACTTTTTATAAAGGAATAGAAGGAGTAATAAAAATAAATACATATTTAATACCAAGTCTTATTGTGTTAATAATTTTTTTAGGAATAAAAAAAATAGAAACAATTGAAATAATAAAAGAAAATATAAAATCATTATACTGGATTATAAGTGGTGTACTATATGCAAGTTATAATAGCATAACTTTAATACCGATTTTAATTAGTTTAAGAGAGGAATTAGATAATAAAAAAGAAGCACGGTATAGTTGCTATTTTTACATTTATAATAATGAGTATATTGTTAATAAGTATATATTTGTTAATGAATACATTTTCAAATGAAATAAGAAGTGTAGAACTTCCAATTGTATATATAGCAAATACTTTGGGAAGTTTAGGAAAATACATTTATGGAATAGTTATACTAATTGCTATATTTACAACAGCAGTTTCTACAGGATATGGCTTTCTGATGAATGTGACAAAATCAAGGAAGAAATACTTAAAATTAGCTGGAATAATTTGCTTAGCAGCGGTATTTATAGGACAATTAAGCTTTTCAAGTTTAATAAACATGCTTTATCCGATTTTTGGATATTTAGGAATTATACAGATAATTTTTTTACTAATGGCTTGAAAAAATGGGGCCAGTTTGATATAAATAGAATTGTAATAAACATATGAGAAAAGGTGTATAATTATGAAATATTATATGTTTAATGGAATGAATGAAAATAGTAGTAAAGACAGAAAATTGAATAAGAAAAAAATAGCGAAATTAATAGTGGTTATTATTTGTATTGCGTTAATTGTTAGTTCTATTATTTTCTATATTAAAAATGAAGAATTTAGGGAACTATTAGATAGATATGTATTTAGAAAAGAAGTATATGAAAATAATTTGCCTAATATAGAGATAGACTCTAATAAAAATATATCAACATTTGCATATAATAAATATATTTCTGTATTGGAAGAAAATAAGTTGAAAATATACAATAAGACGGGAAGAGAAGAAATTGCTTTAGATGTAGAAATATCAACACCAATATTTGAAGCAAATGGAGAATATCTAGGAATTGCAGAGAAAAATGGACAAAAATTATATTTAGTAAACAACAAAAATATAGTATGGCAAAAAGATGTAGAAGGAAAAATAAGCCAGATAAATGTTAATAAGAATGGATATATGTCGATAGTAATATCTGGAACAAGTCATAAAGCTGTTATAAAGGTGTTTGATCAAAACGGAAATGAATTATTTACATATTATTTATCTACTACGAGTGTTATAGATACAGATATATCTGGAGACAATAAATTTCTTGCTATGGCAGAGGTTAATTTTTCTGGAATAGTGCCTCAATCAGGAATAAAAATAATATCCATAGAAGAAGCTAAAAGTAATTCTCCAGAAGCGATAAAATATACTTATTTATCAAATGCAAATGATTTAATAATAAATATTAAATATCAAAATAAAAATGAATTAGTATGTATGTATGATGAGCATATAGATGTTTTTAAAGAAGGGAAAAATACAGAGCTAATAAATTTGAAAGATGATGATGCATTATTCGCAGATGTTAATTTATCATCTAAGATAGTTAAAGTAACAAAGAAGTCCACAGGTTTATTTAGTGCAGAAGCAGAATTGCAAATAATAAATAGCAATACAAAAGATTCTAATTTTTATGCAATAGAAAGTGTTCCAAAATCAGTCTTGGTGCAGGACAATATGATAGCGATAAACTTAGGAACTAAAGCTATATTTATAAATAGTAATGGATGGTTAGTAAAGAAATATCAGTCGTCTCAAGAAATACAACAGATATTATTGTGTAACGATGTGGCAGGGGTTGTATCAAAAAATAGAATAGAAGTAATTTCTTTATAAGGAGGAAAAA
Source organism: uncultured Clostridia bacterium (assembly GCA_934121925.1). Classification (GTDB taxonomy): domain Bacteria; phylum Bacillota; class Clostridia; order TANB77; family CAG-508; genus CAG-452. The sequence continues at coordinate 32,769 of CAKOVK010000013.1, forward strand.
AATATGTGGATTGTATTTGATTTGTTAGTAATAGGAATAATTGCTTTATGTACGTTTATAGGATATAAACAGGGACTGGTAAAAGCAATAATAAAGATACTTTCTTTTGTAATTGCTATAGTAATTGCTTTAATTTTATATAAGTCTGTAAGTAATATAATTATAAAAAATACATCTATAGATGATAATATAAAAAATGCAATTGTAGAAAAGATATCACCAGAGGGAGCAGATAAAAATCAGGAAGTAACAATAGAAGATAACATAACAAATAAAATAAAAGGAGAAGCAAGCAACACTGTGGAAGGCATCTCGGAAGCTTTTTCTGTAAAATTAATAGAGACAGTGGTGTTATTAATACTATTCATAGTTGCAAAAATAATATTAAGAATAGTTTGCTTGCTAACTGATTTAATTACAAAATTACCAGTATTAAAACAGTTAAATAAAACCCGGAGGCATAATATATGGATTAATTAAAGGAATAGTTATAGTATATGTAATACTAGCAATTGTTTATTTAGTTTCTCCATTAATCAAACAAGACATAACAAAAGAAATAAATGACTCGATAATAACAAAACAAATTTATAATAATAATATACTATTAAGAGTTATATAAAATAAAGGAGCAAAAGAAGGTTTTAGGACAGATTTTTTTCTTTCAAAAAAGAAAGAAAAAAATCTGTCCTAAAACTTTCTTTTAATAAAAAATCCAACAAAAATATTGATATTTATATATTTTTTTGCTATACTAATAAATACGTAAAAATATAGGAGTGGTAAGAATGGAAAAAAACGATAAAACAAAAGAAAAAATAGAAGAACAGAAAAATGGAAAAAGAGTTAAAAAGAAAAAAAGACATATCGGATTGAAAATCTTCATATTTATATTAATAATATTTGCGATACTAGGAGGTCTTTATGCAAAAAGAGTTCATGATTTAGACGGAAACTGGTTAGCTGCTCTTTTGGGGCATAATAAAGATACATTAAAGAATCTTGATAAATTATACATATTAGCTATGGGTGAAAGCACAGGAATGTCAGATACCATAATTGTATGTTCATATGACCCTAAGACTCAAGAAGCTTCAATGCTTTCTATTCCAAGGGATACTTTTATAGGAAAGAGTAAGAGTAAAGCAACAACAAGTGATAAAATAAATGCTTTATATAATGGTGGTAAAAAACCAGAAAAAACAATAGAAGCGGTAAATGAATTAACTGGATTAAATATACAAAACTATATATTGGTAGATACAAAAGCTTTAGTAGAATTGGTAAATGCAATTGGAGGAATTGAGTTTAATGTTCCAATTGATATGAAATATGATGATTACAGCCAAGATTTACATGTAGATTTAAAAGCTGGTATGCAAAAACTAAATGGAGATCAAGTAGAACAATTAGTTAGATTCAGACATAATTCAAATGGTTCTACATATTCTTATGAATATGGAATAGAAGACTTTGGAAGAATGAGAACACAAAGGGAAGTATTAATGACAATTGCGAAACAAACAATACAATTAAAAAACATAAAAGAAATAGGGCATATTGTAGATATTGCAGAAAAATATGTTCAAACCAACATGGACTTGAAAATGTTAAAAGATTACATACCATACCTTGTAAATATGAACACCGACAACATAAAAAGTGCTCAATTACCAGGACAATCACAATATATAAATGGAATATCATTTTTCTTAGCAGATGAAGATGAAATAGATAAAGTAGTAGAAGACTTATTTACAGGAACAAATGAAAAAACACAGGAAAACCAAGAACAAAACAATACAATAGAATAGACAAGAAAAAATAGCTTTGACACACTTTTCTTCTCATCGATTTGAGTTTCCGAATGAAATGAGGAAATCTCAAAGGCAATAGCGATTATAGCATTTTTTATATACTAGGAAATGAAAAATTTCCTAGCATATAAAAAATGGGGGCTATAAAAGCTCCCATTTTATCTATATTTGTTTTTTAATCTTTGCTTTTTACTCTTAATTTTTTTATTTTTAACATACATCCAAAATAGTAATATAATTATAACAAAAATTGCTAGTTTTAATAAAAATCTTGATTTTTTTACATCACTATTTGCTAATAAGTTTTCTGTGTACTCGATTCCTTCCACAGTATAAGTTACACTTCCTATTATCTCTCCTTTTTTTATAGGAGCCTTTAAATTGTCATTTAATTTTATTTCAGGCAAAACTGTTGAATCTTTATCAGCTTGTTTCATTAATGCGTAAATATCATTTTCAACTACTGCATCTAATTTTTTTGTATTTCTTGTTGCATTTTTAACATTAAGAGTCTGGACAACTCTTCCACTGCTTGTTATTTCTTTTAGAGTATATGTATTATAGCCATAATCAAAAAGAGATAAAGTATCTAAATATCTTTGGCTCAAACCATCTTTAGTTTGACCAGCACCTAAAACAACAGTTATTAATTCTAAATTATTTTTATTTGCAGATGCAATTAAGCAATTACCGGCAGGAGTAGTAAAGCCAGTTTTTATTCCTGTTGCATATTTATAATAATAATTATCTGCTCTATCACTATTGTCTAATTGTAGCAAGGAATTTGTTGTTCTAAAAATCCTATCTTCTCTATCATATTTATTAGTAGTAGGAAGAGTATAAAAAGTTGTTGAGACTAAAGTTCTAAAAGTGTCATTTTGCATTGCATATTTAGCTATTAAAGCTAAATCATATGCAGTAGAATAATGATTTTCATCGTGTGCACCATTAGGATTAACAAAATTAGTAGATGTGCAACCCAATTCTTTAGCTTTTTCATTCATAAGAGTCGCAAAATTCTCCACGGAACCAGAAACGTGTTCTGCTAAAACAATTGCAGCATCATTTGAAGAACCGACCATAAGTACATATAAAAGTTGCTCAACAGTTAGTTCTTCACCAACCTGAAGATTTGCAGTAACATATCCAGAAGAAAGAGACATAACAGCATCATAACTAACCGTTGCGGTATCAGATAATTCGCAGTTTTCTAAAACAATTATTGCAGTCATAATTTTTGTAAGACTTGCAGGATATCTTTTTTCATTTATATTTTTTTCATATAAAATTTTTCCAGAAGAATAGTCCATAAGAAGTGCAGAAGGAGAAGAAATATCTGGAAGGCTTTCTTCATCTGCGTTTACAAAAGAAGAAAATACTATGTTTAAACTTAATAATAAAAGTAAACAAACAATTAAATTACTAAAAAAACTTTTTTTCATTACTCATCACCTATATATAAATTCTACTAATATAATATATTAAATTTTAAGCAAAAACAATATTAAAGGAGGTTTTTCATGGAATTTTTAAATAATAAACAAAAAATAATATTTATAGTAATAGGAATACTAATGATAATATTTATAGGCTATCATATTATAAAAAAACAAGGAAATTACAAATATAATGAATTAGAGACTACAATTACAGAAGATAACATAGAAAACTCTATTAATCTAGAAGAAGAGGAAGACATAAGTGTAATAGTTCATATAACAGGAGAAATTAAAAAAGAAGGAATTGTAGAAGTAAAGCAAGGAGATAGAATTGCGGATGTAATAGAAAGAGCCGGAGGAGTAACAGAAGAAGCGGATTTATCAAAAGTAAATTTAGCTTATAAAGTAAGCGATGGTCAAAAAATATACATACCAAGTATAAATGAAGCAGAAATTAGAATTGAAGCAGAAGAATATATAACAGAAGAAGCTGGAAAAGATATTATAATAGAAGGACAAAAAAATAGTACAAAAAAAGTTAATATAAATAGTGCAGCACAAACAGAACTAGAAACATTAAGTGGAATAGGACCTTCAACTGCACTTAAAATAATAAATTATAGAAATGAGAATGGTAAATTCAAATCAATAGAGGATATAAAAAATGTACCGGGAATAGGAGATTTGAAATTTGAAAACATAAAAGAATATATTTGTGTGGAATAAAAATAAAACTTCTGGAAATAATTAGATTAGTAATTATTTCTAGAGGGAGGTTGTTTTAGTTTGGTAAACAAGGTGGAAATCTGTGGAGTAAACACAGCAAAGTTACCTGTACTATCAAATGAAGAAAAAAATGAACTTTTAAAAAAGATAAAAGATGGAGACGAAATAGCAAGAGAAAACTTTATAAATGGAAATTTAAGATTGGTATTAAGCGTAGTGCAAAGATTTAATGGAAGACGGAGAAAATGCAGATGATTTATTTCAAATAGGATGCGTTGGACTTATAAAAGCAATAGATAATTTTGATATAACACTGAATGTACAATTTAGTACTTATGCAGTGCCAATGATAATTCGGAGAGATAAGAAGGTATTTAAGAGATAATAACCCGATTAGGGTAAGTAGATCGATGAGAGACTTAGCATATAAAGCTTTGCAAGCTAAAGAAAAGCTAATGAAAGAAAATCAAAAAGAACCAACAATAGAAGAGATATCAAAAGAGTTAGGAGTAGAAAAGGAAGAAATAGTAGTTAGTTTAGATGCTATACAAGATCCAGTATCTTTACAAGAACCAATATATAATGAAGGAAGCGAAAGTATATATATAATGGATCAAATAAAAGACTCAAAGAACACAGATGAAATGTGGGCAGAGAATATAACAATAACAGAAGCAATGAAAAAATTAAAAGGTAGAGAAAAAACTATAATTTCTAAAAGATTTTTTGATGGAAGAACGCAAATGGAAGTGGCTGATGAAATAGGAATATCTCAAGCACAAGTATCGAGACTAGAAAAAAGTGCAATAAATAGAATAAAGAAAATGTATAAATAAGGAGCGAACGCTTCCTTATTTTTAATATACTAGAAAATTTTCATTTCCTAGTATATTAAAAAAAGATTATAAACGTTATTGCCTTTGAGATTCCCTTGCTGCATTCGGGAACTCAAATTGGAGAGAAGAAAGGATGACTTAAAGCTACTTTGCTGTGAAATTTTATATTTCTACTAAAATAATATCTTCTCCAATACATTTTATATTTTGCCAAGGGATTACTATATCATTATTTCCAGAAAATACATTAAATAATTTGGAATTTCCAGGAACAATAATTGAGGTTATAACGCCACTATTTAAATCAGCTGTAACATCCTGAACAAAACCAAGCCTTTTACCATCTACAATATTAACAACTTCTTTATGTTTAAAATCTAACCCTTTTGTACCCATAAACTCTCCTGCTTATATAAAATATATAATAATTATATTCAATACATACTGAAAAATGATAAGAACAAATTGTAATTTGTGTGAGTAAATTGTTTTCTGAAAAATTAAAATATTAAAATGGAAAAAAGGTTGCGAATGGATTGAGCTTGAGGTAGAAATTGTTCTTCTATATGAGTAGGGAATCTCGTTTT
>CAKOVK010000014.1 GCA_934121925.1 uncultured Clostridia bacterium
ATAGTATCTATATATAAAATATAATTTTTGTTATAGCACCAAAAAAGGTGCTATACTGTTTTTTATATACTAGGAAATGAGAAATTTCCTAACTTTATACTGGTAAATCTATTTTAGAATCTTTTTTTCTTTGTCTAAACAATGTAATTTTATTACCAATTACCTGAATAACTGCAGAGTTTGTGCTTTCAGCTATCTCGAAAGATAAAGCTTTAGCAGAATCAGGGGCTGTTTCCAAAACAGTTATTTTAATTAATTCTCTTGCTTCTAAAGCATCGTTCAATTGTTTAATTAAATTATCATTTATACCATTTTTTCCAATTTGAAAAATAGCATCAATATTATTTGATAATCCTCTTAAATACGCTCTTTGTTTACTAGTCATATAATTCTCCTTTTAAAATTTTACTTAGGTTTAAATTAGTTGTGTGTAGTAGAAACTTTTGAAGTGAGATGTGGGAGGTGAGAAAAAGAAAACACTGCGAAGTCTTAATATTGCAAATCACATTTCCAACTTCACACTGCACACAGCAATATTTTAGTACAAATTTAACTAAAAATCAACAGTTGATTATTGTTAATAATAAACATTTTTGATATACTAATAAATAAGGTGAAAAAATGATAGCAGAGGTAATAATAAATACAATAGCAAAAGAATTAAATAAAACATACGATTATATAGTTCCAGCTTCAATAGAAAAAGATATAAAAATAGGTTCTAGAGTTTTTGTGCCTTTTGGCAGAACAAAACAAGAAGAAGGATTTGTTCTAAACTTAAAAGGAAGTTCTGAATTTGCAAATAAAGAGATAACAAAACTAGAAGATAATATCTTAAATAAGAAAAACATAGATCTTGCTAAAATAATGTCAAAAAGGTATTTTTGTAATATATCAGATTGCATAAGGCTTATGCTACCACCCGGAAACGCTACTAAAAAAATGCAAAATAGAATAAAAGATAAAACTGCAAGTTTTGTATATTTAAAAAAAGAGATAGAAGAAATAGAATTCGATATAGAAGAAGGAAATATAAAATCGGAAAAACAAAAAAGATTACTTACATTTCTATTTGAAAATGAGGGAATACATATTTCAGATTTGGAAATATTAACAGATACATCTAGAAGTATAATCAAAACTTTAGAGAAAAATGGATATATAGAAATTGAAGCCCAAAAAGTTAGAAGAAATCCATTTGAACATAAAGACATAGAAAAAGATAAGCCACTTAAATTAACAGAAGAACAACAATTAGCTTATGATAAAATAAGTACAAGCAATTATAAAGAATTTTTAATATATGGAGTGACGGGTTCACGGAAAAACAGAAATATATTTACAGTTAATAGAAAATGTAATTAAACAAAATAAAACTGCGATAGTATTGGTTCCTGAAATATCACTAACTCCTCAAATGGTAGACAGATTTTTAGCAAGGTTTGGCGATTGTATTGCAGTACTTCATAGCAAACTTTCGCAAGGAGAGAGATATGATGAATGGCAAAAAATTAAAGAAAATAAGGCTAAAATTGTAATTGGTGCAAGGTCTGCAATCTTTGCACCAGTAGAAAACTTAGGAATTATAATAGTAGATGAAGAACATGATTCATCATATAAATCAGAAATGTCTCCTAGATTTAATGCAAAAGATATTGCAATGTATTTAGCAAAACAAAATAATATTCCATTAGTTCTTCGGAAGTGCAACACCAGATATTGGAACATTTGAAAAAGCAAAGCAAGGAAAAATAGAACTAATTACACTTACTAAAAGAGCAAACAAATCTAAACTTCCAGATGTAAATGTAATAGATTTAAGGCAAGAACTTGCAAATGGAAACAGATCCATTATAAGTAACAAATTATATGAAGAAATAGAAAAAAATATAAAAAACAAAGAACAAACTATATTATTTTTAAACAGAAGAGGATTTTCAACTTTTGTAATGTGTAGAGATTGCGGCTATACTGCCAAATGTAGAGGATGTAATATAAGTTTAACATACCATGAATATTCTAACACTTTAAAATGTCATTATTGTGGATATGAAATTAAAAACTTACAAACATGTCCAAGTTGTAAAAGTAAAAACATTAGATATTTTGGAACTGGCACAGAAAGATTACAAAATGAAATACAAAAATTATTTCCAAGTGTAAGTACAATAAGAATGGATATAGATACTGTAAGTAAAAAAAATTCTCATGAGGAGATCCTAAGTAAATTTAAAAATGAAAATATAGATATATTAATAGGTACACAAATGGTAGTGAAAGGACATCATTTCCCAAATGTTACACTAGTAGGAGTAATTGCAGCAGATAATAGTTTAAATATTGAAGATTATCGAGCTAATGAGAGAACATTTGATATACTTACACAGGTTGCAGGAAGAGCGGGAAGAGAAAAAGAGGGAAGAGTAATTATTCAAACATACAATCCAGAAAATTTTGTAATAAAATGTGCAAAACAACAAAATTATGATGAATTTTATAATACAGAAATAGAACTTAGAAGGCAATTGAAATATCCACCATTTTGCGATATAATATTATTTAATGTTAGCTCAGGGAGCAAAGAAGAAGCGGAAAAAGCTGCAAAAAAATTACATGAAATATTACAAAAGAAAAGCAAAATATATAAAACAAATATAGAAATGTACAAACCAGTTGTAGCACCTATAAGCAAAATAAAAAATAAATACAGGTGGAGAATTATAGGAAAATGCAATTTAAATAGTGCAATTATAAACGCAATAAACAGTACTTTAGATGAATTCTATAAATTAAAATTTAAAAATACGCGAGTTATTGCAGACATCAATCCAAATAATATGAATTAGTAAAAGCGTATTTGAAATATAAAAACTTTAGAGATGTGCAACGAATCAAAAAATAATTAATAATGAAAAATGAATAGTGAAGAATACAAAATACTTCGCATTTTAAAGGGGGCAATTTATATGGCAATTAGAATAATAAGAGAAGAAGGAGACGAAATCTTAAGAAAAAAATCAAGGGAAGTAGAAACAATTGATGAAAAAGTACAAGAATTAATACAAGATATGTTAGACACCATGCATAAACTAAATGGTGTTGGATTAGCTGCTGTTCAAGTAGGAATATTAAAAAGAATAGTAGTTATAGATTTATATGAAGAGGGAGTAGAACCATATATATTAATTAATCCAGAAATAGTAAAAACAAAAGGAGAGCAAACAGTAGAAGAGGGATGCTTAAGCTTTCCAAATAAATTCGCAAAAATAGTAAGGCCAAAAGAAGTAACAGTAAGAGCTTTAGATGAAAAAGGAAATAAAATTGAAATAAAAGCAAAAGATTTGCTAGCACAAGCAATAAGTCATGAAGTTGATCATTTAAATGGAGAATTATTTATAGACAAAATAATCCCTGGAACATTAGAGATAGTAACACCAGAGAAAAAGGATTAAAGCAAAGTAACTAGGCATCGCCCCTTGTTCTTACTAGGAAATGAGAAATTTTCTAGTATAAAATATAATGTGAGGTGGGAAGTGCGAGTTTAAAAACATCCCACATCTCACTTCAGATATTAATGAGAAGAAGTTATAGGAGGAAATATGTTGAAAATAGTATTCATGGGAACCCCAGATTTCGCAAGAGATTCACTAGAAGCAATATGTAATGCTGGTTATGAAGTTCCAGCAGTAGTTACTGTTCCAGATAAACCTAAAGGAAGAGGAATGAAATTAATTCCATGTGAAGTAAAAGAATATGCAATAGAAAACAGCATAGAAGTATACCAACCAGAGAAATTAAGGGATAACAAGGAAATAGTAAAAATATTAAAAGATATAAATCCAGATGTAATTTGTGTTGTAGCATATGGAAAAATAATTCCAAAAGAAATACTAGAAATTCCTAAGTATGGATGTGTAAATGTTCATCCATCACTACTTCCAAAATATAGGGGCTCAGCACCAATACAATGGGCCATTTTAAATGGAGATAAAGAAACTGGCGTTACAACAATGTACTTAGATGAAGGTATGGATTCTGGAGACATAATCTTGCAAACAGAAACAAAAATAAATAAAGATGAAACTTCTGGAGAATTATGGGATAGACTATCTAAAATGGGAGCAGAATTATTAGTTGAAACATTAGAAAGAATAGAAAATAAAACTGCACCAAGAACAAAACAAAATGATGATTTTACACTTGCTCCAATGCTTGAGAAATCACAAGCAAAAATAGATTGGGAAAATAAAACCGCGCAAGAAATAAAAAATTTAGTAAGAGGCTTAAATCCAATAATGGGAGCATATGCAATACTTAATGAAAAGAAAATTAAGTTCTGGAAAGTAGATAGCTTAACAATAGACCAATTTATAGACAAATATCCAGAGTTTAAAGAATATGATTATAGATTTGCAGAAATAGACCCAGGAACAGTGCTATATGTAGACAAAAAAGAAGCACTATATATAATGGCAAAAGATGGAATTTTAAAAATTCTAGAAATGCAAGGAGAAAATGCAAAAAGAATGCCAGCACCAGAATTCTTAAGAGGCAATAAAATAGAAGTGGTAGACAAATTTGAATAAACGTATGCCTACCAAAAAAGTTATGTGTCAAAATTAGATAATTTAATTCCAACAATAAAAGAAATTATTAATAAAGCAATAGAAATGACACTTTCAATATTAAAACTAAAACCAGGATAAATTACAAAAATAGAACCTAATATAAAACCAATTATAGCAAAGTATGTATATGACTTTGCTATTTTAAATAGAAAATTAATAAGTACCAAAAATAAAATTCCTCCAATAGCAAGACCAATTCCAATAGGAATTAAAATAAGTATATTTAAATTAGCTATTGCAGAAAGATAGACTTCATATATTCCAAGCATCATAAGTATTACAGTCTTACTAACTCCAGGAATAACAATTCCGGCAGACATTACAATTCCAGCTAATATTAGATGTGAATTAGAATTAAATGTAACAGATACACTTGATGAATTTTCTAAGGCAATTAAATAAATACTAAAAGAAAAGGTAAGTAATAAACATAAAATATGCAGAAAATTCACCTTTTTAATATTAGCTTGTTTAAATACAAGTTTAATACTGCCAAGAATTAAGCCAATAAAAACAAAAGAAGTTTCCATATAAAATTTACTAAATGTAAATTGTAATATATTACCAAACAAAAAAACACCAATAAACGTTCCTATAGCAATTGGAAATATAAATCTTAAATTACCTTTTATATCTTTAAAAAAGTGCAATATACAATCTACAATCTTTTCATATAAACCAAAACAACACAAAAAGACCCCACTACTAATTCCAGGAAGAATTGCACCTGCACCAATTAAAATACCAGCCAATAAATTTTTCATAAAATCTCCTTATGGAAGTGGAAAGTGTGAGGTGAGAAGTGTGAAAAATAGAGAAAATCCTACGAAGCCACTGTCCTATAAATCTCACTTCCCACGTCCCACCTCTCACTTCAATTAAACAAATTACAATTTATATAATTCTATGCTTTTTTAAAAAAAATATTATAATATTCTAAGTTAAGGTTAATCTAAATATAAGAGGTGTGTTTATGTTTAAACCTAAATTAGTGTATTATGAACCAAATGCAGAAAATTATAAACTTGGGAAAGAATTGTTAGATAAGTATAGAAAAGAAGGTGTTAAGTTAATACCAATAGAAAATCATAATAACATAGAAGAATTAAGAAAAAATCCAAATTCAGAATTTGCAAATATGAAGCAAAATATAATTATTGGGGTTAGAAAAACTCATAAATTTGTACCAAATCATAAGGTATCAGATTTTCTAGTACCATATACATCTTCTGGTTGTATAGCAATGTGCATGTATTGCTATTTAGTATGTAATTATAATAAATGCTCATATTTAAGAATATTTGTAAATAGAGAAGAAATGTTAGATAAAATAATAAAAGTAGCAAATCAAAGCGAAAAAGAATTGACATTTGAAATAGGAAGTAATAGTGACCTTATTTTAGAAAACACTATAACGCACAATTTAGAATGGACAATAGAAAACTTTAATGCAGAAAAAGGATATCTTACATTTCCAACTAAATTTGATATGGTAGATCCACTTTTAAACCTAAAAAACAAAGAAAAAGTTATAGTAAGAATGAGTATAAATCCAGAAGAAATAATAAATAGAGTAGAGTTTGGAACATCAAGATTAAATGAAAGAATAAATGCAATAAATAAATTAAAAGAAGCTGGCTATAAAGTAGGAATATTAATTGCACCAATTATTTTAGTAGATAACTGGAAAGAACTTTATGAAGAATTAATAAAAAAACTATCAGAAGAATTAAGCGAAAGTGTAAAAAAAGATGCTATATTTGAACTTATATTTATGACATACAGCTATGTTCATAAAATAATAAACCAAGAGGCTTTTCCTAATGCAATTAACTTGTTTAACCCAGATATCATGACAGGAAGAGGTAAAGGAAAATATATGTATAAAAAAGAAACTAGAGAGGAAGCAGAGATGTTTCTAAGAAAAACAATGAAAAAATATTTAAAAAATAGTGAAATATTGTATATTGTGTAGAAATATAGTATAATTGAAATGTAAAATATTTTGCAGAAGGAGGAACTTCACAACATGAAAAGGAATATAGTTGTGATAGAAACCGACAATGGCGAACGGTTTGAAGTAAAATTCAATCCTTGGAGAAAAGTTATTCTTGTAACTTGCCTCAAGACAAACAAAAACTTGGACTTTATTAGTCCGATAAAAAACTTTATGGAATTCTTAAAAATACCTCCTCTTGAGGTTGAAGAAGAAGGCATTTATAGAGATGTTTTGTATAAATGCAGGACAAAAGAGGAATTCCAAATAATTATGAGAGCATTAAAAACTCTTGACGATTAATAGAAAAAGAACGCTTAAAAAAAGGCGTTCTTTTTCTATTAATTAATTTAATAAGTAAACAGTTAAATTTAAAAATGAAGCAAAAATAATCCATAATAAATATGGCAATTGGAGTAAACCGGTTACTTTATTTTTAGAGTAAAAGTCTTTTATCATTAAAAACACTAATATTATGAGCAATAAAATCCAAATAAAAGCAAACAATCTCCACTTAAAAACAAAGAAAAATATAGACCATAAAGCATTTACAAATAGTTGTAAATAATAAATAGCAGTTGCGTTAGAATCTAATAGAGAATTAGATTTCAATATACCATAAGACACTCCCATTAAAATATAAAGAATAGTCCATACAATTGGAAATAAAAAACTTGGTGGTGCCCAAGTAGGTTGAATTAAAGAATTGTAATCTATATATTTAGCTGTAATAAAACTAATTAGGCCTCCAACTAATAATGGAATAATAATAGATTTAATATAAATTATAATTTTATTCATAAAACCTCCCTTTCTAATAATATAAATATATTTTATAGAATTGGAATTTATACAAGTATTAAAAAATATTTTTGTTAAAGGGTCATGCACTTTTATTTTTCTAGAACATATACTTTGATATAGAAAAATGGAGGTGCATTTATGCCATTAATATATTTGTCTGGATTCTTAGCTTTTTTAAAAACAGCTATTTTTGCTTTTGGATACATATCTAATAATAGCTTGTTTCCAGAACCACTTTCAGAAGAAGAAGAAATGAAATATCTTAAAAAATATATGGAAGGAGACGAAGATGCAAGAAATATATTAATAGAAAGAAATCTAAGGTTAGTGGCACATGTTTGTAAAAAATATAATATACCAAATGTAGATAATGAAGATTTAATATCTATAGGAACAATAGGTTTAATAAAAGGAATAAACACATTCAATACAGATAAAGGAGTAAGACTAGCTACATATGCAGCTAGATGCATAGAAAATGAGATATTAATGCATTTAAGAAGCATAAAAAAACTTGGGGCGGAAGTGTATTTGAATGAACCTATAGGAAAGGATAAAGATGATAATGAAATTGCACTAATAGACATTCTAGAAAATGATGAAAAAAATATAGAAGATGAAATAGATTTAAAAATAAAAATTAAAAAAGTATATGAGAAAATGAAAGATATATTAAAAGAAAGAGAGAAAGTTATAATTGAGCTAAGGTTTGGACTTCGGAGGTAATAAACCTAAAACACAAAATCAAATAGCAAGCATGCTTCGGTATATCTAGAAGTTATGTATCGAGAATTGAAAAAAAAGCAATAGGAAAACTTAATAGTCAATTAGCAAAAGAATTATAATATTTTTTTGTGCAAATTATAGAAAACTATTTAATAAATTTTTTTGTTATGATAATATATAAGCAATAAATGTACAAAAGAATGGAGTGATTTTTATGCAAAATATAAAATTGGATTTAAGCTACTCTGGGATTACAGAAAAAGAAATAATGAAATATGAAAAAGAAGTACAAGAGATATATAACAAACTTAATGAAAGTTCAGAAGATGAAAATAAATTTGTTGGATGGCTAAAACTACCAGAAAATTATGACAAAAAAGAGTTTGAAAGAATAAAAAAAGCAGCTAAGAGAATAAGAAAAAAATCAGAAGTTTTTGTAGTAATAGGAATAGGAGGCTCATATCTGGGAGCAAGAGCTGTAATAGAAAGCCTAACAAGTAATCTTGCCAATATGTTTCCAGATTCAGTAAGAAAATCACCTCAAATATTTTTTGTTGGAAATAGCATTAGTCCAAATTATATAAATGAATTGATAAATTGCATTGGAGATAAAGATATATCTATAAATGTAATATCAAAATCAGGTACAACTACAGAGCCTGCAATTGCATTTAGAATATTTAGAGAATTCTTGGAAAGTAAATATGGAGTAGAAGAGGCAAGAGAAAGAATATATGTAACAACAGATAAAAAGAAAGGTGCATTAAAACAACTTGCAGATGATGAAGAGTATGAAACTTTTGTAATACCAGATAATGTTGGAGGAAGATTTTCTGTATTGACACCAGTGGGGCTACTTCCAATTGCTGTAGCAGGAATAGATATAAATAAACTTATGGAAGGTGCAAAAAATGCACAATACAACTATTCAGACAGCGGAGTAAAATATAATCAGTGCTATAGATATGCAATAGTAAGAAATATATTATATAAAAAAGATAAAACAATAGAAATACTTGCAAATTATGAGCCAAAACTTCATTGTTTCACAGAATGGTGGAAGCAATTATATGGAGAAAGTGAAGGGAAGGAGCATAAAGGAATTTTTCCAACAGGTGTAGACTTAAGTACAGATTTACACTCTATGGGACAATACATACAAGACGGAAAAAGAAATCTTTTTGAAACTGTTATAAATGTAGAAGAAACAAAAACAGATATAACAATAAAAAGAGATGAAGATAATATAGATGGGTTGAACTTCTTAGAAGGAAAAACAATGGACTATGTAAATAAACAAGCAATGCAAGGAACAATAGAAGCACATGTTTCTGGGGGAGTGCCTAATATAATTATAAACATAAAAAGATTAGATGAAGAAACTATTGGAGAACTAATTTATTTCTTTGAACTAGCATGTGGTATATCAGGAAATATATTAGGAGTAGATCCATTTAACCAACCAGGAGTAGAAGCATATAAAAATAATATGTTTAGATTACTTGGAAAACCAGGATATGAAAAATAAAAGGAAAAATATTGACAATAAACTTATAACAAGAGTATAATAAATAATAGTTAAAATATAAACGTAGAAGAGACAAAGTAAAATAAAGGTTGCTTAAAGAGAGGATTAGTGATTACGCTGAAAGCTAATCTAAGTAAACATATTTGAAAAACTACCTCGGAGTTTCTAATTAAAAGTTAGACGTGTAAGATGCGATAGAGTCTTTAATTAAGTAAAATAAAGGGTGGAACCGTGTTTTATAAAATACCCCTAATAGATTAAAACAATCTATTAGGGGATTTTTTATTGTATAGGAAAAATCGAAGATTTTTACGTATACAACAAGGCTAGGCTACAATCGCTATTGCCTTTGAGATTTTCTCCTTTTAGTCGAAAACTCAAATCGGCGAGAACAAGGGGTGACTAAAGTCGCTTTGTTCTTGAAATAATAATACCAAAAGAAAGGAAGATAATATGTTAGTTTCAATAGGAAGCAGAAGCATACCAAAAATTACAGCAATAACAAGAGCTTTTTCTAGATATCCAGAATTATGGATTAATAGTTCTGACAAAATTGAATATATTATTATGCCACAAGAAGTAAGAAAAGATGAAAGTATTGGGCAAGAGCAAGATAATTTTTCAGGAGTTTCATGTAATCCAATGTCTCTTTCAGAAACCATAGAAGGGGCAAAAAATAGAGCTAAAAATGCATTTGAACACGCGAAAGAAAGAACACGGCACATGTAGCTTTGGAGTAGGAATAGAAGCGGGAATGTTTAATGTGCCAGAAGTAGAAACTAAGTATATGGATTCAAGTATTTGCGCGATATATGATGGAGAAAGATATTATATAGGTTTTAGCCCATCATTCGAATATCCTCAAACAGTAGTAAATAGAACTTTGCAGGGAGAAGAAATAGGATATATGGAAGATGTATTTGGAAACACTGCTAAAGGAAGAAAAGGAGCAATAGGAGTTTTAACAAACGGAAGAGTATACAGAGATGAACTAGAAGAATATGCAGTAATAATGGCACTAACCAAAATTGTTTCAAAAGAAATATATGAGAAGTGAGAAGTGCAATATTAGGAACTTTAAAATATAAAGTTAAGAAAATATATAAAAAAAGGAGAGAAAGATTATGATAAAAATTAAATTGAAAGACAATTCAGAGTTAGAAGTAGAGGAAGGCCTAAGTGTAATAGAAATAGCTAAAAAAATAAGTGAAGGATTAGCAAGAATGGCAACATGCGCAGAAATAGATGGAGAAGTTGTAGACTTAAGAACAATAGTAGAAAAGGACTGTTCACTAAACATATTAACATTTGAAAGCAGTTTAAATGGTAAAAAAGCATATTGGCATACCACATCACACATAATGGCACAAGCAATAAAAAGACTATACCCAGAAATAAAACTAGCAATAGGACCATCAATAGATAATGGATTCTATTATGATTTTGATACAGAAAAACCATTTACACCAGAGATGCTAGAAGCAATAGAAAAAGAAATGAAAAAAATAATAAAAGAAGATTTACTGTTAGAAAGATTCGAACTTCCAAGAAAAGAAGCAATAAAATTTATGGAAGAAAAAGAAGAACCATATAAAGTAGAATTGATCAATGATCTACCAGAAGATGCAATAATCTCTTTCTACAAACAAGGAGAATTTACAGATCTTTGTGCAGGACCTCACGTAATGAGTACAGGAAAAGTAAAAGCAGTTAAATTACTTTCATCATCAGGAGCATACTGGAGAGGAAATGAAAATAATAAAATGCTACAAAGAATATATGGAATATCATTCTCTAAAGCAAGCCAAGTTGATGAATATGTAAATATGATAGAAGAAGCCAAAAAAAGAGATCATAGAAAATTAGGAAAAGAATTAGAATTATTTTTCTTTGATGAAACAGCACCAGGAATGGCTTATTGGATGCCAAAAGGATTTACAATGATGAATACATTAATAGACTTTTGGAGAAAAGAACATAAAAAAAGAGGATATCAAGAATTCTCTGGCCCACAATTAAATAGTAGTGAATTATGGAAAATATCAGGACATTGGGATCACTATAAAGAAGATATGTTTGTACTAACAGATGCAGATGGAAACGAACAAGCATTAAAACCAATGAACTGTCCAAACTCAATAAAAATATATCAATCAAAATTAAGAAGCTACAAAGACTTACCATTAAGATTTAATGACGTAGATGTTATCCATAGAAACGAAAAATCAGGACAATTAAATGGACTATTTAGAGTAAGAATGTTTAGACAAGATGATTCTCACAACTACATTACAGAAGAACAAATAGGAAGCGAAATAAAAGATATTATAGAAATAGCTAAACAATTATATTCTGTATTTGGTCTAGAATACAAATTAACACTATCTACAAGACCAGAAGAAGACTTTATGGGAGAAATAGAGACATGGGATAAAGCAGAAAATGATTTAAGAAAAGTATTAGATGAAATCTGCGGAGAAGGAAATTATCAAGTAAATGAAGGCGATGGAGCTTTCTATGGACCAAAAATTGATATAAAAATGAAAGATTGCTTAGGAAGAGAATGGCAAATGGGAACAGTACAATTAGACTTCCAATTACCACAAAGATTTAACTTGCACTATATAGATAAAGATGGCAACAAAAAAACACCTATAATGATACATAGAGCTTTATTTGGATCATTTGATAGATTTATAGGGATAATAACAGAACACTTTGCTGGAGCATTTCCAACATGGCTTGCACCAGTGCAAGTAAGAATATTGCCAATAGCAGACAAACACAAAGAATATGCAGAAAAACTAAAAGAAAAATTGGAAGAATATGATATAAGAGTTGAGCTAGATGAAAGAGAAGAAAAAATAGGATATAAAATTAGAGAAGCACAACTTCAAAAAATTCCATATATGTTAATTGTAGGAGATAAAGAAGTGGAAGCGAATGCAGTAGGAGTTCGTTCAAGAAAAGATGGAGATATTGGAGCAATGAGTGTAGAAGACTTTATAAATAAAATAGAAGAAGAAATAAAAACATTTGCAAGATAAACAAAGAAAATTCAAGGGACAGTCCAAAAAATTCTCAATGAATTGATGATTTTAGGAACTGTCCCTTGAATTTTCCCCATTTCATTTGGAAACTCAAATCGGAAAGAAGAAATGTGTGGACCACTTTTCTTAAAAAAACAATTGTCTAAAAAAATGCGGTGTGATATACTTAAACTGCAAAAACAAAATAGGAGGATTTGCATTTTGAATACAAATGAAAATATAATTGATAAATTAAAATATTTAGGTTTAGATATGGAGGAAATACCAGAAACAATTAAAAGATTTAGAACACTAGAATATAGACCTCTTAAATATAATGATGAACATATATATAAAGTATATAAATATTTAGATGTAAAAGATATTCAGATTTTACTTACGCCAACTAATAGGTTGTGCAGTATTATAGAAAAATATAAAAAAGCAGTTCCTTTATGTGAGTATTTGGATTCAGAAAATGAAGAGAATATAGAAAGATATACTAAATTTTTGTCTATGATTTCTGATATGGATATTAAACAAATAGAAAAAATAGAACAAGAACAAAAATTTTTAAATAATGAAATTCCATTCAAAATTAAATACCCTAAAGATTATTTATGGCAGATATATTATTCTGAATACACAAATGAATACTTTATGTTGGTTACAACAGAAGATTTAGAATATTCAGCTTTTTTCTACTTATTAAAAAAACAATTAGAAAATAAAAAAGATGAAAAGATATTTGTTCCAATAAGCCATGTAGAATATGGTGGAGAATATTTAAGCAGAATGCAAATTGCAGATATAGAAAATTATATATGGTTATTTACAAAAGAATGGCCTCTAGTATATGAAGTTTATGATAAAAATAATAATTTAACTTTAAGTATAAGTGGAAAAGCATATGTATTTGATGACATACAAAGTGACTATAGAATTGATTTGAAAAGCAAAGAAGAAGCAATAAAATTTTACAAACTATTAAAAGCATTATTTATAATGCAAACTGAAATGCCACATAGATTTAATTTTAGTCTAGGATTAAATGAGTATGGAAGTTTAGAGTTTTATAGCAATGGTAAAAAGGTAATATATGAAATATTAGCAAGTTTAATAAAAGAAGAATACTTAAAGGCAGAAGAAGAAAAGATTAAACTAATAGAGGAAAAACTAGAATCAGAGAAAAAACTTGATGAATTACAGAAAAAATCATCAAAACTTGAAAAAGAATATTTGGAAAGAGAAAAACAAATAGCTACATACTTGGTTTGCAAAAAAACTTTTTTTGGAAGAGTAAAATATTTCTTTAAATATAAAAAAGTAAATTTGGTAAAGAAAGAAGAAAACGAGGAAAAAAAGCAAGAAATAAAAGTAATAAGATTAAATAAATATGAAGAAGTGAAAAGTAACTACACGCTAGAAGAACTAATAGAATTATATAAACAGATGGATAAGGAAGAAATAAAAGAAAAAAATCTAAAATCAGATATTAAAGCTATAGAAAGAAGAATAAGCAATTTAGAAAGTAGAGTTAACAATGCTGTACTTTATATAGAAGAAATAGACAAACATAAAAAAAGTATATTTGAATTTTGGAAATTTACAAATAAAGATAAACAAGGAGAGTTACCAGAAGGAACATTAGATGAACCTGTAAAAGAAAAATTAAAAAAGGTATTTGACTATGAGTTGGACTTTGAAGAATTATCAAGCAACTTGGACAAAATACAAAGAGAGTTACTTACTAAACAAGAAATAGACAGTATATATCTTACTACTACAGAAATATTAGAAGATATAAATAAGGTTGAAAATAATGAAAAAATATCGAATGAAAGGCTAGAGTATTTAAGAGAAAAATTTTCTAAAGAAAATAAACTATCAGACAAAGAAAATTTTGATATTTTTGGAGGAGCATTTGACAATACTATAAAAACATTAGCAAACCAAAAGCATAGAGAAACAAAAAGGGAAGCATATAATATATTGAACATAAATAAAACAACTACAACTGAAGAATATACAGAACAAATTGTTGAAGTTATAAACAATATAAAATCTGCACTAAAAAAAATAAAAATCGGAATAGATTTGCCAGTTTATAAATGTACATTAGAAAAAAATATGAATAATAGGCTTAATTTGTTTAATATAAGAGGGGAACAAGCAATAGAAGAAATTAAAAATCAAGATAATAAACAAATTAATTTATACAAAATAAAGATTAAAGAAAATACTAATGCAATTGCTTTTACTAATATTGTGTATTATGACAATATAAATAAAACATTACCATTAGGAATGAATATAGAACAGAAAGTTTTATTAGATAATAGTGAAATAAAATTAAAAATGATAAAAGAAGAAAAAATAAATGTATTACGATATAAAGAAGAAAAAAATGAAATGGCTGGCACATATATAGAGACAATAAATGTAAAAGAATTTGAAATAGAAGAGTAATTGAATAATTCTTCATTTAATCTGCAAAAATGTAGGGGCGTATTGCATACGCCCAAAAAAATGAATTCATTGCAAACGCTGTAGGGGCGGGGCTCCGTACCCGCCAAAAAAAATATCCGATAATTTATTGCAAATGTTGTAGGGACTGCCACTTTAGGCGACCCGCAATACATAATATAAATTGCCATAAAAGTATGATAAGCTATTTAATAGTACTGGGTTGTTCCGAATTTTCAAAAAATAGTTGTAATTTAACCTAACATATTGTATAATACAAATTGCAAATTAAATAAGCCGATGTGGCGGAATTGGCAGACGCACTAGACTCAAAATCTAGCGGGAAACCATGTGGGTTCGAGTCCCACCATCGGTACCAAAAAGAAATCTCATAACAAAGTTATGAGGTTTCTTTTTGAAATTTGAAATGGTAGGACTCGAAAAGACCGTAAAAGAACTGTCCAGTGGACAGTTCTTTAGGTCGCGGGTAGAGGTCCCACCATCGGTACCAGAGTAAAATGCAACCTAAAAGATTACAGTTTTATTCGTTCGCAATTTATGTTAATTTATGATATAATAAAAATAATTACTAAATAGTACTAGTAATGCGCCTCGCTTTTACAGCAGAGGGAAAGACCATTTTAATTAAAAAATTTTAGGAGCTACTTAGAATGAAAGAATCAACAAGAAAAGTCATCAATTACTTAAGGCCGTATATAGGACAGAAAGTGATTCGGACAGAGCCACTTGAGGGGGGAAAAAAACTGGGATTTTATAAATGATCCCCTGTTGTTGATAGGATTTACTTCTGATGGTTGCATAAGATGTCGCTGGACAGGTTACCAAAAACAAACCTTCGGAGATAAAGAATTTGTTTTACCGCTTGGCTATACGGATTGTAACTGGATTACCTATAAAGAGGCTTTGAAGGCTAAAGGCAATGAGTTAAATAAGTGGAGAGGTAAAAAAATCAGAAGAATTCGCCCTACTTCTCGCGGCGACCGTTCTTGGATGACTGGTGAAGCTCCTACCCTGATATCTGCATCTGAATACCATATGGTGATTAGAGTTGGTATACAGGAGGTTGTCTTAGGACTGGAGTTTGTGAATCCGGAAGATTGGGAACTCGCTGAATAAGGAAAACGATAGAAGAGTCTCACTTGAGATTCTTTTATCGTTTTTTATATGAGATTCGAAACACTAAACTTTATGTATTATATTTTTCATATAATAATTGTTCAAATGGATCAAGATATATTTAAAATCATTTACATAATCAAGTTTGCAATTAACATAAAAACATGATAAAATAATTAAGCAAAAATTTGCATAATTCCTTATTTTTGCAGCTATGGAACACAAATGTTCAAAGGTCAGCGTAGAAAAATAATTATTTAAAAGGAGGATATCAATATGCAATTTTCAATCCCAGAGGACATTTGGGAAAGCTTAAAAATAGAAACACGGGTAGATATTGCAAAGAATGCAACTTATGAAGAAGGACTCAATCTATTCTTAAAAGATGACTATTGGATGGTAAGAGAAGCGGTAGCTCAAAATCCAACCACATTGCCAGAAACATTGAAAGAACTTTCAAAGGATAAGAGACGGGATGTAAGAATAGCAGTAGCTCAAAATCCAACCACATTACAAGAGATATTGGAAGAACTTTCAATAGATGAGGATGAAGATGTAAGAATAGCAGTAGCTCAAAATCCAACCACATTGCCAAAAACATTGAAAGAACTCGCTAAAGACATTGTTGCTGAAGTGAGAGAAGCGGTAGCCGAAAACCCAAACACATCGCAAGAAACATTGAAAAAGCTTTCAAAAGATGATAATTGGATGGTAAGAGCGGCGGTAGCCAGAAATCCAAATACATCACAAGAGACATTGAAAAAGTTTTCAAAAGATGATGATGAGCATGTAAGATATTGGGTAGCTGAAAATCCAACCACATTGCCAGAAACATTGGAAAAGCTTTCAAAAGATCGTGATGCAGATGTAAGAGAAGCAGTAGCCAAAAATCCAAATACATCACAAGAGACATTGGAAAAGCTTTCAAAGGATGACAATTTGATGGTAAGAGTAGCGTTAGATATGAGGGAGACTTATATATAGAAGCAATAAATAAAACCCAAAATATTTGAAAAATTGCAAATCTTTAACACCCTATTTTCTTTTTATAAGATAGGGTGTTAAAATTATATGCATAGTTGAATTTGCAATCAACATAAAAACGTGATAAAATAATTAAGCAAAAATTTGCATAATTCCTTATTTTTGCAGCTATGGAACAGAAATGTTCAAGGTCAGCATAGAAAAATAATTATTTAAAGGAGAAAAAAACATGCAATTTTTAAGAAACTTAGAAACAAAAATATGGGTAGATATTGCGAAAAACGCAACTTATGGGAAAAAGATACTTAAGGTATTCTTAAAATATGCCCGTTGGGATGTAAGAGTAGCAGTAGCCAAAAATCCAAACACATTGTCAGAAATATTGAAGGAACTTTCAAAAGATGATGATGAGTATATAAGAGTTGCGGTAATCGGGAACCCAAACACATCACAAGAGACATTGAAAAAGCTTTCAAAAGATGATAATTGTATGGTAAGAGCGGCAGTAGCCAGAAATCCAAACACATCACAAGAGACATTGGAAAAGCTTTCAAGAGATGATGAGGAGGATGTAAGAGCCGCAGTAGCCCAAAATCCAAACACATTGCAAGAGACATTGGAAAAACTTTCAAGAGATGATAGTGCATATGTAAGAGTTTCGGTAGCCAGAAATTCAACCACATCACAAGAGACATTGGAAAAGCTTTCAAAAGATCGTGATGCAGATGTAAGAGAAGCAGTAGCCGAAAATCCAAACACATCGCAAGAGACAGTGGAAAAGCTTTCAAAAGATGATTCATTTCTGGTAAGACTTGCGACAACTATAAGGTAAGACTTATATATAGAAGCAATAAATAAAACCCAAAATATTTGAAAAATTGCAAATCTTTAACAACCTATTTTCTTTTTAGAAGATAGGTTGTTAATATTTTATATACTAGGAAATTTCTCATTTAGTAGTATATAAAAAATGCTGTAATCGCTATTTTCCTTGAGATTTCCTTATTTCATTCGGAAACAAATTAGCAAGAAGAAAAGTTTGGCAAAGCTACTTTTTTGTTTTATATAAAGTTTTAAAATAGACACGCGATATTGTAAAGAGTTTAATAATATGATAAAATGCAAACAAAAAGGAGAAAAAGTATGCTAAAAATCAAAGTTAATAATCTTGGAGCAGAGCTAACGAGTATAGAGTTTAATGGAAAAGAAAAATTACATTATGGAAAAACTTTTTGGAACAGACAAGCCCCAATATTATTTCCAACAGTAGGGAGATTAAGAGACAATAAAACTATAATAGAAGAAAAAGAGTGCGAAATACCTCAACATGGATTTGCAAAAGATATGAACTTTGAGACAATAGAAAAGAACGATATTAAAGAAATATATGAATTAAAGAGTAATAAAGAAACTTTAAAAAAATATCCATTTGAATTTATACTTAATGTAGAATATGAAATTGTAGAAGATACATTAAAAACTAAAATAAAAGTAATAAACAATGATGAAAAGAAAATGCTTTTTGGATTAGGCGGACATCCGGGTTTCAAGTTAGATATGCCACAAGAAGAATATTATTTTGAACTAGAAACAGAAGAATCAGAAGTGGAATTTATGGAGGTAGAAGGAAACTATATATCTAATAAACCTGCTAGAAACATTTTAAAAGAAAACAAAATAATAGAAATCACAAAGGAAAGTTTTTTAAATGATGCAATAATGATGAAAAGATTAAAATCAAACAAAATTACTTTAAAACAAAAGAAAGACAGTAAACCAATATTGGAATTTAACTTTAAGGATTTTCCAATACTTGCAATTTGGTCTTTGCCAAATGCACCATATATATGTTTAGAACCATGGTTTAATTATGCAGATAGAGTTGAAGAAACGGGCTACTTTAAAGATAAAGAAGGGATAATTACTTTGAATGCAAAAGAAGAATTTAATTGTGAGTTTAGTGTTAAATTTTTTTAAGAAGAGGTAATTTTATGCAAAAAAATATGCTATTAATTGTTAACCCAAAAGCGGGAAAGGGAACAATAAAAAGAAAACTTCCTAGAATAATTAAAAATTTTTCAGATGAAGGTTATTTTATTGAAACCTGCTATACAAAAAAAGACTATAAACCAAAAGACATATTAAAAGAACATAAAAACGTAAAACTTGATTTAGTAGTTTGCTGTGGAGGAGATGGAACTTTAAACGAATTAATTAATGCAGTAATGAGTATGGACTATAAACCAAAAATAAGCTTTATACCACTAGGAACAATGAATGATTTTGCAAGAACTATTAGAATGTCAACAAATAAAATATTCTTGTCAAAACATATAAATGAATCTAGAATGATAAAATCTGACATAGGTTCATTTAATGATGTATACTTTAATTATGTTGCTGCTTTTGGAGCATTTACTTCTGTACCATATGTAACTCCACATAAGTTAAAAAAAGTGTTTGGAAAAATTGCATATTTCATAGTAGGAATAATTTATATTGGAAAAATAAGAAGTTATAATGTGAAATTCAAAGTAAATGGAAAAGAATATAGTGATAGAGTTATATATGGATCAGTTAGCAATTCTAAATCTATAGGTGGCTTTGAATGGTTTAAAAGAAAAGGTGTAAAGATTAATGATGGAAAATTTGAAGTTTTGCTTATAAAAAGACCTAAGAATATAATAGGATGGATAAATACTTTATTCCTATTAGGAATAAAGAAACATAAAAGTAAATATTTTTATTATTTTCAAACAGACAAAATAGAAATAGAAGCAGAAAAGAAATTAGCATGGACTTTGGATCGGAGAATATGGTGGACGCAAAAACAATGTAGAAATAAAGAATAATAAAGAAGCAATAGAATACATAATTCCAATTTAATTTAGGAGAAAAGTAAAATATGAAAAAAAGAATTATTGTAATATTTATAATTTTAATAATAATTACAGCACTAGGAGCAGGTGGATATATAGTATATCAGAAATATAAACAACAAGATCCATTTGAACTAGAATGGGTAAGAAAATATTATGAATATCTAAAAGAAAATGATGCAGAAATGAAGCAAAAAAACTTAAAATATTATTGTAAAAATGAAAAAATACAGTTTTGCAAGATCGAAAATATTACACTTCCTGTAATGCTATATAATTATGAAGAATTAGGAGAATGTTTTACAATAGTATTTTATATAGATGAAAGTAATAATGTAAGTAAGCTTGAAAATTTAAAGAAGGATTTTAAAGTCGAATATTTATATAATATAGAAGAAGATAAATACGATTATTATATTCACGAAACAAGAGGCAGTGAAGAATATTACTCAAAAATATCAGAAAATATAAAAATAAACGAATTGAATAAAAAGCAAGAAGAAACTAGCGAAAAAGTAAATTGGATTAGTTTTAAAAAAGATGAGATATATTCTGTTACATCATTACAAGGAGAAGTACTAGAAATTTCAAAATTAGAACAGTATTTTATCAATACAAATATAATTGAAGAGAACTGGGAAGACATTAATTTAAATAGTTATGAAGATTGGATAAAAGAGGAATTTGCCAAAGCAGTAAAGAAAATGAAAGTTCAATTATCAAATGAAGAAAAGAAAAGTATAGAACAAAAAGAAAATGAAATAGATGTGAAAAAGGAAAAAATAACAAAAGCTGAGAAAGAAATAGAAGAAAAGAAAAAAGAGGAAGAAAGGAAAAGGATAGAAGAAGAAAAAAAGTTAGAGGAAGAAGCTAAGAGAAAAAAAGAAGAGGAAGAGGCTAAAAAGGAAGAAGAAAAAAGAAAAGAAGAAGAAGCTAGAAGAGCAGAGGAAGAACAGACAAATAGAGAAAATCAAGAACAGAATAATACAAGTAACAATCGGAAACTATGTGTTAAGTTTTGGCACATACAAGGGAATAGATTACTGGTCTTTAGATAATCCATTGAGTAAATACGAAACAACAATTATCTTAAAAGAGGACTGGACATATACTCAGACAAATTTTATTATAGTAGGAAAAATGACAGAAACTTATTCAGGCACATTTAAAATAGTGGAAGATCAAAATTTAGGAAGAATTATAATCCTTAGTGCAGATGACAATTATTATAAAATAACAGGGAATGATCAACTTACAAGTAAAAATGGAACAACAATAAAATATGACTAAATAGGTATTGACAAATATTCAATATATTTGCTATAATATAAAAGTTGAAAAATACGCACATATAGTTACAGTTTAAGATTGTGCTTAATTTAAGTGTTCTTAGATGCAAAAAACTATGTGGAGGAAAAACAATAAGGAGGAATGTAAAATGGCAGTAGTTGCAATGAAACAATTACTAGAAGCAGGTGTACATTTTGGACACCAAACAAAGAGATGGGACCCTAAAATGGCTGAATATATATATCAAGCTAGAAATGGTATCCATATTATTGATTTACAAAAAACATCTAAAAAAATCGACGAGGCATATAACTTTATAAAAGAAGTTGCTGAAGATGGAAAGGATATTTTGTTTGTAGGAACAAAAAAACAAGCTCAAGAATGCGTAAAAGAAGCAGCAATTAAAAGCAATATGTTTTATGTTGATCAAAGATGGCTAGGCGGAATGCTTACAAACTTTAAAACAATTAGAAAAAGAATTGAAAGATTAAACAAATTAGAAGAAATGGAACAAGATGGTACATTTGATGTACTACCAAAAAAAGAAGTTGCAGCATTAAAAAATGAAATGGAAAAACTAGAAAAAAATCTTGGTGGAATCAAAGATATGACAAGAATGCCAGGAGCAATGTTTGTAGTTGATCCTAAAAATGAAAGAATAGCAGTTTTAGAAGCTAAAAAGTTAAATATTCCAATCGTTGGATTAGTAGATACAAACTGTAACCCAGAAGATGTTGATTATCCAATACCAGGAAATGATGATGCAATAAGAGCTGTAAAACTAATTACAGATGTTATGGCAAATGCTATTATAGAAGGAAGACAAGGAGAAGTTTTAGAAGACGAACAACCTGTAGAAACAGTAACAGAAGAGCCAACAAGTATTGAAGAAGTTGTTGCAGAAGAAGCTGAAACAGTAGAAGAATAATATATGATATGAAAACGTTGTAGGGGACGCATCCCTTAGGCGCCTCACAAATAAGAGGGGAGCTGTGGGTAGCGCCCCTACAATAGTAAAATATGAATTTATAATTTTAAAGGAGGAAAGCAATATGATTACAGCGCAATTAGTTAAAGAATTAAGAGAAAAAACAGGTGCAGGAATGATGGACTGCAAAAAAGTTTTAACAGAAACTGATGGAGATATGGAAAAAGCAGCTGAGTTATTAAGAGAAAGAGGAATAACTAAAGCAGCTAAAAAATCAGATAGAATAGCAGCAGAAGGATTAGTATATTGCTATGTAACAGACGACAAAAAAGTTGGTGTAGTATTAGAAGTGAATGCAGAAACAGACTTCGTTGCAAAAAATGAAGAATTCAGAAAGTTCGTTGCAGACACAGCAAAACAAATAGCTGTTACAAACCCAGCAGATGTAGAAAGCTTATTAGCAGAAAAATCAATAGAAGATTCTTCTAAAACAATAAAAGATATATTAACAGATAAAATAGCAACAATAGGAGAGAATATGTCAGTTAGAAGATTTGAAAGATTTGAAAGTACAGGAATGGTAGAGAGTTATGTTCATGGTGACGGAAAAATAGGTGTTCTAGTAGATTGTCCAAAAGGAACAGAAGAAGTTGCCAAAGATGTATGTATGCAAATTGCAGCAGCAAAACCTGAATATTTAAATAGAGAGCAAGTTCCTCAAGATGTAGTAGCACATGAAATGGAAATATTAAAAGCACAAGCTATGAACGAAGGAAAACCAGCAGAAATAGCTGAAAAAATGGTTCAAGGAAGAATTGGAAAATTCTATGGTGAAATTTGTTTATTAGAACAAGACTTTGTAAAAGATCCATCTATAAAAGTACAAAAATTACTAGATAACAATAATGCTGAAATTGTAAGATTTGCAAGATTTGAAAAAGGTGAAGGACTTCAAAAAAGAGAAGAGAACTTTGCTGAAGAAGTTGCAAAACAAATGAACCAATAAAAATAATAAAAAATAGGGCGTATAGTATACGCTCTATTTTTGCTTTAGATTAAAAATGTTACAAAAATATTACAAAAAACGATTGCATTTTAAATATGCTTGATATATAATGATACAGAACTTTGAAAAAATATTAAAGAAAGAGGGTTTTAATTTATGAGCAAAAAGTACGTATACCTTTTTAAAGAAGGAAATGCAGACATGCGTGAATTATTAGGTGGTAAAGGCGCTAACCTAGCAGAAATGACAAACTTAGGTTTACCAATTCCACAAGGTTTTACAGTTTCAACAGAAGCTTGTACAGAATATTACAATGATGGTAAAAAAATCAACGAAGAAATTCAAAGCCAAATTTTCGAAGCATTAAAGAAATTAGAAGAAATGCAAGGTAAAAAATTTGGAGACAATAGTGATCCATTATTAGTATCAGTAAGAAGTGGTGCTAGAGCATCAATGCCTGGTATGATGGATACAATATTAAACTTAGGACTAAACGATGTAGCAGTTGAAGGATTTGCTGCAAAAACAGGAAATCCAAGATTTGCATATGATTCATATAGAAGATTTATTCAAATGTATTCAGATGTTGTTATGGAAGTTCCAAAATCTTTCTTCGAAAAAATAATTGACGAAGTTAAAGAAGCAAAAGGAGTTCATTTCGATACAGAATTAACAGTTGATGATTTAAAAGAATTAGTAAAAAGATTTAAAGAAGTTTACAAAAATGCTATGAATGGTGAAGAATTCCCACAAGATCCAACAGAACAATTAATGGGAGCTGTTAAAGCCGTATTTAGAAGTTGGGACAACCCAAGAGCTATAGTTTACAGAAGAATGAACGATATACCAGGTGACTGGGGAACAGCTGTAAACGTACAAGCTATGGTATTTGGTAATATGGGAGAAACATCTGGAACAGGTGTTGCATTTACACGTAACCCATCAACAGGTGAAAAAGGAATATTCGGAGAATACTTAATAAACGCACAAGGTGAAGATGTTGTTGCAGGTGTTAGAACACCACAACCTATCACAAAACTTGCTGAAGATTTACCAGAATGTTATAAAGAATTCATGGAAATTGCACATAAACTAGAAGATCATTACAGAGATATGCAAGATATGGAATTCACAATCCAAGAAGGAAAATTATATTTCTTACAAACAAGAAATGGAAAAAGAACAGCACCAGCAGCTATTCAAATTGCTTGTGACTTAGTTGATGAAGGAATGATAACAAAAGAAGAAGCAGTTTTAAGAATAGAAGCTAAATCATTAGATCAATTACTACACCCAACATTTGATAAAGATAGCTTAAAAGCAGGAGAAGTAATTGGAGAAGCATTACCTGCATCACCAGGTGCAGCAGCTGGTAAAGTAGTATTTACAGCTGAAGAAGCTAAAGAATTAGGAAAAGGTGGAAAAGGTGAAAGAGTTGTACTAGTTCGTCTTGAAACAACACCAGAAGATATCGAAGGTATGGTAGCTGCACAAGGTATATTAACAGTTCGTGGTGGTATGACATCACATGCTGCAGTTGTTGCTCGTGGTATGGGAACATGCTGTGTATCTGGATGTGGAGATATCAAAATGAACGAAGAAGCAGAAGAGTTTGAACTTGGTGGATATACATTCCATAAAGGTGACTTCATTTCATTAGATGGAACAACAGGAAAAATCTACAAAGGAGATATAAAAACTGTTGAAGCTTCAGTTAGTGGAAACTTTGGAAGAATAATGGGATGGGCAGATGAATTCAGAACATTAAGAGTTAGAACAAATGCTGATAACCCAAGAGATACAAAAAATGCTGTTCATTTAGGAGCAGAAGGAATAGGTCTATGTAGAACAGAGCATATGTTCTTCGAAGAAGACAGAATTCCAAAAATAAGAAAAATGATATTATCAGAAACAGTAGAAGCAAGAGAAGCAGCTTTAAACGAATTAATACCATTCCAAAAAGGTGACTTCAAAGCTATGTACAAAGAATTAAAAGGATTACCAATGACAGTTCGTTATTTAGATCCACCTCTACATGAATTCTTACCAACAGCTGAAGAAGATATCATAGCATTAGCTAAAGATATGGGTGTTACAGTAGAACACTTAAAAGCAAAATGTGCTGAATTACATGAATTCAACCCAATGATGGGACACAGAGGATGTCGTTTAGCAGTAACATATCCAGAGATCGCTAGAATGCAAACAAGAGCATTAATGGAAGCTGCAATCGAAGTTAAAGAAGAAGATGGATACGATATAGTTCCAGAAATAATGATTCCATTAGTTGGAGAAAAGAAAGAATTAAAATTTGTTAAAGATATAGTTGTAGAAACAGCTGAAAAAGTTAAAGCAGAAAAAGGATCAGACATTGAATACCATATCGGTACAATGATTGAAATACCAAGAGCTGCATTAACAGCTGATGAAATAGCTGAAGAAGCTGAATTCTTCTCTTTCGGAACAAATGACTTAACACAAATGACATTTGGATTCTCAAGAGATGATGCTGGTAAATTCTTAGATTCTTACTACAAAGCAAAAATCTATGAATCAGACCCATTTGCAAAATTAGACCAAGATGGTGTTGGTAAATTAGTTAAAATGGCAGCAGAAAAAGGAAGAGCAACAAGACCAAATATCAAACTTGGAATATGTGGAGAACATGGTGGAGAGCCATCAAGCGTAGAATTCTGCCACAAAGTAGGATTAAACTATGTATCTTGCTCACCATTTAGAGTTCCAATTGCAAGACTTGCAGCAGCACAAGCAGCATTAAAAAATAAATAATAAATAAAAAAAGATATTTCTCGAGCGAGAAATATCTTTTTTCATTTTGGGGACAGAAACTTTTAAGACGGACTTTTTTTCTTTCCAGAATTGAATGTAAAGAAAAAAAGTCTGTCCGAAAAGTTTCTATTTTTGGTATAAATTACTTTCATATAAATCTTCTATATAAACATTTTTATCCCTAGAACCATCTAGAAAACCTATTGTTGCAATATCATCGTGAACATCCTGAATCCATACAGGTTTTTCATTATAAAAAACCTCACTTAAACTTCTATGATTTAAAATTTCATTGACTCTTTCCTTATTCATATAACAACCTCCAATACTTTTAAAAATATATTAGTTTATCAATATAATTATATCCGGAAAAAGTAAAAAAATACTTGATAATATACAACTTAAAATATATAATAAAATTATATTAATACATTAAGAAAAAAATAAGAGAGGAGAACAAATGAAAGAAAAATTAAATAATTTAAAAAATAAAATTATTCCATTTTTTGTTGACTTAAAAAATAAAATACAACCAGTAATATTAAAGAATAAGAGATTAGCAATAGTAGTGTTATCTGCCGTAATCATAGTTATATTGGCTATATTAATAATGCCATCTAAAAAAGAGATAGGAAATACAAATGGAAATTTAGAGAACTCAGGTTTCTCTGTTACTTCAGGAAAATGGGTTTACTATTTTGGATATAATCAAGGAAGCTCAGATGGAATTTATAAAATAAAAGGAAACAAAAAAGAAAAAGTATCAGATGATTATGGAATATATTTAAATAAAGTAGGAAAATATATTTATTATTTAGATGCAAAAGAAGATAGCATTGTAAAAATAAAAGAAAATGGAAAAAACAAAGAAACAATTGTAAAAAATGTGGATAAATTACCTGTTACAGTTACAAATAATTGGATATATTATTTTGATAATTCATGTCTTCATAGAATAAATATTAAAGGAGAAAACAAAAAAATATTATCTAAAAAGTATATAGAAAATTATCAAGTTGTTAATGATTGGATATATTATTCATACATTAATGATGGACATTATGTTATAGCTAAAATGAAAACAGATGGAGATAAAGCTTCTAAAATAAATACAGAAGCAGGAAATTTGTTCTTTGTAAAAGGCAAAGAAATTTATTATATTTATGAAAATTATGAAAAAGAAAAATATGAACTTTATAAAATGAAAACAAATGGCAAAAGTAAAAAGAAAATAGCAGATATAAGCGAGACTATAGATTTAAGCATTGTTAATTTTACTGAAAGTGATGTTTATTATGTTAAAAAGAATGAAAATTTGGAATCAGCTATATATAAGATGGATTTAAAAGGTAAAAAAGAAACAAAAATAACAGATATAAAAGGATACACTACAAGTATAAATGTACAAGGAGATTGGATTTACTATCCAGACCAAGATGATAATGGTAATGTTCAAATGTTTAGAATAAAAACAAATGGAGATAAAAAGCAAAGTTTATAAAGAAATAATAAGGGGGTTGCAAAATAAAGCAACCCCTTATATAATTATATATATTAAAACAAAAGAAGGAGAAGTTTATGCAAATAGAATATAACAATACAATAATTGATGTGAAAGAAGGAACAAAGGTATTAGACCTATTTAAAAAGGAAATAGATAAAAGAAATAATGAAATAATTGCTTGTAAATTTAACAATGAAGTAAAAAGCCTTAATTTTGAAATAAATGCAAATGGAAAATTGGAACTTATAGATATTACTAATAAAGATGGTATGAGAATATATAAGAGAGGATTAATTTATATAGTTGCCAAAGCTTTTAGAGAATTGTATCCGGAAGCTTTAATAACTGTTAATTACCAGTTATATCATTCTATGCTTTGTGAACTTGATAATTTAGAAGTTACAGAAGAGATGATAGAAAAGGTAAATAAAAGAGTTAAAGAAATAATAAAAGCTAATTTACCAATAACAAAAAAGATAATGACAAAGAATGAGGCTGAAAAATTCTATGAGAAAGAAAAAACACTAAAGGGAAGATTACAATTAGAATTAGAAGAGAAAAAAGAAGTAACATTATACTACTGTGAGAACTATTATAATTACTTCTATGGAGTTATGCCAGTTTCTACAGGATGCATAAAAGAATATGAATTATTAAAGTATCATGATGGCTTCTTAATAAGGTATCCAAGTAGAAGAACACCTTACGAATTGCCTAAACTTATAGAATGCCCAAAACTTGTTGCTGCACTAGATGAGTATGAAGAAGTTCATAAAATTCTTAATGTAAATACTTTATATAAGTTAAATAAAATAATAAAGAATGAAGATATAAAAGATTATATATTAATGGATGAAGCTTTACACGAGAAAAAAATAGCAAAAATAGCAGATCAAATAGCACAAAATAAAAATATTAAAGTAATACTTATTGCCGGACCATCATCATCTGGAAAAACAACATTTGCTAAAAGACTAGAGCTAGAATTAAAACTAAATGGAATAAAGCCTAAAACAATATCAGTAGATAACTATTTTGTAGAAAGAGAAGATACACCTAGAGATGAAGATGGAAATTACGATTTTGAAGAAATTAAAGCAATAGATACAAAACTTTTAAATAATGATCTATTAAAGCTTTTAGATGGAAAAGAAATAGATATGCCAACATTTAATTTTCATGAAGGTAAGAAAGAATATAAGGGTAATACAATGAGTTTGGATAAAGATGAAGTTCTTATAATGGAGGGAATACATTGCCTAAATGATGAGTTGACATTTTTGATACCAAAAGAGCAGAAGTTTAAAATTTATATAAGTTGCTTAACTGTATTAAATATAGATTACTACAATAGAATTTCAACAACTGATACTAGATTAATAAGACGAATTGTGAGAGATAATCAGTTTAGAGGTTATAGTGCTATGCATACTTTAAAAATGTGGCCATCCGTAAATAAAGGAGAAGCTAAAAATATTTTTGCATATCAAGAAGAAGCTAATGTAATGTTTAATTCTTCATTAATATATGAGCTTTCAGTATTAAAAAATTATGCGTTACCTTTGCTAAAAAAAATCACACCTAAAGACATAGAATATTCAGAAGCTAAAAGACTTACATCAATGCTTGAATATTTCGAATCTATACCATCTGAATTGGTGCCAAACAACTCATTACTAAGAGAATTTATAGGAGGCAGTATATTTGGAGATTAAGATAATTTTATGAGGAGAAAATAAAATGAAAACATTTACAGAGATAGATGAAGAATTTATATGTGAGAACTGTGGCAGAAAAGTAGAGAAACTGGAATATTCGTGCAGGAATCATTGTAATCATTGTTTATATTCCAAACATGTAGATAAAAATCCAGGAGATAGAGCAGAAGAATGTCATGGACTTTTAGAACCAATAGGAATAGAAATAAGCAGCAAAAAAGGATATATAATAATATATAAGTGTAAAAAGTGTGGAGCAATTAGAAAAAATAAAGCGGCCAAAGATGATAATATGGATTTAATTATAAAACTTAGTGTTGCAAAACAATAAAATAGAGTAAGAAAAAGAGGATTTTAACCTCTTTTCTTTACTCTATTTTATATTCTGCAAAGCTTCGATTCTAGCTTCAATACTTGGGTGAGTAGAAAATAAATTAGTTTTCTTTTTATCATTAGCATTCTTCTTAAATGGATTAACAATGTACATATTTTCTGTGGCCTTATTTGCAACTTTTAATTCATTAGGATCATCATCAAGTTTTCTTAATGCAGATATAAGTCCA
This sequence comes from uncultured Clostridia bacterium, assembly GCA_934121925.1. Lineage (GTDB taxonomy): Bacteria > Bacillota > Clostridia > TANB77 > CAG-508 > CAG-452. The sequence continues at coordinate 29,977 of CAKOVK010000014.1, forward strand.
TCAGGATTTCTAGTAAATTCTATTGCAGTACTATCTGCTAAAAATTCTCTTCTTCTAGAAACAGCCATTTGCATAATTTTGCCTAGAATAGGAGCTAGTATTAAAAATACTAAACCTATTAACATCAAAATAGCATTTCCATCATTATCACGGTCTTTACCTCTGCCACCTCTATAAAAGAAACTTCTCGTGAAAATATCAGAAAGCATAACAATGAAACCAACCATAACTGTTACTACTGCAGAAAGTAGAATGTCGTAATTTTTAATATGGGCCATTTCGTGTGCAATAACTCCTTCTAATTCATAATAATCTAATTTATCCAAAAGACCAGTAGTAACGCATATAATTGCATGTTCTGGATTTCTACCAGTTGCAAAAGCATTAGGCTGATAATCTTCTACAACATATAATCTAGGTTTATGAGATAATCCAGAAGAAATCATTAAACCATCCAATATATTCATAATTTTTTTATTTTCTTCTTCTGTTGCAGGCTTAGCATGAGAAACAGCCAATATAATTTTATCGCTATTATAATAAGAAGCCCAACAACTTATTATAGAAAAAGATAAAGCTATTAAAATTGCAAAAGATGCATCTAAATCAAAAGCCATACATAAGTAATATAATATTAAGGTTATAATTAAAATAAAACCCGAAATTATAAAACCAGTTTTTATTTTATTTTTTCTAATATCTTCAAACATAATAATCACCTAAAAATATTATAACATTATTATATTACTTTTACAAATGCAAACTTGTTAAAAATAAAAAATAAAATATTAAAAAACTATTGCAATATTAATTTTATTTTTGTATAATATTCAAGATATAAAAAGTAAAGAGGTAAAAAAATGAAAAATTATTTAAGAAAAACTAACTTAATAAATGTTGCAATAGTTTTCTTAATAATTGTTTCATTTTCATTTATATTTTAAATAAGGAATTTATTCCTTATTTTTTTTTGCCCATTAGAATTAAACAAAAGGAACAAAAGGGGACAGACCCCTTTTGTTCAGAAAAATATAAAAGTAAAGAAAGGATGAAGAAAATGAAAGAGTTTAACAAAAAGATTGTACTAGAAGATGGCGAAGAATACTTAGGATATGGCTTTGGAGCAAATGTAGAAAGTATTTGCGAAATAGTTTTTAATACATCTATGGTTGGATACCAAGAAATAGTTTCAGATCCATCATATACATATCAAATGGTGGTTATGACATATCCTTTAATAGGAAATTATGGGATAACGGATGATGATTACGAAACAGGTAAACCTTCTATAGGTGGATTGGTGGTAAGGGAATATAATGATCACCCTAGTAATTTTAGATACACAAAAACATTATCAGAATATCTAGAAGAAAACAATATTCCTGGAATATATGGAGTAGATACAAGAAAAATAACAAGAAGTATTAGAGATAAAGGAAGTAGAAAAGTTATAATAACAGATATATCTACAACTAAAGAAGAAGCAATGGAAAAAATGAAAAATTATCAGATTCCAAAAGATGCGGTTTCAAAAGTAAGTTGTAAGAAAAAGTGGTATGCAAGAACAGCAAATGCAAAATACAACGTAGTTGCAGTAGACTGCGGAATAAAATTAAATATAGTAAGAAGTTTAAATAAAAGAAAATGTAATGTAACAGTAGTTCCATACAATACAACGGCAGAAGAAGTAATAAGTTTAAAACCAGATGGAGTATTCTTGTCAAATGGACCAGGAGATCCGGAAGATGTTAAAGAAGTAATAAAATTAGTAAAAGAATTGAAAGGAAAATACCCTATATTTGGAATATGCTTAGGACATCAAATGATAAGCCTAGCATATGGAGCAAAAACATATAAATTAAAATTTGGACATAGAGGAGGAAATCATCCTGTACTAAATTTAAAAACAGATAAAATAGAAATAACAAGCCAGAATCATAGTTACGCAGTTGATGAAGAATCTTTAAAGAGTACGAAATTGGAGCCAACACATAAAAACATTTTAGACAACACAATAGAAGGTGTTGAATGTAAAAAAGACAGAATATTTAGTGTCCAATATCATCCGGAAAGTGCACCAGGGCCACAGGACAGTGGATATTTATTTGACAAATTCATAAATATAATGAAAGGAGAAGAATAATATGCCAAAAAGAAAAGATATAAAAACAGTATTAGTAATAGGGTCAGGACCAATAGTAATAGGACAAGCTGCAGAATTTGATTATGCAGGTACACAAGCATGCTTGGCACTAAAAGAAGAAGGATATAGAGTAATACTTGTAAATTCCAATCCTGCAACAATAATGACAGATACAGCTATAGCAGATAAAGTATATATGGAGCCATTAACACTAGAATATGTTGCAAAAATAATAAGATATGAAAGACCAGATGCTATACTTCCAGGCATAGGAGGACAAACAGGTTTAAATATAGCAATGCAATTATATAAAAAAGGAGTTCTACAGGAATGCCAAGTAGAATTACTTGGAACAAGTAGTGAGAGTATAGAAAAAGCAGAAGATAGAGAAAAATTTAAAGAGCTATGTGAACAACTTGGAGAACCAATATTGGAATCTATAATAGCACATACAATAGAAGAAGGTGTTGAAGCAGCAAATAAAATAGGCTATCCAGTAGTTTTAAGACCAGCATTTACACTAGGTGGAACAGGTGGTGGATTTGCGGATGATGATAATGAATTAAGAGAAATAATAAAACATGCATTAAAACTTTCACCAGTAGGACAAGTACTAGTAGAAAAGAGTATAAAAGGATATAAAGAAATAGAATATGAAGTTATAAGAGATAGTAATGATACAGCAATAACAGTATGTAATATGGAAAATTTAGATCCAGTTGGAGTGCATACAGGAGATTCAATAGTGGTAGCTCCAAGTCAAACATTAACAAATAAAGAATATCAAATGCTAAGAGATAGTGCTTTAAAAATAATAAGAGCATTAAAAATAGAGGGAGGATGTAATGTTCAATTTGCTCTAGATCCACACTCATTCCAATACTATCTAATAGAAGTAAATCCAAGAGTGTCACGTTCATCTGCACTAGCTTCAAAGGCAAGTGGATATCCAATAGCAAGAGTATCAGCTAAAATTGCAGTTGGAATGAGATTAGATGAAATAAAACTTGCAAATACACCAGCAAGTTTTGAACCAACCCTTGACTATATTGTAACAAAAATTGCAAGATTTCCATTTGATAAATTTGTTCTTGCATCAAATAAATTAAGTACGCAAATGAAAGCTACCGGAGAAGTTATGAGTGTAGGAAGAACTTTTGAAGAGAGTCTACTTAAAGCTGTAAGGTCACTAGAAATAGGCGTAAGCCATATATATATGAAGAAATTTGACAGCATAGAAACAGAAGAATTAATGGAATATATAAAAGAGGGAAGAGATGACAGAATATATGCAGTAGCTGAATTGATTAGAAGAAATGTAGATTTAGGTTTAATTTATAATACTACAAAAATTGATATGTTCTTCCTAGAAAAAATCAAACATATTATAAAAATGGAAAATAAATTAAAAGATAATGCTGAAAATATAGAAATATTAAAGAAAGCAAAGAAAATGGGATTTAGTGATAAATGCATTGGAGAGATTTGGAATAAAACAGAAGAAGAAATATATCTTTTGAGAAAAAAAGAAAACATCTATCCAACATACAAAATGATAGATACATGTGCAAGTGAATTTGAAAGTTATGTACCATATTTTTACTCGACATACGAAGAAGAAAATGAATCAATAGTAAGCAAGAAAAAGAAAATAATAGTTTTGGGAGCGGGACCAATAAGAATAGGACAAGGTGTAGAATTCGACTATTCTACTGTTCACGCAGTAAAAACAATAAAAGAAGCGGGATATGAAGCAATAATAATTAATAATAATCCAGAAACAGTTTCAACAGACTATACAACAAGTGACAAGTTATATTTTGAGCCATTAACAGTAGAAGATGTAATGAATATAATAGAATTAGAAAAACCGGAAGGCGTTGTTGCAGCTTTAGGCGGTCAAACAGCAATAAACCTTGCAATGCCACTTTCTAAATTAGGAGTAAAAATAATAGGAACAGATGTAAACGCAATAGAAAGAGCAGAAAACCGTGATAGTTTTGAAAAAGTAATGGAAGAACTAAAACTATTACAACCAAAAGGACAAGCGGTAACTAATATAAAAGATGGAATAAAAGTTGCAGAAGAAATTGGATATCCAGTATTAGTAAGACCAAGTTATGTGCTAGGAGGAAGAGCAATGCAAATTGTTTCTAATAAAAAAGCACTAGAAAAATATTTAAAGACAGCAGTTGAAATCAATACAAAACAACCAGTATTAGTAGATAAATATATAATAGGAAAAGAATTAGAAGTAGATGCGGTTTGCGATGGGAAAGATGTATTTGTACCAGGTATAATGGAACACGTTGAAAAAACAGGAATACACTCTGGAGATAGTATAAGTATATACCCAACATTTAGTGTAAGTGATAAAGCAAAAGAAAAGATACTAGATTACACAATAAAATTAGGGCTAGGAATTGGAATTGTAGGATTGTACAATATTCAATTTATAGTAGACAAAGAAGAAAACGTATATGTAATAGAAGTAAATCCAAGATCATCTAGAACAGTACCTTTTATATCAAAAGCAACAGGATATTCTTTAGCAGATATAGGAACACTAGTAATGCTAGGTAAAACGTTAAAAGAACAAGGAATAGAAAAAACATATCCAGAAGAAAAGAAAAAATGGTATGTAAAAGCTCCTGCATTTTCATTCTCTAAATTAAATGGAATGGATACATATCTATCACCAGAAATGAAATCAACAGGAGAAGCAATAGGATACGATACAAAACTTACAAGAGCATTATACAAAGCACTTCAATCATCAGGAATGAATTTAGCAAATTATGGAACAATACTTGTAACAATTGCCGATAAAGACAAAGAAGAAGCTTTACCTTTAATAAAAAGATTTTATAATCTAGGATTTAATATAGAAGCAACAAAAGGAACAGCAAAATTCTTAAAAGAACATGGAATTAGAACAAGAGTAAAGAAAAAAATAAGCGAAGGTAGCGAAGAAATACTAGATTCAATGAGAAAAGGATATGTAAATTATGTAATAAGCACAAGGGATGTAGATGCAATAGACCAAGAAACAGACGGTAGCATAATAAGAAGGTGTGCTGTAGAAAATAACATAGCAATGTTTACAGCCTTAGATACAGTTAGGGTATTGCTAGATGTATTAGAAGAAATAACATTATGCATATCAACAATAGATGAATAAAATGAGGGAAAAAGGGGACAGGCCCCTTTTTCCCTGAGATAATGAAAGGAGAATGTTTATGAGAAATTTAATTGATATTAAAGATTTATCAGTAGAAGAAATTGACCAATTAATAGAAAAAGCAAAGGATATAATGGAAAATAAAGAAAAATATTCAGAAAAATGTAAGAATAAAATACTTGCAACATTATTTTTTGAACCAAGTACAAGAACTAGATTAAGTTTTGAATCAGCAATGTTAGGATTGGGAGGAAATGTTATAGGTTTTTCAGATGCTATGAATAGTTCTGCTTCTAAAGGAGAAACTGTTTCAGATACAATTAGAGTGGTTAATGGATATTCAGATATAATAGCAATGAGACATCCCAAGGAAGGTGCGCCGATAGTAGCAAGTGAAGTGTCTAGAGTACCAATAATTAATGCGGGAGATGGAGGACACAATCATCCAACTCAAACATTAACAGACTTATTAACTATAAGTAAAGAAAAGGGAAAACTATCAGATTTAACAATTGGACTTTGTGGAGATTTAAAATTTGGAAGAACAGTTCATTCATTAATCACAGCTATGGCAAGATACAAGAATATAAAATTTATATTGATATCTCCTGAAGAACTGAAAGTTCCAAACTATATAAAAACTGAAGTGTTAGATAAAAATAATATAAAATGGTGTGAAACACAAGATATAGAAGAACATATGAATGAATTAGATATTTTATATATGACAAGAGTCCAAAAAGAGAGATTTTTTAATGAGGCTGATTATGTAAGACTAAAAGACTATTATATATTAAATGAAGAAAAGCTAAAGAATGCAAAATCAGACTTATGTATAATGCATCCACTACCAAGAGTAAATGAAATTGCGAAGGAAGTAGATAATGATCCAAGAGCTTGCTATTTTAAACAAGCGGAATATGGAAGATATATTAGAATGGCTTTAATTTTAAAGCTACTAGAAATTGAATAGTTAAGGAGGAAGATTATGAATATAGATAGTATAAATAATGGGATAGTAATTGACCATATAGAAGCAGGGAAAAGTATGGAAATATATAAATATTTGGGGTTGGAAGAACTAGAATGTTCAGTTGCTATTATAAAAAATGTAAAAAGTAAAAAAACAGGTAAAAAGGATATAATAAAAATAGATAATGACATAAATGTAAATATGGATATTTTGGGATATATAGATACAAACATTACAGTCAATATAATAAAGGATGGAAAAATTGTAAAAAAAGCACATATGGAGCTACCAAAAAAACTGGTAAATATAATTAAATGTGAAAATCCAAGATGCATAACAACAGTAGAAAGAGAAATTGATCAAGTATTTGAATTAGCAAATAAAGAAAGTAAAGTGTATAGATGCAAATATTGCGAAGCGGAAGCAAAAAAATAGAGAAATAAAATGCCGAAAAATGGCTTAAAAACAGCATAAAAAATTACAGGAAAAAAATTCTTGTAATTTTTTTAAATTTTTTTAAAAAAAGTGTTGACATGGAATATAAACCTGTGCTAAAATAAATCTTGCGTTTGACAAAGAACGCAAAAGTACATTGAAAAATAAACAATAAATTCCTTTAAGAAGAATACTTTGAAGTATTCGTACTCAAAAAAGAAATTGG
>CAKOVK010000015.1 GCA_934121925.1 uncultured Clostridia bacterium
GACAGTAAGAACATGGCTGGTGGAATGATATTCATAATTATAGTACTTATAATTATAGGAATAATCCTATTTAGAACCAACATAAAAAATTTAATTGATAAAATTAAAAATAAAACAAGCAAATGAAAGGAGAATGGTTTTATGAAAAATAAAACAAAATATTTAGTAGCAATATTATTAATGCTAATTAGTTTTTTACTAATTGGAGCTACTAATGTAAATGCAGAAACAACTGCAGAAGTTAATAATTATTCAGATTTAACTGATAAAATGAGTGATAATGTAACTGATGTAGTTAAACTTACTAGTGACATTACATTAAGAGAAGATTTTGATACAACTTTCTCTCTTAAAATGTCTAAAACTTTGGATTTTAATGGCTTTACATTAACTGTGCCAGAACATTATAAGTTAGAATTAATTTACAGAAATACTTTGGATTTAAAATTCATTAATTCAAGTAGTAGTAAAACTGCTAAACTTAATATTTTAACTAATATAGGTGAAAACCCAATCTATAATGAAATTATGAACAGCGAATATACTGTTAATTTTGAAATAGATGGTGTAGATGTTGAATATGGAAAAGATTTTGAAACTTTTTGGAGATATGTAGGAAGCAACAGTTTTAATAATTTAGTTTTTAAAAATCTAAAAATAACAGGATTTAATCTAATAACATATAAAGGTGAAGGAAAAACTATAAAATTTTCAAATGTTACTAAAGAAAGCAAAAATGGACCTTCAAAAACATTTTTGATACAAAGTTCTATTTTAACTGTTGATGATGTAATTGATGCTGATTCAGTTATTGAGTATTATCCTAGCAGTGGTGTAAAAGTAACTGCTGATAGAACAGCAACACTTGATACTATCAATGCTTATTGGGGACCAATTACAGTTAAGAAAAAAGAAGTTCAAACATTAACGGCTACAACAGAAGGTGAATTAATAAGTGCAGCTAATCAAATTAATAATAGCAAAGACACTATTATTAAATTAGGCGGTAATATTAAGTTAACAGCACCTTTAGAATTTTATGTTTTAGGTAACGTTACTCTAGATTTAGTAGGTAATACTCTTGATTTAACAGAACACAGTTTAATATTCAATTATGGTTATAAAGATGTAAATAATTATAATTTTAGAAGTAATTTAACTATTAAAGATAGTGGCTTTGGTAATAGTGGTAAAATAATTGGAAAAGGATTTGACGGTAGAGTAAGAATATCTACTATAGATATGCCTGAAGAATTAAAAAATTTACCTAAGACTTATGGATTTACAATTGATGGTGGAACTTATGCCGTTACCGGAACAAATTCATGGGATGAATATATATTTGATGTATTTTCTGATTCAGAACCTAAGGAGCAAAACATTACTTTAAATGTTAATGTAAAAAAAGGTATTTTTGAAGTTGGAAAAGTAGATGGTGAAATATTTTATTTCCCTTCATCTGATAATAATAATATGAAAGCAAACTTCAATTTTGAAACACTTATGGTAAAAGGTCTAGGTGTTAAACTAGGATCTAATATTTTAGGTAAAAAAAGAATTAATGAAGTAATACCAAATGATACAAAACTATACTATACTGATGTTAGTGGAGTAATTGAACTAGAAGATAGAACAAAATTAGTTATGGATGTTAGAAGTGGTATAAGTGAAAGTCAACCACAATATATTAAACTTGCTAAAGAAACAGGTTTAAGTGTAGATAATGTTACATTACCAAATGTTACATTTGGATATACTGCTGGACCAGAAGCAACAATTAATATTGCTAATATTGGTGCTGCTGAGTTAAAAATTACTAATGTAACAGTGTCTGATACAGATAAATTTGAAATCAATATATCTAGTCAACCAACAATAGGAATTGGTGCAACAAATACTGATTTTAAAATTAAAGCAAAAACTGGTCTATCTGCTGGAACATATACACCAACAATTACTGTAACTGATGAAAATGGTAAAACATATACAGCAACAGTTACATTAAAAGTTGAACAAAAACAATTAACAGGATTAGGTATTAGTGGTTTAGATAGTACATGGGTTTATGGCACTACTAAAACTCCAACTGCAACAGGGGTTGATGATTTAGGAGCTGATGGCTATGAAATCATTTATTCTAAGAAAGATAGTTCTGAAAACTATGCAAATATAGGAAATAAATTACCTATATTAGTGGGAGAATATAAGGCAACATTAAGTGTAAAAAATCCAAATTATACAGCAAGTGAAGCTAGTGTTGATTTTGAAATTAAACCAATTACTACAGAAGTAAAAGTAAAAAGTCACGATGGCGAATTTACATATGATGGTTCAGAACACACAAATAATGCTTATGATGTTTTATGGGCAAATAATGCTAGTCCAATAACTGACAAAACATTACCAAATGGTGATAAAGTTACTGCAGTAATTACTGGTAAAGTAAGAGATGTTAAAGACACAGCTCTTGAAAATAATACAATTGAAAAAATAACAATAACAAATGCAGAAGGTGTTGATGTAACTGATTGTTACTCTAATAAAGTAAAAGCTGCTGGTAAATTAACAGTAAACCCAATTACAACACCAATAGTTGTAACAGCTGCTTCAGATAATAAAGTATTTGATGATACTGAATTAACAAAAAATAATTATACATATACTGATGGTGTATTACTACCAGGTGATATGTTAGAAGCTACAATTACTGGTAGCCAAAAATTTGTAGGTTCTTCAAATAATACTGTAAGCAATGTTAAAGTAATGAGAAATGGTGAAGATATTACTTTTAACTATACAATGGGAACACATGTAAATGGTGTGCTTGAAGTAACAAGTGCAGAACAACCTTTAGCAATTGCAGATCAATATGTAAGAGTTAATGGTTCTATATTATTAAGTTATTTAGAACAATCAGTAACTGGAAATGTAGGAAACATTGATTTTACTATTAAATCAGGAGATGCACTTACATATAATGCTATAAACGAAGAATTTGTAGCAGGAGCTACTGAAGGTGATGTTGTAATAACTGTTACAGCAGTAAAAATGGATCTTGGTGGAGATAATACTCCTGAATGGAAAGAAACAACAAAAGATTTTACAATTCATGTTGTAAATAAAACTGATGTAAATATTTCAGGACTTTCTAATAATGAAACATTTACTTATGATGGAAATCCTAAAATGCCAACAGGAACAATTAGTGTTAATGATGGAACAGTAAATGTTAGCGATTTAGAAGTAAAATATCAAGGAACAGGAACAACTTCATATAATAGTGCTACAGCACCAACAAATGCTGGAACTTATACAGTAACATATAAAGTTCCTGATACTAATACAAATTATACAGGAACATTTAGTGTAGCATTCACTATTAAAAAAGCTCAACTTGATAAAGTAACTATTGTTAAAGATACTTTTGAATATACTGGTGATGAAATAGTTCCACAAGATAGTAATTTTGATTTAAATAAGATGAATTTTTCTGGCGATATTAAGGCTACTAATGTTGGAAATTATAGCATTACAGTATCCTTAAAAGATAAAGATAATTATGAGTGGAAAGATGGTACAACTACAGATTTAGTTTTAAATTGGTCTATCACACAAGCAACACCAGATTATACTGTACCAACAGGATTAACTTCTGTAAAAGGTAAAGTATTATCAGATGTAGTATTACCAACAGGATTTACATGGAATACACCTGCAACAGTGTTAACAGCAGGAACAAACACATATAAAGCAACATTTACTCCAGTTGATACAACAAACTATAAAACAATAACTGATATTGATATTGAAGTTGATGTTAAAAATACATTTAATGTAATAACATCAGTACCTGGTGGAAATGGAACAATTACACCAAGCAAAATAGATGTTATAGAAGGAAGTAAAGTAAAAATAACATTTACACCAAATACTGGATATATGATTGATAAAGTATTAGTAAATGGAATAGAAAAAACTGTAACGGGAAATGAAATAGAAATAACAGTAGATGAAGAAAAAACAGTAGAAGTAAGCTACAAGAAAATACCATTTACAATAACAGTAGAAGAAGTAACAGGAGCAACAGTAAATCCAGATGGAACTGTAACAGTAGGTTATGGAGACAACAAAGACTTTACAATAACAGCAAACACAGGCTACAAACTAGTAAAAGTATTAGTAAATGATGTAGAAAAAGCATTAGATGGTAACACATTAAAATTAAAGAACATTACATCAAATATGAAAATTAAAGTAGTAGTAGAAAAAATAGAATACAAAGTAATAGAAGGTGCAGAACAAACATATACAATAACAGAAGATACAGAAGCAAGATTTAGAATAGATGCAGATTATAGCCTATTTAATAACAAAGTATATGTAGATAATGTACTTGTAGATAGTTCAAATTATACAAGCAAAAGTGGAAGCACAATAATTGTATTAAATAAAGAATATGTAGATACACTTGCAGTTGGAGAACATACATTAAAAGTAGCATTTACAGATGGAGGAGAAGCAGAAACAACATTTACAATAGCAAGAAAAGCTGAGGACAACAATAATAACGAAGACAACAACGAAAATAACAATGAAAACAATACTCCATCAAAACCAGAAAATAAAGAAGAAATGAAAGACAAAGATAATGGTTCAAATCCAAAAACAGGCGATAATATAATACTTTATGTAGCAATGGCAAGTATTTCAATAATAGGACTTGGAGCAATAATAATAGTTTCAAAAATGAAGAAAAAGAACTAAAATACTACATAAAAGAGGACTAGACCTTTCTAGTTCTCTTTTTAAAAATAAAAGGAGGATTATATGCCAGGAAAAAGAACTAAAACCAGAAAGAAAGTAAAGATAAATAAAAGATTAGTTTGTAGTATTAGTATTGTACTATTACTAATAGCAGTTATATTTACAATTAAAATAATATCAAAACCTGTAAAAGTAGGAAAAATAAACAAAGAAGGTAAAGCAGAATATATAGAACGAGTTGTAAATGTAACAAAATATCCAAATAAAAAAATTGTAGAATTTAAAAACGATTATGAACTAATAGATAATGGAATAATAACAACCGAAATCTATGAGAAATTAAAAAATAATGATAATATCTACAATCTAACTGTAACAGAATATTTAAGATTAGGAGATATATCATCAAAAGAAAGCTACAATATAAACAAAGCAATACAAACAGGAGTAGTAAAAGAAGATACAATATATGCAGATTATTTTGCAAAAACTTGTGGATTTAAAAACAAAAAAGAATTATTAAAATATACAAAAGCTGTATTTAAACTAGCTGATAAAGAAAAATAGAGATAAATTTTTTAATCATATTTTGTGTTTGAAATAATGAATAATAAACTGAATATATAAATAAGAAATGGTATACCAGCAAAAATGCTAATATACCATTTCTTTTAAGGAGATTTATGATTTATTTATTAACTAGCTCTTTTAAAGCTTTACCAGCTTTGAATGCTGGAGCTTTAGATGCAGGTATTTTTATTTCTTCTTTAGTTTGAGGGTTTCTTCCTTTTCTAGCACTTCTTTTTCTTACATCAAAAGTTCCAAAACCAACTAATTGTACTTTATCATTTGCTTTTAGTGCTTCAGAAACAACAGAAATGAAAGCATTTAAAGATTCTGCTGTAGCTTTCTTTGAATGACCTGTTTTAGCAACCATTGCTTTTATTAAATCTGCTTTATTCATACAAAAAATCCTCCTTTCTCCAAAAATACAATCTTTTGTAATTTGTTATACACAATTTATCAAAAAAAACCAATAATGTCAATGCTTTGCTGACAAAAAGGATATTTAATGATATAATTATATTGGAATAAAAAGAATGGAGTAAATATTATGATTGGAATAGTATTTAGATTTCAAGGGAAAAGGGCAATGGATTATGATTTTAATACAGAGATAGGAGAATGCAATAAAAAAATAAAAGTACAGTTATATCTAAATGGTATCGTACTTTTATTTTTAAGTTAGCCAATCCTACTTTTTAATCAAAAATCATATAAAATTAATGACATAGTGGCATATTAATATTAATTTTTATATAAAAGTGGATTGGCGCTTTTGAAAATTGTCACTTTTTCAGTAGCTTCCTTATGTATTCACTTTGTTTTTTTGTTTATTAAAGAAAGTTCTGAATTGTAAGTTGAATTTATTACAAATGATGGGCTATACATTTTTTAATTTTGGTCTGAACAGTAACCTAAAATAAGATAAAATAAATATTAAACCTTGTAATAAAAAAAACATTATGGTACAATGTACTCGTAAAAAAATATATAAAGGAAGATATACTTGAAAGATAATATAAAAGATTATAATCTAGAAGAACTAAAAGAAATTTTAATTGATTTAGGAGAAAAACCATATAGAGCAGAGCAAATATTTAAATGGATAATGCAAGAAAACGTGACTTCATTTGATGATATGAGCAATATTCCTATTGAGCTAAGAAACAAACTAAAGGAAAAATTCGATTTGCATATATTCAATATATTGCAAAAACAAGTATCAAAAGATGGAACTAAGAAGTATTTGTTTGATGTTTTAGATGGCAATGCAATAGAATCTGTACTTATGGAGTACAAGCACGGTTTTACAATATGTGTTTCATCACAAATTGGATGTAAAATGGGCTGCAAGTTTTGTGCCTCAACAGGTGTAAAATTTTCTAGAAATTTAACAGCAGGAGAAATTGTAGAACAACTTTTAGCAATACAAAGAGATGAAAATATAAAAATATCTAATTTGGTTTTTATGGGAATAGGAGAACCATTGGACAACTATGACAATGTTATGAAAGCAATTGCCATATTAAATAACCCTAAGGGAATTAATATGGGAGCAAGACATATTAGTATATCAACAAGTGGATTAGTTCCTAGAATATATGAACTTGCAGATAAAAATATACAATGCACCCTTTCTATATCTTTACATAGCGCAAACAATGAAAAAAGAAGTCAAATGATGCCAGTAAATAAGGTGTATAATATAGAAGAATTAATGAAAGCATGTAAATACTATACAGAAAAAACAAATAAAAGAATATCTTTTGAATATGCTTTGGCAAAAGAAAATAATGATAACTTAGCAGATGCAAAGGAACTTGTAAAGCTATTAAGAGGAATGCTTTGCCATGTGAATTTAATACCAATAAATAAAATTGAAAACGGAAAGTATAGTAAGAGCACAAATGAAAACATATTAAAATTTAGAGACTACTTAAACGAAAAAGGAATAGTTGCTACAGTAAGAAGAGAATTAGGCTCAGATATAGAGGCTGCGTGTGGGCAACTTAGAAAAAAAGAGGTGGAAAAATGCGAACTTACTCAAAAACAGATATAGGAAAAGCAAGAGATATGAACCAAGACTTTATTTATGCAGCTGATGACAAGAATAACATAAAATTATGTATATTAGCAGATGGTATGGGAGGCTATAAAGGTGGAGAAATTGCAAGTAGTATGGCAACTATTTCTGCAAAACAATATATTGATGAGAATTTTATAAACATTATTCCAAACAAAGAGAATATACAAGAACTTATAAGAAACGCAATGGAATATGCAAATAATGTAGTATATGAAAAGTCTAAAGAAAATAAAGAATTAGAACAAATGGGAACAACATTAGAAATTTGTTTAATATACGAAAATAAAGTTTATATAGGACATATTGGTGACAGTAGAATATATAGAATAAGAAAGAATATAATTAGAAGAATAACAACAGACCATAGTTATGTAGAAACTTTGGTAAAAGATGGAACAATAACTAGAGCAGAGGCTTTTTATCATCCTAAAAAAAATATGCTTATGAAAGCATTACGGATGTATGGAAAAAATAGAACCGGATGTAACAGTAAAAGGATTTTTACCAGATGATATTATATTAATGTGCTCAGATGGATTGACAAATATGTTACAGGAAGAGGAAATATATTCAATAGTAAGAGATAGTGAAAGTATAGCTTGTGAAAGATTGGTTCAAAGAGCAAATGAGCTTGGCGGATATGATAACATAAGTGTAATTATAATTTCAAATAAAGATTAATTTCTTTAGAATGGAGAGAAAAATGAATTTAGAAGGTAAAATTATAGGAAATAGGTATCAAATAATAGAGAAAATAGGAAACCGGAGGAATGGCAACAGTATATAAAGCAAAATGCTTAGTTTTGAATAGATATGTAGCCGTAAAAATATTAAGAGATGAGTTTACTACAGATGAGGAATTTATAAAAAGGTTTAATATAGAAGCACAAGCTGCTGCAAGTTTAACACATCCTAATATTGTTTCTGTTTATGATGTAGGAAATGAAGGTAATTTATATTATATAGTAATGGAGTTGGTAAAAGGAAAAACTTTAAAAGAAATAATTGTTGAAGATGGAGCACTAGGCTGGAAGTGGTCTGTAAAAGTAGCAATGCAAATAGCTTCGGCTTTAGAAATAGCCCATAGAAATAATATAATACATAGAGATATAAAGCCACATAATATAATAATAACAGAAGATGGAGTTGCAAAAGTAACTGATTTTGGAATAGCTAAGGCTGTGTCAAATTCAACAATAACAGCATTTGGAACAACAATAGGATCAGTACATTACTTCTCTCCAGAACATGCAAGAGGAGGCTTTACAGATGCTAAATCAGACTTATATTCATTAGGTGTTGTTATGTATGAGATGGTTACAGGAAGAGTTCCTTTTGATAGTGATACACCTGTTTCTGTTGCATTAAAACATATGCAAGAAGAACCTATAGAGCCAATAGTTCTAAAACCAGATTTACCAAAAAGTGTAAATGATATAATATTAAAAGCAATGAAGAAAAATACAGAAGAAAGATATGCATCTGCAACAGAAATGCTTAAAGATTTAGAAAGAGCTTTGAAACAACCAGATGGAAATTTTGTGTTTGGAGATGAGCCAGACAACTTTAAAACACAAAGAATTGATTTAGATTATATTACGAAAAGTGAACAGAGAAGCAAAGAAAATAAAGAGGAACCAAAAGGAAAATTTGCAAAAATGAAAAAGTTTTTTGAAGAGCATAAGGCTATTAAAATTATTTGTATAATACTAGCTTGTATATTGGTATTTTCTTTAGCTATGGGAGGAACATATTTAGCTTTAACATTAGGAAGAGCAAAAGAAGTTCAAGTACCAGATTTATCAAATATGACATTAGAACAAGCACAGGAAGAAGCAAAAAAATTAAAAATAAAAATACAAGTTCAAGAGGAAAAATATCATCTAGAAATACCAGAAGGTCAAATTATAGAGCAAGATCCTAAATACCAAAATAATTACAAAATAAAAGAAGGAAGTACTATTAAAGTAATAGTAAGTAAAGGACAGGAAATAGTAAAAATGCCTAAGGTAGTAGGACTAAAAAGGGATGAGGCAATAAATTTACTAAAAGAAACAGGATTGGAATATGAAGTAAAAGAAGAAAACAGTGATGATATAGAAAAAGGAATTGTAATAAAACAAGAAACAGAAGAAGGAAAAGAAATACAAAAAGATGATGAAATACCTGCAGGTACAAAAATTATTATCCGAGTAAGTATGGGAATTGAACAAGTAGAAGTACCAGATTTATCAGGAAAAACAGAAAGTGAAGCAAAAACAGCAATATCAAATGCAAAACTAAAATGGAAGAGTACAGAAAAAACATCAGACTCTAGTAAACCAAATGGCGTAGTTGTAAATCAATCAATATCAAATGGAAGTATGGTAGATAAAAACACAGAAATAACAATAACTATAAATGAGTTCGATGAAATAAAAACTGGAACAGTAAATGTAAATGTAAAATCATTAAGAAATTATACGGTAAAATACAAAAAAGATGAAGATGGAAATGAAGTAGCTTTAGATCCAGAAAAGGTAACTTTAAAAATTATTGCTGGAGAAGATATAATATATAATTCTAAAGTAAGTGAAGCTGAAACTGGAATAAGTGCTAACGTATCTGGAATAGGAGTTGTAAAAGTAAAAGTTTATATAGAAGACGTTTTATATAAAACAGATAGCATTAATTTAAATACACAAAAATCTTTAACAATAGAGTAATTTAAAGGAGAATGTAATTATGGAAATATCAACATCTATACTAACAGTTGAAAAAGAAAATGCAACTAAAATATTCTACGATTTAGAAGTAGCAAAAACAGATTATTATCATATAGACGTAATGGATGGAAAATTTGTAGAAAAAAACACAGAAGAATTAATGTATGAATACGCAAATACTATAAAACAAATATCAAATGTACCATTAGATGTGCATCTTATGGTAGAAAATGTAAAAGAAAATATTGAAAGATATATCCCGTTAGAACCAAATATAATTACATTTCATTACGAAGCATGTAAAAACAAAGAAGAAATTATAGAGCTAATAAAGCTTATAAAAGAAAACAACATAAAACCTGCAATTTCTATAAAGCCTAATACTAGCATAGAAGAAATAAAGGAATTTTTACCAAGTTTAAATATGGTATTGATAATGACAGTTGAACCAGGAAAGGGAGGACAAAAACTAATACCAGAAACTGTAGAAAAGGTTAGAGATTTAAAAAAATATATAGAGGAAAATAATTTAGAAACATATATAGAAATAGATGGCGGAGTTAATAAAGAAACAATACATTTAGTAAAAGAAGCGGGAGCAGACATAGCAGTAGCTGGAAGTGCAATTATATCTGCTGAAAACTTTAAAGAAGCAATAAAAGAATTGAAATGAGAAAAGGGCGACTTAAATCGCCCTTTGTTTCTTTATTACCTATTTTTTAATGATTTAAAGAATATTCCTAAACCGCAAAGCATTACTAATAAAGAGATAATAAATCCTATGAAAGGAATTAGACCTATTAAAGAAAGTATAATTGAAATTAATATTATGATAAATATAGATTTCATATTCTTTAATTTCTTTTCTTTAATAAAATTTGCAACTGATATTACAAATATTGGTTTAGCGATTAATAGCATTAGTACATATAATATTGATATTAATAATCCTATTGAAGAGCAAATATGAGTCATAAGTAATAGTATTACTAAAATAGGAACTAATACAAGAACACCAAGTCCAATACCCATAGAAGAGAATATACTAGAGATACTTATATTAGATATCTTACTAACATATTTAGGCATAAATTTGCTCATGACTATAAATATTAAAACTACATAAATTAATGTTGTAATTAGTTTTAATATGTATTCCCAAAGTTTTGATAAAAAATTGTTAGAGCTTTTATATTCACTATGTTTTACATTTCCAGCTACTAAATTATCTTCAAGTTGTAATTCTGTATTAGAAGAATAATTTAAATCACCGTAAATTTTGCAAGTAATGTTCTTATCGTTACTATCTTTAGAATTAAATATTATATTTTTGGAATTAATATTTGCATTTCCTCTAACTTCACCAGAAAAATTCACTTCAGATGCTGAATCTATATTCAAATCACCTTTATTAGAAAATGTAGAAGTTGTCTTAACTGTATCTGCAGATATAAAAGAATTTCTATAAACATATCCTGCAATGTTGGCAGTTTCAGCAGAAACATGTAGGTCTCTAAATACAAAGCCATAATATTGCATATCAAAATTTTTAACAGTTACATATAAACTTCCAGATTCTATTTTAGAATTTAAAGTTAATTTGTTTCCAACTGCAAATACATTTCCAGCTATAACTGAGTTTTGAGACAATATAATTTCATTTGCACAAATATACAAATCACCGTTAATTTGACAAGCTGGATCAAGAACAAATTTATTAGCAGTTACGAAAACGTTGCCATCTATACTAGCATAATTTGTAACAGATTCTAATTTTGAATTACCAAATTCATCTTTTTCACTTTCAGAATATTTTGCATTAGATTTAATTGTTACATTGTTTGCAGTTGCGAATAAATTTCCAGTAATTATGCCACCATTGTAGCTGGGGTCAATATCAAGATCTTGTACAGAAGCAAATACATTGCCCTCAATAGTATTTTTTATAGAGTATTGATTTTCAGAAATGTATAAATCTGCATTGTTTTTTTGATTGTCGATAACAGCCCTTTGTTCAGAAGTATCAGATATTAGCATAATATCATCATTTAAATTTTCTGCAAAACAAAATGAACCAAATAACATTAGAAAGATAAAGAATAAAGTAAATACTAGTTTTAGTTCTTTTTTTAACATAAAAAATATCCTCCTTTATAAACATTTTAATAACATTAATATATTATAGTATTTAAACATAAATTGTCAATTAAAATTTAAGTAATATCTATATTTTGGAATTTGAGCTAAAATTTAATAAATATTTGCAAAAATCAGAAATTGGACAATTATTGCATTTTGGATTTCGAGCAGTACAAGTTTTTCTACCATGCCAAACTAATAAGTGATTAATATCTTTATAATACTTTTTAGGAATTATTTTAAGTAAATCTTGTTCAATTTTAATAGGATCAGTATTATAGGATAAGCCTAATCTATTAGATATTCTTTTTGCATGAGTATCAACCGCAATTCCGAACGGGATTGTTAAAGGCTTCTAGCATAATAACATTTGCACTTTTTCTTCCAATTCCAGGTAAAAGAACTAATTTATTTATATCATCAGGCAAAACTCCATTAAAATCTTGTAGAACTTGTTTTGCATAAGCTTTAATATTTTTTGCTTTATTTTTGTAAAATCCACAGGGATGAATTAATTTTTCTAAGTCTTCAATATTAATATTTATAAAATCCTGAGGAGTATTATACTTAGAAAATATAGAAGGAGTTGTTTTATTTACTCTTTCATCTGTACACTGGGCAGAGAGCATAACTGCAATGCCTAACTCAAAAGGCGTAGAAAAATCGAGACTACATTTTGCATCAGGATATGCAGTTTTTAATATTTCTATTATTTTTACTATGTTTTCCGTAACGTTTTTATGATTACAATTATCTTTCAAAATTATCACCCTTTTACATAATAATTAATATATTATAATAAATAAAAATATAAAGTTAAGATTAGGAGGTAATAATGCTAAAACTATTTAAAAAGACATTAGCAGTGTGTTTGATAGGGTTTGGGCTAGGAGTATTACTTGTTATATTACTTCCTTTCTCAGGTTGGCTATTTATTATTGGTGTAGTAGTAGTGGCTTTAGGTATAGCCTGGATTTCTTGTTAATAAAAAATAAAGGAGAGTGTATAAAAATGACTATAGTAGTAAAAAAAGTACCTAAATTTCTGAGGGGATTTGTAAAACTTATATTTGGTGTAAAATAGAAAATACATAGCTATTTTACAAAAAACAAAAAAAATAGGTTTATGCCTATTTTTTTGTTTAACTTATATGAAATCAACTATGCTTTTACTACTTTACCTGAACGTAAGCATTTAGCACAAACTTTAATTCTTTTTGGTTGACCATTTACCATAGTTTTAACTGTTATTAAATTTGGCTTAAAAGTTCTTGAAGTTCTTTTACTAATATGAGAACGAGTTATACTAAGTTTATTTCCATGATTTAATGATTTATCACAAATTTCACATTTTGCCATAATGTACGCACCTCCTATACCTTGCTTATAAACTGACTATTTATTAGTTTAGCATAAAATAAAAAAAAATACAAGGCTTTTTTGAAAAAATGTCAAATGCTCAGACCAAAATAAAAAAATGTAGAGTCTATGTGTTGTATGTCTCTACTTATTTTTTTAATTAAAAGGAAAAAAATGTCAAATGTAGAATATATTATTATAAAATTATAATTTTTAAAATCTAAAAAATCATGGAAAATTCTTTCCAAAAATCCCAATAAAATTAGAG
This sequence comes from uncultured Clostridia bacterium, assembly GCA_934121925.1. Taxonomy (GTDB): domain Bacteria; phylum Bacillota; class Clostridia; order TANB77; family CAG-508; genus CAG-452. The sequence goes on from CAKOVK010000015.1 coordinate 13,885, forward strand.
GAGAAATATGTTAAATAATATACTAGAACTTATTTATCCAAATGTGTGTGGAATATGTGAAGAAATATGTAAAGAAAGCCTATGTGAAAAATGCGCAATTGAAATGAGAAAATATGAAATTAATTTGATTAATAAACATAAGAAAATGTATTTTAATGAAAGCATGCACATTTTTAAGTATGATGAAATAATAAGGCAAAAGCTTATTGAATATAAATTTCAAGATAAAGCGTATATGTATAAAACATTTGCAAAAATAATATTAAAAAATAAAAAAGTTTGTGGCTTTTTAGAAAAATATGATATAATAATTCCAGTTCCGATTCACAAAAAAAGAAGGTTAAAAAGAGGATATAATCAAGCAGAATTAATAGCAAAAGAAATTTGCAGTAATAGTAATTTAGAACTAAAAACAGATATTTTAATTAAACAGAGAAATATTAAAGCACAATCAGAGCTAAATAGAAATGAAAGAAAAGAAAATATCAAAAATGCATTTAAAGTAAAAAATGCAGATAAAATAATTGATAAAAAAATATTGCTATTTGATGACATTTATACAACAGGAAGCACGGTAAATGAATGCAGCAGAATTTTAGGAAAGGCTGGAGCAAAGCAAATAGGAGTATTAACTATAGCAAAAGATTAAGGAGGTAGCAAATGGAAGACTTAGTTGAAAGTATATTAGATTATATAAGAGCAGACTATACAGATTATGCAATAATGATAAATGGAGAATGGGGAAGCGGGAAAACGTATTTTTGGAATAATAAAATAAGAAATAAAATAGATACACTTCAACTTAATGGAAAACATTACACAACAATATATATGTCTTTATATGGAATATCAAACCTTGAAGATATAAGCAAGAAAATATTTATAGAAACAACACAGTTAATGGATAAGAACATGAAAAAATATATGAATGCAACAGGACAACAGTCAATACCAGAATATGCAAAAACAGGACTTGACATGGCAAATCTTTTTGGAGTTACTCAAAGTGGAGATAAAGTAGATTACAGCAAATTCTTTTCTACAGATGATAAGGTTTTATGCTTTGACGACTTAGAAAGAGCAAATGTTGATGTTATAGATATTTTAGGTTATATAAATAACTTTGTAGAGCATGATCATATAAAAACAATAATCATATGTAATGAAAAGGAATTGTCTACAAAGCTAAAAAGTTCAAATTTGGAAATGAAAACATTCATTGCAACATATATTTTAGATAAAGAGGGAGATTTATCTAAAACAGACAAGCCAATGGTAGAAAAAATACAAGACAAAATAGAATATGTATTTGATAAAGCAAATGACTATGAAAGAATAAAAGAGAAACTAATAGGAGAAACTTTTGAGTATCAACCAGAATTTAACTATATAATAAACGGAATTTTGATGAGATATGAAAATAATACAGACTTAATAAGGTTTTTGAGGGAGAATACAAATTATATAGTATCAACTTTTAACAAGAGTGGTACAAGAAATTTAAGGATATTAAAACATGCACTAAATGATTTTAAAAAAGTTTATGAAATGGTTAACAAATATTATCCAAACACAAACTATAGAATATTACAAACAATGCTTATATTTACAATAGCCATATCTTTTGAAATAAAAGCAGGTAAAATTACAAAGGATAAATTTATAAATATAGCAGACAATGAAGAATATAAATCTATACTTGTATCTTCAAGAGTACTTATGGATAATAGACAATTCTATATTAAGGAATTTGATAATAATTATTATTATAATTTTAAAGTTGAATATCGTTTCTTTAAATTTATAGAGATGTATGTAAGAACCAGAATTTTTGATATGAAGACGTTTAAAAAGAATATGGAGGTAATTATAAATACAGTAGATACAGAAAAACTTCCAGGATATAAAAGGCTACTTACAGAAGAGTATTGGAAAATATCTGATGATCAATTTCCAAATGTAATAGAAGATGTAATAGAAGATGTAAAGGCTGGAAAAGTAAAGTTATTAGACACGGTAAAAATATTTATTTATTTTACATATTTTATAAAAAAAGGTTTAATAAATTACGACATAAAAACTATAAGGGGAATATTCTTTAATGGAATGAATGCCGCTGCATTAACATCTGAGTATTCGGAAAATGCAGAACAAGAAATTGAACAAACAATAATAGGTGAAAAGACTCAAGAAATAAATGATATATTAAATCATTTTTATATGATAAATAATGCACTAAAAGACAAGATGTATTCGCAAAAAGCAGAAGAAATATTTAAATGCATACCAATGAAAATGGAAACTTTTTATGAGAGATTTGATAGAGAATGTATGAATGTTCCTATATTTAAATTTTATGATCCATATCAAATGTTTCAAAGAATATCTTGTGCAAGTAATGAAGATATAGTTTCTATAAAAGAAAAATTGATAGATAGAGCAGAAAAGTACACAAAAGAAATTGAGCCAGAAATGAAAAATATAAAGCAGTTAAAACAAGTAATAGATGATTATATTAAAGGAAAAGATGTAGGAATAAAAATAGTAATGCTAAAAGAGTTTTCAAATGATTTAGGAACAATTTTAGAAAAATATAGGTAAATTGGAATTTGCGTGTGAGGGGGAATCCTAGGGACTGTCCTGAATTCACCCATAATTTATTAGGAGGATTAATATGGAAGAATTAAAATTAAATTATTATTTTAAAAATATGAATGAATTTGCATTCAAAGGAGTATTTGAAAATTGTACATATCCATGGGAAGCAATAAACAACATAAATAATTTTATAAAAGCTTATATGGATAATAAAGAAATGAAAATAAATAATGCTTCTGAAATAGGAGATTTCTGTTCAATAACAGGGAATTACTATATAGGAGAAGGCACAAAAATACATTCAAATGTAACAATACAAGGACCAGTACTAATTGGAAAAAACGTAGAAATACAGTCAGGCGCATTAATAAGACCAGGAACAATAATAGGTGATAATGCTTGTGTAGGACATGGATCAGAGGTTAAACATGCAATACTTCAAAACAAGGCGAAAGTTGCAAGTTTAGCTTTTGTAGGAGATACTATACTTGGAAAATCCACGAGAATTGGAAGCGGAGTAATACTTGCCAATAGAAGATTTGACCAGAAAAATATAACTGTAAGAGTAAATGGAGAAAAGGTAGATACTCAAACAGATTTCTTTGGAAGTATAATAGGTGATTGTTCAAGACTAGGAGCAAATGCAGTAACACTTCCAGGAACTTTTATAGGGCCATACACATGGATTCTTCCTACATTGCAAGTAAGAGGATTTATTCCAGCAGAGAAAAGAGTTTTTCCAAAGGAAGAGTATATAATAACAGATAATCCAAAAATAGAATTAAAATAAACGGAGGAACGAATGAGGACAGACCCCTTTTGTTTGAATTCAAACAAAAGGGGTCTGTCCTCATTCGTTCCTTTCTTTCGGCAAAACTTCCTAAAATTCACTAAAGGAAAAAAATGGTAATTATAGAATATATAATATAAAAATAGATTTTTTTTAGGAGGAAAAAATGCAAGTTGAATATAACCATAAAGACAAGCTTTTAATATTAAAAATAGAAGAAGAAATAGACCACCATACAAGTGAAAAAATAAGAAAGAGGGCGGATTATGAAATACAAGTACACATACCAAAAAAGTTAGTATTTGATTTTTCAAATGTTACATTTATGGATAGTAGTGGAATAGGAATGCTAATTGGTAGGTACAAATTAGTATCTATGTTTCGGAGGCAAAATGAGTGTAATTAATGTAAAACCAATGGTAAAAAAAGTTTTAGAAATGTCAGGGGTTTTAAAGTTAATATCAATAGAAGAAATGGAGGGAACAAAACTTGAAAAATGTATATGATAATGAAATGAAATTAGAATTTTTAAGCAAATCTAATAACGAAAGCTTTGCAAGAATAGCGGTTGCCGCATTTGTAGCCCAACTTGATCCAACTATAGATGAAATATCAGATATAAAAACAGCCGTTTCAGAAGCTGTAACAAATTGTATAATACATGGATATGAAGAAGAGGAAGGAATAGTAAAAATTAAATGTAAAATATTTGCAAATACTGTAGAAATGGAAATCTCTGACAAAGGTAAAGGGATTGAAGACATAGAAAAAGCTAGACAAGCTTTATATACATCAAAGCCAGAATTAGAAAGGTCAGGAATGGGATTTACAATAATGGAAAGCTTTATGGATGAAGTGAAAATAGAATCAGTGTTAGGAATAGGTACAAAAGTAACAATGAAAAAAATAATAAAAGTACAGGAAAAGGAAAAAATGGAAATCTAATATGCAAAGGAGTTACTATGTACGAAATAAAAACAGAAGAGTTATTAAAAGCACAAAATAATGATAATGAAAGTATGACTAACGTAATAGAAACAAATTCAGGGCTATTATGGAGCATAGTTAAAAGGTTTTTAGGAAGGGGTTACGAAGCAGAAGAACTTTATCAAATAGCCTGTATAGGATTTATAAAAGCAATTAAACGTTTTGATGTGAAATATGATGTAAAACTTTCTACTTATGCAGTTCCGTATATTTTAGGCGAAATTAAAAGATTTATAAGGGATGATGGACCAGTAAAAGTAAGTAGAAGCTTAAAAGAATTGTGTGTAAAGATAAAAGAGATTCAAAGAGAGTATTTAGTAAAAGAGGGAGAAGAAATAAGTATATCTGAAATTGCTAAAAATTTAAAAATATCAAAAGAAGAAGTTGCAATGGCATTAGAGTCTGAAGGACCAATAGAATCAATAGATAAAGAAGCTTATGAAGATGACTCAAATGGAGAAAGTAGAATTAGTAAAATAGATAATGGGAAAGATGAAACAGGAGATTTAATAAATAAGCTTTGCTTAAATAATCTTATAGAGAATTTAGAAGAAAGGGAAAAAAAGATAATTTTACTTAGATATTATAAAGAAAAAACACAAAGTGAAGTGGCCAAGATATTAGGTATAACACAAGTTCAAGTATCTAGGCTTGAAAAAAAGATATTACTTAATATGAGAAGGAGCATAGCTTGAAAAAATATCTATTACATAGTATAATAAACAATAAAAAAAAGAAGTAAGAGGAATAAAAAATGGATGAATTTAGCATGAGAAGGTTTTTTAATCAATTTATATTTATGCTGAGAAAAAAGGATATAAAAAATATAGGAATAATAACAGATAAAGATGGAACTTTACTTTTGAATGATGAATTAAGATCTATTCTAGAAGATCTTAGAAATAGAGAATTAGGTGTTAATATACATGTTATTGCCAATAGTGGAAGAACTGTAGCAGATATGATAAATTGTTTAAAAAAGGAAAATATACCAATTGATTACTTTGAATATATAATTGGAGATAACGGACGGAATGTGCTTTGATTCCCAAAATGGCGAAATATTGTATAAACGTGCAATAAACAAAAAAGTTGCTAAAGAAGTAATTGATAAATTTATGGAGTTTGGAGGACAGCTTCCAGACATAAGGATAGCAAATGGTGAAAATATATTTGCTTATCCAACAGAAGAGGTAAAAAAATATTATGAGAATAATGAAGGTGTTATATATAGGGAGGACACTGATAATTTAGATGATATAGATATTACAAAAATAACTTTAACAGGGGAACATAAACTTATAGAAAGACTAAATAAATATATAAGGGACAATGTACGTGGATATAAAACACATATGGGAGCAACGACTTTTCCATCCAGTAAATATAACAATTATAGATTAGATTTTACGCGGAAGCCATACAAAAGGAAGTGCTTCTCAAGAATTGAAAGAAAGACTGGAACTAGATAGTTGTATATACCTTGGAAATGATTTAAATGATGTGAGTATGTTTTCTAATGCCTTAGATGATAATGACTTTATAGTAATTGCTGCAAACGAACGTGCTAATATTACAAATTTAATTATTGATTTTCTAAAAAGCGACTGTAATATAAAAGGAATAGATTGGGAAAGTGTAAAATTGCTAGTGCTAGAAGAAAGGTCTGTCAATAAATTTTTGAAACAAACTGTAAGAGTTCTTAAAAATGTAAGAAATGCTAGCAAAAGAAAAGAACCAGATATAAGAAAAAAATATAAAGTAGAACATGTAAAACCAATAATTAAAGAAGATACAAAAGGACAAACTAAGATGAGAGCTGTATTTAAAAATCAAATTCGATAGTATAATGAAAAGTATATTTCAATTAATTTTGAAATATACTTTTTTTCTGTTCAATAAAAGTGCTGTAATTGCTACTGCACACTTGATAATTTTGTCGATTTATAATAAAATATATTAATCAGTAAAGGAGAAAATTATTAATGAAAATGCAAGAAATTGAAATGCAAAAGCAATATATGGAAAAAGTAAAAAGAATAAACGAGGGGAAAAATTTAAAATATTATATTTTAACAATGGGATGCAAATTAAATGAAAATGATTCCGAAAAAATAATTGGAATGCTAGAAAAAATGGGATATTCAGAATCAAAGGAAATAAATGATGCAAAATTATATATAATAAATACTTGTTGCGTTAGGGAAAATGCAGAAGAAAAATTATTTGGAAAATTGGGAGAACTTAAGAAAATAAAAGAAGCAAAAAACATAATAATTGCAATTGGTGGTTGCATGATGCAAGAAGAGCATATTACAGACAAAATAAAAAGAAGCTACCCGTTTGTAGATATAGTTTTTGGAACTCATACACTTCATAAGTTGCCAGAAGATATTTATTCTGCAATTACAAAGAATGCAAAAATTAAAGATATACTAGATATAGATGGAGAAGTTATAGAAGGTTTACCTGTAAAAAGAGAAAACAGTATGCAAGCTTCAGTTACAATAATGTATGGTTGCAATAATTTCTGTACATATTGTATAGTGCCTTATGTGAGGGGAAGAGAAAGAAGTAGGAAACCGGAAGATATATTAAAAGAGATAAAAGATTTAGCAAAAGAAGGCTATAAAGAAATAACTTTACTTGGACAAAATGTAAATTCTTATAAAGGTGGCGAAAACTATAACTTCGCAAATCTTTTAAAAGATGTAGATAAAATAGAAGGAATAGAAATAATAAGATTTGTTTCTCCACATCCAAAAGACTTTACAGCTGATGTTATAGAGGCAATAAAAAACAGTAAAAAAATATCTAGGTTAATACATGTACCACTCCAATCTGGTAGCACAAGGGTTTTAAAAGAGATGAACAGAAAATATACCAAAGAACAATATTTAAGCTTAATAGAAAAAATAAAAAAAGAAATTCCAGATGCAGTATTTTCTACAGATATTATAGTAGGCTTTCCAGGAGAAAGTGAGGAAGATTTTGAAGACACATTAGATGTTGTATCAAAAGTAAATTTTGAACAAATATTTATGTTCATATACTCTAGAAGAGTAGGTACTAGAGCAGATAAAATGGAGAATCAGATTCCAGAGGAAATAAAGCACAAAAGATTTGATAGATTGAAAAAGTTATTTGAAGCACATGTAGAAGAAAACAACCAAAAATATGTCGGAACTGTACAAAAAATACTAGTAGAAGGACAGAGTAAAAATAATGCAGAAATGTTAACAGGAAGAACAGATACAAATAAGGTAGTTATATTTGAAGGACAAAAAAGTCTAATAGGAAAAATAATTAATGTAAAAATAATATCAGAGCACAAATGGTATTTAAAAGGAGAGCTGTAAATGGAAGATAATGAAGCTTTAAAAGAGTTTATAAAACAAAAAGCTTATAGAGATATAATTATCAAGTATATGTTTGTAAAATCAATGGGAAAACAATATTCAGATGAATATATTGACATGAAGTATAAATTAAATTCAGCAATAATAAGAAAAAAATATGAGTTGCTAGAAGAAGATTATAGAGAAATTGTAGAAAATAGTATACTTGAGCAAATAAATAGTGGCGAAATAGACTTAAGGAGTGAAGCCGCAGCTTGGCACAAAGCAGTTTTAAAAAAAGAAGCAAATGCAAGAAAAAATAGAAATGGTAAAGAAGAAAGAGAGGAACTTTAAAAAATGGCAGAATATTCTCCAATGATGAAGCATTATTTGCAAATGAAAGAAGAATACAATGATTGCATAGTATTCTATAGATTGGGCGACTTTTATGAAATGTTTTTTGATGATGCAAAAACAGCATCTAGAGAACTTGAGCTTACTCTAACAGGAAAAGATTGTGGACAAGAGGAAAGGGCACCAATGTGTGGAATACCATTTCATGCAGCAGAAAGTTATATTGCAAGATTAATTGAAAAAGGATATAAAGTAGCAATATGTGAGCAATTGGAAGATCCAAAAAATGCAAAAGGAATAGTAAAAAGAGATGTTATAAGAGTAGTAACTCCAGGAACTGTAATTGAATCAAATATGCTAGATGAAAAGAAAAACAACTACATTATGTCGATATATAAAAAAGGTATATATTTTGGCTTGGCAGTTTGTGATGTAACAACAGGTGAATTTCTATCAACTAAAATAGAGGATAATAATAATTTTGCTTTATTGTTAGATGAAATTTCTAAATATAACCCAGCAGAAATAATAGTAAATAAAATGCTTTTCAATTGTAAAGAAGAAATAGATGAAATTAAATTAAGATTTAAAGCATATATAAATTGCTTTGATGAAGAAATGTTTAAAAAAGATGCAGACCATTTGATAGAAAGCTATAATTTTATAGATGATAATGAAAAGAAAATAGAAGATATAAATGAAAGAACTTTACAAATACCAGCAATAAATGGATTACTAGATTATCTAAATCAAACTCAAAAAATCAAATTAGAGCATATAAACATTATAAAAATGTATTCCACAAGCAAATATATGTCTTTGAATATTACCTCTAGAAGAAATTTAGAATTGACAGAAAAAATGAATAATAAAGCTAAAAAGGGAACTCTTCTTTGGGTATTAGACAAAACATATACATCTATGGGAGGAAGGCTTTTAAGAAAATGGATAAATGAGCCATTAATAGATGTAATAGAAATTAACAAAAGATTGAATGCAGTAGAAGAGTTAAAAGATAATTTGATTTTCAGAGGAGATATTACAGATTGCTTAAAAAGAATTTATGATATAGAAAGACTAGTCGGCAAAATAGCTTATGGAAATACAAATGCAAGAGATATGATTTCACTAAAAAATTCTTTAAAACAACTTCCATATTTAAAGAATATATTAGGAGCAAGTAAATCTGAATTATTACAAAACTTGTATATTAATTTAGATGAACTTACAGATATTCATGATTTAATAGAAAAGGCAATTGTAGAAGATCCACCAATTGCAATAACAGAAGGTGGAATTATAAAGTTAGGATATAACGAAGAAGTAGATGAACTAAAAAATGCAACTACACAAGGAAAAAACTGGCTTATAGAACTAGAAGCAAAAGAAAAAGAAGAAACTGGAATAAAAAACTTAAAAGTAGGATTTAATAAGGTTTTCGGATACTATTTTGAAGTTACAAAATCGTACTTAAACCAAGTACCAGATAGATATATTAGAAAGCAAACACTTGCAAATTGCGAAAGATATATAACAGAAGAGTTAAACGATTTAGAAAGCAAAATATTAGGAGCAGAAGGAAAAGTTGTAGATTTAGAATATAAGTTGTTTATAGAAATAAGAAGTAAAATTGCTGTAAATATAGAAAGACTTCAAAAAGCATCAAATATAGTTTCTATATTAGATGTGCTTACATCATTTGCGATTGTGGCAGAGGACTTAAACTATATAAAGCCAGAAGTAGATGAAGAAGGAATTATAGATATAAAGGGTGGAAGACATCCAGTTATAGAAAAAATGTTACCAGAAGGAAGCTTTATTGATAATGATACATATTTAGATGATAAAACAGATAGATTATCTATAATAACAGGACCTAATATGGCAGGTAAATCTACATATATGAGACAGGTTGCACTAATTACTTTAATGGCTCAAATAGGTTGCTTTGTACCAGCTAGCTCAGCTAAAATAGGCGTTGTAGATAAAATATTTACAAGAGTTGGAGCTTCAGATGACTTAAGTATGGGACAAAGTACATTTATGGTTGAAATGATGGAAGTAGCAGAAATTTTAAGAGAAGCAACAGAAAAAAGCCTTGTAATATTAGATGAAATTGGAAGAGGAACTTCTACATATGATGGATTATCTATTGCTTGGGCAGTTGTAGAGTATATAGCAAATAAAGAAAAATGTGGAGCCAAAACCTTATTTGCAACACATTACCATGAACTTACAGAACTTGAAGCTCAAATAGAAGGAGTAAAAAACTATTCTATAGCAGTAAAAGAAAAAGGCGAGGACGTAATCTTTTTAAGAAAAATAGTAAAAGGCGGAACTGATGAGAGTTATGGAGTGCATGTCGCAAGGCTTGCTGGAGTGCCAAAAGAAGTTACAAAAAGAGCAAATGAAATATTAAGAGGATTAGAAAGAAAAAGCATATTAGGAAAGAAAAATTTAGAAAAAGAAAATAAAAAAGTAGCAACTGGACAGCTAGATATGTACAATTATAAATTGGCGGAATTAGCACATGAAATAGATAAAATAAACTTAAATGAATTAACACCAATAGATGCCTTAAATATATTAGTCAAGATGAAAGATAAAATAAAGTAAATTTCTTGCAAAAAATAAAAGTTAATGGTATATTAAGCATATATTTAATAGAAAAGGGGAAATGAAATGAAAAAAGTTTTAAGTTTAATTTCAATTATGGCCATTTTGTTAATTGCTTTAACAGGCTGTGTAAGTGTAAATTATGAAGTAACACTTAATAAAGATGGAACAGCAGATGTTGCATATATTTATGGCTTTGAAAAAGAAACATTACAACAATTAGGGGCTTCAGCAGAAGATATGACTAGTGATATGAAGGATAATGCAGAGACAAGCAACTATCAAATTGAAGCATATTCAGATGACAAAATAGAAGGATTTAAAGCAAAAAAACATATAGAAAATCTTTCTGAAATATCTTTAGAAGATGCTTTTGGTTCAGAAAATGTAAAAGACTCAGAAGAAAACCAAATTAAAATTGAGAAAAAAGGTTCAAAAACATTTTATTCACAAAAAGCAAGTATAGATTTAAGTGAAATGGATGAAAGCACTGCATCAATGGTTACAATGAAATATGTTATTAAATTACCTGTAAAAGTAGGAGAAAACAATGCAAGTGAAGTTTCAGAAGATGGAAAAACTTTAACATGGAATTTAAAAGCCGGTGAAACAAATGAAATTAGTTTTGAGGCAGAATCAAATTATTTAACTACTATTATAATGATTTCAATTGCAATTTTATTAGTTATAATAATTTTAATAGTAGTATTTTTAAACAAAGGAAAAAAGAATAAAAAATCGGATAAATTGGTAGATAAAGAGGAAGAGACTGAAGAAAAAATTCAGGAAGTAGAAGAAGATAAAAAAGAAGAATAGAAACAAAAAAGAAAGAATATTGTAAAAAAATATTCTTTCTTTTTTAGCTCAAAATCTTATTTCATTATAGCATTAAATTTAGTAAATATCAAATACTAAAATTATATAAATTAGTAAAAAAATAAGAGAATATTAAAGATAAATACAGCTTTATAATAGAAAAATATTTTATTTAAACAATTAGTATCATTGTAAAGTTACTTAGCATATGATAATATAAATACAACAATAAACAAGTTAATAATTTTCCCTGCGTAGTGCGTAAGGACTGAATTTTTAGAACCAACAGATAAGGAAAGGGAGCTTAGAACTCTGAATATGGCGTGCATGCTTACACTTTAATTAGTAGTAAGAAGCCCACAAATGTTTAGGAGAGCACCCACCTGTGTAAGAGCAGGTCCTTAAAAATTCTTATACCGACGGCTAAGGCGGGGCATTTTTTTATTAAATTAAAAAAGAGTTAAGAAATAAAAATGAAGAGTGAAGAATAAACTAAGCTTTATACCATTCACTTTTCATTTTTATTATTGTGTAGGAAAAATCGAAGACTTTTACACATACAACAAGATTAGGGAGGGCTTGCCTTAAATAAGGGAGGTAAGGTGTTTTGCAATTATGTCTTGCTCCTTTATCTAAGGGACTGCATTTACATAGTAACATAGAGGCGAATTTGATACTAAAAGTATGTTGTAAAAGAACATAAAATATGGTATATTAAAATCGAAGAATGATAAATGGAGAATAATTAATATAAGTGATATAAAAGACTTAAATAAGGTGGAATAAAAATGTTAAAAAAAATATATAAATTAGGCGAATTAGCTTTAATGAAGAACTATAAAGAGCAAGAAAGAGAAAAACATACATTAATTGATTTATTCTGGGAATGTACTTTAACTTGTAATGCTAAATGTAAGCATTGCGGAAGTAGTGCCGAAAAGAAAAAATATGATGGAGAATTGACAACAGAAGAAATTAAATCAGCATTTAAGCAAATTGCAAATGATATGGATGCAACTGAGATACTAATAAATGTTACAGGCGGAGAACCTTTGGTTAGACAAGATTTGTGTGAAGTAATGGAGTATGCAACAAATGTGTTAGGCTTTCATTGGGGAATGACTACAAATGGAATTTTATTAAATGACAAGAATATTGAAAAATTAAAAAAAGCAAATATGGAAACTATTTCAATAAGTATAGATGGTTTAGAAAAAACTCACGATAGTTTTAGGGGCGTTCCAGGTTCTTATAAAACGATAATCAATAATATAAAAAAATTAAAAAAGGCTAATTTTGTAAAACATCTCCAAGTTACAACAGTATTTCACAAACAAAATATTAATCAGTTAGAGGAGTTATACAATGTAATGTTGGATTTAAATTTAGATTCTTGGAGATTAGTGTCAATGGATCCAATAGGAAGAGCAAATGAAAATAATGATTTATTGCTTAATGGAAAAGAAATAAGAGAATTGCTTGACTTTATTAAATCAAAGAAAAATGATAAAAGACTAGACCTTACATATGGTTGCCCTGGATTTTTAGGATTAGATTACGAGAAGGAAGTTAGAAAAAGTTATTTTTTTTGTAGAACTGGAATAAGTATTGCAAGTATTTTATACAATGGTGATTTATTTATTTGCCCTAACGTACCTAGAATAAAAAGATTTATACAAGGAAATATTAGAACAGATAATTTTAAAGAGGTATGGAATAGCAAGTATAAAGAGTTTAGAAATAAAAACAGGACAAAATGCGAAGAATGCGGCAAATGTGAACAATGGGAATATTGTTTAGGAGGAGCTTTTCATACTTGGAATTTTATTGACAATAAGCAAAATAAGTGTACTTATAATATGATTAATGAAATGTAGGAGGTATTTATGAAATTAATTGAAAGAATAAAAAAAGATTTAATAGGATTAGGAACATTTTTATTAACAACATCAACAAAAGTATTTGCAAAAGATAGTTGGGAGATACAACCTGACTATGGAGTATATAACGTTAAAGAAATTCCTGTTAATACGTCATTAAAATATAAGATATGGAATATTTGCAGGATATATGTTATCCCGATAGTATTATTAATAGGAATAATAATTTATTTTAAGAAAAGTAAAAGCAGTAAAAAGAAGAAAATATTAGTAACAATTGGAATTATTTCTATAACTGCAATATTATATTTTATAATTAATAAAATTATATACTAATTAACCTAAAATGTATAAAAGAGTAAGGATAGAAAAATGAGTATAAAGCAAGAATTAATAAATGCAATAAAAATATTAAAGGAAAATAATATAGAAGAACCAAGCCTAAAAGCAAGAATGATATTAGCAAATATTTTAAAACAGTCAAAGGAATATTTGCTAATTCATGAAGAAGAGGAATTAAGTTTAAATGATATAAAAAGATATGAGGAAGAGATTAAAAAATTAGCAAGTAATGTTCCAATACAATATATAATAAACAAGCAGGAGTTTATGGGACTAAATTTTTATGTAGATGAAAATGTATTGATACCACAGCCAGATACAGAAATATTAGTAGAAGAAGTAATAAATATGTGTAGGAATATTAATTGTAGCGAACCTGAAAAAACTATAAAGGTACTAGACCTATGCACTGGTAGTGGATCAATAGGAGTATCAATTGCAAAAAATATAAAAAAATGTGAAATAACTCTTTCAGATATTAGTTATGATGCGCTAGAAATTGCACAAAAAAATTCCGCAGAAGTCACTGGAGACACTCAAAATAATAAAATCAAAATTATTCAATCAGATCTTTTTGAAAAGATAGAAGAAAAATTTGATATTATTGTTTCAAATCCACCATATATAGAAACCAAAACAATACAAACATTAGATAAAGAAGTACAAATGGAGCCAAGAATTGCATTAGATGGTGGGGAAGATGGTTTGGATTTGTACAGAAGAATAATAAAAGAAGCATACAAGTATTTATATAATAATGGAATTTTGGCACTAGAAATAGGTTATAATCAGAAAGATAGAGTAATAAATTTATTAAAAGAAAGTAATATGTATAAAGAAATATATTCTAAAAAAGATTTATCAAATATTGATAGAATTATGGTATGTAGAAAAAGGAGTAATTAAAATGTCATTTTCTTCGGATTTAAGAGAAGAATTAATTGAATTAAAAATGTGGGATAATAATAGTAGCTTAAAACAAGATGAACAATTAAGTAGGCTATTAATAAGAGAAGCTTTTATAAAAAAAGGCTTTATTAATGATCCAAACAAAGACTATCATTTGGAAATATTGTTTAACAGCAAAGAAAAGGCAGAGCAATTAAAAGAAATAATTCAAAATTTTGGAATAAATATAAAATTTACAAAAAAGAATTCAAATTATATGTTATACCTTAAAGATGGAGAAGAAATATCATCTTTTTTAGCATTAATAGGAGCTAACAAATCTGTAATAAAATTTGAAGAAATAAGAGTTATGAAAGAAACAAGGAACAACATAAATAGATTGGTAAATTGCGAAACGGCAAACCTAAATAAAATAATTGATGCATCTGTAAGACAAATAAATGCAATAGAAAAATTAAAAAAAGAAAAAAAATTTGAAAATTTACCAGAAAATTTAAAAGAATTAGCAGAGCTAAGAATAAAGAATCCAGAAGCAAGTTATCAAGAACTTGGAGCTATGCTAAAAGAGCCAATAGGAAAATCAGGAGTAAGCCATAGACTAGAAAAAATAATAAAAATTGCAGAAGAATAATGAGAATGGAGATAAGAAATATGAAAGAGTTAGGCATATATGTACATATACCTTTTTGCAAAAGAAAATGTGCTTACTGTGATTTTATATCATTTTCAGGAAAAGCTAGATTAATAGAAAAATATGTAGAAGCATTAAAAAGAGAAATAAATGAATATAAAATTAGCAAAGAGGATTATGTAGTAAAAACAATATATTTCGGAGGAGGAACTCCTTCATTTATTGAAAGCAAATATACTGTAGAAATACTTGAAGCAATAAAAGAAAAATTTAATATTTCTAAGAATGCGGAAATTACAATAGAGATTAATCCAGGAACTGTAACAGAGGAAAAACTAAAAGATTACTATGAGGTCGGAATAAATAGAATAAGTTTCGGACTTCAATCTACAAACAGTCAGCTTCTAAAGCTGGTTGGCAGAATTCACAGTTATTCAAGCTTTTTAGAAGGGTATAATTTAGCTAGAAAAACAGGATTTAAAAATATAAATGTAGATTTAATGATAGGATTACCAGTTCAAACGTTGAAAGATGTGCAAAAAGATTTAAGCAGAATAATAGAATTAAATCCAGAACATGTATCTGTATATTCTTTAATTGTAGAAGAAGGAACAAGAATAGAAGAAAAAATAAAAAATAAAGAATTATATTTGCCGTCGGAAAAATTAGAAAGAAAAATGTACTGGGAAGTGAAGAAAAAATTAGAAGAGGCGGGATATATTCATTATGAAATATCTAATTTTGCAAAGGCAGGATATGAATCGAAACATAACTTAAGCTGTTGGAACCAAGAAGAATATTTAGGATTTGGACTTGCGGCACATTCATATTTTAATAATGCAAGATATTCAAATACAGATAATTTTGAGGAATATTTTGATTTGCCAGAGAACAGTAAAATAATACATGAAAGACAAACAGATGAAGACAAACAAAAAGAATTTATGCTTCTAGGATTAAGAAAAATAGAAGGTGTAGTAATATCTGATTTTAAAAATAAATTTATAGAAAATCCAATTTATCTATATAGAGAAACACTAAATAAATTAGTAACGCAAGGACTAATTGAAGTTGATATAGATTCCATAAAACTAACTAATAGAGGAATAGATTTAGCAAATTTAGTGTGGGAAGAATTTGTGTGATAGAATTTCTTAGAACAGATTCTAAAAAAATCTTAAAAACTGGATATAAATAGGCTAGAACAAGGAACAATTTTAAGTTGCCATGGTCTAGCCTTATTTTTAATTAGTAGACACAAATAATGTATTGTGCTATAATCAAGCTAGATGCAATATTTATGTATTGGAACTTAATCCACGAAATTTGTTAAAGAACTAATATATTAAAATATTAGTATATTGCATTAATATTAAGAGAGAATCAACTCTCTTAATATTATTAATTTAAATAGGTATGGGTATAATATGCAAGAAAAATATTTATTAAAAGTTGATGAAGAAAAAGTAGTTATAATTAAGGAATACACCGAAGACTATAGAGATAAAGTAATAGATTTTTTAATAGAAGTAGCAATAAATGAATTTGGTTTTGAAGAATGGAGAGATTATTTTAATAAAGCAGAATTTCTTAAATTTGATAAATCAAAGGAAAATTTTTGGATTGCTGTAGATAGTTATAATAATGTTGTAGGCACAATAGGAATAATAAATGATACAATTTCAAATACTGCAAAATTACATAGCCTATATGTAAAAAAACAATATAGAAAAAAGGGAATTGCTACAATTTTATATGATTATAGTTTACGATTTGCAGAAGAAAGTAAATATAAAAGTATTATATTACACACATATATAAACTTTAGTGAAGCTGTTAAATTTTATAAAAGAAAACGGATTTAAATTAAGTAATGATATAAAAAGTAAAGATGGAGCTTGGTACATAAAAAACATAGAAATAAACAATAGTTATATTTGGAAGGATTATTTTGCTAATTTAAGAAATAAATACAGTATGAGAGTCAGTATAAAGCGCCCTTTAGTAATTAATTTAGATGGCAAAGGACTTACTAATAATAAATTTTTTAGCTTAATGGATAATACAAAAGGTGGCTTTATAGATATTATGGAAAGAACAGTGCAATATTTTACAAAAAAATATAATTGTATGTCTATATTTGGTACAGATGAAGTTAGCTTTATTTTTGAAAATCCATTATCAATTATAGAAGATTTAAATTCAGATTTGAATACAAAATCAGATGAGATAATATCGATGTTCTCACAATATTTTTTTGAATATTTTAATAGCATTAATAAAAAAGAAAATGTTTTTTGGCATGGAGAATGCTTTTCAATTCCAAGCGATAAAATGAATTCATATATTAAATATAAAAGTGGTGCAATTAAAAATGTTATAACAACATATTTTTTAAAGAAAAATGGTGTGGTAAATGCAGGAAGAATAAAATTACCAGAAAAAATAAAAATGTGCAAAGAGTATGATTTATACGATAAAACACTAAAAAATATAGAAAATGGAATATTATATTTAAATGGAGATAGGATTGATATTCAGGAATATTTGAATGGAAATATAAAAAAAATAGAAACTTTAGAAAAAAATGAAAATTTAGATTATTTTGATATAACTCAATGGGATGAAGAATAGGAGAATTTTAATGCCAAAATTTTTTGTAAAAACTGAACAATTAAATGATAATAAAATAACAATAGTAGGAGAAGATGTAAAACATATTAAGAATGTTTTAAGATTAAAAGTAGATGATAATATACAAATATGTAATTTAGAAACATCAATAAATTATACTTGCGGAATTTCTAAAATAAATAGTGATAATATAGAATGTATAATATTTAATGAAACTAGTTCTAATTGTGAATCTAATGTGCAAATTAGCATATTTCAAGGTTTACCAAAAACTGATAAAATGGAATTAATAATTCAGAAAAGTGTTGAACTAGGAGCATATGAAATTACACCAATAGAAATGAAAAGATGTGTTGTAAAGTTTGATGAAAAAACAAAGAACAAAAAAATAGAAAGATGGCAAAAAATTTCAGAAGTTGCTGCAAAGCAAAGTGGAAGAGACATTGTGCCTAAAGTTAATGATATTATAAATGTCAAAAATGTTTGTAATTTAATCCAAAATTATGATATAGTATTATTGGCTTATGAAAATGAGCAAACCAATACATTAAAAGATGAACTATTAAAAATAAAGAATAAAATTAGTAACAAAATAAATATAGGAATTATAATAGGTCCAGAGGGTGGAATAGATAAAGAAGAAGTAGAATTGTTAAAAAATAGTGGCGCAAAAGTAATAACTTTGGGGAAACGAATTCTAAGAACAGAAACAGTAGCATTGGCAATGACAAGTGTTATAATGTATGAACTAGAAGATTTAGGAGGAAATATATAAATGAAAAAGGAAATGGTAGAAAAAATAGAAAGTGAAATTACACAAAAAACAAAACTACCAGATAATATAAAAGAACAAGCAAGAAAAAATATTTTTACAAATATCATAATTGCAATTATTGCAATATCATATTTTATATTTTTAATATTAGGAAGTGCTGGAAGTACAAAAAATGTTCGTATAGTGGACTTTAATATTTTCAGTATTATTATTTTAGGATTAGCAATTTGCCTATTTGAAATTGCATATAAAAAAGATAACGGAGCAATTGCAATGTATGGAGTAGAAGCTTTAACAATTGCACTTACAACATTATTTTTACCTTATGTAATTTTTGAAGTTAGTGAAGCTCATAAAAAATATTATCTAATGGTAAGTTCTTATATAGGAATTTACTACATAATAAAATGCATATATATATCAGTAAAAACAAAGAAAAAATATTTAGAAGAAGCTAGTGATATAAAGGAAATTGTAAAAAAGGAAAATAAAAGAAGAAATGTCCAATACGAAGAGGAAAAGACAGAAGACACTCAAAAAGTTATAGAAAAAGTAGAAGAAGATAAAAAAGAAAACTTAAAAAGTGAAGAAAAAGGACAAATAAAAGAAGTAAAAAAAGAGAAAAAGCAAACTAAAAAAGAAAACAAAACAACCAAGGCTAAGAAGACTACTGAATCTACAAAAAAGGTAGATAAAAAAGAAGAAACCAATACTCCAAAAAGAAGAGGCAGACCTAAAAAAGAAGAAGTAAAAGAAACAAAACAAAATACAGAAAGTACAGTTAGTAAAACAAAAAGCATTAAGAAAAAAGAAAGCATAAAAAAAGAAATAAAAGAAGAAAGTAAACCTAAAAAAAGAGGTAGACCTAAAAAACAAGAAATAGTACAAGAAGAAACAAAAGAGGAAGAACAAAAAAATAACAATGTGCCTAAAAAAAGGGGAAGACCAAGAAAGGTGGTAACAGCAAATGATTAAAAGCATGACAGGATATGGAAGAAGCATATTTGAAAATGAGGGAAGAGAGTACATAGTAGAAATTAAATCTGTTAATAATAGATTTAATGATATAAGTATAAAAATGCCAAGAAGCTTAAACTATCTAGAAGATAGAATAAAAAAAGAAATTTTAAATTCTGTATCTAGAGGAAAAATAGATGTATTTATTACATTTAACAATAATAGTGATTTAGGAAAAAACATAAAATTAAACACAGACATAGCAAAAAAATATATAAATGAATTGAAAAAACTATCTAAAGAAGCAGAAATTATAGATAATATAAATATAATGGATATATCTAAATTTCCAGATGTTTTAAATATAAAAGTAGAAGAAGAAGCAGAAGAAGTTATAGAAAAAGAATTATTTATTGCTTTAGATCAGGCAATAAAAAGTTTTATAGAAATGAGACAAGTAGAAGGAAATAAAATAAAAGAGGACTTAGAAAAGAGAATAGATACAGTTTCAGAAAAAATCAAGCAAATTTCTAGTATTTCTACTGGACTTGTAGATGAATATATAGTAAAATTAGAAACAAGGATAAAAGAACTTTTAAAAACAGATGTAGTAGATGAATCTAGATTAGCACAAGAAGTAGTTATTTATTCAGACAAGTGCTCTGTAGAAGAAGAAATAACAAGACTTAAAAGTCATATTTCACAATTCTTAAATTTATTAAATTCAGAGATTGCAATAGGAAAAAAACTAGACTTTTTAATTCAAGAAATGAATAGAGAAACAAATACAATAGGTTCAAAAGCAAACAATTTAGAAATAACAAACTTTGTTGTGGATATAAAGACTGAGCTAGAGAATGTACGTGAACAGATTCAAAACATAGAATAAAAATGTAGGGGCAGGCCCTGTGTCTGCCCGTAAAAAGTATATAATACTATTTAGTATTTGTGTAATAAAAATAAATAGCACAAAATTTGCAAAGGCAAATTTTGAAAGGAGATGAATTAATGCAATTAATAAATATAGGTTTTGGAAATATTGTTTCTGCAAATAGAATAATATCAATTGTAAATCCAGATTCTGCCCCAATAAAAAGATTAGTTCAAGAAGCTAAAGATAGCAAAATGGCAGTAGATGCAACCTCTGGAAGAAGAACAAGAGCAGTTATAATAATGGATTCAGGACATGTAATATTATCTGCTGTTCAACCAGAAACAGTAGCATCAAGATTAGATAAAGATATAACTAAAGAAGATGTAGAAGATAACAATTAAAAAATTAATAAAGGAGATTGATTAGAATGATAATAAAACCAACAGTTACAGACTTATTAAAAATATTTAATAACAGATTTGAATTAGTAATAGTTACTTCAAAAAGAGCTAGACAAATTGCTGCAGGAAGCCCAGTACTTACAAAGGTAGATGAAAAATCAACTGTTACACTTGCTGCAAATGAAATTGCAGAAGGAAAGGTGGTAAAATGCTAGTATTACTATCTGGAGTATCAGGTGCAGGAAAAGATACAATAAAAAAAGAACTTTTAAAAAGAATGAACAATGTTACAACAATGCCATCTTATACAGATAGAAGCCCAAGACCAGGAGAGACAAATGGAGGAGTATACAACTTTGTAACAACAGAAGAATTTGAACAAAAAATTAGGGAAAATGAATTCTATGAGTATTCTGTTCACCATGAACATTACTATGGAACTTCTAAAAAAATACTAAATGAGACTATGAAGGCTGGTAAAATAATAGTTAAAGATATAGAAGTTAATGGAACAGAAAATCTAATGAGATTATTAAAGGATGATACAAAAATAGTAACAATATTTTTAAGAGTTCCAAAAGAAGAACTAAGAAGAAGATTAGAACATAGAATAGAAAAAGCAAGTATAAAAGAAATAGAACTAAGGCTAAATAGATTTGACTATGAAGAATCAAAAATAGGAATATATGATTATGTTTTAAAAAATGACGACTTAGAAAAAACAGTACAAATAATTATGACAATAATTGAAAATGAATATAAATTAGCAAATGGAAGATAAACAAAAAAGAGGTTTGAATATATAATTGTATTTTAATTATATATTCAAACCTCTTTGATATTTTTAACATGGTAAATCTATTTT
>CAKOVK010000016.1 GCA_934121925.1 uncultured Clostridia bacterium
AAATGCTCCCTTAGCTCAGTTGGTCAGAGCAACCGGCTCATAACCGGTGGGTCCAAGGTTCGAATCCTTGAGGGAGCACCAACGCAAAATTTTTTTTTTACAATTAAATATGGGTAGGTGGCCGAGTGGCTAAAGGCGGCAGACTGTAAATCTGTTCTCATACGAGTACGATGGTTCGAATCCATCCCTGCCCACCAAAAAAAGCATAGCAAAAGCTATGCTTTTTCGTATGTTAACGATGAATTCGAAAAGAAAGCTGTTTTTTTATATAATGAATTTTGTAACACAATTTTTAAAATTGCATACTATATCGTATAACATATATTTAAGGAGGTAAAATAGTATGCCAGATGAAAGAAATTGCGGATGTGGATGCAACAATGGTCTATTTGGAGGAAATGGAGATGATTGTTCAATATTATTCTTCATAATAATATTCTTACTATTGTTCACAAATTGTGGATGTGGTTGCGGAAGAGGATGCGGATGCAACTAGAATAAGTACTTATAAAAGATAGGAAAAATCTTCGGCTTTTTCTATTAAAAAATAAAAGTGGATAGAAAAATCTATCTGCTTTTTTATATACTAGGAAATGGGAGATTTCCTAGTATATAAAAAATGCTATAATCGCTATTGCCTTTGAGATTTCCTCATTTCATTCGGAAACTCAAATCGGCAAGAACAAAGGATGACTAAAGTCACTTTATTCATATAAAAAGATTATGCAAAAATAGCATATAATGCAACAAATTACCAAATTAATTTAAGCCATTTTCCTTGACTTGCTTTTTTTAATAATATATACTGTAAATGTAGAAATTAGACAGAAAAATACGAAAGAGGAGATAAAATGCAAAAACGTATTGTAAATAAATTAAATAAGCAATTTATATTCATTTTGGTTTTTATAATTATATATACAATTTTGAACTTTCTACCATTAACTACAAATAAATCTTATGCAGCAACATATACATACACAGCCAATTCTAATGATTTACCAGCCAATTTTGAACAAAAATATCCGGGATATAAGGAAGTACTAAAAAATATAATAAATTCACACCCTAATTGGACTTTTAAATTATACGAAACAGGCTTGGATTGGGAAACAGTAATAAATAGTGAATATCAAGGACATTGGTCATCTCCAAAAAATTTAGTTCCAAGTAATTATTCAGCTGAATGGATTTGTTCTATATGTGGAACTAAAGAATATGATACTAGTGGAAGATGGTATTGTGCTTCAAGAGGTGCAATAGAACATGTAATGGATCCAAGAAACTCAGTAACAGAAGGAAATGTATTTCAATATTTGCTATTATCAAATGATAAAAATATAACAAAAGAGCAAGTAACTGCAATGGCAAGTAAAATATCATATTTAAATAATCAAGATATAATAAATGGAATATATGAAGCAGCAAACGAACTTAATATAAATCCATTTTATATTATAGGAAAAATACTACAAGAACAAGGTAGTGGAGCTTCAGCATTGTGTTCCGGCCAAGGATACAATGGACAATACATAGGATATTACAATTTATTTAATGTAAAAGCATCTGGAAATGGTACAGAAGAAGTAATATTAAATGGATTAAAATATGCTCAAAGCCAAGGATGGAACACTCCTAAGAAGGCAATAGAAGGCGGAATAGGGCTAATAAAAAATTATATAAAAAGAGGACAAGATACTCTATACTATCAAAAATTTAATGTAACATATATCCCATACTATGCAAACCAATATGCGCAAAATATATTTGACTCACAGAGTATAGGTCAAATACTAAAGGGATATTATAGAAATGCAGGATTATTAGAAAGTAGTTTTATTTTCGAAGTTCCATTATATATAAATATGCCATCATTACCAGTTAAAAGCCCATCAATATCATCAGTGGAAGGAGAACTTGCATATGTAAATGCAAATGGGGGATTGGCTTTAAGATCTTCTCCAGGAGGAAGCACAATAGCATATGTAAGCGAAGGCGCACAAATTGTAATAACAAAAAGAGCTTCTGCTAAATCTAGTGATGGATACTATTGGGATCAAGTGTCTACTCCAAACGGAACAGGATATATGGCAAGAGAAGCAAAAGATGGAAGTAAAACATATTTAGTAACTATAAAACAATATGAAATAGATGGCGACAACATAATAGTAGCTCCAGAAATAGGAATAAGTGTTATACCAGGAGCAACAAATTCAAGTTCTACCTTTGGAACAGGAGCTCAAATAAATTTTGAAGGAAAAACATATAACTTAGTAGTACTTGGAGATGTAAACGGAGATGGAAAAATAAAAGCATCAGATTATGTTTTGATTAAGAATTATATAATGTCAAATGGAAGCTTAAATGATGTTCAAAAAAAAGCAGCAGATATTAATAAAGATTCTTCTGTAAAAGCATCAGATTATGTTTTGATTAAAAATTACATTATGTATGGAAACAAAATAACTTTGTAAAGAAAGGATAGGAGTATGAGTATTAAAACTAAAATAAATATTATATTTTGTATATTTATATTGAGTATAATTTTAATTGGAGTAAAAAGCTATGCTGTTTCAATATCTGTAAGCCCATCAAAAAGCACAGTATCACCAGGACAATCATTTTCAGTAACAATAAGCGGAAACGATGCAACTGGTAAAGTTAATATTTCAGTTTCAGGAGGAAGTGCTAGTACATCTTCAGTATGGATAGAAAATAATTCCCAGACAATTACTGTTACAGCAGGGTCATCTGGTACAGTTAAAATTTCTGCTAGTGGAGAATTATCAAGTAATGCTGGAGAAGATAAAACCGTATCTAGTTCGGCATCTGTGAAGATTCAAGCTGCGAGCTCAGGAGGGAATACTTCAGGAGGTTCACAAAACAATAATAATCCAACTAAAAAACCAACAACAACTAAACCAGTAGAAGAAAAAGAAAAGTCAAAAGATAGTTCATTAAAAGAATTAGCTATAGCAGAAGGGGCAATTACACCAGAGTTTAATAAAGATGTAAAAGAATACGTTTTAACAGTTCCAAACGAAATAACTAGCGTAAATGTAACAGCAACACCAACAGATAGCAAGGCTAAAGCTAATATTGAAGGAAATACAGAATTAAAAGAGGGTGAAAACACTGTTACAGTAACAGTTACAGCAGAAAATGGAGACAAAACTAACTATATAATAAAAGTTACAAGGTCAAGAGCAAAACTTTCTTTACAGTCATTAGTAATAAAATATGAAAATGAAAATAAAGAGCTTATAGAAATTCCATTAAGTCCAGAATTTAAATTTGATGTTACAGAATATTCTTTACAAGAATTACAATATTGGGTAAAAAGCTTAAACATAGATGCAAAAGCTAATCTGGAAGGTGCAACAATAGATATAAAAGGGGCAGATAACTTACAAACAGGAGAAAACACAATAACAATAACTCTAAAAATAGCGCAAGAAGGAGAAGTACCAGAAGGCGAAGAACCAAAAGAAGAAACAATAACATATACAATAAAAGTAAACAAAGAAAAAGAACCAACAATATTAGGTAAAATATCAAATAAATTTAAAGCAATATTTGGAGGAGTAACTACTTGGTATAACAATAACCAAGAAAAAGTTATACTAGGAGCTTTAGGTATATGTATAATAGCTTTGCTTGGATTATCTATATATATTGTTGTAGACTATAATAAATATAAAGATATTATAGCTAAAGCAAAAGAGATAAATGAGATAAGTAATGAAAAAAATATAGTAGAAGAGATAAACAAAAATACTGAAAATACATTAGAACCTAATGAAAAAGAGGAGAAGAACAATAAAGGGAAACATTTTTAATTTGACTATGAACACCGTAAAAAGCGTGTGCGAGTCGCCGAATTTGGCGACTCACAGCGTTTCAAAAACTGTGTATTAAAATAGACAATAATATGCTTCTATAGCTCAGTTGGTAGAGCAACGGATTCGTAACCCGTAGGTCGGCAGTTCGATTCTGCCTAGAAGCTCCAACGACGTTTCTGTTCGAACTAAATTGAACAGAATTGATACAAAAATCAATCAGAAAACAAAATCTGGTTGATTTTTTTGTTGTCTAAAAACAATATAAAATCATCCAAACGAAAGGATGGTGCTTGATATGAAGATAATTAAGCAAGAACTAGAATTTGAGGAATGTCTAAAACAAAGACTTGAATTTATATGTGAGTTTTCAAAAGTTACTCCTACCTTTATCAATGGTAGTATTAGAAAATTAGAGAGAACTAATCTTACATATATTGAGCCACATAGAGTGATTATTAAAAATATTACTTTTTTGGTTTTCAATTATTCAAATGATGTGTATATTTCTAACTTAACTAAAAAGATTAAATTATCAGAGTTAGAAGAATATTTGAAAAACATATAATTGTAAATAATTGACATTTCTTTAAATCGTGATATAATATAGACAATAAATTATGTATAGCTGTCCGTCAAAAGCTATATGTTTATGAGTACTTTGAAAAAATTATATTATATTGCATTATTGTATTTTAGTTTATGATAAATGGATTTAAGAGATGTCAGTAGTACTCGTATTGTACTTTGATGTCTCTTTTTTGTTAGATTGGAGGTTTGAAAATTGAACGGAGAAAAGAAACAATGTGGGTTATATTTAAGAGTTTCAACAGAGGATCAAGCTAGAGAACGGATTTAGTTTGCCAGAGCAAAAGGAACGATTAGAGTCTTTTTGTAAATTTAAAGGTTATGAAATAATAGATTATTACGAAGACGCTGGAATAAGTGCTAAAACTGGTAACTATAGACCAGAATTTGAAAGATTAAAAAATGATATAAAGGCTAAAAAAATAAATACTATTGTTGCTCTAAAATTAGACAGAATAACAAGAAGTATTTATGATTGGGAAAATTTAATGACATTTTTGGATGAAAACAATGCTTATTTAGATTGTGTAAATGATGAAGTAAATACTACAAGTGCAAATGGTAAGATGATTTCAAGACTTTTAATGAGTGTTAGCCAAAATGAAATTGAGAAAACTAGCGAAAGAACAAAGATAGGTTTAGCAGGTGCAATAAAACAAGGACATATTCCTCATGTTGCTCCATTAGGTTATAAAAGAGAAGATAAAAAATTAGTAATTGACTATTCTACTAAAGATATTGCAATTAGAATATTCGATATGTACTACAATGGTTTATCATATAAGAAAATAAGTAATGTGTTAAATGAAGAACATGTTTTAGGAAAAGATAATTGGCGAGATTCAACAATTGTGGGTATTTTAGAAAATGAAATATATAAAGGAGATTTTGTTCATGGTAAGAAAACTAAACACCCTACTTACTATGAAAATGTGGTCGATCCTATTATATCAAAAGAAATGTGGGCAGATTGCCAAGTACAGAAAAAGAAAAATTCAAGAAGTTATAAAAGAACATTAACTTATTTATATTTACAAAAATTAAAATGTCCTAAATGTGGCAGAGTTTTAGGTGGTAAAGCTACTACAAAGAAAAATGGCAATGCTTATTTCTACTACTATTGTAATGATTGTAAAATTGAATTTAAAGAAAAGATTATAAATGACTATTTCAATCATTTCATTATTGAATTAGTAGAATATGATTCTGTTGTAAATCAATTTTTCTTGCCTATGATAAAGCAAAAATTTGATGAACCTAAAGAACAACTAGAAAAGGAAATCAATGAGCAAAAAGTAAAACTAGAGAGAATAAAAAAGGCTTACATTAACGGTGCTTTTGAAGTACAAGAATATAAAGAAGAAAAGAAAATAGTTGAAAATGCAATAAGTGAATTACAAAACAAACTAGAAACTACTGATTGCACTGAAGAACTTAAATTTACTCCAAAAGATATACTTTTAAAAAGAGATATTGACTTTATCAACAAAATCAAACTAGATAAGGAATATCAAGAAAGAACTAAAACTTGGAAAGATCATACAAGACAAGAACAAGCAGACTTAATAATGAAATATGTAGATGATATAGAACTTGCTTTAGTTGGTAAAGAAGTAGTAGTTAAACAAATAAACTTTAGAGAATCAATTTGTAAACCTTGTCAAGAATTATATGATGACGGTTATATTGATACTACAAAACCTATGATATTAGGTAATGTACTTGGTAGTGTTAGATTTAGTAATTATTTGCCAGAGGAAGAAGTTGGAGAAATAATTATGAGATTAAGACAATATTATGATGTTGGTTATACTGAAGCAACCTACTATGTTGATGAGCAAATGTTTTATTTTAACTTTGCTGAAGATAACTCTGCTATTGTTAGAGTATTCCCTTTAGAAGATTACTACAAACTAGATCCAGATAATAAAATGGAGACTTATGAATTTGGAATTATTTATATTCGTGAAGAAGATAAATTTCAAATGAAAGAAATTGATACTGCATTTGATTATATACCAGATGAAAGCAATGATAGTGTAATTTATACAAAAGAGCCTACTCCTATTTCAGTAGGTGTTAAGCCAGTAAAGTTCTGCGAAGAAGATACAGAATAATTGTTGCAACTATATAAATATACCTACTATGTTGCAACAACAAATTTGTTCTCGTTAATTTGATAAATTTTAGTTCTGTGAGATAAAATTTATTGCCTCGCAGAGCCCCCATGTTATGATAGTATGTCATAACATATAGGGGGTTAGGACTTATAGCAAAGCCAAAGTCCTATGCTACGAAGAAAATTCAAAGGAGGGATTTTATGAAGCAAGAATTAGCATATTCTTTTCACTTAGGTAGTGATAAAAATAAAAGTAAATTAGCAAAGAAAGTTGCAAAAGAAAATGTATCTGGTACTACTTCCTTATCTAATAATGCAATTCAAAATGCGAAAGATTTATCAGATGTTAATAAACACAATTTAAGAGATTATGATAATCAAAGAGAGTTAATTAGAACAATTTATGGAACAGATGATATTGTAAATGATGTTAAGCAAGTATATTTGGATGAATTTGAACAAGCTAGAATTGAATATAACGACAAGCAAACTCGTGAAGATAGAAAAATCGAAGATTATTTCAAAAAGGTATGTGAATCTCAAAATGATATAGCTTGTGAAATTATAATAGAACTTGGAGATATGGACTTTTGGAATGATAAAGATGAACGATATAGATTTAAAATGGTTGATGTATATAATGAGCAAGTAAAGGATTTAATTAAAATTGTACCAGATTTTAAAATAGCAAATGCAACAATACACTTTGATGAAGTTTCTCCCCATATGCACATTGTAGGTGTTCCAATTTCTTATGATTGTAAAAGAGGAATGAAAAAACAAGTAGTAAAATCAAAGTTATTTACTAAAACCACATTAACACAAATACAAGATAAAATGAGAAATGCTTGTATAAAGTCTTTTAATAAGTTCTATGATATGAATTTTAAACTAAAAGAAAAGCAAAAAGGCAGAAATCAAGACATCAATGTCAATGATATGGGCAATTATAGAGAGATTAAGAAACAATTAGTTAAAAAAGAACAAAAACTTGAAAAAGCTAATACTCAAACCAGAAAACTTGATAATACAAGCAAAGATATAAAGAAGATATTAAGTAATCTAAAACCTACTAAGCTAAACAAAAATAATATGGTTATTTCAAACGATGATGTCCAGAAAATCAAAAACTATACAGAAGATGTAAAAGATATAACTCAAACAGTTAGAAGTGTAAATGACTTAAATATGGCAATTAAAGATTTTGAACATTCTGCTTTTGAGATAGAAAAAGAAAATCGTTCACTTAAATATGAAATAGAACTAAAAGATAATGAAATTGGCAGTTTAAAAAATGAACTCTCTACTAAAGATAAAATTATTGGCAAGTTACAAGCTGAAAAAGAAAAACTAAAAGAAGAAGTTAATAAATTCAAAGAGTTTTGGCGTAGTCTAATGAAACATTTTCAAAATAGAATTGGATTTGACAAAGATGAGCATTATAAATATGTTAGTGATGATTTATATAAAAATGGTATTTTCGATGATAATGACAATGAAATAGCCAATAATGTTAGAAAAAAAGTAAAAACAACAGAAGAAATAGCAAATTCAAAAGATAGAAAGAAAAATGATACAAGATTTTAAAAGGAGGAAAAAGTTATGGAAGAAAATAAAGTTGAAAATGTAATAAATATAATTAAAGATATGGATATAAAAGATAAATTAAGACTAGGAATATGCTTAACTACGAGCGATTGGGCTAATATTTTATATAATAAGGCTGAAATGTATGAGAGGTTTGATACTATACTAAAAGAAGTTGATGAAGAATATAGAACTACTTTAATAAATTTTGATAAATACAAACTTGTAATGTTCACAATGGCTAAAATTATGGAAATGCAACAAAGTGAAAGAAATAAAGTTACATTATTTTTGGTCAATAATATAAAATAAAAATGTAATTCTTGAGAAGATATTAAAGAAATTTAGTATCTTCTATATTTTTTATAAAATATGTGGCTAAAAAATGTAGAATATAGTATAATTTTGTCAGTTTAAATTAAATCTAATCTAATAAGGAGAAACACATGAAACAAAAAATAAGTAATAAAAGTGTAATGTCAGTACTTTTATTTGTATTACCATATATAATAGTAGAATTTACAAATATAATACTAATAACAATTGACAGATCATTATCTAATTCTATTGGTACAACTGCAATTGTAGTATTTGCTTCACTTATAAGCTTGGACTCTGCAATCAATACAATACAAGAATGTATATCACAATCACATAGTATTGTACTATCAAGAGATAGAAAAAATAATAATAGCATTAATACTGTAGCTATTTTTTTACAAATTTTTAGTAGTATGATTATATCTTTGATAATATTTATATTTGCTAATAAACTAACTTATATTTATACTTTAGAAAATGACGCCAGAAATATTTTAACATGTTTATTAAAATTAAAAGCAATTCAGTTACCAATTTTAGCAATAAGTTATATTCCAAAAAATGATTTAAAGGTAAAAGGGAAAACAAATCTTGTACTAATTGCAACAGTTATATCTTCATTATTTAATATTCTTGGAGATATAATAAGTATTAAATTAGGATTTAATGAAGTTGGAATATATGTAGCTACAATCATATCTACACTTATAAATACGATTTTATTATTTATATTTTCGAAATATAAATATAGAAAAATAAAAATGGTATATATAAAAGATATAATTAATCATGCTAAAGATTTATTATTTAATAAAGCAATTCAAAAATTTGCATACATTTTTCTTGAGAGCATATCAAGTTCTTTCGGCACTAATGTTTATGTTATAGTATGTGTATGTTCTGCTGTTGTACAAGTATTATTACAATTAGCAGAAGGATACTATACAGGGCTTTTAGTTTCTTATGCAAATTCTATAGAAAATGAAGAAAATAACCTATTAACAAAAGTAAATAAAATTACAATTTACTCTTTAATATTTTCACTAATATTTTTTATTATTATTCCATATCCAGCTTGGTATTTTTTAGGAAGAAGTGTTCCTTGGAGCGAATGTGGTATATATGTTTATTTATATTCAACTGAATTTTTTACGTATATACTTAATAATAACTATTTAGCATATTTATCTGCTAATAAAGATACAAAAGCTATTAGATTAACTTCATTTATTGGTGGTATATGTATAAGAATACCATTACTTTGTCTAATAAAATATTTTAATATTGGACTTGTTGGCTTAGGATTAGTTTGCACTGTTGATAGGCTTGTTAGAACTATATATTTAAAATCTTATATTAAAAATAATAAAAATCTATATAAAGATTAAAACAAATTTTCGTAAATATATTGTCAACTTTTTAATATTATTGTAATATTGATGAAAATGGAATTGAATTTTGGTATGCTAGAGAACTTATGACTTGTCTTAATAATTGCTAATTTATTTAGAATTTCACAAACTGAGCAAAAGTAAAAGAAAGACAATATACAAACATAAAAAGAAGCAAATGAAACTCATTATAATATTGGAAAAAATATAAGAGAAGTAATTGCCAAAAATGGTGGAACTATGCCAGAAGATTTGCCAACACCTAAAAAGAGTTTAAAACAACTTGAAAAGGAAAATAAAAAAAGTTTAAAAAAGCAATAATTATGTATATAATTATTATTTCTTAAACTTTTTCATAAATATCGCTATAATTTTGTTGCAATTTATAAAAATTATGATATACTTTAATAAATTGATTGATATTTGTATCAATCGTCACGAGAGCCGAAAAAAGTTGTAGATAACTACGCCAACGGCTCCATAATGCATTTTCGTCGAACCACTTAAAAATATTGATATAAGTAAGTTTGAAGAAAATTAAAAAGTGAGTGTCAATCACATTTATATAAGTCGATTTAATCGGCTTATTTTTTTACTTTTTTTACCAAAAGTATAGAAAAACAGCCTCAAATCATTGAAAAAAGGAGGTTTTTGTGATATGATACGCATAGTTAAAAGAAAATTAGCAGTAGAAAAAGAATTACTTTCTAAGATTGAATGGGCTTGCACTTTTAGTAATTGTGAACCAAAAATAAAGAATGGTAATTTGAGAATGGTTGAAAAAACTAACATTGCTTATGTAGAACCACATAGTGTAGTTATTAAAGAAAAGTTATTTTTATTCTTTAATCAGCACGAGTATTTCTATATAGGTAATTTAGCAAATAAAATACCACTCTCAAAATTAAGAGATTTTATCAGTGGCAACTAATACTAAAGGTTTTCTTTTTATCAGCAAGTAATACAAGTAAATATAAAGATAGATTTTAAGTGTTAGTTAGCTATAAGCTTTCTAGCACTTTTATGTTTTTAAGGAGGTTTCAAATGTCAGAATTATGGAGTCAATCATCAGAAGAAAAGAAAATTGCAGGTATTTATATTAGAGTAAGTACCGAAGATCAAGCACGAGAAGGATTTAGTTTAGGAGAACAAGAAGAAAAATTAAGACAATTATGCAAATATAAAGGCTTTGAAGTATTTAAAGTTTATAAAGATGCAGGAATATCTGCAAAAAATATGAAAAACAGACCTCAATTCCAGCAAAAGATTGAAGATATGAAAAATGGATTAATTAATTATATAGTAGCTTATAAATTAGATAGAGTTACTCGTTCAGTTCGTGATTTAGAGGTTTTAATTAGCACTCTTGAAAAATATCATTGCTATTTAATTTGTGATAGAGATGATGTAAATACTTCTACTGCAAATGGTCGTTTCTTTGTTAGAATGTTAACTGTTTTATCTCAATTAGAAATTGAAATAGTTAGTGAAAGAACAAAATTTGGTTTAAATGGTGCTATAAAAGCAGGACATATACCAGGCAAATGCCCTCTTGGTTATTATAGAGCACCAGATAAAACTTTAAAAATAGATAATACAACTAAAGATATTGTTTTAAGAATATTTGAATTGTATTTAGAGGGAAAAAGTTATCAAACCATTGCCAATATTCTAAATCAAGAAAAAGTTTTATATCCACAAGTAAAAAAATGGATTGACTCTTCTGTTAATAGAATTATAAATAACAAAATATATATGGGAGATTATGAAAGATATAAAAATGATAATGACAAAGAAACAGAAATATATATGGATGTTGTACCACCTATTATAACAAGAGCTATGTGGGAAGAAGTCCAAAATCAAAAAGAAACAAATCAAAGAGCATATTGTAGAAATAGAGTTTATATATTCTTTCAAAAGCTTGTATGCCCTACTTGTGGTCAAATAATGACTTGCAAAGGAACTGGTGGAAAGAAATCTAAATATATGTATTACTATTGTGATACTTGTAAATTGTATTATAACGAAGATGAAATTGAAAACTGTTTAATTAATTATATTTTAGACTTAGTAGAATACGATTATCATGTTAAAAAATATTTCTACCCTATACTTGCTGAAAAGAAAGATGATGAAAGTAAGAAAATTGATGAAGAAATTAAGAAACTTTTGCAACAGAAAGACAGACTAAAAAAAGCATATATGAATGGTATTTTAGAAATGGAAGATTTCTCTGAAGATTACAAATTGATTGAAGAAAAGTTATCTATACTAGAAAATAAAAGAATTGATGCATTAGATTTCAATAAAGAAAGTTATAATCCTCAACACCTAATGGCTGAAAGAGATATTGAAAGAGAAAAACTAACTGAACACGAAATGTATAAAGATGTTCTATTAAAACTTTGGACTATGAAAACTAAAGATGAAAAACAAAGTTTTATTTCAAAATTTATTGATACTGCAACATTAAAGAAAAATAAAGATGGTAGTTTTGAAATAGAAAAAGTAAATTTTAGAAGTAGCTTTATTGAACAGATAGACAAGCTATATGATAAAGGTATTGTAGATGTACCAAGCATGATAGAAAGAGATGGAAAATTTGAAGATATTAAAGTTAGTGTCAATATGAATAAAGACCAGTTAGATGATTATTTAAGTACCTTGAAAAAAGAGTTAGATATTAGTTATATGGATTTAGGAGAATATTCTTTTCACGATGATAAGATTGATGAAAATTATGATACTAAAACTCAAGTTGCAAAAATCAGAAACAGAGCTATTGAGTTTAAATTAAAGAAAAATCAAAAAGTTATTAGACTTGTAGCAATGAAAGAATTTAAAAACTATATGGCAAGACCAGAAGGAAAGTTACGCTTGGGACTTGTTACTCATACTACTTCAAAGAAGAAGCATAAATAATTGTTGCAAGAATGCTCTTTATATTTTCTCTGCAACAATTAAATTAACGTGGCACGTTTTGTTTTTACTTTAGTAAAAATGAAAGTGGCGATAGTTAATTTATGCCTCGCAGAGCCCCCGAGTTTTGATAGCATGTCAAAACTCATAGGGGGTTTAGGACTTATGACAAGTCAAAGTCCTATAAAAAATACTTCGTATTTTTATAAAGCCTTCGGCTAACAAATGTACACAAATTTTTAACAAAATTTGGCGCACGAACAAAGACGTGACATATAAATATTCTGCAAAATAAAAATCTAATCATGTCACAAGAAATTTCAAAGGAGGTGCTTTTAATGGAACAGCAATTAGCTTATTCATTTCATTTAGGAAGTGATAAAAACAAAAGTAAATTAGCAAAAAAAGTTTCTAAAGGAAATGTATCTGGTACTACTTCTTTATCAAATAATGCTATTCAAAATTCAAATGCTTTATCAAAAGTTAATAAGCATAACTTAAGAGATTATGATAATGAGAAAGATTTGATTAGAGTAATTCGTGGTACAAATGATATTGTAAATGATGTAAAGGATTTATATTTAGAAGAGTTTGAAGAAGCTCGAATTGAGTACAACAACAAACAGACTAGAAATGATAGAAAAATAGAAAACTATTTTATGAAAATAAATGAATCTCAAAATGACCTTGCTTGTGAAATTATAGTTGAACTTGGAGATATGGATTTTTGGAAAGATAAAGACAAAGAATATAGATTAAGAATGATTGATGTATATAATGAACAAGTAAAAGATTTAGTTAAAATATTACCAACTTTTAAAATAGCAAATGCTACTATTCATTTTGATGAAACATCTCCTCATATGCACATTGTAGGTGTACCAATAATAGAAAACTGTACTAGAGGAATGAAAAAACAAGTTGGTAAATCACAACTATTTACAAAAGAGTCGTTAACTAAAATTCAAGATAAAATGAGAAATGCTTGTATAAAGTCTTTTAATAAATTTTATGATATGGATATTAAATTGAAAGAAAAACAAAAAGGTAGAAATCAAGATATAAATGTTAAAGATATGAGTGATTATAGAAATATAAAAAAACAACTTGCTGAAAAAGAGAAAAAACTTGCAAAGGCAAATAAACAGACTAACAAACTTGATAGTACAACGAAAGATATAAATCAAATATTAGACAATTTAAAACCTGCTAAGTTTAATAAAAATAATATGGTTATTTCAAACGAGGATGTCGAGAAAATCAAAAACTTTAACAAAGATGTAAAAGATACCACTAAAACAGTTAGAAGTGTAAATGACTTAAATGTAGCTATTAGAGACTTTGAACATAGTGCTTTTGAAATTGGAAAAGAAAATCGTTCTCTTAAATATCAAATAGAAGAAAAAGATAAAGAAATTTATAATTTAAAAGGTGAATTATCTACTAAAGATAAAATTATTAACAAACTACAAGAAGAAAAAGAAAATATAAAGGCTCAACTACACAAATTTAAAGAATTTTGGCATAGTATTATGGGGCATTTTCATAAAAGAATTTGTTATGACAAAGATAATAACTATAAAATTGTTAGTGATGACTTATATAAAAATGGAATATTTACTGACGATGAGAATGAAATTGCAAATAATATAGCAAGAAAAGTAAAGCCCAAAGATGAGATAAATAATAATAAAAATAATAGAAAGAAAAATGACACAAGATTTTAAGATGGAGGTAATTATAATATGGAAAATGAAAAAGTTGAATATTTAATAAATATGATAAATGATATGGATATAAAAGATAAATTAAGACTAGCAATATGTATGAGCCAAAGCAAATGTTCAGGACTTATATACAACACTAAAGAAAACTATGAAAAATTTGATGCTATGCTAAAAGAAGTTGATGAAGAATATAGAACCACTTTAATAAACTTTGCAAAATATAAGCTTGTAATGTTTGCAATGGCTAAACTTATGGAGATGGAATCAACAGAACAAAATAAAGTGGCGTTATATTTGTTTAATAATATATAATGATTTTTTTAGTAATTTGTATTTTTATAGAAAAAATGTTATACTAATTTTAGTTTTATAAGAAATTGAGGAAAATATATGAATAAACAAAGTAATGAAAGATTTAATGATTTAATTAATTATATAGAAGATAATCTTTGTGAAGAAATTAGCTATAAAAAACTAGCTCAAATACTTGGTGTAAACGAATATACAATGCATAGAATATTTTTATTTGTAACCAATTATACTTTGGCTGATTATATAAGAAAAAGAAGATTAAGTATGTCTGCACTAGATTTACTTGATGGTAAAGAAAAAATAATCGACATTGCAATAAAATATAATTATGAATCTTCACAAGCTTTTTCTAGAGCCTTCAAATCTATGATGGGGTTTATTCCAAGTGAAATAAACAATAATAAAACAAATATAAAATTCTTTTCACAATATGAACTAATAAATGAAGATGTGACAGATGAATTTAATTATCATATAGAAAAAAATATAGAGTTTAATTTATATGCTATTTCTATGAAAACAACAATTAAAAACTGCCATAATGAAGCTCCTCTATTTTGGAAAGATAATTATAAATACATAAAAGGGAAAAAAGAATATGGTTTATTAGAATATGATAAAACGTGTACTATAGACGAAGCAATATATTATATAGCCTCTACAGAAAAATTTGAAAATGCAATAGAATTAAATATAAAACCTAGTAATTATTTAGTTTTCGAATGTGATTATATAAATTCTACTTCATTATATGAATTTTGCAAAAAAATATATAGGACAATTATTCCTAATATTGAATGTGAATTAGAAGATTTACCAGATATCGAAGAATATTTACCAAACAATAAATTAAAATTATATATTCCAATAAAATAGATAAAACAAGTGATTTTTTTAGTATTAAAAAGGTCACTTGTTTTATTTTGAAAAGAGATACAATAAATATGTAGAATACTATCTAAATTTGAATTGACTAGGAGGTTATGAGATGAATGAATATTTAACTCGTGAAATCTGGAAAATGCGGAAAAATATCAAAACTGAAGCAGGAACACCAGTAGTATCTCTCGCTCGAGTAGAAAATAAAACTTATCAATTGCTTTTCATGTCTTGTGGATGCGAAAATGCTTGTACTTTTTGCAATTATGGTTTTGACTACAATCTTACTTTGGAAATGGTCAAACCAGAACTTCAAAAAATTAGACTTGAAGATTTTGATATAGTTGAGTTGGAACTCGAGGCAAACGGCTCTTTTCTTTCTGAAAGGGAAATTCCCTATGATTTATTTCTTGAGATATTACATTTTGTATCCCACAGGAACATTCCTGTAATTACAATGGAAACTCATTACAATACAATCACAGAGAAGAAACTTCAGGACATAAGAAGAATTCTTGGAGAAGAACAAGAAATACAGTTTGAAATGGGATTTGAGTCAGCTGATGAAGATGTCAGAGCAATCTATAATAAAGATATAGATATGGAAAAGTACCTTGAAGTAACAAGATTGTGTGAAAAATACAAAATTGGTCTTCAAATTAATGTGCTTTTAGGTGCTCCATTCTTATCTCGTGAAGAACAAATTCAAGACTGTTTAAATTCTCTCGAATTTATTTATGGCAAGATGCCTGAGGAAACTACTGCGGTACTATTTCCAATAAACATCAAAAAGAATACAATGTTAAAGCATTGGCAAGATATTGGTGTTTATGACCAAATTTCCTCTTGGGAATTTATTGAACTTCTTCATAGAATTCCTGAAAAATATTTGGACAAGTTTACTATTGCATGGTGGGGAAACAGAGAAAATACTTTTACAAAAGGTATTATGCAGTTTCCTAAAACATGTGATAAATGTAAAGAGCGGTTGATGAAATTCTATGTTGATTTTTATTGTAACTGGAATCCTTACTATCGCAAGAAGATACTTGATGAAATCTGGACAGCAAGGTGTGAATGCGACAAAGAATAAAATTCCGCAATGCAAAACAGATGGCGAATACCATCTGTTTTGTGTTTATTAATTTAATAATAAATCTTTTAAGTCTTTTTTTATTTTAGGTGGATAGTTATATATTGGATTACCAATAATAAATCCACATATTTGTTCAAAATCCTTAATTCCTAGATATTTATCAATTTCATTTTCTATATATAAAGTATCACATAAAATACAGCTACCCAAACCTAAATTTACAGCTTGTAAGCTCATATTTTCTATGGCACATCCTAATGATATATAATCAGGTTTTTTATAATTCTCATTTTTTGATTTAGATTTATACCCATCACTATAAATCATTATCATTTTATTAGCTGTACGTATTTGCTCTGCTGATCCTTTTACACTGGTTCTTTCTTTTGGGTTTTGTTTATCCCATTCAAAAAGCATATTCATAATATCATTTTTTTGTTCAGCATTTAAAATATAAAATTTCCATGGTTGTCTATTTCTTGCAGAAGGTGCAAGACTTCCACTAGATAAAATCTTTTCTAATTGTTCTTCAGAAACCTCATCATTTGTAAACAATCTAGCAGAACGTCTATTATCAACTATTTCATCAAAATTCATATCATTACCTCATAAAAATATTTTAAATATATTTTATATCATTTGCAGGACTAAAAAGTAATTTTATTGATATCAATTTTGTTTATATAAATTAATCAAAAGTTTACTGTAGTTTAATTATATATTATTTTAAATATTTAACATCTGTATCATTCAAAATTTGCATTTGAGATATAGCAATTTTATTTAATTTTTCAAGTCTTTCAGATTGTTTTAATCCTTCTTTTATAAAAACAGAATTTAAATTTTCCAGATTTGCCAAACATATCAATTCATTCATTGTTGCATAATCTCTTATATTTCCATTTAAATTAGGATTTTTATCACGCCATTCTTTTGCTGTCATTCCAAATAAAGCCATATTTAAAACATCCGCCTCTTCTGCATAAACAAAATTTATTTGATTTTTAGTTAATTCTTTAGGTACTAAATTTTTCTTTATTGCATCAGTATGTATTCTATAATTTATTTTTGAAAGTTCTCTTTTAGCATTCCATCCAATTTGCTTTTGTTCTTCTGCTTTTAATCTTTCAAATTCTTTTATCAGTAACAATTTGAATTTTGGACTAATCCACATTCCAAATTCAAAAGCAATATCTTTATGAGCATAAGTTCCTCCGTATCTTCCTGCTTTTGATATTATTCCAACTGCATTTGTCTTTTCTTTCCATTCTTTAACGCTTATTTTATAACTATTTAAACCTGCTTGACTTTTAATTATGGCGAATTCGCCATAATTAAAATTAGGATTATGAATTTCTTCCCAAACTCCTAAAAATTCAATGGTATTTCTGTTTCTTAACCAATCCGAAACAAAAAAATCTCCATCTTTAGACTTTAACATATCAGTAATAGATATGTAATCTTCATTTTCGATTTTTATATATGATATTTTTTGATTTAAAACACTTAA
This sequence comes from uncultured Clostridia bacterium, assembly GCA_934121925.1. Lineage (GTDB taxonomy): Bacteria > Bacillota > Clostridia > TANB77 > CAG-508 > CAG-452. The sequence goes on from CAKOVK010000016.1 coordinate 18,292, forward strand.
TTCTGCCATATTTGAACCTCCTCTTTCAAATAATTCAGCGATTATTTTCAGGTATTATATCAAACATTAGTTCTGCGATCAATATTTATTAAAATATTTTTAAAATAAAAATTACAAAATTATAAAAGGATATGAATAATATTGCAAAAGTATAAAACTTATGTTAAAGTATAATCAAATAAATCGAATTATATAAAAAGAGCCTTACAATTCAGATACATTTTTTTCGCATACCTGCTCCGTAAACGCTCCAATTTAATAGATGAAAGACTTAATCGACTGTAAAAGGTCGATTTTTGCGATGAAAAGCGAAGGAAAAACTTTACTTATGTAAACAGATATGATATAATAAATCTCTAATTATTTAGAATGGAGGAACAAATATGAGAAAGATAATTCTTATCATAGGACCGCCTGGTTCTGGAAAAGGAAGCCGGTGCAAAGGAATAATAGGTTACATTCACATTTCTTCAAGCCAATTGCTTGCAGATGCTGGATATGACTTATCAAAAGGAGGATTTGGAATTCCAGACAAAGAGGTAGTTAAACTTCTCTTGAAGAAACTGAAAACTTTGAGTAAAAATGCTAAAATAGTGCTTGAAGGGTTTCCAAGGAGGGTGGAACAGGCTGAACTACTAAGTAAATATTTAAATATTGAACAAGTTATATATTTAGAAATTACTAAAGAGGCAGCTTGGGAAAGAGTCAAAAATAGACTTGTATGTCCGGAGTGCAAAATTACATATAGCAAAAGCTATAAACCTCCTATTAAGGAAGGCGTCTGTGACAAATGTGGAGAAGGCTTGGTTCGGAGAAAATCTGATACTGAAAAAATATTCTTCAAACGGTTTAAAGCCTTTAAAAAAAATTCATATCCGACTATAGAATATTACCATAATAAGGGGATATGCGTAAAAACTATAAATGCTGAAGAAGATTTTAATATCGTAAGCATTATAGAAAATAAGAACGGATTTGCTTAAGCAAATCCGTTTTTACTATATATGGATATAAAGAAAATATACTAAAATAGAATATTTATTAAAATAATAAATAAACTTATTATGGTGATATTATGTTTGATTTACATTACGATTTGCTAACACAAGTGTATATTAATAAAGATAAAATGGCAGAATTAAAAAATAATTTTAATAAGATATATAACGAAAAAAATATTATAGGCGGAATCTTTAATTTATTTTATATGTCTCCAAAAGAGATGAAAGATGAACTTAATATAAATCCAAATGAAATAAATATAATTGAAAATTTAAAAGAAGTTAATAGTTTAATCGAAAAGTATGAACTAATACCGAAAAAAATAAAATACATAATTGGAATAGAAGGGTTAGATTACTTAGAAAAAATTGAAGATATAGATATACTATATGAATTAGGCGTAAGGAGTACCAATATAGTATGGAATAATAATAACAAATTTGGTGGAGGGGCAAGAGGAGATAAAAGACAAGGCTTAACTAAACTCGGAGAACAATTAATAAAAAAAATTGTTCAAAAAAACATTGCAATAGATTTATCACATGCAAACATAAAAACTTTTTATGGAATAATAGAAAAATGTCAAGAACTGAAAAATGAAGGCTTTAATCCAATAGTTTTTGCTTCACATTCAAATTCAAGAAAAATATGTAATGTACCTAGAAATTTAACAGATAATCAAATAAAAGAAATATCAAAATTAGGAGGTGCTATAGGAATTGTTGGAATAAAACAATTTTGTACATTAAAAAGGAATGTGTCTAATTATTGTGAGGAATATATAAAACATATAAACTATGTAAGAGACTTATTAGAAGGAACCGAAAATATATGCGTGTCTACAGACAATATGGAATATTATAAAATAGAACCGGAAAAATACAAAACAATGAATGTATTTAAGCAAGAAAATGTAAAAGAGAAAATAGAAAAGAGCTTAAAGGAAAATGGTTATACAAAAGAAATAATAAATAACATATTATATAAAAATTTTGAAATGAAAATTTTGCAAAGATTATAAAAGTATGTTATAATACCGTGTGTATAAAATATTAACAAAAGAGGTATAATATGGGATTTTTTGATAAATTAAAAATTGGTTTAGGGAAAACAAAATCATCTTTAAGTGACAAAATGAATGATGTTTTTAGCAATTTTAGAAAAGTAGATGAAGACTTACTAGAAGAATTAGAAGAGATTCTAATAATGTCAGATATAGGAGTAGAAACATCAACTAAAATAATAAATAATTTAAGAAACAGAGTGAAAAAAGAAAAGCTATCAGATGAAAACGATGTAAAACAAGCGTTAAAGGAAGAGATAAAAAACATACTAGATGAACAAGAAAATGGCTTAGATTTATCTAAAAAGCCTACAGTTATTTTAGTAGTAGGAGTAAATGGCGTAGGTAAAACAACATCTATAGGGAAAATTGCTAACAGAATAAAAAAAGAAGGAAAAGAAGTAATAATTGCAGCTGCAGATACATTTAGAGCAGCAGCAGTTGAACAAGTAGAAATATGGGCAAAAAGAAGTAATTCAAAAATAGTAAAACGAGATGAAGGAACAGACCCTGCTTCTGTTGTATTTGAAGCAATACAAGAATTAAAAAAAGAAAATGGCGATGTTTTGATTTGTGATACAGCTGGAAGACTTCATAATAAAAAATATTTAATGGACGAGCTATTAAAAATAAAAAAAGTAATAGATAAAGAATTGCCAGATGCAAAAAAAGAAGTTTTATTAGTCTTAGATGCAACAACAGGACAAAATGCAATATCTCAAGTAAAAGCTTTTAAAGAAACAGTAGATATAACAGGACTAGTTCTTACAAAACTAGATGGAACAGCAAAAGGTGGAGTGGTAATAGGAATAATACAAGAGAATAAAATTCCAGTAAAATTTATTGGAGTAGGAGAACAAATAGACGATATGGAAATCTTTAACTCAGAAGATTTTGTAAACGCAATAATATAGAATTAAGGAGGCAAATTATGAAAAACAAAAAAAGAGTAGTACTAGTAATAGCATTTTTAATACTTTTTGCAGTATATGTAGCAGTTAACGTAAGAGGAGAATATTTGCAAACACTAGAGATAGGAGAGCAATATGTAGAAGTATTTAAACAAAATTTAAAATACAAAGTAAGTGTTATAGTAGTTAACTTTGCAGTGTTGTACATTGCAACTTATATAACAACAAGATTTATAAAAAGAGGTTTGAAGAAATTTTTCAAAGAAGACAAAAAAGAAATGCCAAAACTTCCAAATAAATCAATAAGCTTGATATTAAGCATAATAGTAAGTATGATAACTTCTAATATGTTAATAGAAAAGACAATGCTAGCATTAAAAGGAGCATATTTTGGAGTAAATGATCCTGTATTTAATGTTGATATAGGATACTATATGTTTCAAAAACCTTTTATAGAAGCTTTAATAATTTATTTTATAGGTCTAATGGTTTTGTATACTATATATATAGCTGCTTATTATATAATTTCATTTAACAAATATTTTGAAAAAGGAATAGACCCAGCAACTTTAAAGAAAAACACATTCGTAAAACAAATAATAGCTAATATAGTGCTAATAATATTGGCGGTTTCAGCAATTACAATTGTTAAAGTACAAGATGTGGTATGCGGAAAATTTTTGAATTTATCTAATGGAATAAGTTTATATGGAGCAGGACTAATAGACGTTACAATTAAGGTTTGGGGATATAGAATATTTGCAGTAATAATTTCTGTTTGTGCAATTATGGCAATCAAAAACTTCAAAAAGGAAAACTTTAAAAAAGTTGTTGGATGGCTAAGCACTATACCAATTTATTTAATTGCACTATTTTTAGTTATTCTAGTATTTGATTTGGTTTATATAAATAAAAATGAGTTAGATAAGGAAAAATCATATATTCAAGATAATATAGCATTCACTAAAAAAGCCTATGACATAAACATAGATGAAATTGAAATACAAAACAGTGGAACAATAACTAAAAATGATATAGATAATAATCAAGAAGTAATTGATAACATAAATATTTTAAATGAAGATACAGTTAAGCAAGAACTTAAAACATATAAAACAAGTTCAGGATATTATGCTTATAATACAACAAAAGTTGGAACATATAATATAGATGGAAAAGACACATTAGTATATATTAGTCCAAGAGAAATAATAAGCAATGATACAAGAACATATAACAATAAAACTTTTGAATATACGCATGGATATGGAATAATTGCAAATTCTGCAAGTGAAGTAGATGAAAACGGAAATCTATTATATTTACAAAGCGAATTTAATAATAATGAAAAAATAAAAGTAAATGAGCCAAGAATATATTTTGGAATAGAAACAAATGAACCAATAATAATTAATGCAAAGAATAAAGAAGAATATGATTATCCAATTAACAGCACAACTACTAATACCAATACATATACAGGAGAAGCAGGGCTAAAACTTAATTTTATAGATAGGCTAATATTAGGAATAAAAGAGAAAAAATTAGGAATTGCATTCTCTGGAAGTATTACCAAAGAAAGTAAAATAATTACTTCTAGAAATATAATTAAAAGGGCAAAAACAATAATGCCATATTTAAAATATGATGAAAATCCATATATGATTGTAACAGATGATGGAAACTTAGTATGGGTTTTAGATGCATACACAACCTCAAATAATTACCCATATTCTCAAGAAACAATAATAGAATATGAGGGAATGAAAGAAAAAATAAATTATATAAGAAACTCTGCAAAAGTTATAATAGACCCATATAATGGAACAACTAAATTCTATATAACGGATACAACAGACCCTATTATAACAAGCTATAAGAATATATATCCAAGCTTATTTGAAAAAGAAGAAATACCAGAAAATATATCAAAACATTTAATGTATTCAAAATATTTATATAATATTCAAGCACAAATGTTAGAAATATATCATAATGTACAACCAGAAGTGTTATATAGACAAGATGATGTATGGGATGTTTCAAAAGAAAACACAACTAGAACAACTAGCACAGTTGCAGGAACATATATAGAGCCATACTATACACAAGTTAAAACAGTAGATAACAATAACTCTATATTAGGACTAGTAGTGCCATACACAATTTCAGAAAAGCAAAATATAGTATCATATTTAATTGGATTTTGTGAAGGCAATAATAAGAAATTAACCTTGTACAAATTTAAGACAGAGAATGCAATACTTGGAACAACACAACTAGATACTTTAGTAGAACAGGATGAAAAGATATCAAAAGAATTAAATACACTTAATATAACTGGAACTAGAATAGAAAAAAATATAATAGTAGTTCCAATAGATAATACACTACTGTATGTAGAACCTATATATCAAGTAATGTTGAATGATGAAGAAAAAGTGCCATTATTGAAAAAGGTAATAGTTGCATCAGGAAATAAAGTAGCGATAGGAAACAACCTAAAAGAAGCACTAAACAATTTATTGTCTCAAGAAGCTATTAATATAGAATTTGTTAGTGAAAACAAAGAAGAATTGCTAGAACAAATAATAAATGCCAATAAAAACCTAGAACAGTCAAATATGAGTAATAATTGGGAAATGATAGGAAAAGACATGGCAAAACTTCAAGATTTAATAAAACAATTAGAAACAATGACAGAACAAGAAAAATCAAAAGAAACAGAAAAAACAAATGAAAAAAGCAAAAAGAATGAGATAGCAAATGAAATAACAATGTAAGAAAATTCATAAAAAACTATTGCACAATCAGAAAATATATAGTAAAATAGTAATGCTTGTAAAAAACAATTACCTTATACTTAACTAAAAGAAGATCCGACTTTTATGTTCAGTTTAAGGCATATTATTAAAATAGGAGGAAAAAATAATGACAAAGGAAAGAAAACAAGAAATTATTAATACTTTTAAAAGAGACGAAAAAGATACTGGATCATCAGAAGTTCAAATAGCTCTTTTAACAGAAAGAATTAATGAATTAACAGAACATTTAAAAGTTCATAAAAAAGATAATCATTCAAGACGTGGACTTTTACAAATGGTAGGTAAAAGAAGAAACTTACTTAACTATTTATCTAAAAAAGACTTACCTAAATACAGAGAAATAGTTGAAAAATTAAATTTAAGAAAATAATCTTATTTTAAGGGCGGATAGATACTTTCCGCCCTTAATTGCTAAAAAAGAGGTGTGAAGTGAAAAGTGCAAAAGTATGTAAAACCTTGTAAAGCATTGGATTTATAAATCACACATCACACTTCAAATAAGTTTGCTTATTAAATACAACAAATAGAAATATAGTAGCTTGTATAATGTGTTTAAAGAACATATTATAGAGGTTACTATTTCTAGAAAATTGTATTTGAAATATTATAATATATAAGGAGGAAGAATTATGTTTAAAACATATTCAATGGAACTTGCAGGAAGACCACTAACAATAGAAACAGGAAAATTTGCAGGATTAGCAAATGCAGATGTAGTAGTAAGATACGGAGAAACAGTTGTAATGGTAAATGTTACAGCTTCAAAAGAACCAAGAGAAGGAATAGATTTCTTCCCGCTATCAGTTGATTACGAAGAGAAAATGTATTCAGTAGGAAAAATACCAGGAGGATTTACAAGAAGAGAAGGAAAGGCAGCAGATAAGGCAATATTAGTATCTAGAGCAATAGATAGACCAATAAGACCTTTATTCCCAAAAGATTTTAGAAATGACGTTGTTGTAGTTGCAACAGTACTATCAGTAGAACCAGACAACTCACCAGAAGTTTGCGCAATGATAGGAACATCAGCAGCACTTTCTATATCAGATATACCATTTGGTGGACCAACAGCAGCAGTTAAAGTAGGTTATGTAGACGGTAAATTTGTTATAAACCCAACATTAGAAGAAAGAGCAAAAACAGAATTAGACCTAACAGTTGCAGGAACAATAGAAAAAATAGCAATGATAGAAGCTGGAGCAAAAGAATTACCAGATGACAAAATGCTAGAAGCAATAAAAACAGGACATGAAGAAATTAAAAAAGTATGTAAATTTATTTCAGAAATAAAAGCAGATATTGGAAAATCTAAAATGGAATACAAATCTTTTGAAGTAGACCATGATATATACGAAGAAATAGAATCAAACTTTGAAGAAAGAATGTATAATGATGTACAAGCTTTGGAAAAAGAAGTTCGTGATAAAAACATGGAAAAATTATCAGAAGATGTAACAAATTACTTTATAGAAAAATATGGAGAAGAAAGAGCAGAAGAAGTAAAACAAGATATAGCAGACAGTTTATATAAATTAGAGAAAAAATCAGTAAGAAAAATGATTTTTGAAGAACATAAAAGACCAGATGGAAGAGCGATAGACGAAATAAGACCACTTTCATGTGAAGTAGGATTACTTCCAAGAGTACATGGTAGCGGACTATTTACAAGAGGACAAACACAAGTATTATCTGTTGCAACATTAGGAATGAAAAATGAAGAACAAATATTAGACGGATTAGATGAAGAAGAAACAAAAAGATATATTCATCAATACAATTTCCCTTCATACAGTGTTGGAGAAGCTAGACCTTCACGTGGACCTGGTAGAAGAGAAATAGGACATGGAGCTTTAGCAGAAAGAGCATTAGTTCCAGTAATACCATCAGAAGAAGAATTTCCATACACAATAAGAGTTGTATCAGAAGTATTATCTTCAAATGGCTCTACATCACAAGCAAGTATCTGTGGAAGTACACTTGCGTTAATGGATGCAGGAGTTCCAATTAAAAACCCAGTAGCAGGAATTTCAACAGGACTTGTATCAAATCCAGAAAATCCAGATGACTATGTAATGCTTACAGATATCCAAGGTTTAGAAGATTTCTTTGGAGATATGGACTTTAAAGTTGGAGGAACAAAAAACGGAATAACAGCAATTCAAGTTGATATAAAAGTTGATGGATTAACATACAAAATAATAGAAGAAGCTTTTGCAAGAACAAGAAAAGCAAGACAATATATACTAGATGAAATAATGGCACCACAAATAGCTGAACCTAGAAAAGAATTATCAAAATATGCACCAAAAATCACAGCCATGACAATAAAAACAGAAAAAATAAAAGATGTAATTGGAAAAGGCGGAGAAACAATTAATAAAATAATTGATGAAACAGGTGTAAAAATAGATATAGAAGAAGATGGAAAAGTGTTTATTTATACACAAGATTCAGAAAAAGCAAAAGAAGCACAAAAAATGATAGAAGATATAGTAAGGGAAATAGAAGTTGGAGAAATATACGAAGCAACAGTTACAAAAATAATGCCATTTGGAGCATTTATGGACCTAGGTGGAGGAAAAGAAGGGTTACTTCACATCTCTAAAATATCAGAAAAAAGAATAGAAAAAGTAGAAGATGTTCTAAAAGAAGGAGATAAATTCCTAGTAAAAGTATTAGATATAGATAATCAAGGAAAAATAAGTTTAACTAAAAAAGGATTAGGAATAGAAGAAACTACAGAAGAATAAATTTGTTATAAATATACTTACTTTAAATAGGGGCGTATTGAATATGCCCCTATTTCAAAAAAATATAAATAAAGGGGAACAAAAGATGGATAATCAAACTAAAGTAATCTTTACTCTTTTAGCGATAGTATTAATTTTAGCAATTATATTTGGATTGAAAATTACTGGAGTAATAAAACCAGCTGAAAAATCAAAAGAAATAGTAAAAGAGCAAAATGTAATAGATGAGAAAACAAATGAAGTAGAAATTTCAAAAATTTATAATGAAAACTTTTTGAATTCAATACTAGGATTTATTATAAAATATCAAAAGTTGATAAGTTTTGTAATATTTGCTATGACAGTATTCAATTCTATAGGATTAGCTAAACTGTATAAAAAATTTAGTATGCCAGACTGGGCAATAAACTTTAATTATATGTATCCTATTATAGTTCTAATTATGGGATTTACACAGGGAATAATTAGAAATATATTAAGTTTATTTATTAGTTTAACAGCTCTTTCATGCATAAGTAAATTCTTTGGATGCCTAGAAATGTCTGAATGGTGGCCTTTATCTATGGCATTGGGATTAATAGTAACTATAATAGGATTAATTAGAGGAGGCATAAACATAATTTCTATAATTGGAATTTTACTAATATTATTGTACATTTATGCACATATAATTAGTTGTATTAAGCTTGCTGATGAAACTGACAGAGGAATAGGATTCACTATTGGCTTGATTATTTTACCATCAATATTTAAACCAATATTAGGTTATTTAAAATAAATAGAATATAATAAAAAGTAATATAATTATGAAATTAAAAAACTTGCAAAAATTTTGTAATAATAGTATAATATAAAAGGTGGCATAATAGTATATAGTACAAAGATAGCTTTGATACTTTTGCTAAGGCCATCTTTTAAAACTATAATAGGAGAGATAAAAAATGGAATATTTATATATACTACAACAAGCAATGGTATGGATTATAACAATATTTTGGTTATACAACATAGTTATTAGTGCATGCTCATTAGTTAAATTAAAAGATAAACCGCTATTAGTAAATAAAAATCACAAATTTATGGCTTTGATCCCAGCGCATAATGAAGCAGCAGTAATAGCAAATTTAATAGAAAGTTTAAAAAATCAAAATTATCCAAAGGAACTTTTGGATATATATGTAATAGCAGATAACTGTACAGACAATACAGCACAAATAGCTAGAGATGCAGGCGCTATTGTATATGAAAGATTTGATAGCGAGAAAAAAACAAAAGGATATGCAATGCAATGGTTTTTAAATAAAATGAATGAACAAGGTGCTGAATATGATGCAATGTGCGTATTTGATGCAGATAATGTTGCAATGCCAGACTTTTTTACAGCAATGAATAAGAAACTTTGTCAAGGTGAAGAGGTAGTTCAAGGATATAGAGATATTAAAAACCCAACAGACTCTTGGATATCAGCAGGATATGCATTATTCTATTGGACAATGCACAGATTTTACCACTTAGCAAGATACAACTTGGGATTATCACCATTATTAAATGGTACAGGATTCATGGTAAAATATGACTTGATCAAAGAAAAAGGATGGAATACAAAAACTCTAACAGAAGATATAGAATTTTCTTTAATAAACATTGCAGAAGGTAGAAAACTAGGATGGGCAACAGATGCAATAGTATATGATGAACAACCATTAGAATATAAACAATCATGGACACAAAGAATGAGATGGTCTGTAGGACATATTCAATGTGTAAAATATTATTTAAAAGACTTAGCTAAAGGTGTAAAAGAACACAAAACATTAATGAATTTTGATGGATTACTTTATTTAATGGGAATGCCAATGCTTATAATAACATTAGGGTTATTAGTAGTAAACTTTGCAATATATGCAGGGAACGGAATGACAACAACAGCATTGATTTGGAACTACGCAAGATATATAGGAGCTACTTTCTTACTACCACCACTTACAGCTATATTAATAATGTGGCTAGATAAAAGACCAATTAAACCAATGCTTAAAGGAATACTATGTTATCCATTATTCTTAGGTTCTTGGATTTTAATAAATATAAAAGCACTAATAAAACCAGACACAACTTGGACAAAAATAGAGCATACAAGAAGCGTAAAAGTAAATGAATTATCTAATAATTAAAATATAAAAAATGGGGAGTGTGAGCTCCTCTTTTTTTAACATATAAATTGTAATTTGTTTAATTGAGGTGAGAGGTGTGATGAGGGAGGTGTGATTTATAGGGCCAGGGTTTCACAGGCCTTTCTCTATTCTTCACACTTCTCACCTCACACTTCTACTTCGCAAATTCCAATTTGTTCAACTAAATAGTGACAAAATAAATCTTAAATGATATAATTCAATTTATGGAGTGAAGCTTATGATAATAGATAAGATAATAGAAAGTAAAATTAAAACATATGCATTTGTTGGACCCTCGGGAACAGGCAAAAGCTATAGAGCACAAATGGTGGCAAGTGAAAGAGGAATAAACTATATAATCGACGATGGACTTTTAATAAAAGAAAATGAAGTTATTGCAGGGATTTCTGCAAAAAAAGCTGCTACTAAAATAGAAACTGTAAAAAAAGCTTTGTTTAATAATCCAGAAGAATCAGAAGAGATAAAAAAAGCTTTTAGAAAATATAGGCCGGAAAGCATATTGATATTAGGGACATCTGATAATATGATAAAAAAAATTAGGGAAAATTTAGGATTACCAGAACTTACAGAAACTATATATATAACTGATGTGGCAACAGAAGAAGAAATGCAAGAAGCAAAGAGGATTAGACAGACTCAGGGAAAACATGTAATACCAGTACCTACATTTGAAATAAAAAAAGATTTTTCAGGATTTATATTAGATCCACTTCAAATATTTAAATCTAAAGGAAAGGATGCTAAACCATATATATCTGAAAAATCCATAATAAGACCAACATTTAGTTATTTAGGTAACTTTAAAATATCTGATACGGTATTCAGACAAATAATAGAGTACTTAGCAACAAGAATAGAATCTATATATAAAGTTAGTAGAGTTAGAATAGATAAAATTGGTGACAATGAGGGAATTTCAATATATATAGAAGTTGTTGTAGAATATGGATATAATATACTAGAGGCATTAAAAGAATTCAAAAAAAAATGTAAAAAAGAAATAGAAAATTTAACAGCAATGAATGTAGAAAATATAGATATAGTTGCAAAAGGAGTACATGTGCCAGAAGAAATAGGAGGAGAATAAGAATATGAGTTTTATAGTGGGAATAGATGGACCAGCAGGAAGTGGAAAAGGAACAGTAACAAAACAAGTGGCAAACAGACTAGGATTAATTAACATAGATACAGGGAGCACATATAGATGTGTTGCTTTAGAAACAATAAAACAAAAGGTTCCATTAGGTGATAAGGAAAAAATAATAGAAATAGCAAAAACAATAAAAGTTGGTATACAACCATTACCAGAAGGTGACAAAGTGTTTTTAAACGGAAAAGAAGTTACAAAGGATATTCGCTCTAAAGAAGTAACACAAATTGTATCTCAGATATCCTCAATTAATGAAGTAAGATTTGAAATGGTGAATTTACAAAGAAGACTAGCAGAGGGAAAAGATGTGATTATGGAAGGAAGAGATATCTGCACATATGTATTTCCAAATGCAGATGTTAAAATATATTTAGACGCATCAATAGAAGAAAGAGCAAAAAGAAGATACAAAGAAATGCAAGAAAAAAACATTGGAATGACATATGAAGAAGTTATAGAAAACATCAAAAAAAGAGATGAGAATGATAAAGCAAAAGAAATAGGGGCATTAAAAAAAGCTGAAGACAGCATAGTAGTTGATACAACAAGTTTAACAATAGAACAAGTAGTAGAAAAAATTATAGAAATAATTAAAAATAAAAACAGCAGATTGTAATTTGTGTGAACGTTTCTGGGGACTGTCCTGAATCATAAATGTAATCTATTGCAAACATTGCAGGGGTGATTTCTATGCTGCATTGCGGGTCGCCGAGGGCGGCGCCCTACAACATTTGCAACAATTTGATTTTGGACGTATGCAATATGCCCCTACAAAGCCAACTTCTCACCTCACACATCCATTTTGCAAATTATAATTTGTCTTATTGTATAGGAAAAAAGGAGCATATTATGAAGAATGTACTTAGAATAATAATAAAATTTTTATTTAAAATTGCGGCTATAATAATGTATAGACCTAAAGTTGTAGGAAAGAAAAATCTACCAAAAGATACAGCAGCAATTATTTGCCCAAACCACGTTCATGCGTTGGATTCTGCTGTAATAATAGCAATGAATAAAAGAAAAATAAATGTTCTAGCTAAAGAAGAATTGTTTAAAAATGGATTTATAAGATGGATAGCAGATTTATTTGGAATATATCCAGTAAAGCCAAATAGTAAATCTATGGAAAGTGTAAAAATATCACTAAAATTGCTAAAAAAGAATGAACTTCTAATGATGTTTCCAGAAGCTACTAGACAAGGAATGGCTAAAGGCGTAAAACCAAAAGATGGAGCAATTAAACTTGCAATTAAAGCAAATGTTCCAATTATACCAGTTGGAATTCAAGGAAACTTTAAAATCTTTAGAAAAGTAAAAGTAAATATTGGAGAACCAATATATTATTCAGAGTATAAAGATGAAATTAATAATAAAGAATTGCTAGATGAGCTAATAGAAGATTTAATGAAAAAAATTGTTGTATTAAGAGATAAAAAAATATAAAGAAATGCCCTCAATTGCTAATTAAAGCAATGAGGGCAAAACCGAGGGGTTAGTCTTTGCTTTTGTCAGATTTAAAAGGTTGTATTTTGACATTATAGTATGCTGGTAAGCAATTTGTTCTTAATAGATAAAGATTATCATTTTTATCAGAAACTATAATTGAATAACCTTTGGAGCCTTTTTTTAAATCGCAAATCTTTAAATGAATTTCAAAGGGCTTGTCATAAAACTCTGCGAGTTTTTTTCCGACATCTTCCCAAATCTTATCAAGAATTTGGTAGACTTTAAATGACTCGTTACTTTTCAAATCGATGAGAGTTGCTCTTGGGGAAACAACTATGTAGTCTCCGTCAAGAGTTTCAAGTATTTTTCCCGGTCTATTGGAAGTAAGAGCTAAAATTTTCTTCCGCCTGGAAGAAGAAACTGCTGCAACGATAATTATTACAATAAGAAGAACGGCAATAATGACTATTGCAATTGTAGAATGTTCCGAAATGAATGTTAAGACTTGTTCCATGCTAAGTTACCTCTTTTTTTTTTATTTAAACCCTCTAATAAGAGAATGATAATTATATTTTACCATAAAATACATAAAAATGAATAAATGGTAAAATTAAGTGACGCACTTTGAAATAAAAATAGACACATAAAATTACAAATGATACAATGTGATTGA
>CAKOVK010000017.1 GCA_934121925.1 uncultured Clostridia bacterium
GCAGCGCCCTCATTAAAAACGAGATTCCCTACTCATATAGAAGAACAATTTCTACCTCAAGCTCAATCCATTCGCAAAGTTTTTTTCATTTTTAATATTTTAATTTTTTTAAATAATTTATTTATGTGAATTGCAATTTATTGAAATAAAGTTATGTCTTCTATGTTTGCTGCAAAGTATGGTGTTTCTTTATCCTTTTCTTTTAAGAACATTGTAAATTCATCATTCAAGTAAAAATACCTTTGTTCTTCAACAGGCATCATATCTGCCATTGTCATTACTATTGCTGCTTCGCTTTTTATTTTTCCTCCTGATTTGTCCATTTCTAATTCTATTGTTTGAATTGCTTGTTCTATTATGCATTTATCACCATCTTTAGCATAAAATTCTTTGCTACATAATTCATTAAATTCTTTTTTAGTATTAAATTTTATGCTTGGAACTTTTAAGGAATCATCTTCTGTAAATTTTTTGTTTCCTTTATATGCATTTGCTTTTTCCATTATGTTATTATATGTTTTAGCAAAACTTTCGCCTTTTGCCCCTCTACATAGTATTACTTGCTCTCCTTCTTTTGTGTTTAATATAACTGCAAAGTCACTTTCAGAATTATAATATAGCACTTCAACTTGATTATATAACTTTGAATCTGAGTCTTTATTTATTCCAAAGTATTTTATGTCATTATATTTTGTACCAAATGTTCCATTGTCTAATTCATCAAAGTCATTTTCAAAATTAAATTCTTTTTTTAGGATTGCATAGAATAGATATTTCTTATAATTATCTGTATATCCGTGAAGCATCTTTAGGTGCATTTGACCAATCTATAGTATCTAATATGTCACTTTTTTCATTGAATTTTTCTTTAATTGCTTTCTCTATTTTTTCTTTTAATTCTAATGTTAATAAATCATATACTTTATAATAATCTTTTTCTGAAAGCTGGTCTTCTTTAAAAGTTTGTTTGTTTAAGTTCTCTACTATTTTTTCTTGTGGTGTGAATACTACATTTTGTTTTACTACATTGTTAACCATATCATTCCATACTAATTGGAAAGTTCCGCACCATACACTATTTGTTGTTATCTCATCTTCTAGTGTTGCAATTGTTTGTATATCTTTTGAATATTTTTTCTTTGCTACTGTTTCATTATTTTTATTTTCATTTTGAATTACTTTTTCTCCTTCTATCATATCATTGTTTTCCTTTTTATTTGCAAAAAAATTTGCATACACCAATACTAAAATTATTAGTAATAAAACTATTACTATCAGTGCAATCACTGCTTTTTTATTACTTATTTCCTTCTTCATTTGAATTCCCCTTTCCTCTTTTTTAGTAATTTCTTCGAAGCTCGAATGAATAAATTTGTCCGCACAATTTTCATGATAAATTTACATTATTTATTGAAAAAACTTATTGTCCTTTATTTTTTATTTTGGCAAGCTTTAACTTGCCCATAAACTCCACCTCCTCCTGCTTGTATTGTCATTTTTCCTTCTCTTGCTGAAATTATATTATCTGCTATTTTTTCTCCTACAACTGCTTCTAAATCATCTTTGCTTAGTGTATGTAATATATTCATTTCTGTTCTAAAATTATCTAATAGTTTGTCTATTGTTTTCTTACCAAGTCCTGGAATAAACGTAAGTGGTATTTGGTAAACATATTCTGGTCTATTTTCTGGACTTTTTGTTTCTTTTTTATCTTTTATTATTTCTATTCTGTCGTACACTCCCATTGTTATATTTCTACTATCGCATGTATCACATACTGTTACAGGTGCATCTCCTGGTATATTTTTACCGCAAACTTCGCAATATGTTCTATGATATTTACCAAGTTTTGGATCTAATCCATAATTTGTTATAAATTTTCTTCCATCTTCATTTTTTAAGGCCTTTAATAGTTCCTTGAAACTTATGTCTTCTACTAATATTTTATTATATTCTCTAGCTATTTTAGGTAATGAATGGGCATCAGAATTGGTTAAGAATGTTTTTGTTTCTAATTCTGAAATAGTATCTGCTAGAAATGTATCTGAACTTAAACCTAATTCTATCGCCAGTATTTTAGAATATTTTTCTTTGAATATTTTTTCTAATCTGTCTGTACAATTTCCATAAAAGCTTTTGTGTGGTGTAAAGCAATGTGCTGGTATTAATATTCCATTATATTTTTCTACTATATTTATTAACTCATATGCAGAAATATCTGCTCTTTGTGAGCTTAATGTAATATTTTTAATATGTGTACTCATTTCTTTAGAAAAGCCTTTTATATCTTCTAAATGTGGAAAATAACATAAATTATGAGCACTTCCACAATGTCCGTTTAGGCCTTTTTCTGAAGTTTCTATTTCACTTCCTAAAATTATGCATACTTTATCTTTATATATTATTCCACCATCTTTTATTTCATATGCTTCACCAGTTTTTAAAAAATCTTCTATATCTTCTATTACATATGGTGATGCACAGTCTATAATTCCTACTATATCTATTCCTTTTCTATCTCTACATTCTTTTGCAATATTTGCAAAGTTAAGACTTCTTGCTGCTGTTATTTTTATTGGTTTATTATTCTCGCTTCTTCCTATATGCACATGTAAATCTGCAAAAATTTCGTACATTTTTTGTTCCATCCTTTATAAATATATTTCTGTGTTATTATTTCCACCATTTTCTTCTATATCTTTTTTCTTTTCTTTTAATTTTTCTAAATACATATCGTAGTTACTTAAAATTTCTCTATGATATTCTATTTCTGACATTGAGCCAGCATTTTTTCCGAGTATTGATAAAAGACTATGTTTATAAAAATCTATCATACGTTTATCTCCTTTGCTATATTAATAAATTTTTTAAAATCTTCTAAATATATATTGTTGCATCCTTT
Organism: uncultured Clostridia bacterium; assembly: GCA_934121925.1. Lineage (GTDB taxonomy): Bacteria > Bacillota > Clostridia > TANB77 > CAG-508 > CAG-452. The sequence continues at coordinate 2,903 of CAKOVK010000017.1, forward strand.
TAAATTTCTGCTTTCTAATAATATTAATGCTTCTTCTATTGGGAATGCGACTCTTTCTGGTCTATCTAAAAGCATTCCGCCAAATTGATCTACTAATTCTAATATGTCACTTTCCTTTTTTCTAGGATAATTATTACTATACCTATTATGTTGCTCACATAATAAACAAAAATCTTTCTCGAATCCTAATTTTTCTAAAAATTCAGCGCTTTCTTTTGCATATGATTTTATTTTTTCTATATCCTGAGCATTATTAATTTTTTTGCATTGACATAGTAGCATTGCTGTTACCACTTTGTTTTCATCTACATCTAGCTCCATAGTCTCTATGAATAATTTTGTAATTAAGGCTTTAAATATTACTGTATTGTCAAAGAAGATTCCCTCTTTTCCTTTAAGTTTGTTCATTAATTCTATTTTTTTGCTAAACTCTTTCTCCAATAATATTTGTTTTGAAAATGCTTCTTCCATAACGTTCCTCCATATTTTTACTTATTTTTATTATATGTAAAATAAGAATCTATTTCAATATTGTAATATAAATGTTATTAATTTGTAACTTTCTGGTAACAGTTCACTTCTTTGCTATTTCTCCTCTTGCTAATTCATCACACCTATTGTTAAATTCATTATCACTATGTCCTTTAACTTTTACAAATTTTACCTTGTGTTTTTTAGTTAAATCATATAGTTCTTGCCATAATTCTTTGTTTTTTACTGGTTCTTTACCAGAAGTTCTCCAATTGTTTTTTATCCAATTATATATCCATCCATTATTAAAGCAATTTACTACATATGCACTATCACTATACACTTCTACCTCGCATTCTCTCTTTAGTAACTTTAAAGCTTCAATAACTGCAGTAACTTCCATTACGTTATTTGTAGTCTCCTTTTTACCACCACTTATTTCTCTTTTTATATCATTAAACATAAGTATAGCTCCCCATCCTCCTGGTCCTGGATTTCCGAGAACATGCTCCATCTGTATAAATTATAACTTTGTCCATTTTTATTCCTTTCTTTATCTTTAAGAAATTGTAATTTGTGTGAGGGGGAATTCTAGGGACTGTCCCTCAAAATCACCAAACCTGGGGATTTTGGGGACTGTCCTGAATTCACCCGGAACTAAACAAATTCCAATTTGTCTTTTTTTATCTTTTATGATATTATATCAACAAATAAACAAAATTTGCAATAATATAGGAGTAAAATAATGAGTAGAATTCTAGGAATTATATCTGAATATAACCCTTTTCACAATGGTCATCTTTACCAGTTACAAAAGTCTAAACAATTGGTAAATCCTGATTATTCTATTTGCATTATGAGTGGAAATTTTTGTCAACGTGGAGAGCCTTCTTTAATAGATAAATGGTCTAAAGCCGAAATTGCTATAAAGTGCGGTTTTGATATGGTTATAGAATTACCTACAGTTTATAGTTTATCTAGTGCAGAAAACTTTGCTCAAGGTGCAATTAAACTTTTAAGTGCATTTGATGATGTTACATTGTCTTTTGGTAGCGAAGTTCGGAAACTTATCTATATTAAATGAATTTGCAGATATATTTTATAATGAGCCAAAAGAATATTTAACTATTTTAAATCATGAACTTGATAAAGGTTTGTCTTATCCAAAAGCTAGAGAAAATGCAATATTGTTTTACTTAAATGACATAAGAAGATATTCTAATATTCTGTCTTCTCCAAATAATATACTTGCAATAGAATATTTAAAGTCCATTAAAAAGTATAAAAGTAAAATCTTGCCTATAACTATAAAAAGAATTGGTACAGGCTACAATGATATGGATGCTAATGGAAGATTTGCTAGTGCTACAGCAATAAGGAATTTACTTAAAAATAATAATGATATAAGAAGATTAGTTCCAAAAGAATCTTTTAATATTTTATCTTCAAATATTAAATATGGAAAAACTCTAAATGGTATTAATGCCTTTGAAAAAGAAATAATATTTACTCTAAGGAAAATGGATATAGCTGAAATTGCAAATTTGCAAGATGTTTCTGAAGGATTAGAAAATTCTATAAAAAATGCTGTTAACTCTTGTAATAATTTAGAAGATTTAATAAATAGCATTAAGTCAAAAAGATATACTCGTTCTAGAATACAACGAATCTTATTATATGCTTTATTAAATATAACCAAAAAAGATATCCAGGATTCTTATAAAGTTAAACCTTATATTAGAGTTTTAGGTATAAGTGAAAGAGGAAAAAAACTTTTATCAGAAATGAGCAACAAAAAATTTAAATACCCTGTTATAACTTCTGTAAAAAAATTTGTAGATATAAATTCAAATAAAACCCTAGGAACAATGCTTTCAAAAGATATTTTAGCTTCTAACATTTATACGTTAGGTTATGAATATGACTCAAAAGCTAACTTAGACTATACTAAAAAATTAATAATATATTAGAAAAAATGAGGCCACAAGCCTCATTTTTTTATTCTTCCCAATTATGATATACATCCATTACATCGTCTAAATCTTCTAGGTTATCTATTAGTCTTTGCATTCTTTCGCATCCCTTTTCATCTAATGAAACATATGTTGTAGGAATCATTTGAACCTCTGCTTCTACAAATTCTAATCCTTCTCCTTCTAAAGCTTCTCTAACTGCAGTAAAATCAGATGGTTCTGTTATAATTTCATAGCATTCTTCTTCTACATTGAAATCTTCTGCTCCATTATCTAAAGCTAATAGCATTAGTTCATCTTCTGATAGATTTGTTTTTGTTTTATCTATAACAATAACACCTTTTTTATTAAACATATATGAAACGCAACCACTTGTTCCCAAATTTCCTCCAGCTTTATCAAATACATGTCTTACATCCGCTGCTGTTCTATTTTTATTATCTGTTGAAGCATTTACTATTACTGCAACTCCGTTTGGTCCATATCCTTCATATACTATTTCTTCATAATTTTCATTACTTGCTGAAGCTTTTTTTATTGCATTATTTATTGTATCATTAGGCATATTAGCAGCTTTACACTTTGCTATAACAGCTTTTAATTTTGAATTTCCTGCAGGTTCTGGTCCACCTTCTTTTACTGCTATTAATAATTCTCTTCCTAATTTTGTAAATACTTTACCTCTTGCAGCATCTGCTTTTCCTTTTTTTGCTGCTATATTGTGCCATTTGCTATGTCCTGACATGCGTTTTCCTCCTTTTTATTTTAATATATATTAGACAATTTATATTGTCTTGATTTTTTAACCTTAAATATTTTATCATACATTTCTATATTTGCCAACTATTTAATACTTTAAAAATTAAATTTTAATTAATGTTAAATCTTAAATTTTAAATAGATTTACAACTCAAATACATTTGCTTTTACAATAAGTTTTTGTATCCTATTTTTATCTTCTAATGAAACTTCCCACAAGCTTCCTGCAATACTTCTTTTAATTTTATACTCTTTAGTTGGTTCCCCAATTAATTTATTTAGCTGCTTTTGCAACGATACTTTATTTGTATATATTACAATTTTATTTTCACTATATAAAACATTTATATTTGTTTCTGTTTCAGCTTTAATTGCTTCTTTATATATTTTTTTCATAACAATCCTTTTTTACATAATAATTTTACAATAGCTATTATATCATACTTTATTGCCTATTTGCAAATATTGTTTAAATGAACAGAGCGAACTTATTTTGTTCGCTCTTCTTTCATAATAATCTTATTTTTTACCCTAAAGCTACGTCTAAAACCATCATTAATACGAATCCTACAATTAAACCTAATGTAGATAAATTCTTATTTTCTTTTATTGACTCAGGTAATAGCTCTCTTGAAGCAACTATAAGCATTGCACCTGCAGCAAATGCTAGTAAAAATGGTAACATACTTCTTATATACATTACAAGTATTGCACCTATTATAGCAGATACTGGTTCAACTAATGCTGATGCCTGCCCTATCATAAAACTTTTTACTCTAGAATACCCTTCTCTTCTTAATGGAAGAGAAACCGCTGCTCCTTCTGGAAAATTCTGAATTCCAATTCCTAATGCAAGCATAATTGCACCTATTAAAGTCATTCCTGGTACACCACTTGCAATTCCACCAAAAGCTACTCCTACAGCCATTCCTTCTGGTATATTGTGAATAGTTATTGCAGATATTAAAAGTATACTTCTTTTTAATGAGCTAGAACTTCTTAAATTTTTTCTGCTTTTTAGCATTTTATCTAAAAATTTATCTGATACTAATACAAATAATCCTCCAAAAATAAACCCTATAGCTGGCAAAAGCCATACTATGTAGCCCAATTCCTCAGATAAATCTATTGATGGTTCTATTAAAGACCAAAAGGCTGCTGCTATCATTACCCCTGCACTAAATCCTAAAATTGTATCTAAAACCTTTTTATTTACTTCTTTAAAAAAGCAAACCACTAATGCTCCAAGAGCAGTTACTCCCCAAGTAAATATAGTTGCAATTAATGCCTGGGTTACTGGAGTTAAATTTTCAAACCAATTCAAATCTTTCACCTCGCACTACATAATATGAAGTTTTTTTACATTTTGTTACAAGGTGTGATAGTATTTCTATCATTTGTTTTTTTGGTTTTTATGTTCTTCTATAAAATTATTTTTTACAACTTTCAATAATTCAGTTAATGTTGCAAAAATCATTTTTCTATTTTCTTCATCGACTTGTCTATACGATTTAAACAATGTTCCGGCATTTGAAAACCATTGTTTTTTCAATTCTGATACTGTTTCTACATTGGTCGAGTTTATTATTTCAAATATTATATCTATGACTTGTTCTCTTTGCTTTGCATCTACTTGCTTAAGCCAGTCTTTTATAGATTTATCTATAAAATTACTTCCACTAGTAACTTCTTTCAAATATATAAATTTATTTCCTAAAACCTGCCAAGTATATAAATCATGTTGCATAAAGCCTTTTTCTATGCTTTCTACTATTGTATATTTTTCTTCATGATTTAAAAGCCTTCCAAAAACAGATTCTTGAGGTATATATGTATTTACTTTTTTTATTATTCCTTTGTATTCTTCTGTTTGTATTATGTCATCTCCAAAGCCCGGTCCATCGTTATTATAAATATTTATAATTCTATCTTTTATATCGTTTTCAGCAAATATAGATGCATATATAGCAAAGTTTCCTCCTTTAGAATGCCCTCCTACTCTTAATTTATTAGGATATTTATTAGCTATTTCTTCCAAATATTTCTTAGATTCCAGTTGTCCTGCTACATGGCTTTTAAAGCTCATATTTAAGTCTTCTTTCCATCCTACAACAGTATTATCTGTTCCTCTATAAGAAACATATAGAGTATCATCTGGCATTATTATCGTTACTGCTGAAAATTGTTCTTCTTTTTCTGGCTTTACTTTATTAATATATTTTGTTACTTTCATTTCTCCAAATCTTTTAGATTCTCCCATTACTGGAAATAAGTCCACATCGTTAGGCCATAAGATTTTCATCTTAGAAATATCTGTATTTTTAAATCTTTCACTTAATTCTTTTATACTCACTGTTTCATCTTTTTTTATTAAATTATCTAATGGAAAATATGAAAATCTTGATAATATTAAATTATCTATTTCATTAAATTCATCTTGTAATAGATTTAAGTCACCTCTCCATTTTATATAATCAATTACATTTGCCATAAAAACATCCTTTCTATTTGATTTTTTCTAATTTTGCTACGAAGAATCCTTCATATATTTCACTTGGGCAAACACACATTGTTCCTTCTATAGTCACTGGAAGCTCTGGAATACCTTTAAAAATCTCTTTATCAATTGGTACTAGTTTCATTTCTCCATTTTTCAAAATTTCTTTTATAATATTTTCATTTTCTTCTTTTAAAATTGAGCAAGTTGAGTAAACCAAAACTCCTCCTAGTTTTAGGATCTTGCTTGCTTTTTTTATTAATTCTTTTTGAGTTTTAATAGATCTTTCTATTAATTCTTTTGTAAATAGCTCACATTGTTTTTTATTATTTATACTTATAGTTCCGCTTCCACTACAAGGCGCATCTAGTAAAATTTTGTCAAATGAAAAAAAGTTATCCAATTTTCTAGAATCTTTTAGCATTACACTAACTCTTGCAGCTCCTTGTTTATCTAAATTATATTTCAGCCTTTCTGCCCTTATTTTATTTTTTTCACACGCAGTTATCATTGCTTTATTATTTGATAAACTAGCCATTTGTGTGGTTTTTCCTCCTGGGGCAGCTGCCATATCTAATATATTCTCTTTTTCTTTTGGATTTAATATTATTGGTGGAAGCATTGATGATAAACTTTGTAAATATATTTTTCCTTCTTTATAAATATCCATTTCTTTAATTGTATCTGCACTTTCATTTTTTATAATAAAAGCTTCTTCATTCCACTGACTTTTCTCATATTCTATTTTAAGTTTAGTTAAAGTATTTTCTACCTCTTCTGAATTTGCTTTTAATGTATTCACTCTAAATGTAGTAACTCTTTTCAACTTATATCCCTCTATTATTTGATTTGTTAACTCGTTTCCATATTCTTTTAATAGCATTTCACCTAAAAATTCAGGAATTGCTTCATTCATATTATTTTTCCTCCGCCTTATAATTTATTATATCTTTAATTACTTCTCCTGCTATGATTAGTCCTGCAACAGATGGAACAAATGATATACTTCCTGGTATTTGTTTAATTACTTCTTCATTTCTTGCCACTTTTATAGGAAGTTCTTTTGAGTAAACAACTTTAAGTTTCTTTATTTTTCTTGCTTTTAGTTCTTTTCTCATAACCTTTGCTAATGGGCACACACTTGTTTTATATATATCTGAGACTTCAAACTTTGTTGGATCTAATTTATTTCCAGTTCCCATACTAGATATAATAGGAATATTCAATTCATGCGCTCTTTTTACTAGTTCTATTTTAGCAGTTACTGTGTCTATTGCATCTACTACATATGATATAGTACTGTCTAGTATACCTTCTGTTTCCGGCATAAAAAATTCTTTATAAATTTCTACTTCTGCATTTGGATTTATTTCCAAAATACGCTCTTTAGCTACTTCTACTTTTGGTTTTCCAATAGTTTTTCTTGTTGCTATAATTTGCCTATTTAAGTTGCTTAAATCTACATTGTCTTTATCTACTAAAATAAATTTACCTATTCCAGCTCTTGTTAAAGCTTCTAATACAAAAGACCCAACTCCACCTATTCCGAATATTGCTACTTTACTATTTTTTAATTTTTCTAAGTTTTCTTTTCCTATTAATAACTCTGTTCTTGAAAATTGTTCCATTCCTTTTTTTCTCCATTTATCTTATTTTTAATAATTATATTCTATTGTAATATTACAGTCAAGGAAAACAAGATTTGCATATTTTATGTAAATGTGTTATAATTGATGTGTAAAAGGTAATATCCTTTGCAAATAATTATTAGAAAGGAGAGAAACACATACATGTCGTATGATAGACAGTTTGTTTCTCAGCAGCTTGTATTGCAAGCTAACAAAATTCCGAATTCTCTCTGCTTTGGTAGAGTAGGACGTGATGATGAAGAAAAGGAATTCATCCTTTCCTTCTTCACTAGATGTTCAGATTCTGAGCTTCTTAAGATTTCCGACTTCGTTTCGAAGAAAAAAGCTCAGGAAGAAATTCTCCTTTTGTTCTCTATGGAAAGAGATGACGGAATTGCTCATTCTTTATCCAAGGATGAAATGGCGTCTTTTGATTTCAAAAGCCATCATGATTACTCTCTTTCAAGCTACAGCTCTTGGGATTCCCTCAGAGATGTACCTCAGGAAGTGCTCGTAATTACCTTCGCCTAATCCTCGGTTAAAGCTTTTGCCACTTTGCTTTATAAAAAGCAGAGTGGTTTTCTTTTTTTCTTGACACTTGTGTTATAATTATTTTGATAAAAAATATTTAAGGAGTGTATTTATGGATAATAGAAAATTAGAATTAGTTACAGATTTTTATGAACTTACAATGTCTAATTGTTATTTTGCAAAAAACATACAAGATACAATTTCATATTTTGATGTATTTTTTAGGAAGATACCAGATGAAGGCGGTTATGTTATATTTGCTGGCCTAGAGCAAGTTATTGATTATGTTAAAAATTTAAAATTTGATGAAGATGATATTTCATATTTAAAAGGTTTAAATAAATTTTCTGATGAATTTTTAAACTATCTTAAGAGTTTTAAATTCACAGGAACTATTTGGGCTGTACCAGAAGGGACTGTTGTGTTTCCTAATGAACCATTAATTACTGTTAAAGCTCCAATTATAGAAGCTCAAATTTTAGAAACAGCTTTACTTTGTTTAATTAACCATCAATCTTTAATTGCAACAAAATCTAGTAGAATTGTTCGCGCTGCTAAAGGAAGACCTGTAATGGAATTTGGCGCAAGAAGAGCTCATAGCGTAGATGCTGCTGTATATGGTGCGCGTGCCGCTGTAATTGGTGGATGTGTTGGTACTTCTTGTACTCTTACTGCAAAAGAATTTAATGTTTCAGCAAGTGGCACAATGGCTCATAGTTTTATACAGGCTTTTGATTCTGAATATGAAGCGTTCAAAGTTTATGCTGAAAACTATCCTGATGATTGTACTCTTCTTATAGATACTTATGATACTTTAAATTCCGGCATACAAAATGCTATAAAAGTGTTTAATGAAGTTTTAGTTCCAAATGGATATAGACCAAAGGCTGTAAGATTAGACAGTGGTGATTTATCTTACCTTTCTAAAAAGATTAGAAAAATTTTAAATGAAGCGGGATTTGAAGACTGCAAAATATGTGGTACAAATGCATTAGATGAATATATAATAACTTCTATATTGGATGAAGGTGCTAAAATAGATTTATTTGGTGTTGGAGAAAATTTAATTACAGCAAAAAGCAATCCTGTTTTTGGAGGAGTTTACAAATTAGTTGCAATTGAAAAAGATGGAAAAATTGTTCCTAAAATTAAAATTTCTGATAATACTATAAAGATTACTAACCCTGGCTTTAAAAAGGTTTATAGATTTTATGATAATAATACAAATAAAGCTCTTGCGGATGTAATAACACTTAATGATGAAGTTATTCCAGCTGATTCCTATACAATATTTGACCCAGCAAATCCTTGGAAGAAAAAAACATTAAAAAATTACACAGTAAGACCTATTCAAGAACTTATATTTGATAATGGAAAATTAGTTTATACTTCACCTAACTTAAAAGAGATTTCTGAAAATGCAAAAAAAGAATTAGATACTTTATGGAGCGAAGTAAAACGTATGAAAAATCCTCATAAATACTATGTAGATTTATCTCAAAAATTATGGGATTTAAAAAATAAATTATTAGAAGATAAAAAGTAATTTGCTTTCTTGGCAAATTACTTTTTATCTTCTAAAAGTTAGGCTTCCTTAATTATTTTTATTCCATTTTGTTCCATCATTTTAAATGCTATTTCATTATATTCTTTCCTGTTGTGATTTGGTGCATCATAGGTTTCAACTGCATCCTTATATATTACAACTTCCATATCCAAGTCATTTTCGTTTATATAATTTTTTAATGGTATAGCAAAATTCATTACACATAAATCTGTACAGCAACCACACAAAGCTATTTCTTTTAGATTGTTTTCATTGTTTTTGATATAGCTGTAAAAGTCTTTTGTTAGAAATCCCGATGTTGAATTTTTTCTAATTACTTTCATACTGTTTTCATAAGGTTTTAACTCTTCTATAAGTTCAGCCTCTTCAGTTCCTAAGATACAATGTTTTGGAAAATTCTCAAACTCTTTAGAATTTTCATTATGTCCTTCTTGAATGCTTATTATATCATTTTCTTCTTGGACATATTCCTTAATTAAATTTATAATATTTGGTGTTATATTGTTTATTTCTTTGTCTGCAAGAGCTCCTTCTTTTACAAATCCATTTACCATGTCTATTACTAATAAAAGCTTTTTCATATTTAAAAATCTCCCTTTTTATTTGTTTGAAACTATAAAATTCCAACTATCCTTGCACATATCTTCTATTCCTTTTTCTGCAGCCCATCCTAATTCTTTTTTTGCTTTTGAAGGGTCAGCATAACATATAGCTATATCTCCAGCCCTTCTTCCAACAATTTTATACTTAACTTCAACATTATTTACCTTTTGAAATGTATTTACTAAATCTAGTACAGAATATCCATGTCCTGTTCCTAAATTATATATTTTTACTCCTGCTTCTTCTCTAATTTTTGCAAGTGCTTTTAAATGTCCTTTTGCTAGGTCTACTACATGTATATAGTCTCTAACTCCTGTTCCATCTTTTGTTGGATAGTCATTTCCAAATACACTTAATATTTCTAGTTTTCCACTTGCTACCCCTGTTATATATGGCATAAGGTTATTTGGTATGTCATTTGGGTCTTCTCCTATTAATCCACTTTCGTGTGCCCCTATTGGATTGAAGTATCTAAGTAGTGCTATGCTAAATTCGTTATCTGCAACATAAACATCTTGTAAAATTCTTTCTATAAATAGTTTTGTTGTTCCATAAGGATTTGTTGTTCCTCCTGTTTTGCACTCTTCTGTTATAGGTACTATTTCTGGATCTCCATATACAGTTGCTGATGAACTAAACACTATTCTTTTACAGTTATATTTTTTCATTAATTTTAGTAATACTAAAGTTCCTGTTATATTATTATGATAATATTCTATTGGTTTTACAACAGATTCTCCTACTGCTTTTAATCCTGCAAAATGTATTACAGATTCTATATTGTTTTCTTTAAATACTTTTTCTAGATTTTCTTCATCTAATATATCAACTTCATAAAATTTAAAGTCTTTTCCTGTTATTTTTTTTATTTTATCTAAGGCTTCTGGCTTACTATTTATAAAGTTATCTACTATAACTATGTCTTCTCCCGCTTCTAATAATTCTACAACTGTGTGACTTCCTATATAGCCAGCTCCTCCTGGAACTAATATTGCCATAATTCATTCCTCCCTTGTAATTTTGCTTTTCATTATATATCAAAATAATTAATTATACAATCCTTTATATATTTCATAATCTCTTAAAATTTTTCTTACATAGTTATTTGTTTCTTTATATGGTACATTTTCTATATCTGTTCCATCTTCTTTTATTGTTCCATTTTTTATCCAGCTATCCACATTTCCCATCCCTGCATTATATGCAATTATTGCTAATGGATAGTTGTTATTATAATGGTTTAATAGATATGTAAAATATTTTAATCCTATTTTTATATTTGTTTCTGGTTTAAACAATTCTTCTTCTGTAACTTCAAGATCCATTTTGTTTGCTGTTTCTATTGCAGTAGTTTCCATTATTTGCATTAATCCTATTGCATTACTTGATGATTTTGCATTTTCTTTAAAATTACTTTCTGCCTTTATTATTGCATAAACCATATACTTATCCATATTATATTCTTCCGCATATTTTACTACATATTCACTATACTTTAGTGGATATAGCTTTTTCATTATAATGTCATCTATTTTTATAACTTTAAATAAAATAAAGATTATAGATGCTAATATTAATAATGTTATTAAAAATTTTAATAATCTTTTCAATTTTTTCTCCTTTTGTTTTTAATTGATGTGAGAGGTGTGATTTATTGCAAATTTTATTTTTGGGCGTATGCAATACGCCCTACAAATCACACATTTCTCATCGTACTTCGCCTTTCATGAAATTACAAATTTATTTTGCTTCGTACCAATTATACCCCTCTTCTACTTCTGCTAGCAATGGAACTTTTAATTTTATTACATTTTCCATTTCTTCTTTTACAATTTGTTTTACCTGTTCTCTTTCACTTTCTAATGTTTCTACTAATATTTCGTCATGCACTTGTACTATCAATTTAGATTCTAAATTGTTTTCTTTTAGTTTATTATATACATTTATCATTGCTATTTTCATAATGTCTGCTGCTGTTCCTTGTATTGGAGTATTCATTGCAACTCTGCCACCAAATTGTCTTACCATATAGTTATTGGATTTTAATTCTGGTACATATCTTCTTCTATGGTAAAGAGTTTCTACATATCCTTTTTCTTTTGTTTCTTCTACTATATTAGTCATAAACTCTTTTATACCATTATATTTATCAAGATATTGTTCTATATACTCTTTAGCTTTTTTTCTAGGAACTCCTAATTGTTCTCCTAAACCAAATTCACTAATACCATAAACTATTCCAAAATTAACTGCTTTTGCTTTTGTCCTTTCTTCTTTTGTTACTTCTTCTAGTGGTATGTTAAACACCTTGGAAGCGGCTTGTGCATGTATGTCTTCGTTGTTGCAAAATGCTTCTATCATATTTTTATCTTCAGAAATATGTGCTAACACTCTAAGCTCTATTTGGGAATAGTCTGCATCTACAAAAATGTATCCTTGTTCAGGTTCAAATACTTTTCTTAATTTTCTTCCTAATTCCATTCTTGTAGGTATATTTTGAAGATTTGGATCTGTTGAGCTTATTCTTCCCGTTGTTGTAACTGTTTGATGAAATTTAGAGTGTATTCTTCCTGTTTCATCTATATATGGAATAAGTCCTTCTACGTAAGTAGAATTTAGTTTTTGTAATTGTCTATATTCTAATATTTTTTCTATTACAGGATGCTCATATTTAATTTTTTCTAATACATCTACATCTGTTGAATAACCTGTTTTCGTTTTCTTTTTAGCTGTAAGCTTTAACTTTTCAAAAAGGATTTCTCCTAATTGTTTTGTAGAGTTTATATTAAATTCTTCACCTGTAAGCTCATATATTTCTTGTGTTAAAATATCTATTTTTTCTTGCAATTCTTTTCCGAAATCTAAAAGTTCTTGTTTATCTATATATATTCCTTCATACTGCATGCTCGCTAGCACTTCTGTTAATGGCATTTCTATTTTATTAAATAAATCTATACTTCCTGCCTCTTCCATTTTTTGTGTTAAAACATTATATAATTTATATATTGTATATGCATAAATATATGTTTTATCTTCTTTTAGTTCTTCTGAATTATCAAATAATGTAATTTGTTCTGTGCCTGTTTCTTCTGTATTTGATAAATATTCTGCTATATCAAAATTTATATATTCATTTGATAGATATTCTATTGTATATTTGTTTATATTCGAATTCAAAATGTAACCGGCAATAGCTATATCAAACATAAGATTTTTAGCTTCTATGCCTTTGTCCCATAATATTATAAATTCTTCTTTTTGTTTATAGCTGCATTTTAATACATCCTTATCCTCGAATATATCCTTAAAGTCTTGTACGTTTTCTACAAAAAAACATTTATTAGTCTTTGGAGAATAAATTATGAATTTTTCTTCTGTTAGATAATAATACATAGCTTTATTTTCTTGTATTTCTTGTTTTAATTCTGCTAATTTTGTTTTGTCTGTAATTTTTTCATGTTCAATTTCAGTATTGATTTGTGAATCACTAAATGATGTTACTTCTGCATTTTCTTGTAATGCAAATCTATCTATAAATCTATTAAATTTTAGTCTTTTAAATATTTCTAATACTTCTGGTTTGTTCCATTCTTCTACTTGGAAAACATTCAAATTTTTTTCTATTGGAGCGTTTATATCAATTGTTCCAAGAGTTCTAGAAAGATATGCTAAATCTTTGTTTTCTGATAATTTTTCTTTTAATTTTCCTTTTTGCTCGTCTATATGGTTATATACTTCATCAATGTTTTTATATTGTTTAATTAAATTTAAGGCTGTTTTTTCTCCTACTCCTGGTACTCCTGGTATATTATCTGATGTATCTCCCATTAGTCCTTTTACTTCTATTAAATCTAATGGCTCTAGTCCATATTCCTCTTCTATTTTTTCTACTGTATAATCTTCTGTTTCGGTTTTTCCCATTTTTGTTCTTGGTATTCTTACTTTAATATTCTTGTCTATTAATTGGAAACTATCTCTGTCTCCTGTTAATACAGTAACTTCTAGTTTCTCCTTTTGTCCCCATTTTGCAAGAGTTCCTAATATATCGTCTGCTTCGTAACCTTCTTTTTCTATTATGCAAACATTCATTGCTTTTAGCGTTTCTTTTAATATAGGCATTTGCATTGCTAATTCTTCTGGCATTCCATGTCTATTTGCTTTATACTTATCATACATTTTATGTCTATGTGTTGGAGCTTTTAAATCAAATGCTACTACTAAATATTCTGGTTTTATATCGTCTAGCTCTTTAAATAGTATGCTTAAAAATCCATATACTGCATTTGTATATGTTCCATCCTCTGTCATAAGCATTTTATTTCCCATTATTCCATAAAAAGCTCTGTTTATTATGCTATTTCCATCTATTAATAATAATTTGTTCAAAGTAATTTCCTCCTTACTTTATATAATAAAGAAAAAAGTAAAACTTAAAATACAAAATAAGATAATCATGTATTCTATAAGTTCTTTTATTATATCATTTTTTATAAATTCATCTAGAACCACACAAATAGTTGCTATACCTGTAAATATTGTTGGAACTATATATCTAAAGTCCATTGTACATAAATATGGATATTTAACATTAAAGGTATAATAACTTATTATATTAGTAAAAAATGTAATTAACAAAATCATTATTATAAAGCTATTTTTATCTTCTCTTTTATATTTTCCAGTTAATATAAATGTACACAGTACTGTAGTTAAAATAATTACAAGATTTACAAATTTAAAAAAAGTTACATATATATTAATATTATTATTATAAGTAAACTCTCCTAATATTGAACACTTAAATATATATGCAAAAATATTATAGTCTCCTGGAATTGCACAATATATATGCCCAAACAATTCTTTAAATGATATAGTTAAAAACCTTTGGAATACAGAGTATTGCCCCACATATAATCCTTCAGCTGGTAATAATACTCCTCCTATTGGTTGACTAAATAGTACTAAGTTTCTTATTGGATGCCACAATCCTAGTGAAAGTGAAATTACACCAAATAATAAAAATTCTCCAAATAACCTTAATAACTTGTCCTTTTCCGTTTTGTGTATTTCAAAAATTTTTCTTATAAAAGTATACATTATAGGTACTGCCATTATTGCTCCAGATACTTTAGTCATAACTGTGCAGCCTGTAATTACAGCCAGAACGGATGTATTTTTTATATTAGGATTATCATTCCATTTTATTAAATATAATATAATATAAAAACTTAATAATATCATTAAAACATCATTGTTTATACTTCCTGCTAATATTATAAATGTTGGATGAAAAGCCATTACAGCTATTATAAATATTTTATAAATATTTTTTATTTCAATTTCTTCTACTATTCTATATGCAACAAGCATTATTAACGAAGAAAAGATTGCTGTTATAATTTGTATTCCTTCTATGCTTTTATCTAAACTAACACTAAATATGTCGTTTACCTCTAGCCAACCTGCTGCTATTGAATGGAACAGAGGTGGATGATAGAATTGAATACTATTTGTATCAGGTAATTTTCCTGTTTGATAAATTGTATATATGTATCCTAAGTGTCCTTGGTCATTTATACTATAAACATCATGTTGTCTTTCAGTAATTGGAGTATATATAATATACATTGCTCTAATTAAAATTCCTAAAATCATTATTATTAGTGCTATGTCTTTATAATGTATTCTTAACTTTTTAATTCGTTTTACTGCATAGAATATTCCAACTAGTAATAGTATACTTGCAATTGTTATAATTTTAATATGACTTTCTATTATTGGTTGTATTATATATATAAATATAAAAAATATTATTGTTATTAAATAATAAATTGATATTTCTTTCTTTTTCATCTATTTCTCCTCGTGATATTCCTTTTCTGTGTTTACATTCCAAATGTTTTCTTTATCTTTTATATTGTCTTTTATGTTTTTTGTTGCTTCAAATGCTGTTACCATTGAGTGATCCATGTTATTATATCTATGTTGTCCATTTCTTCCTATACAATATAAATTGTCAAATTCATTTATGTATTTTATAAGTTCATCAATATCTGAATATGTATCAAAATACGCTGGATATGCCTTTTTTACCTTTTCTCTATGAGAATCTAATACATCTTCTTTTTTTATAATGTTCATCTTTTCAAGTTCTTCTGTTGCAAATTTTATAAATTCTTCATCACTCATATTCCAATACTTATCATTTTCATTGCAAAAATATTCTAAGCCTACCCACACTGTTTCATCTGGTTTTTCTACCATATATGGTGACCAGTTATTAAATATTTGTATTCTTCCTAATTTTACATCTGGTTCTTGAACATAAATCCAGCAGTCTGGAACAATATTACCTAATGTTTTTATTTTTGTTTTGTTTTCTAGATTTAGTTTTTTTACAAGTAATCCAACTGTTATAAAGTCTCTATATGGCAAGCCATTTGCAATGCTTTGTATTTTATCTGGCACTTTTTCTCCTTTAAACCCCACAACTAAATCTTTTAAAGGCATTGAAGATATAAATATATCCCCTTCTATTTTTTCTGTTCCATTTTTTGTTTCACATTCTACTGATTTTACAACATTTTTCTCTATATTTATATTCTTTACTAGATATCCTTTTTCTATCTTTCCACCTAGATTTTCTACTTCTGTAGCTAAAGTTTCCCAAAGTTGACCTGGACCATATTTAGGATACCAGAATTCTTCTATTAGAGATGTTTCTTTTTCTTTATTGTTCTTCTTAAATACTTTTGAAAACATATCTTTTATTACAGCTTTTATAGATAAGCCTTTTACTCTTTGTGCTCCCCAATCAGCAGAAATCTGTTTTGGATGTCTTCCCCACAATTTTTCTGTATACTTTTCAAAAAACATTCCATATAAAACTTTTCCAAATCTATTTATATAAAAATTTTCTAATGAATCTTCTTTCTTTTTAACAAATATAGTTTTTAAATAACTGAATCCTGCTTTCATAGTTCTTACAAATCCCATATTTGCAAATGTTTCTTTTTTCATGCTTACTGGATAATCAAAAAACTTTTTTAAATAATAAATTCTAGAAACCCTGTTTCTTAAAAGCATTACTCTGTCTTCTTTTTCTGGATCTGGCCCACCTTTTTTCAGTTTTTTTTCTCTTCCGTAATTTTTTATCATCGTATGATGGTTCACCTTGAAGAGGCATTAAGTTCTTCCAAAAATCCATAACTTCTTTGTCTTTAGAAAAAAATCTGTGTCCTCCTATATCCATTCTATTTCCATTATATCTAACAGTTCTAGAAATTCCTCCAATCTCATTTGTTTCTTCTAATATTGTTACTTCATATTGAGTATTCTTATCTTTTAACAATTCATATCCAGCAGTTAATCCTGCTGGCCCAGCTCCTATGATTATTACTTTCTTTTTATCCATTTATTTTATCCCCCTTAGGCAATAACTTTCTTATTTTCTTTTTTTAGTATTCGATTTAGATTTTTAAACATACTTGCAGTAAGTATTCCTACAATTACACAATTACTCAAAGCAAAGATCTGTATTTCGTTATCAAACAATATTTTTGTTCTACTTAAAAATACTATGTATGTATATGTTGAACACAAATTTATAATTATCGGAATATAAACTTTCTTTCTTCCATTTATAACACAATATATTATACTAAGTATATCCGCCATAAACATATATCTATCATGCATATATGGTAATAGAAATGTTGAAATCATAACTGACCACAAAGCTGTTTCTATTATATTTTTACTATCAAAATTTGTTTGTTTTATTAAAACATATACTGCTGTTCCTATAAAAATTATTGCTAACACCAATATCATTATTTGGGGTAAATAATTATTTGGCGTTATTATATCCGAAAATTCATCAGTATCATAGAATAAATTATATATTCCCGGAAAGTTCAAACTGATTTTGTAATTATACTCACTTGTTTGATTAAAATATATTTTTATGCACTCTAATACATTTTTTCCAAGGAGCATTGCTGGCGTGCACATAAGTAAGTTAACTATTGGTATAATTATAAAATAGTAAATTGAGAATTTTCTTTTGCCTAAAAAATATAATACATATAATGGTAATATAAAAATAAATTGTAATTTAAATGCAAAAGAAACTCCTAAAAATATAAATGACGTTAAATACTTTTCTCTTATTAAATATATCAACGATATTATAATAAAAGTTGTATAAATACTATCGCATTGTCCCCAGTATGAAGAATTTAATATTACTGTTGGCAATAATACAATTATAGAAAACACAAGTATTCCTACTCTTTCATCATATTTTTCTTTTAATATTTCTTTTACTAATTTAACACAAGAAATTGCTAGTAAATAGTCAAATATAATTGAAACCGCTTTTATCAATACAATCGGCTTTGCTGGAATATATGATAGAATTGCCAATATTATCATGTATGGTATATTATAATCCCCTATTTCATATTTTAATGCTCTAAGTCCTCCATTATTTTTAAAAAAATCAAACCACTTGTACAAGCATTTTGTCATATCAATGGATTCAAAGTATATTCCTTTTAGTCTTAATAAAATAGATATTATTATTACTGTGATTAATAAAGCAATTATTATTCTTTTATTTTTTATCGTTTGATGCATTTTATCCCCCATTTTAAGATTTATTTATACACTATCTTTTTGTATTAATTTAATTATTTTTTCTTCAATTAATTTTCTTCTTATTATATCAATTAGCAAGCAAATAATGAATATTCCTACTACAACTTCAATTTCATAAAGCCAAAAAAGTTTTGTTTTTATAAGGCTTCCCATTTTCAGTTTTTTCCACATAAGTGCTCTTATTATAACATTATCATGGATTAAATATATTCCTAACGAAGAAGAAGCAACATAATTTATTATTGAATTGCTATATTCTTTTTTGTTTATAAAATCCATAAAAATAGAATATGCTAATATAAAAACCAAAAAACTGTTAATTTCAAGAAGTCCTAATCTTCTCATATTAAAGCAAGCTATACTTGTTATTACACAAATTATTGCTATACTAGAAACCACTATAAAACATTTACTATACTTACTAAATTCTTTGTTTTCATATAATTTTGTATATGCTCCTACTAAATATAATAAAATAAACCAAATATAATTTGAGAAATACTCGCTCAATAAATTTATTGTTGGTAAAATACTAAAGCATACTATAAATATAATAATTAGAACTGACATTTCTTTTTTTGTCAAATTGTTTATTAATGCATTAATAAATGGTATTGTTATATATAACAATATATATGAAGTTACAAACCATTCTGCATTAAATGTAATTGGCAATATAGACTTTATAATGATACCTATTTCTTTTTCTCTACAGAATACTAGATATACAAATAATATACTATATGAATAAAACAGAATCTCTCCTATTAGCTTTATAATCTTTTCTTTTTTTATTTTTTTATTTACCATATAGTATCCTGTAATCAGTATAAATATATCATTAGCAACTTTGCCTAGGGATTGTATTATAGATAACACTGCAGTATTTATATTTTCACTACTAATTTGTATACCTGAATGAACAAAAGAATGGTGTATTATTATTGTAATTATACATAATATTCTTAATAATTCTATATTACTATTTCTATCTTTTTTCATATTATTTTATATCCTTTTCATTAACTTTTTCATACATATTTTTAATTTTTTTTATACTCTAATATTAAGAAATTATTTATTCCTTGTACATTGAATTTATTGTAATCTATATTTAAATTATTATTTTTATTAATAACATAAATGTAATTTTCTTTGTTTTCTATTTTTTCAGGTAAATAAAAATTATAGTTTTTTATAGATTTAACATTTTCAAATATTCCATTTTTTTCGAAGAGTTGTACTGTTTCTGTAAATGCTTTTGGTTCCATTTTATTATAAAACATTACATAGATATATGGCTCTTTAAAAGAGTACTCCATATATATTTTTTCATTTTTGTCTTCAAGATATTTTATAACTTCTTTTGCATTGTTTATAAACATTGGATATCCAAAGTTTGTATTAAAATATTTTATTATAAAAGCACAAAATCCAAACAAATAAATCGCAGTAACAAAAATATGTTTTTTTAATGACTTATTTATAAAATCATATATACCAATTATTGTGTACATAACTAGCGGTACCCATATTATATTTATTCTAATTACATTTGGTTTTACTACAAATAACATTAGTAATGCTGCGCCAAACCAAAAATTTATAATTGCATTTTTATCTTTTTCTTTTTTTGAGAAGCTTTTTACAATTCCATACATTGTAAATGGAATAGAAAATATATAAAATATTCCAAATATAGGCATCGCATGCCAAAATTCATTATCATGTTGATATAATAGCAGTTTAAAACTGTCTACTGTATTTTTTATGCTATTTTGTAGGAAATCTTTTGAAAGAGCTGACGTCAGCTCTTCGTATCTATTACTTTTACATCTTGGTATGGTAAATATGCCAAATAATTTTACTTCTGGTAAATCAAAAGTGTTTATAATTACCATAATGATAATTGGCATTGCTATTATAGTCAATATCACTAATGCAATTAATGCATTTTTTAAATTTATTTTCTTTTTATATATTAAATAAATTAAAAGTGGAATTGCAAAAAACGGCAAGAAAAAATAGGAAGTTCCATACGTATACGCAGATATTCCAAGTATTGCAAAAGCAATGTAAATATATTTTAGCTTTTTTCTTTGTATGTATAATGCTATAAATAAAGTTGATAATAATATTATATCTGGAAATATATTACTTTCTAACCCATATCGACTTTTCATTATATGCCATGGACATATTGCCAATAATGCTGCTGCAATTACTCCCATCTTTTTATTGTACACTTCTTTGAACAAACAGTATATAACTATTAATGAAGTACAACTAATTATTGCCATTGGTAATCTTGTTGCAAATTCAGTTAACCCTAAAAGTTTAATAAAAGGTATTAACAAATATGTATATAATGCATTTTGTCCGCTTCCCCATGATACAAGAAAAACAGGCAATTCTTTTCCATTTCTATCAATTCCATAATTCGAAATAGCCCATGCCTCATAAGCAGAAGATGTTTCATCTGGATTAAGTCCTCTTGGGAAATCTGATAATCCCACGCATCTTATTAAACAACCTATTAAAATAATCACAAATAGCATTAATTCATATTTGTATTTTTTTACATTTTCTCTTTTTATTATTATTTCTTTAATTGGTTTAAAAACAACCATCATAGACATTATTATTGAAAAAGTAATCATTGCTATATTCTCTATCATTAGTGTAACTCCTTATATTTTTTGTTATTGTCAGGCATACTTTTTTCGAATAGTTCGATTTTCTTCTAATTCATGTGTCTCAAAAATCTCTTTTTATCTGCTTACTATATCTATCTTCCTCTGAAAACACACATCCACAGTATTTTTGCATATATAAACCTAATTCTCTAGCTTTTGTTTGTCCTTCTCTAAAGCCTACTCTAAAATCTCTGTATACAAATTCTAGCCCATATTTTTCTGCAAGTTTTTCTCCTACTTGTTTTAGAGCTTCATGATTTTGATATGGACTTACTAGCAAAGTGGTAGAAAAGCTATCATATCCATTTTCTTTTGCAAATTTTGCAGTTTGCTCTAGTCTTACTCTATAGCAATAATTTACACATCTATTTTCTAAATCATTAATTACATTCTTGCAAAATTCTTTTAGTCCGTAATTCTCTTCAAATATAGCTTTTATGCCAATGCTTTTTGTATATTCTTTTAAGCAATCTCTTCTTGCTTTATATTCCATGTATGGATGTATATTTGGATTAAACCAATATACAGTAGGTTCTATGTTTTCACTTCTTAATTCATCTATGCAATATACGCTACAAGGCGCACAACACGTATGTAATAATAACTTCATAAATTTCCTCTCTTAGTTCACCATTTCTATTCCTAAATGTTTATATGCATTTGGTGTTGCTATTCTGCCTCTTGGAGTTCTTGCTATAAATCCCATTTGCATTAGATATGGCTCATACACATCTTCTATTGTTTCTACTTCTTCTCCTATTGTTGAGCTTAAAGTTTCTATTCCAACTGGTCCTCCAGTATAGTTTAATATAATTGTTTTTAGTATTTTTCTGTCTATATTGTCTAAACCTAAATCATCTATTTCTAATTTTTCTAATGCTATTTTTGCAATTTCTTTTGTTATATTTCCATCCCCTAAAACTGCTGCATAATCTCTTACCCTTTTTAACAATCTATTTGCTATTCTAGGAGTTCCTCTAGAACGTTTTGCTATTTCTAAAGAGCCTTCTTTATCTATATTAACTTCTAATATTTTTGCTGATCTTCTTACTATTTCATCTAAGTCTTTAACATCATAAAGTTCTAATCTATGTACTATTCCAAATCTATCACGTAATGGTGTTGTAAGTGAGCCCGCTCTTGTTGTTGCTCCTATCAGAGTAAATTTTGGTAAATCTAATCTAATTGACCTTGCACTAGGGCCTTTTCCTATTATAATGTCTAGATTATAATCTTCCAAAGCAGGATAAAGTATTTCTTCTACACTTCTATTTAATCTATGAATTTCATCTATAAATAAAACATCATTTGGTGAAAGATTTGTTAAAAGTGCTGCCAAATCACCCGGTTTTTCTATTGCTGGTCCTGATGTTATTCTTATATTTGTATTCATTTCATTTGATATAATGCTTGCAAGAGTAGTTTTTCCAAGTCCTGGAGGTCCATATAATAAAATATGATCTAATGGCTCATTTCTCTTTTTTGCAGCTTCTATGTATATTTTCATATTCTCTTTTACCTTAGTTTGTCCAATGTATTCATCTAATGTTTTAGGTCTTAAAGATACCTCTGCTCTTTCTTCTATTTCATCTTGCAAATTTGGAATTAATAAATTTTCGTCCATATTCATGTCTCCTCTTAAAATTACTTTTAAATTATATATTTAAACTATAAAAAAAGCAATAGTAAAAGAGCTTGCATTTCTCTTTTATCTATTGCCTTTTATTCTACTTTTTTCTTCTTAATATCCATCCCTCTTTAGTTTCTGCTGGTATTTTAAGTATAACCTTTTGCCCTTCCTTTCCTGGATTCACATGTGTTATAGGTTCTTTTGTTTCTATATCCCACATTTCTTCTATTATAAACTTTTTAGGTTCTAATTCGTTTGGAATTAGTAATTCCATAGAGTCTCCTACTTGCAATCTATTACGAATTTCTATTATATCTTTTCCCTCTTCGTTTTTTTCTAAAACTTTTCCTCCAAACTCAAAGTCTGGATTATATTGTTTTCCTTCATACTCTTGAAAATCTCTGTTATTTTTATCATTAAAGTAGAATGTTGTTAGTCCTCTAGTTTTGGTCTTTTCTAATTCTTTTATGTATTTCGTATAATCATATTCTTCTGGATTTTTTATATAATCATCTATTGCATTTCTATATGCACTAATTACTGTTGCTAAATAATACTCCGTTTTTAGTCTTCCTTCTATTTTTAGGCTATCTATTTCCATATCAACTATTTCTGGTATTTCTTTTATTAAGCATAAATCTTTTGAAGAAAGTATATATGTTCCATTTTTATCTTGTTCTACTGGCATAAGATTTCCTGGATTATTTTTCTCTTCTATATACATATTATATGCCCATCTGCAACTTTGTGCACAATCTCCTAAATTTCCACATCTAGAAGCCAAAAAGTCACTTAAATTGCATCTACCAGAATAGCTGTAGCAAATAGCTCCATGCACAAATATCTCTATTTCTAAATCTGTATTATTTTTTATTTCTTTTATTTCTTCTTTATTTAGTTCTCTTGCAAGTATAACTCTTTCTGCTCCATTTTTCTTCCAAAAGTTGCTTGTATGGTAACTTGTAATATTGGCTTGTGTACTTATATGTATTGGTATTTCTGGCGCTAGTGTTTTTGCCATTTCTACTATTCCGCCATCAGAAATAATAAAAGCATCTACTTTTGCTTTTTTTAATATCATTATTTGATTTTCTATTTCTTTGTACATATTATCTCTAGCATATATATTTAATGCTGCATAAACTTTCTTTCTTATGCTATGAGCATATTCAATTGTTTTTACCAATTCATTATCATCTACTGTTACTCTTGAACGTAATGATAAATTTGCTGTTCCCATATATACAGCGTCTGCACCATACCTAAAAGCAGTTTTAGCTTTTTCAAGTGATCCTGCTGGTGCTAATAATTCTGGTTTTTTCATATATCTGCTCCTTTAAATAAGTTTTATTATATTATATTAATCTATTAAAGTATTGTCAATGGAATTTGACTATTAGTACACATAATGTTATAATTATTATGTCACTCATTTAATTAAAATTAAAAAGGAGGAATCAAAGTGACAACACCTTTCCAAGAAGCTTTGTACACACAAGACTCTATTCCTGGAGTTTTGGAAAAATATTCATATTTGTTGCGGCAGGAGAACTCCATTCAGAGCTTGCTCCATGCAAACAAACTAACAGAATATAAAAATATTATAAGTAGTCGAAGTCACGCAACTTTGAGAAAAATTTTCGACAATTTTTATACTCTTTTAAGTCGTGATTTGCCGGATTTGCGGTTCAGAATTGCTGGTAGAAGAAAGTCCTTAATAAGCATTGAGCAAAAAATCCAAAGGAATTTGAATCTTAACAAATCTCTCGATCTCATCAGAGATATGTTGGGTGTTCGGATTATCCTTCTCAACGGAACTTCCGATTTATGTTACACAGTATTAGAAAAGCTAATAACGTATTGCTTAGAAGCTGGATTTACTATTTGTGAAGTAACTTCGCACAACTCCGATAAAGAAACTTTACACCCAAAATCCCCACTTCTAAGTGCATTTAATTACGGCATAATGGATTATATCAGTACACCTAAAGCATCAGGATATCAATCGCTTCATGCAACATTTCGTAATTCTTCTGGCTTCTATTTTGAAGTTCAAGTAAGGACCTTTGAAATGCATTGTAATGCTGTTAGTGGTGGCGCAAACCATTTAGACTACAAGAATTCCAAATATGAAACTCTAGAATTTGACAGGAACCAAATAAACATTCCTGGATATTCTCTATGTCCTAATGGTGACATTATGGATCTTATAGGATTGGAGTTAGCATTGGAAGTTATTCAAAGAAATAAAAGCTTCTAAAAATTTTATTTGCCTGGAAACAATTATCCAGGCAAATTTTATATTTTAAATTATATTCATATAATTCTGCTTACAGCTAATCCATCTCCAACTTCTAAAATTTCTGTTGCTAGTTTTTTATTTTCTGTTACTTCTTTTATGTACTCTCTCAAATGCGTTACAGCAGTTCTTTGCTTATGCTTATTGTAATTGCTCATAACATATCCTTTATATAATATATTATCTGCTAATATTATACTATTTTTGTGTGAAAGTCTTATTGCTTCTTTTAAGAATATTGGATATTTGCCTTTTGCTGCATCTATAAATATTACATCATATTTATCATTAAATGTAGGTAATATTTCTACAGCATTTCCTTTAAAAACATTTATTACATTTTCAAGTTTCATTTCTTTTATATTTTTAATTGCTTCGTTTGCTCTCTCTTCATCTAATTCTATGGTATCTATTAATATAGACGAGGGTTTCTCGTCTATACAGTTTTCTAGTAATATTATTGCAAAGCAAATAGCCGAATAACCTGTTGCAGTTCCTACTTCTAAAACTCTAACAGGTCTTTCTTTTATTAATATTTTTTTTATTACTTCTAAAGTATCATCCATTAAAATTGGAATATGATTTTCTAATGCTTTTTGTTTTATTTCATTTAACATAATAACTAAATTCCTTTTTCAATAGGCTTTACTGCCCTTATTCTTCCATTATACCATCCAGCAAATATTTTAGGTAAGCTTTCCTTCGGTAAGTACTTAAATTTATCACCATATTTATCTACCAACTTATCGCAAGCCTCTTCTAGTTTCTCTCCACTTTTTACAAGTCTAATAATTTCTTTTGCTACTTTTTCTCTATTTTCTCTGTCTTCTTTTGCAGGATCTGAACTATGATCAACTGGTATTCTTTCACATTTAATCCCGCCTCTATATGTCCCCTCTTTTGTAAAAAAAACACTATTTCTGTTATACCTCGCACTGTGATTTTCCATAAAATTACCTCCTAGCAGCTCTTTCTCTATCTTTGTTATTTAATATCTTCTTTCTTAATCTTATACTTTTTGGTGTTACTTCAACTAGTTCATCATCTTGGATAAATTCTATTGCTTTTTCTAAGCTCATTTGTATTGGTGGTACTAATCTTAGTGCATCATCTGATCCGGAAGCTCTTGTATTTGTTAAGTGTTTTTCTTTACATACATTAACTGCTAAATCTTCTCCTCTTGAATTTAATCCTACTATCATTCCTTCATATACTTCTGTACCAGGCCCTATAAATAAATCACCTTTATCTTGTGCATTGTATAATCCGTATGTTATAGCTTTTCCTGCTTCAAATGCAACTATTGTTCCTCTTGCTCTAGATACAACATCTCCTTTATATGGTTCATATGAATCAAATATGTGGTTCATTGTTCCTTCACCTTTTGTATCTGTTAAAAAGTCTGTTCTATATCCTATTAATCCCCTTGCAGGTATTTTAAATTCTATTTTTGTATGTCCTTCTTCAGCTGGTTCCATATTTATCATTTCTGCTTTTCTTCTTCCTAGTTTTTCTATAACATTTCCTATACAGTCATCTGGAACATTTACTACTAATCTTTCGATTGGCTCGCATTTTTCCCCATTTATTTCTTTAAATATAACTTTTGGACGAGATACTAATAATTCAAAGCCTTCTCTTCTCATTGTTTCTATTAATACAGATAAATGTAGTTCTCCACGTCCTGCAACTTCAAATGAATCTGGTGAAGCTGTTTCTTTTACTCTTAAAGATACATTTCTTTCTAATTCTTTAAACAATCTGTCTCTTATATGTCTTGATGTTACAAATTCTCCTTCTCTACCCGCAAATGGTCCATTGTTTACAGAAAATGTCATTGTAACTGTTGGTTCATCTATGTCCACAAAATCTATTTTTTCTGGGTTGTTTATATCACAAATTGTTTCTCCTATATTTATGTTAGTTATACCAGAAATTTCTACTATATCTCCAGCTTTTGCTTCTGGTACTTCTACCTTTTTTAATCCCATGTAAGTAGAAACTTTAACTACTTTTGAATTTTCATTTTTATCTTTTTTGCATACTACTACTGGCATTCCTTCCTTTAAGATACCACGTTCAATTCTTCCTACTGCAATTCTTCCAACATAATCATCATAATCTATATTTGATACTAGCATTTGCATTGGTCCGTTTTCATCACATTTTGGTGGTTCTATTGTGTTTACTATTGTTTCAAATACGCATTTCATGTTGTCTGATTCATCTTCTAAATTCATTTTAGCATATCCATCTCTTGCTGAAGCATATATTACAGGGAAATCTAATTGTTCATCATTTGCTCCTAGTTCAATGAATAGTTCTAGAACTTCGTCTACTACTTTTAATGGTCTTGCTCCTGGTCTATCTATTTTATTTATTACTACTATTGGTTTTAAATTTAAAGCTAACGATTTTTTTAGAACTTCTCTCGTTTGTGGCATTGCGCCTTCAAATGCATCTACTAGTAAAAGTACTCCATCTACCATTTTTAAAACACGTTCAACTTCTCCTCCAAAGTCAGCATGTCCAGGTGTATCTACTATGTTTATTTTAATATCGTTATACATAACAGATGTATTTTTAGCAAGTATTGTAATTCCTCTTTCTCTTTCTAAGTCATTAGAATCCATTACTCTTTCTTCTACTTGTTCGTTTGCTCTAAAAGTTCCACTTTGTCTTAAAAGTGCATCTACTAATGTAGTTTTTCCATGATCTACGTGTGCAATAATTGCTACATTTCTAATTTTTTCATTACTCATTATAAATCCCCTCTATTTTACTCTAAATTTGCTAACAATTAATTATACCTCCATTATTGGCTATCTGTCAAGAATATACTTGCATTTTTATGTATTTTATAAATTGCAATAATAAGTGTCGCACCTTTTATAATAAAATTACAAAATATTTACGATGCAAGTTTTGCCATTTC
>CAKOVK010000018.1 GCA_934121925.1 uncultured Clostridia bacterium
CGCATTGTTTGTAAAAATTAATAGTGTTATCTTTGAACAAATTAATGAAAAATAAATTTTTCATTAATCCGACAAAGAATGGGACAGTTTAAATTTATAACCCGTTTAGCATGGAATAAATAAAAAGTAAAACAATCTATAATTTATAATAAATAGGAGGAATTTGTGAAAACTACATTTTATGTTTTTTTTATAATTATATTCTCTGCTTGTTTAATATATTTTTCAGGGAATATGCAAAACAATAAAGTTTTAGCAGCAAGCGGTAGTTCTACATCAGATGTACAATTAATAGCAAGAGCAATTAATCGGAGAAGCAAGAGGAGAGAGTTATGAGGGGCAAGTTGCAGTGCGGAGCTGTTATATTAAATAGAGTAAAGCATGCAGATTTTCCTAATACAATTGCAGGAGTAATCTATCAACCAGGAGCATTTACAGCTGTTTCTGATGGACAAATAAATCACCCTATTAGTGAAGATTCAACAGTTGTAAAAGCGGCTCAAGATGCAATAAATGGTTGGGATCCAACAAATGGATGTATATATTATTTTAACCCAAATACAGCTACGAACAAATGGATTTGGTCAAAAACTATTGTAAAAACTATTGGAAAACATCATTTTTGTAAATAACCTTAAAAATAAAATTTATAGGGCAAGCCCTATGTTTGCTCATTATAAGTATAAAGAAAAATTATAATAAAGGAGAATATTAATGAATAAATATTTAAATTCAATGAAAAAAAATTATCTTTATGGAATTTTAATAATATTAATAATTGCAAGTATTATTTTAGCATATTATTTATATAAAGAAAAAAAAGAATACACTATTGCAACTCAAAACCAATACAACTTTGCTTTATATGAATTAATAGATTATGTTCAAGATTTAGAAAACTATTTAGCAAAAGCAACAATAACAAGCACTCCAGAACATGGAGCAGAAACTTTAACAAAAGTATGGAGAGAAGCAAATTTAGCACAAGTTTATTTAGCTCAATTACCTATATCTAGTAATGAACTTTCTAACACTTCAAAATTTTTAAATCAGGTAAGTGAGTATAGTTACTCGCTTTCAAGAAAAAATATATATAACGAAGAATTATCACAGGAAGATTTAAATAATTTAAAAGAACTACATGGATATAGTAAAGAACTAAAAAATACGTTAGATCAACTTGCAACAGATATGAATGAACGGAAGAATAAGTTGGAAGGAGCTTACAAAAGATACAAAAACTGCATTTGCACAGCAGGTTGATAATTTGTCTACTGCAACATTTAGTAATATAGATGAAAATTTTGGAGAATATGCAGGGTTAATATATGATGGAGCTTTTTCAGAACATATGGAAAGTGCCGAAAAGAAAGGACTTGTAGGAGAAGAAATAGATGAAGAAAAAGCAAAACAAATAGCAAAAGATTTCATTGGAGAAGATAGAATAAAAGAATTTAATTCTAATGGACTAATAGAGAATGGAAATATTCAGGTTTATGATTTTAATGCTAAAATAAATGATGAGGGGAACAATAATAATTTAACAATATCAATAGCTAAAAAGGGTGGACATATTGTAAATATGAATTACAATAGAGAAGTAAAAACAGAAGTAATAAGTCAAGATGAAGCAAATGAAAAGGGAAAAGAATTTTTAAATTCACGTGGAATATCAAATATGAAAGCAACTTATTATTTAAAAGAAGGTGGAATCGTAACAATAAATTATGCATATGAACAAAATGGAGTAACAATTTATCCAGATTTAATAAAAGTAAAAGTTGCATTAGATAATGGAGAAATATTAGGTGTTGAAACATCTGGATATTTAAATAATCATACTGAAAGAACTTTTACAAAAGCTAAAATATCTATGGAAGAGGCAAGAAGTAAATTAAATAAAAGCTTAGAAATTACAAGTGAAGGCATGGCAATTATTCCAACAGAGTGGAAAACAGAAATATTATGTTATGAATTTAAAGGGAAAATAGATGATACTGATTTTCTTGTTTATACAAATGTTGAAACAGGAAGGGAAGAAAATATTTTAGTTATTATAAATACACCGAATGGAATATTAACACAATAAAAAGAAAAAATTGTTAAAATAAAAATAATTCTTTTGCAAATAATATAATTAGAAAAGTGGAAAACATTTTTCTAAAAGGAGGATTTTAAGATGGCTAGAAGTAAAACTTTAATGTCTGAGAATCTAAAAGAAGAAATTGCAAAAGAATTAGGAGTATATGAAAAAGTAAAACATGATGGCGGATGGGGAAATGTATCTGCAAAAGATTGTGGTAGCATGGTTGCAAAAGCAATTGAAATAGCAAATAGAAAAGCATAAGAAGAAGGACAAGGAAGTTTAACTTATACTTCCTTGTCTTTTTTGTTGTATTTTGAAGAAATAGTGGAAAATAATAAATATATTGAAGGTGATGCAATAAAAGCTAACATTAAATATTGATCATATCTATAACGAGGTTGAACCTCAATTAGTAAGTGTGCACAAAAATAAAGTATAAAAATAATTTCAAATAGTATTTGTGTCTGATATAAATTATTTTTAGTATTATAAAACTTGCTTTCTTTGACATTAATAATGACTGTTAATAAACTGAAAACAATTAATAAGAAGTATTGCACATATCCATAGTATTTTATAAAAATATAACTTTTACTATTTTGGATTATACTACCAGAAAAATCAATTTGATTATCCTCTTTACCAGCAAAAACCAACATTTTATCTTTTATATAAACAAGAGTTTCCCTAGTGTTTTGTGTAAATTTATTAACTATGAAATTTTTACATTCATTATTATACAGTTCATAGTCAAAATTTAATTTTTGTAAGTCAAAGTAAACTTGAGTTTTTTCAGCATTTTCTGTAGGCATATTATAGATTCCATTTCCGTGTATGCCAAGTACAAATTTAAAATATTTAGCATTAGAAGAAAGAGTAGAAGTAGGCACAATATTTAAATTCAATAAGGTATAGTCAAATATTTTCATAGTAGAAAATGTTGATAAAGCAATTAATAAAAATCCTAAAAGAAAAACTTTCCAATTTTTAAAATTATTAATAAGAAGTTTCCACAAAAGAAATCCACAAAAAGCTATTAGAATTATAATAGAACTTGGTCTAATTATATTTGCAATACCTACTAAAGTACCACTTAAAATATAATAAAACCATTTATCTTTAATAAAAAAGTATATAGATAATATTATAAGCAAAGTAGAAAAGTGTTGATTGTTTATTACAGAAGAGCCAGCTATGTTAAAAAATAATAAACTATATATTATAGAAGATATAATTCCAATTTTTTTTGTATATACTTTAGAAGCAATTTTATAAACAAAGACATTAGTTAAACTCATAAATAATATTTCAAATATTTTTAGAAATATTAAATGTCTACCAAAAATCTTTATAACTAATGCAAGATACATTACAAAACCGGTTTGAAAATTATAAAAATAAAAATAATTAGTTTTATCAAAACTTAACATATTAAAAGTACCGATTAACTACTGAATTGGCACCTTTTATAAGTGCTTCGTAATCGCTTACTGGTTCAGTCCTTGCATAGATTCCCCATACTGCATATATTAAAAAAGAAAAAATGAAAATCAGCAGACTATAGTGGTTAAAGTTTTTGTTATTAAGCAATTTATAAATACTAAATAATATTGTTAATATTAATATTATAGATAAAAAAGTTATTTTAAATACAGGTTGTTCCAATTGGTAAATGCAACATGAAAATATATAATAAACAAGAATAATTCCAAGAACAATTTCAATTCCATAAATTAAAAAGTTCATACAATGAGTTTTTTTCATTTTCTATCCTTTCTAAATACAAATAATTTACTAAATATATAGTTTCCTATCACAACAGCTACTTGAGCAACTAATGTAAATATTACTACATATAAATCTGAATCTAGTTTTAATAATGTTACAAAGAACCACATTATAAACATTTCCAATAATAATGTTGCAATTCTTGCTACTACAAAACTTATAAATTCTTTTAACTTATTTTGATTTTTGCTTTCAAATACAAATTTTCTATTTGTAAAATAAGCAAAGATTACTGCTACTATCCATGAAATTATTATAGCAATTTGCAACTGAAATCCATTAGTTGGATCAAGTATTGTAAATAATAAAATATATTTTGTTATTAAATTAACAAGAGTTGTTAATACTCCAAAAATTAAATAATTAATTATTTCTTTATATTTTATATATAATTCTTTTATTTTTTTTATCATTTTTTCACCTTATTCTATATTTATTGTTTTATCGATTATATATTGTGGACGTTCTTTGCTTTCATCATAAATTCTGCCAATATATTCAGACATCATCCAAAGAGATAATAATTGAACACCGGCAAAAAAAGTTATAGCAACCATAATAGAAGTCCAACCTGGAGTTATATTATTCCAATCAAATATAAAAGATAAAAGTGCATAAATCAAAATTATAAATGAGATAAATATAGATAGTATGCCAAACCCACCTAGTATTTTTAATGGCTTAGTAGAAAAACCTATAATACCATCTGCAGCAAGTTTAAGCATTTTCTTTAGTGGATATTTTGTTTTACCAGCGAAACGTTCTTTGCGCTCATATTCATAAGCATATTGTTTATAACCAACCCAACTAAATAAACCTCTTAAAAATTTGTTGTGCTCTGGTAAAGAATTAATAATATCAACGACTTTTCTATCTACTAATCTAAAATCTCCAGTATCTTTAGGAATGTCTACATCAGATAGTGCATTTAAAGTTTTGTAAAACATGCTTGCTGTAAGAAGTTTAAATTTAGATTCACCATCACGTTTTTTTCTTTTTCCATAAATTACTTCATTACCTTGTTCCCAAAGTTTAAGCATTTCGGGAATCAATTCTGGAGGATCCTGCAAATCTGCATCTATTATAACTATTGCATCACCAGTAATATATTTTAAACCAGCAGTTACTGCACATTGATGGCCAAAATTTCTAGAAAAAGAAATTATTTTAACATTTTTGTCTTCTTTAGCTATATTTTCTAATATATTTAAAGTCTTATCTTGACTTCCATCATTAACAAATATTATTTCATATTCGTAGTTCTGAATAGAATTGCAGACTTTAGTTATTCTGTTATAGCATTCTTCAGCTACTTCTTCTTCATAATACATTGGTATAACTATAGATAATTTTTTCATAATATAACTCATCCTTTTTTATTATATTTATTTATTATTGCATCTACTATTCGTTCACTTGCATGTCCATCCCCATATGGATTTGAAGCTTTGCTCATTTTGCTATATTCTTCGTTATCTGTTAATAATTTTTTAGTTTCGTTGTAAATTGTTTCTTCATCTGTACCAACAAGCTTTAATGTACCTGCTGAAATGCCTTCAGGTCTTTCTGTTGTGTCTCTTAAAACTAATACTGGCTTTCCAAGAGACGGAGCTTCTTCTTGAATTCCGCCACTATCTGTTAAAATAATATGAGATTTAGCAATAAAATTATGGAAATCGATTACTTCTAATGGTTCAATTAATTTTACTTTATCGTCATCTCCGAAAATTTCATTTGCAACTTCTCTTACTTTTGGATTTAAATGAACGGGATATACTACTTTAACATTGTCAAATTCGTCTACAATTCTTCTAATAGCTTTGAACATATGCCTCATAGGTTCACCTAAATTTTCCCTCCTATGAGCTGTAAGAAGTATTAATTTATCATTACCTAACCACTCAAAAATTTCGTTGTTGTAGTCTTTTTTTACAGTAGTTGAAAGGGCATCGATTGCAGTATTGCCTGTAACAAAGATATTTTCTTCTTTTTTACCTTCTTTTAATAGGCTGCTTTTACTGTTTTCCGTTGGCGCAAAATGCATATCTGCTAAAACTCCAACCATTTGTCTATTCATTTCTTCTGGATATGGAGAATATTTATTCCAAGTTCTAAGACCTGCTTCAACATGACCAATATCTGTTTGGGTATAATATGCAGCTAAAGCACCAGCAAATGTTGTTGTTGTATCTCCATGCACTAAAACAATATCGGGTTTTTCCTTGTTCATAACTTCTTCTAAGCCTTTTAAAGCTCTACTGGTTATATCACTTAACGTTTGACCAGACTGCATAATGTTTAAATCATAATCTGGTTTAATATCAAATACTTCTAATACTTGATCAAGCATTTGTCTATGTTGTGCTGTTACACAAACAATGCATTCAATTTCTTTCCTTGATTTTAATTCTTTAACAAGAGGAGCCATTTTTATAGCTTCTGGTCTTGTACCGAAAACTGTCATTACTTTAATCATATAAATCATCCCTTAATTCATTTTATTTTTTTCTAAATAATAAATTATTTTTGCTAGAAATTTATTAAAATTCTTTAAATATAAATTTTTAAATCCACCTTTATTTATATATATGTTTTCCTTATAATTTGGAAAGGTTTTATTAACACAGTCTAAAGAATATATTATACCATTATTGAATTTTTGCTTATCTTTTGTTTTTGCAAGTCTTTTTATATATGTTGCAAACATATATCTTACATAAATATATTCTAGTTCTGATTTATAAAAAGAATATAAATCATTTTTCTTGTAATATTCTAATATTTTCTCTAATACAAAATTTATATCCTTTAATTTGTCGGAGTATGTATATGTTATTGAATTTTTCCTTTGGTAATATTTATAACCTGGAAAATCTAAATAGCCCAAACTCGTTAGATTTGGAATTAATTTATGCATCAATAAAACATCTTCAAACCAAGTATTAGGAGTAAATAGAAGATTAGAATCTTTAAATAAATCTCTTTTGTACATTTTATTACATGCCATGCAGTACATATTAATTAAAAAATCCTTTTTGAGATTTAAATCAAAGTCTTTTAAGTCATGTTTGATACCAGCATTTACTATTGATTTCTTGTTTGGGTAAATTAGCTCAACATTAAATGCAACAGCATCATATGGAAAGTCTTTAATTTTATTCCATAATTTTTCAAATAAAGTTAAATCTACTTCATCATCACCATCTACAAATGCTATATATTTTCCAGAGGATGATTTAATGCCGATATTTCTAGTAATACTTAGACCAGAATTTTTCTGAGAAATTACTTGTATTTTATCAGGATGTTTTTCCTTATACATATTTAAAATGCTTAATGTATTATCAGTAGAACCATCATCAATGGCGATTATTTCTAGTTCTTTTTTAGTTTGATTAATTAAAGAGTCTAAACATTGCGAGATGTATCTTTCTACATTATAAGCTGGAACGATAACGCTAATATCTATCATAAATATTACTACCTTTCTTGTATAATTTTAAAAACATATTTAACATTGCTTTTAAGGAACCTTTTAAAACGTTTTGGCTCTTTTACTATTCTATATAGCCATTCACAATGGATTCTTCTAAAAAATTTAGGAGCTCTTTTTTTATGGCCACTTAATACATCAAAACTTCCACCAACACCCATAAAAATTCCTTTATCAAATTTAGAAAAATTATTATAAATTAATAATTCTTGTTCAGGAATACCTAGAGCGACTAAAACGCCATCGGGTTTTAAATTTTTTATATTCTTAAATACTTCTTGCTTATTTTCTACATATCCATTATTTGCACCAACTATAATCATATTAGGATACTGTTTAGATAGAGATGATTGTAGAGAATCAATAAATTCTTGGGAAGAACCAAATAAATATATTGATTTCCCCAAATTATTAAATATATTAAAAATATCTTTGCATAATTCAACTCCAGGAATAAGTCCATTTATATTGTAAGAAAGTAATTTAGCTCCCAATAATACACCAATTCCATCTGGGACTATAATAGTATTGGAATCCATTAAACAAGCATCTAATTGAACATTTTTGCTAGCGGTTATTAAAGTTTCTGGATTAGCTGTAACAATTAAAGATTTTTGATTGTTTTTAATATGTTCTTGCAATTCATTTATAAAATTAGCTTTTCCTTTATTATAAACTTTTTTAATATATTTCCTTAAATGATTATCAGTTGTAGTATAATTGCCTTTTAATAATAGTGATAACATCATTCCAGAGATTAAACCAATAAAAGACGTTATATAAATTGGCTCTAATGTGTGCCCAGATAGATAAGCGGTTGCGGTTATAAAGAAAAATGACAACAATAATACTAGTTGAAAACCATCAATCTTTTTAGCTAATAATCTTATAAAATTGTATAATCCAAAAATTATAAATAATATAATTAAAGGAAGCAAGAATAATAGTATACCTAAAATGCCAATATAATAGTATTGTGCTACATAATCTCTTTCTGGATATATAGGAATTTCACCTATTCCTACTAGTTCATCTAATTTACCAGGCTTTGAATTTTCGATATCTTGTAATATAAGAGTTTTTAATTTCCTTGAGTTGTTTCTTTGAGAAAAATCTAAATCTCTTATAATATGGCCCCAGAAATCTGAGTGTTCTAAGTAATTGTAAGTGTTATATAGCAATTCATCAGGAATTCCTTCTGCTGAATAATTCTTTTCAATATATTCAATATTAGATAAAGTTGAACTGTCCAAATCTTCAGAAGTTGAAACATCAGGAGAGTCAGACTTAGTGTAAGAATTAACAACGCCATCGCCTATTGTAATCCTATTTAAAAAAGGTGAATTAAAGAAAAATAAGCTAAAAACTGCTAAAACGATGAGCAAACTAAAAACCTTGGATTTTTCTAATCTTTCCTTCTTTAAAAGTTTTTCTAAAACCCAAATGAAAACTGTTGATATTAATAAGATTATTTCACCATATACTGCAATTCTTGTTCCAACTAATAACATGGAAATCATTTGGAATAGTACAAATAAAAAATAAAAATTCTTTTTTTCTTTTAAAGAAATCCATATAGTTAGAGGAAATAACAATACAAAAAATGAACTCAATTCATTTCCAGAAGGATATAAACCTCGAGAAGTTAAATCTCTCCAGTTATCATATTTATAATTAGCGTCAAACCATTTAATTATATTTGCTACAGGATGAGGATCGTTTTCAAAAGAGTAAGAAACATAATCAACACCTAATAAGTTGGTAATTATTATAAGCAAGGATACAAAAGCAACAACTGTTAAAACAACAATTTTTAGAGACTTATAATCAAAATTTAATATATAAACTAAATATACTAAACATATAGGTATAATAAATTTAGAGATATATATAGAAGCAGTTATAAAACTTTTTTTCATGCTTGTACCTAAAATTATAATATCAAAGTTTTTGATATTATAATAATGCAAAATAATATAAACTGCATATGATATTAAAATGCCAATGAAAAACTTAGTGCTCTTTCTTTTTATATTAGCAATTATTGCTAATATAGTGATAACTGCAATTAAACTATAACGTATTAATGTTGCTATAGAAATTCCAGCTATAGAAAAAGTTTTATCACTAAATAAAGATAAGGCTAATTCTAAAACAGGTTGTAATATAAAGAATATTACTAATAGATATTTATTTATAGTATTAATTTTTTTATTATTCATTTTTTTGACTCCTATAGTTTAGTTTAATATATTTTCAATTTTATTTATAATAATATCATTATTATATTTATAATCTGATAAATTTTTTTTCATTTCAATTATTTTTTGAGTATTATCTAATAAATATTTTAAATTCAAATAAAAATCATCTTCAGTATTTTTAGTTATAATTCCAAAAGAAGGATTAAGTATTTGATTAATTCCAGCAACTTCAGTAGAAATGCAAGGAATATGCAATATTAGTGCCTCTATTATAACGGTAGGTAATCCTTCATATCTAGAAGAAAGCAAAAATAAATCTGAATTTTTTACATAAGGATATGGATTATCTTTTCTACCAAGCAAAATAAAATGCTTTTCCATTTTTAAATTAATAATTGCTTTTTGAAGAGATACTTTTTCTTCTCCGTCACCTACTATATAAATTTTAAAATTATATCCATCGACGATTAAATGTTTAGCAACATTAAGTAACATTGAGTAATTTTTTGAATAATCTAATCTTCCAACAGATATAAAATTTAATTGATTTTTATCAAATGGAACTTCCTGAGGTGATTCAGATTTTTGAATAATTTCATAATCATCAATTATGTTAGGAATTACTTCAACTTTGGTTATTTTATAGCGATTTTTGTAAGAAGTAGCAACCTTGTCTGAAACAGCTACACATAAGTCCATTTTAAATAAAGCATTTTTTATATTTTTGTAATATCTAGCTGAGTAGTCTCTTACAGCAACGTCAGAATGCATCCAAGCAATTTTCTTAATCGAATTTCCATATGAAGTATAAATATAGGGAAATCCATCACCAAAGGCTATTTCTATATCATATTGTTTTTTTATATTTTTTAATCTGTCTTGTTTTATTTTTCTACTAATAATATTTGTCTTTATATTGAAAGAAAAACAGCATTTTCTAAAAACATTTTTAATATCCTTTTTTACAAGTAAACTTTTTAAATTCTGGTCCACGATGTGAAAATAGTTGCTTCCCTTTATAAGATTAATATTTTTAGGAATGGTTACTAACATGTCTTTATAATAATGAAGTACTAATAAATCAATATTATAATTAGAAGTATCTAATTTTTTTAGCATATTTATTAGGACCTTTGTAACACCACCCATTTTTAAATTATCAACAACGAATAGAATATTTTTTTTCAATTTATTAACTCCTAATTTTCAATATTTTTTTTAAAAGATTGATTTTTTTATAATAAACTAATTTACAAACTATTTTATATTTAATATTTTGCTTTTTAAAATAAATGTTTTTGTCCCAACTTGGAAAGTTATTTTTCATTATATTAGCTATTTTTTCTATATCTTCTTTTCCCTCAGGGTATTGCAAATATCTTAATGCTGCCCCATGTAGTAGGTGCTCAATAAATATGTATTCTAATTCTTTAGTATATCTAGTATTTTCAAAAGACTTCATTAACGAATCAGTAACAAAATATATACTGTTTAATTTTTGAGTGTATTTTAATTGCCTCATTGTAGAATTTTCATGAATTACATAATTATATAAGCATTTGTTTAAAAAGCCTATTTTGTTTGTATATAAAACTAATTTGGGAATTAGCTCTAAATCTTCATAAATATAATTTTCCATAAATTTAATATTATTTTTTGATATTAAAGATTTTCTAATGATTTTATTTACCGGCGAAGTTTCATTTAGAACATACTTTATATCGTTTGGATAATTATTAAATTTATAATATGAGCTTACTTTTTTTATGTTGTTATTTTCCTCAAAAAAATTAAAACACACAATATCTAAATTGTTTGAAATTGAAAAGTTGTAAGCTTCTTCGTAAGCAGTTAATTCAAGGTAATCATCACTATCTATAAAAGAAATAAATTCACCAGTAGCACACCTTAAACCAAGATTTCTAGCTGAAGCTTGTCCGTGATTAGGTTGTGAAAAAATTTTAAAAATTGAAGGAAATTTTTTTGCATAATCATCTATAATTACTTGAGAATTATCAGTACTTCCATCATTAATCAAAATTATTTCTATTTCTTTTAAAGTTTGATTTAATAAAGAATCTATACATCTTTTTAAATATTTTTCAGAGTTGTAGACTGGAATGATTGCACTAATCTTTACCATAGTATCCTCCATAAAGTTATAATTTATTTTTTACTTTAATAATTATTTTTCTGATTTTTCTTTTAAAAGTATCATTTATAATATAATTTGAAATATTTCTACATTTCAATTCTTGTCTATAATTTGATTTTAAAGATGGGTGTATATTTTCTAATCTATAAATTAGGGAATTAGCTAAATATGACATAAGTAATTTTTTAGCATAGTCATTTTTAAAATTTATTTTCTGCACCTCTGTATTTAAAAAATCAAAACCTTTTAATAAGTCTTTTGCGAGTTTTTGCTCTTTTTCAATTGAAAGATTTCTTGTTATACTATTTGAAGTTTTAATGTAGTAATAACCATCAAAATCAATAAAAGAAACTTTATTTGCTTTTACGATTACAAGAGGAGTTAGAGCAAAATCTTCATGAAGAAGACCTTTTAAATATTCAAATTTGTTAGATTTCCAATAATCTAAGTTATATGCGAAGCCCCATGCAGGTTCAAAATATTGTTTTGAAAGAACCAATTCAGAAATTGCTTCTTCACCAGAAATATTTGATTTATGAGGTCTTGTAGTTATGCTGGTTTGTTCATAATTTTGATTCATATCTACAAAGTTATAGCCTATGATGTCTGGAGAGTCATTTTTTATACATTTTTCAAGGTGTTCTAATAATTTGGTGTTAATAAAATCATCTGAATCAACAAATAAAATATATTCACCGATGGCTTTGGCTACTCCATAGTTTCTTGCATCACTTAAACCACCATTTCCTTTTACAAAACTTTTAATTTTAAAAGGATATTTATTTTGATACTTAGTTATAATTTCCTGAGAATTATCAGGGCTTCCATCATTTATTATTAATAATTCAAAATCTTGGTTTGTCTGATCTATAATGCTTGTTAAGCATTTATCTAAATATTTTTCTGAATTATATACGGGAACTATAATGCTAAATCTCATAATTAATCTCCTTTTATTTTTGATATAATTTTCTTGATAAGTTTTATTGGATGGCAAAGATAATATTTAGTCAAATCAATTTGATTTAATCTTAATTTTCCTTTTTCTTCACCATATTTAGATATATATTTTTTTACTCTTTTTCTATATTTTTCAGCTTGTTTTTTTTCTTTATCTCCATGCCATGAACCAGAAAAATGATGAATAGTATAAGTATTTTCTGTGCAATGAATTTCACCAGTTTCCCAATCTTTTGGACAAAAGTAATCATAAGGGTATAAGGTCACAATGTTTTTTAAATTTTGAAAAGATGATATCGGATTTAAACCATATTTTTCTTTTGTTAGATTAGTTATACGAACAACATTGGTTGTTAAATCTAAGGTTCCGTTTTCTTTTATAAAAACTAAATCATCATATTCATCTAAAAGATCTTTAATCCACAAATTACCCTTTTCTGATCCCATTATTCCTGTAGGGATATTGTTGTTATTTTCAAAACCTGAAAATGCATTATTATTTAAAAATTCATCTAAGGGTTTTAAAACTTCGACATCGGTATCCATATAAATACCACCATAATTATAAAGTACGTAAAGTCTAACATAATCTGTAACGAAAGCATATTTCTTTTGCTGATATGCTTGCTTTACGTAAGTATTGCTTGTTATATCAAAATTGTCTTCATTCCATTCTATGATTTCGTAATCAGGACAATATTTTTTCCAAGTATTAATATATTTACGTACAGATTCAGGTTTATCTGCTTTGCCAAACCAGCAATAATGGATAGTCTTAGGAATTTGTGACATTACTTTTCAATCCTTTCAATTTTTCTTTTAATTTGTTATAGAAATCTTTTCTTTCGCTTTTGTCTAAAATAATAGCAGAATTAATAGTTAATCCTAACAAACTAATTAGTATACAAGAAAAGATTAGCATAATCCAACTATTTATATTTAATATATATTTTATAGCAAGTCCTATGATTGATAAAATAATTACTGATATAGTATTTTTTATTATTGGACCATAGAAGGTGTTTAATTTAAAGTTTAAACATTTAGCTCCATACATAGGTAAGAATGTCAAAACTCTAACTATGTTATAGAAGCTACTTACGCCTAAAATAATAAACATTTTTAATGTTGTATTATCTGGAACAAATTTTAATAATATAAAAGTAGTCAAGATACTTAATGTACTAAAACTTATCAATGCTAGAGAAGACGTCTTGATTTTATTAGTTGCTGTGAAAACGTTATATAGTGGTTCTAAAGGTAAAGCAAATATTAAATTTGCGCAATTAATAAGCGTAAGTGTGTATAATAATGAAGAATCTTGAGTTGGGGCCCAAAGAGAATAAAACTCTTTTCCAAAGCCTATTAAAATTGCTAAAGGAATACTAGATAAAACTCCTAATATTTTAATAGAGCTGTTTAATTGATTTTTTATTTCTAATGTATCTCCTTTGGCATAGCTTATTGTTAGGCTAGGTGCAAATATTGCTGCAATAGTACCAAATAATGATAAAATAATAGTAGGAATAGTTTTAGCTAATGATAAAACTCCCATTGCAGTTGCATTTATAAAAATATTAGTTATTAATAAATCTAAACCAGAAGACAATATTGAACTCAATTTTGAAATTGTATTCCATATGCCAGATTTTAATAATTCAACAATTGCATTTATATTAAAAAATTTTTTGCTTATTTTCAATTCTGGAGTTAGTGTTTTTGCATAATATATGTTTTTTATAAGATTATAAAGTCCCATACAAAATAGGGCTAATCCAATATACCAAACATGTATATCTAAAGCTAAATAACAAACAAGTAAAATTGTAATTCTGATAAAATATCCTTTTATATTACAAAAAGCATTTAAATCTAATCTATCTTTAACAAAAGTTGAAACATTAAAAGTAGAAGAAAATAGACCTAAAATAAAGTTTCCAAATATAAAAGTCCATAAAATACGAACATCACTTAGTATAGAAGCTGAAATATTCATAAATTTATCTATGAATGCAATAACAATTATAGAAAGTATAGTTAAAATTATAGAAAAAATTAAATTAGCAATAAAGACAGATGAAAAATATTTATTTGCATCTTCTGTATTTTTTTGATGTAATTTTATAGTAATAAACCTTCCAGCCATTGAGTTAACAGCAATAGTTATTAATTGAGCGTATTCAACAAAATTGTTTGCTAAAGAAACAAAACCATTTGCCTCAACTCCTATTTTTTCTACGATAAAAGGTGTCAAAAAAAAGCTTATACCAAGGTTGATTCCAAATGCTATTACTTGAGCTATTAAATTAATCCCTGTTTGTTTTTTCATTATGCGAAATTTTCTCCTTTTTTACTCTAAAAATATCTTTATAACCAATTGCAACAATTGCAATTACTAATAATGCAAAGGATATTGCTTTCCACAACCCACTTTCTAATAGAATAATTGCAAATAATCCAAAAGTAGCACTTATTCCATATAAAATAAACACAGCTTGTTTTTGTGAATATCCTCTATCTATAAGCTTGTGATGCAAGTGACCTCTATCTGCTTTAAACACTGCTTTTATAGATTTTTGTGTGATAACCCTTCTTATTATAGCGAAAGATGTATCAAATATTGGCAATGCAAGAACCAACAAAGGTGCAATAATTATTATCGCAGTATATGTTTTTGCAACGCCAAGTATAGAAATTACAGAAAGTACAAAACCAATAAAATTTGAACCAGTATCTCCCATAAATGTTCTGGCAGGATTAAAGTTGAAAGGTAAGAAACCTAGAAGTGAACCTGCAAGAGCAGTAGCAAGAATTATAGAGATAACAGGCGATGAGTTTAATATAAATATAAACATTAAACAAATTGCTGAAATTAATGAGACTCCAGATGAAAGACCATCTAATCCGTCCAATAAATTTATTGCATTTGTAATTCCTACAATCCAAAATACAGTGAATATTTTTAAAAATATCTCATTAGAAATAAATGAATTAGGAGATGTTGGTAATATCTTGTCGATAACTATGCCACTAGCCACAACGACTGTTGCAGCTATAATCTGTCCAATTAATTTTATTATAGGTCTAATTCCTTTGGTGTCATCGAAATAGCAAAACAATTCTAAAATTACTATACCAATAAAAAAGCCTATTAATTTTATGTAGTAATTATTTGCAAATATATCTAATTTTTTTTCTATTATCATTGCTATAATTAAATAAATTGCCGAAACCAAAAAACCGGCAACAATTGCAATACCACCCAAACGTGGCATTATTTTTTTGTGAATTTTTCTTTTATCTTTTGGTATATCTAAAGCTTTAACTTTTCTTGCTAATCTAATACTGTAAGGAGTAAAAACATAAGTAGTAATGAAAGCAAGAAGAAAAGTAATTGCTATATCTCCCCACATAAAAAACCTCCTAATTTAAAGTTCCGTAATGATTTTATATTCAAATGAATATTTTGTCAATAAAAAACGATTTATTAAAGTATTTTTATATAATATTTTACCTAAATAGACTAAAACTATTTCCATTTAATTAAAAATGTTATAAAATAAGCATAAAATGAATACTAATAAATAAATTTTAAAAAGAAGGAATAGAAAGTATGGACAATAAAAACATAACTGTAAACAAAATAATAGAAATATGTAATGGAAGACTACTGTCAGGTGATGAAAGTCTAGAAATAGAATCATATTCTAAAGATACAAGGACATTAAAA
This sequence comes from uncultured Clostridia bacterium, assembly GCA_934121925.1. Taxonomy (GTDB): domain Bacteria; phylum Bacillota; class Clostridia; order TANB77; family CAG-508; genus CAG-452. Next base: position 16,417 of record CAKOVK010000018.1, read on the forward strand.
AAAGGAGATATGTATTTAGGAATAAGAGGCGAAAAAATAAATGGAAATGACTATGTAGAACAAGCATTTGTCAATGGTGCGATAGGATGTATTATAGATGAAAATGTGGATACAGAAATATTAAATAGATATAAAGAAAAAGTAGTTATAAAAGTAGATGATACGATAAAAGCAATTCAAGAATTAGCAAAATATAAAAGAAGTTTATACAATGTGCCAGTAATTGCAGTAACAGGAAGTGTGGGGAAAACTAGTACAAAGGATATTATAGCAAATGTATTGGAACAAAAATTCAAAGTATTAAAAACAGAAGGAAATATGAACAATCATATAGGGTTGCCAATGACATTGCTTAAATTAAAAGACCATACAGCAGTTGTTGTAGAAATGGGAATGAATCATTTTGGGGAAATAAGCTTATTAACAAATATTGCAAAACCAACTGAATGTGTAATAACAAACATAGGAACATCTCATATTGGAAATTTAGGATCTAGAGAAAATATATTAAAAGCAAAATTAGAAATACTAGAAGGACTAGATAAAAGCGGATTTGTATTAATAAACAATGATAATGATTTGCTACATGAATGGGCAAAAGAAGAAAAGAAATATAAAATATATACATATGGACTAGAAAATAATAGTACATATATGGTGAAAAAAATTACTACATTAGAAAATAGTAGCAATTTTGAAATAAATGGAATAAAAGGAAATGTACCAGTAGGAGGAATTCATTTTGTATATAATGCTATTTGTGCGTTCGCTATTGGAGACATATTAAATGTAGAAAAAGAAAAAATAATAAAAGGAATTTCAGAGTTTAAATTAACAGCAAAGAGAATGGAAATAGAAACTATAAAAAATAATATAAAAGTGATTAATGATAGCTATAATGCAAGCTATGATTCAATGAAAGCTGCACTAGAAGTTATGCAAAATACTGAAGCACCAAGAAAAATTGCAATTCTTGGAGATATGCTTGAATTAGGTGAATACTCAAAAGAATTACATGAAAAAGTTGGAGAACAAGTAGTAAAAAATAAAATTGATGTATTAATTACTATTGGGAAAAATGCAAAAAATATATCTAATAAAGCAAGAGAATTAGGAATGGATAAAATATATGCTTTTGACAATGTAAATGAAGCTATTTTAAATATAGAAAAAATAATAAAAAGCAAGGATTTAGTTTTATTAAAAGCTTCAAATTCTATGAATTTTAGTAAAATATTAGATGAATTGAAAAGAAGTTAATTTGGAAAGGAATGATACTATGAGTAAAATAAAAGTAGGAGTTGTATTTGGGGGAATGTCAACAGAACATGATGTATCAATAGTTTCAGGAACATCTGTTGCAAAAAAGCTTAATGATAAAAAATATGAAGTTTATCCAATATATATAGATAATAATGGCGGATGGCATAAATGTCTAGATATATCTAAGAAATACGAAGTAGGAGACAAAATAGAAAACATTGAAAAAATAGAAAATATAATTGAATATTTAAAAGAAATGGATGTTATTTTTCCTGTACTACATGGCTTGTATGGAGAAGATGGAACAATACAAGGTTTGTTTGAACTGTTAAAAAAACCATATGTTGGCTGTAAAGTTATGGGATCTTCAATTGCTATGGATAAAATATATGCAAAAATTATTTTTGACAAGGCTAAAATTAAACAAGCAAAGTATGAATATGTGAAAAAAGATAAAAACGAATATATTTACGTTGATAAAGACTTTAATGAAACTAAAAAAGATTTAAAAGAAATATGTAAAATAATAGAAAAAAATATAGAATATCCAATGTTTATAAAACCATCTAATTCTGGATCATCTGTTGGGATAAATAAAGCAGAAAATATAGAAGAGTTAGAAGAATATATAGAATATGCTTCAAGATTTGATAGGAAAATAGTAATAGAAGAAACACTAGTAGGAAGAGAAATAGAATGTTCTGTTTTAGGTAATGAAGATGTAAAAGCTTCTTGTATAGGTGAAATTTTGCCAGCAGAAAATTTTTATACATTTGATGCAAAATATAAAAATTCAGAATCTAAACTTAATATTCCAGCACAGATAAGTAAAGACCTTACAGATAGAGTTAGAGAAACTGCAATAAAAGCTTTTAAAGCAATTGATGGAAAAGGTTTTGCAAGAGTTGACTTCTTTGTTAATGATAAGACAAATGAAATTTATATAAATGAAATAAATACTTTACCAGGCTTTACAGAGATTAGCATGTACCCCAAATTATGGGAGCAAGTTGGAGTAGACTATTCTGAATTATTAGATAAATTAATAAACTTGGCATTAGAAAATTAGTAAGAGGAGTATAAAATGGAATTAAAAGAAATACAAGAATATGTAAAAGAACAATTGTCAGAAAAAAGATATAATCACAGTGTAGGAGTAATGGAAAGATCAGAGGAACTTGCAAAAATGTATGGAGCAGATGTAGAAACAGCAAAAAAAATAGGTATAGCTCATGACGTTGCAAAGGAAATAAGTGAAGAAGACAAATTAAAATATGTAAAGGATAATAATATAAAAATAGACGAAGTAGAAAGAAAAAATACTACACTTCTTCATGCTAAAATAGGAAAAGATATTGCAATAAAAAAATTTGGATTTTCTGAAAGCATGGGACAAGCAATAGCAAATCATACAACAGGAAATAAAGATATGGATATATACTCTAAAATATTGTTTATTGCAGATAGAACGAGCAAAGAAAGAAATTTTGATGATATAGAATATATAATAAATTTAGCAAAAAAAGATATTAACGAAGCGGTATTATATATATTAGATAAAAAAATAGAATTACAAGTAAAAAAAAGAGCATTAATCCACTTAAATGGAATCATAGCAAGGAATTATTTGCTGGGGAAAATATAATATGGGATTTGAAGAGCGAAGTGTGAGGTGAGAAGTGTGAATTTAGAGTAAAATCTACGAAGCATAACTCTAAAATCACACCTCCAACATCCAACTTCTCACAGCTAAATTTACAATTTATAAAGAAAATATATAATGAGAAAGAAGGAGGAATACTAATGAGATTTATACATATGGCTGATATACACTTTGATAGTCCATTTACAGTTTTGGCTTCAAGGAATAATTTAGCCAATATTAGAAGATTAGAGCAAAGAGAAGCATTTAAAAAAGCAATTGAATATATAAAAGTAGAAAAAATCCCCTTTTTATTTATATCAGGGGATTTATATGAGCAAGAATATATTAGAGAAAGCACAATAGAATATATAAATAATGTATTTAAAACAATACCAGAAACAAGAATTTTTATCTCTCCTGGAAACCACGATCCATTTTTAAGCAATTCTTTTTATAATACATTTAATTGGAATAAAAACGTAACTATATTTAATTCAGAAATTAAAATTATAGAAACAGAAGAGGCGGATATATATGGATTTGGATTTACAGATTTTTATTGTGAAAATTCAAGAATTGAAGAAATAAAATTAAAAAATAAAAATAAAATTAATATATTAATTACTCATGGTGCATTAGATGCTAGTAAAACCTTAGATATGCAATATAATCCATTAAATAGTAATAAATTAAAAGAAATAGGTTTTGACTATATTGCATTAGGACATATACACAAAGCAAATTACGAAAATAATAGAAATAATTTTATATATCCAGGTTCTCTAATTTCTTTTGGATTTGATGAATTAGGTGAGCACGGATTTTTGGATATAAAAATAAATAAAAATAATTCAGAAATAAAAAATAAAATAGAAGAAAATAAAATAAATAATTCAGAAATAAAAAATAAAATAGAAGAAAATAAAATAAATAATTTAGAAATAAAAAATAAAATAGAAGAAAATAAAATAAATAATTTAGAAATAAAAAATAAAATAGAAGAAAATAAAATAAATAATTTAGAAATAAAAAATGAAATAGAAGAAAATAAAATAAATAATTTAGAAATAAAAAGTAAAATAGAAAAAAATAAAATAAATAATTTGGAAGAAAAAAATTATGAAAAAGATAAAATAGAAATAAAATTTTTAAGAGCAGACGAAAGAAAATTTGAAGAAGAAAGCATAGACATTTCTTCTATAAAATCTGAAGAAGAATTGATAGAAAAATTGGATGAAATGAATTTGGAAGAAGAAAACTTTTATAAGATAATACTAAAAGGGACAAAAAAAATAGAATTGAACGAAACAAGAATATGTAAACTAATACAAAAAGATATGATCTTAAAAGTGAGGGATAAAACAGAAACAGAATACAATATTGACAATTTGGCTATGCAAAAAAATCTAAAAGGTATGTTTGTGAAGAACCTACTTGAAAAACTAAAATCTGATCCACAGGAAGAAGATAGTATAAAGAAAGCTATGGAAATAGGACTTAAATTATTTGAGTAAAACTTAACTTCAAAGTAAAAAAATGAGTAAGAAATTAGGCTGAAATTGGCTGTGGATAACCTAAGAAAAGCATGGGAAATACAGCTGTAAAACGATAATATTAGTAGAGTGAATAGAAAGAAGCAAAGAGTGCAAAAATGCCAAAAAACACACATAATATTATGTGAACAATCGAAGGCATCCAAGAAAGGCATGCTGAGAAACAAGTAAATTTTTAATTGATAATTAAAAGAAAATTTAGAAAGTATGATATAAAAAACAAGTAAAAAAATATAGAAAGATTAACTAAAAAAAATGACAAGAATTATGTAAAAAATAAAAAGGACGGAATTTATGTAAATAAAACAAAAGGCAAAAAAAGGAAATGAAAAAACAAGTAAGTAGAAAATTTGCAAACCAAAAAACGCAACAAAAAATTGACAAATTGTAAAACGATATTTTAGAAAAATTAAAAAAATGAATAGAAAACCCAAAATGAAAAATTGACTAAAAAACAAAAAAATAAAAAATGAAATTATAATATATAAAAGCTAATCAAAAAAATTGTGTAGGTGAAATATATAAAACAAAAAATAATTTTTAAAAAAATAAAATTAAAAATAAATATTTTAAAAAATAAAAAAATAAATAAAGAATTAATAATAAAATAATTTAAAAATAAATATTAAAATAAATAATAAAAATTAATTAAAAAAATAATAACATACTAAAAATAAAAAATGAGGTGATTTTTTGAAAATAGATTTTTTAAAAATAAATGGATTTGGAAAAATAAAAAATAAAGAAATTAATTTAGAAAAAAGTATTAATTTAATTTATGGAAAAAATGAATCTGGTAAAAGTACTTTATTAAAATTTATAGATGGAATGCTTTATGGTATTTCAAAAAATAAAAATGGAAAAGACATATCTGATTATGATAAATATAAACCTTGGAACACAGAGGAATTTTCAGGGAAAATAAATTATACTTTAGATAATGGAAATAAATATGAAGTTTTTAGAGAATTTTCTAAAAAAAATCCTAAAATATATAATAGTAATTTAGAAGAAATATCTAAGCAATATAATATTGATAAAAATAAAGGAAATCAATTTTTTTATGATCAAACAAAAATAGATGAAACATTATTTTTAAGTACAAATATTGTAGAACAAAACGAAAGCGTTTTAGATAGCAATAGTCAAAATCTATTAACTCAAAAAATAGCAAATATATTATCATCAGGAGAAGATAATGTATCATATAAAAAAGCAATGGAAAAATTATCCAAAAAATTAATTGAAGAAGTTGGAACAGAAAGAACTGTTGGAAGGCCTATAAATGAAGTTACGGAGAAAATAAAAGAAATAAAGTTAAAAAAAGAAGAATTAAATAATTGTTCTAATATTAATGAAGAAATAAAAGAAAATAAAAAATATATTTTAGAGGAAATAGAAAATATAGAAAATGAAATCAATTTAAATAAAGATATAAAAATATCAAGAGAAAATGAAGAAAAAGAAAAAGAAAAAATAAAAATTAAAGAAAAAATCAATTTAGATTATGAAGAAAAAATAAATAATTTAAAAAACAAATTAAATAATAAAAAAGAATCAAAAACTAACAATAAATTAAATAAAATAAATTTGATTATAATTTTAATATTAATTTTATTAAATATTTTAATTAATTTTATTAATATCTCAAAAATAATAGAAAAAATTATTATATATACTACAGTTATTTATTTGATTTTAAATTTAGGAAAATATTTAAAAAATAAATATAATAAAAATAAAATTCAAAGAAAAGAAAACATAGAAAAAATAAAAAATGAAAAAGAAATAGAAATTTTAGAAGAAAATAAAAAAAATAATATAGATGAAATAAATAAGATAGAAAAAAAAATTAGAGATGAAAATAATAAACAACAGGAAAGGATAATTAATAAATATAAAAACCAATTTAATAAAGAAAAAATACAAAAATTATTTTATTTAAACTTAAATAATATGGAAAATCAAATAGAATTATTAAATAGAGAATATAATAATAAGAAAATAGAATTAAATACAATTAATATTAAAGAAAGTGAAAACAACATTAAAATACAAAATAAACTTGAATGTGAAGAACAACTAGAATATTATCAAGAGCAGAAAAAGGAAATAGAAAAATTAGAAAAAAGCATAAAACTAGCAAAAGACGCATTAGAACAAGCATATTCAGAAATGAAAAATGAAGTTACACCTAAATTTACAAAAGATTTATCTAATTTGATAGAAAAAATTTCCAACGATAAATATAAAAATGCAAAGTTTGATAGTGAATATGGTCTTAGAGTAGAAATGGAAAATGGAGAATATATAGACTGCAATAGGCTAAGTATAGGAACAATAGATCAGCTATATTTATCTCTTAGGTTATCTGCAATGAATGAAATAACAGAAGAAACAATGCCAATAATTTTAGATGAAGCCTTTGCTTATTATGATAGTGAAAGATTAGAAAATATTCTAAAATATATTTATGATAATTATAAAAATAATCAAATCCTAATTTTTACATGCACAAACAGAGAAAAACAAATTTTAGATAAATTAAATATGGAATATAATTTAATTAATTTATAAATAGTAATTTATACACTATTAAAGTTGAAAAAACTTTAATAGTTGTGTATAATAATATAGTTAGATTAAATAAAGAGGAGATATGTATGTTTCAAAAATTAGAAGACGTAGAGAAGAGATATGAGGAACTTAATAAAAAAATAAGTGATCCAGAAGTTATTGCAAGACAAAGTGAATGGCAAAAATACATGAAAGAACATGCTTTAATTTCAGATGTTGCAGAGAAATATAAAGAATATAAAAAAGTAAAAGCAGATATGGAAGAAGCAAAGGAAATGATGAATGATAAAGAGCTAAAAGAACTTGCAGAAATGGAATATCAAGAAGCAAAAGAAAAACTTCCAAAAATAGAAGAAGAATTGAAGTTTTTACTAATACCTAAAGACCCAGATGATGATAAAAATATAATATGTGAAATAAGAGCTGGAGCAGGAGGAGAAGAGGCAGCATTATTCGCTGGAACTTTATTTAGAATGTATTCAATGTATGCAGAAACAAAACATTGGAAAATAGATGTCCTTAATGAAAACGAAACAGGTCTTGGAGGATATAAAGAAGTAACATTTATGGTTACAGGAAAAGGTGCATATAGTAGATTAAAATTTGAAAGTGGAGTGCATAGAGTTCAAAGGGTTCCAGATACAGAAAGTAGTGGAAGAATTCATACATCAACAGCTACAGTTGCAGTATTACCTGTTGTTGAAGATGTAGAAATAGAAATAAACCCAGCAGATGTAAAAATGGAAGTGTTTAGAGCATCAGGTGCTGGAGGACAACATGTTAACAAAACATCTTCAGCAGTAAGATTGATACACGAACCTACAGGAATAGTAGCAGAATGTCAAACAGAAAGATCTCAAACTCAAAATAGAGAGTATGCAATGAGGCTATTAAAATCTAGAATATATGATCAAGAGAAAGCAAAACAAGATGCTGAGCTTGCAAACGAAAGAAAATCACAAGTAGGAAGTGGAGATAGAAGCGAAAAAATTAGAACATATAATTATCCTCAAGGTAGAATTACAGACCATAGAATAGGAATGAGTATATATCAAATGGAAAATTTCCTAAATGGAGACTTAGATGAAATGATAAACAACTTAATTGCAGCAGATAGAGCAGAAAAATTAAAAGGAGATTCTTAAAACAAGAGTAAGTAATACTGAGAAAAATAAACTTTATTAAAATTTCTTGCAAAAAAAGTAGCCCTAATGTAAAAAGGATTAGGACTATTTTTTTATTACAACAAGATTACGAAAATATGACAAAAATGTAACATTAGTATTGACTTTTTTTGCAAAATATAATATTCTAATACCAACGAAAAATTTACTAATTAAATGGAGGAATTTGTCTTGGCTATCGGAGATATAATAGTAGGTATTGACATAGGTACTTCCAAGGTAAATGCTGTAGTAGGAGAAGTAAATAATTTCAATCAGGTCGAGATTATTGCTACAAGCGAATGTAAGTGCTTTGGAATGAAAAAGTCAAAGATTACAGATGAAGAAGAAGTAATAGCAGCAATTTCTAAAACTATTGCGGAAGTTGAAGAGTTTGCAAATATAAAGATACATTCAGCATATGTTACAATACCAGGTAAATATATAACGATTGTACAAAATAGTATTGTAAAAGAAGCAAAAGATAAGTATGCAGGAATTTCAACAAAAGATGTAACATCAGCAATAATGCAAGTAAAAGACATAGATATTCCAGATGACAAAGTTTTAATAGATATAGTAGCAAATGAATTTTCTCTAGATAATGGAAGAATAATAGATGATCCAGTAGGCAGTTTAAGTTCTACATTTACAGTAAAAGGACAAGTTGTTTTAGCAGATAAAGCGTATGTAAAACAATTAACTAGTATATTTAAAAAGGCAAATATAGAAATAGATGGAATAGTTTCAAATGTTTTAGCAGAAAGACAATTAATATTAGATAAAAATGAATTAAAAGATAATGTTATGATTCTAGATATTGGAGCAGGAAATACTGACATAGGTGTGTTTGAAGGAGAATCTTTTATCTATAATAATACAATTCCACTAGGTGGAGATAACATTACAGCAGATATAGCTTATGTCTTTAATATAAGCGAAGAAGAAGCAGATAGACTAAAAAAACAATATGGACTAGCTTTGAAATCTTTTATAGATAACGATACAGATATAATATTAAATACATATAAGGGCGAAGAAAGAACAAAAACAATAAAAAGCTCTGAATTAATAGAAGTAATAGAAGCGAGAGTGGAAGAAATATTTTCTTTAGTAAATAAGAGTATTTCTAATGAAGGAATAAAATCAAATATAAATAATGTAATTTTAACAGGACAAGGAATTACAAATATAAATAAAAGTGATGTTGCAGGAAAAATTACATTAAATATTCCAGTAAAAATATCAACTGGAAGGTTAATAAGCACAATAAAGCCAAACTTTAGATCAAGTTATGCTTTGGTAAAATATGTAGCATCAAGACCTTATGCAAAAACAGTCTCTAGCAGTATTGATACTAGATCAGAGGAAAGTTTCTTTAAAACAATTATGGAAAGAATAAAAGAATTTTTCTATTCATAAAGCTTAAATACTAAGCAAACAATAAATAAGTTATAAATTTTTTTAAATAAATGTAATATTTGGAATAATGTGATATAATTAGTGAACGATTAATTCCAAAATTCAAAATTAAGAAGGAGGATTAAACAAAATGATGGACACAGATTATGAAGAAAACAATTATATGATGGATGGCACAGCAACAATAAAAGTTATTGGTGTTGGAGGTGCTGGTAATAACGCTATAAATAGAATGATTGAATCGGGAATAAAAAATGTTGAATTTATAGCAGTTAATACAGATAGACAAGCACTTCAATTATCAAAAGCAAGTTCAAGAATTCAAATAGGTGAAAAATTAACAAGAGGCTTAGGAGCAGGAGCTAATCCAGATATTGGTATGCAAGCTGCTGAAGAAAGTAAAGCAGAAATAGCAGAAGTATTAAGAGGAGCAGATATGGTGTTCGTTACAGCCGGAATGGGTGGAGGAACAGGAACAGGTGCAGCTCCAATAGTAGCAGCTGCAGCAAAAGAACTTGGAATTTTAACAATAGGTGTTGTAACAAAACCATTTACATTTGAAGGTAAAAAAAGACTTAATCAAGCTGAAAAAGGAATTGCAAATTTAAAAGAAAGAGTAGATACATTAGTTGTTATACCAAATGATAAATTATTACAAATAATAGATAGAAGAACTTCTATAGTAGAAGCTTTCAAAATGGCAGATGATGTATTAAGACAAGGTGTTCAAGGTATATCAGATTTAATTTCAGTACCAGGATTAATAAACTTAGACTTTGCAGATGTTAAAACTGTAATGTTAAATACAGGAATGGCTCATATGGGTATTGGTAGAGCAAGTGGAGATAATAGAGCAGAAGATGCAGCTAAACAAGCAATTCAAAGTCCATTACTAGAAACATCAATAGAAGGTGCAAGAGGAGTTATAATAAATATTACAGGTGGAAATGAATTAGGATTACAAGAAGCAAACACTGCTGCAGAACTTATTCAAAGAAGTGTAGATCCAGAAGCTAACATTATATTTGGTGTTGTTACAGATGAAACTTTAGGTGATGAAATAACAATAACAGTAATAGCTACAGGATTCGAAAAAGAACAAGAAATATCTAGCTTAGGTGTAGAAAATCTAGTAACAAATACTTGGAATAAAAAAATAAACTCTATTCCAACACCAAGTGAGAATAGAGAATCACAAGGAGATTTAGATATACCATCTTTTTTAAGAAAAAAAGGAAATAAATAGTAAAAACAATTAATAAAATAAAATTTAAAAAGAAATAATCTAAAATAGTAGATTATTTCTTTTTTTCGCCTTCACAAAATGACACATTATTTATTCAATAGGTAGTACAATATTTAGCACAGAATATAAGAATTCATTTAAAACAATAACAGAATACGAGGTGATTTATTGACCATATATATAGATATAATTTTTTTAGAAAACCTATTTATGAATTATATTATTATATATGCAACAGGAATTATAGTAAAAGCACCTATAAAGATAATAAGAACCTTTTTAGCTAGTGGTATAGGTGGAGTATATGCAATTTTATCATATATGTCTATGCTAGAAATATATTCAAATTTATTTTTAAAAATAGCATTGTCTGTTGTTATGGTTTATATTGCATTTAATCCAAAAAATAAAAAAATATTTTTTAAACAGTTGATGATTTTTTATCTAACTTCGTTTACTTTTGGAGGAGTAGCTTTTGCACTCTTATACTTTGTAAGTCCACAAAAAATCTTAATGGAAAAAGGCGTTTTAATAGGTACATATCCAATAAAAATGGTATTGGCTGGTGGAATTGTGCGGATTCATAATAATAACAAGTGCATTTAAAAATATAAAAGGAAAGTTAACTAAAAAAGATATGCTATGTTCTCTAAAAATAATTATAAATGAAAAAAGCAAATATATAAAATCAATTATAGATACTGGAAATTTTTTAAGAGAGCCAATCAGTAAATTACCTGTTGTAGTAGTGGAAAAAAGAGCACTAGAAAAAGTAATACCAGAATATGTTTTAGATAACTTAGATAAAATTATAGATGGTCAAGAAGTGGATTTACAAGACTATATGGCAAAAGTAAGATTAATCCCATTTTCTTCTCTTGGAAAAGAAAATGGAATGTTGCTTGGAATAAAAGCAGATGCAATATTAGTAGAAACAGATGAAAAAAGCATAGTTTTAAGTAACGCAATTATAGGTATCTATAATGGGATTTTAAACAAAATGGGTAAATATCAAGCTTTAATAGGACTAGATATAATAGAAGGTTATGAAAAAGTAAATGAATATGTGAAAAGCTATACAGCATAAAAAAATAAAAAATTGGGAGGGAAATACTTATGAATATATTGGAGATATTAAGAATTAAGCTTAATACAATTTACGTTAAATATTTAAATAATGAGGAAATTGAAAAATTTCCAATATACTATATAGGAGGAAGCCAAACTTTACCGCCTCCATTAGATGCAAATGAGGAGGATGAATATTTAAAAAGATTAGATAATAATGATGTAGAAGCAAGACAAATATTAGTAGAAAGAAATTTGAGATTAGTTGTATATATTGCAAAAAAATTTGAAAATACAGGAGTTGGAATAGAAGACTTAATATCAATAGGAACAATTGGGCTAATGAAAGCAATTAACACATTTAACACAGGAAAAAATATTAAACTTGCAACATATGCTTCAAGGTGTATAGAAAACGAAATATTAATGTATTTAAGGAGAAGCAATAGAATAAAAGGGGAAATTTCAATAGATGAACCATTAAATCAAGATGGAGATGGAAATGAGTTACTATTATCAGATATATTAGGTACAGAGCCGGATATTACATCTAGAGGCTTAGAAGATGAGGTCGATAAAGTATTATTGAAAGCATCTATAGAAAAATTAAGCAATAGAGAAAAAAATATAATGGAGCTTCGATTTGGATTTATTAGCGGAACTGAAAAAACACAAAAAGAAGTTGCAGACATGCTACGGAATTTCACAAAGTTATATATCAAGATTAGAAAAGAAAATAATGAATAAAATGAAAAAAGATATATTAAGCAAAACAGGATAGAGTCAGGATAGAGTTTTGCTCTATCCTTCTTCTAAATCAAGTACATTTTCCATACTAGAAATTTCTGTGAAAACAGAATTTATATTTACGTCTTTGTGATATCTAAAAATCAAGCTTAAATCTGCCAAAGCTTCTTCATTTGGCTTACCTGTTTTAATTTTTTTAATATTAATGTTATATTTATCAAGAATTTTTTGAATAGATGGTAAAGTGTTTTGGATATCTCTTACTGTTAAATCTAAAGAAACATTAGTAAAATGATCTAATGATTCAAATAAATTATGAGAGTGAGAAAGTATTATATATACAATTACAGTAGAAATAATTCCACCTATGTAAAAACCAGCACCTATGCTAAGCCCAATACAAGTTGTAGCAAGTAAACTAGAAGCAGTAGTTAATCCCTTTACATTAAATCCATCTCTTAAAATAGTACCAGCACCTATAAAACCTATACCAGAAAGTAATTGAGCTGGAATTCTAGATGCATCAACTGAATATTTATAACTTAAATATTCACCACAAAGCATAATAAGTACAGCACTAATACCAATTAAAGAATGGGTTTTAAATCCAGCTGGTTTATTAACAGATTCTCTTTCTGCACCAATAAATCCTGCTAATAGAAATCCTAAGATAAGCCTAATTATAGCTTCGAACCAAAATGTTGAAATTAAGTTTTGTAAAAATTGCATATTTCCTCCTAAAAAAGTATTATATAAATATTATAATTCAATAATAGTGTAAATTAAAGAAAAAATTAATTAAAATATTTACTTATTTCTTCTAAATTACAAAAACTATTTTGTCTAAAAACTTCATAAGCCACAATAGCCACCGAATTAGATAAATTAAGAGAACGTAGAGTTTCTCTCATAGGAATTCTTATAGTATTTTCTAAATGTTCCTTTAACAAGCTTTCAGGAAGACCTTTAGTTTCTTTTCCAAATAAAAGAAAAACTTCTTCTAATTTAGAATAATCAACATCAGAATAACAATGTTGGCCCTTTGTTGTAACTAAAAACATATTACTATTTACTGGATACTTTTTTAAAAAATCAGATAATGAATTATGCTCTTCTATATCTAATTTATCCCAATAATCAAGACCAGCTCTTTTTACATATTTATCAGAAATTTCAAAACCAAGAGGTCTTACTAAATGCAATTTTGCACCAATTGCAGCACAAGTTCTTGCAATGTTTCCTGTATTTTGAGGTATTTCTGGTTCTACTAAGACAATATTTAAATTCATAATAATCCCTTCCTTAAAAAAAACTGAATATAATTATAGCATAGAATTAGAAAACAGTAAAATAAATTGTAATTTGTGTGAGTAAATTGTTTTCTGAAAAATTAAAATATTAAAAATGGAAAAAAGGTTGCGAATGGATT
>CAKOVK010000019.1 GCA_934121925.1 uncultured Clostridia bacterium
ACCATAAAAAGTTAAGCAAAGGCGGTAAATCTAAAGTTAACCCATATTTTCTTTCTATATATTTTTCAGTGTGCTAACACACTAAATTTTTCTGGTGATAATAACGGCGAGGATACACCTGTTCCCATCCCGAACACAGAAGTTAAGCTTGCCAGTGCTGAAAATACTTGCGGGTTACCCTGCTGGGAAGATAGGTCATCGCCAGATTTTTTTTGCTTAAAAATAGGAGACATAGTTTTTTATATACCATTACTATATAAAAAACTATGTCTCTTAAATATATGTTCGTAAATACTAGTTCTAATCTAAAAATTCTACTTTTCCATCTTTTAATGATTTAATTCTTGCAAGTGAATATACATCATAACCTAAATCATCTAAATATTTTCGACCAGGTTGGAATGATTTCTCTATTACAATTCCAATACCACATACATGAGCCCCTGCAGACTCAATTAGTTTTATAGCCCCTTTTGCAGCTTCACCATTTGCTAAGAAATCATCTATAATTAATACTTGATCATCAGAGTCTATATAATCTTTTGAAAGAGTTAGATTATATATTTTATTCTTTGTAAACGATTTAATTTGTGTTTGATATATTCCACTATCCAAAGTAGAAGAAGTTTCCTTTTTCAATATAACCATAGGAATATCAAGTTCGTATGAAGTCATTACTGCTGGAGCAATACCAGAACTTTCTATAGTAAAAACTTTTGTGATTCCTGCACCTTTAAAATGATTGGCGAATTCAATACCAATTTCTTTCATTAACTTAGAATCTACTTGATGATTTATAAAGCTATTTACTTTTAGTATGCTATCATTTATTACAGTTCCTTTTTCCAAAATTATATCTTCTAATAATTTCATTTTTTCCTCCTAAGACATTATTATATTAATACATATATTATATAACAAAAACAAAAAATGTAAAGAAAAAATAAGATAAATTCCTTTTTGGGCGTATGCAATACGCCCCTACGAATCTCACTTCCCAAATCACACCGCGCACATCCATTATACAAATTCCAATTTGACTATAATATATTTGAAATTATAATTTTATTAATATATAATATAAAAGAAAGGGTGATAAAAAATGGCAAAAACAATGTGGAAGCCAGGCACATTTATATATCCAATACCAGCAGTAATGGTATCTTGTGGAGATATGGAGAAATCAAATATAATAACAGTTGCTTGGACAGGAATATTAAATACAAATCCAGCAATGTGTTACATTTCAGTAAGACCAGAAAGGTATTCATATAACATTATAAAAGATACAGGAGAATTTGTAATTAATTTGACAAGTAAGGAATTAACATATGCGACAGATTGGTGTGGAGTTAAATCGGGAAGAGAGTTCGACAAATTTAAAGAGATGAACCTTACAAAAGAAAAATCTAATTTTGTTAAATGCCCATCAATAAAAGAAAGTCCAGTATCTGTAGAATGCAAAGTAAAAGAAATAAAAGAACTTCGGAAGTCATACTATGTTTATAGCAGAAGTATTATCGATAAATGCAAATGAAAAGTACATTGATGAAAAAGGCGCCTTTGATATAACAAAATGCAATTTAGTTGCTTATGCAAATGGAAAATATTTTGAACTTGGAAAACAAGTAGGAAAATTCGGATATTCTGTTCAAAAGAAAAAATAATAGGAGTTTATTTATGAAAGTAAAAAAAAAATTTAAAAATAAATTAAAGAAAGTTTTAAAAAGATGGATGATAATGGCAATAGTTATAATGTTTATAGTTTTAGTTTCAGGGCATTTATTTTCTAAGAAACAAATTATGAATAAACTAAATTATAATATAACATTAAACGAAGATGGAAGTGCAACTATTGTAGAAACATGGGATGTGTATATAAGCCATACTAATACTTTATTTAGAACTTTTAAAAAATCAAATAAGTTTGGAAATATAACAAATGTTAATGTTAAAGACCTGGACACAGGGAAGAACTTAAAACAAATATATGAAGAAATGTATCATGTAACAACAGGATGCTTTTATGCATTAGATTTAAATTCAAGAGAATTCGAAGTGGCTTGGGGAACTGGAATGGAAAACAAAATAGGAACAAAAAAATATGAATTCTCCTACACTATAACAGATATTGTCACAGACTATAAAGACTGCCAGGAGTTTTATTGGAAATTACTAGATGAAAGCAATAGTATACCCGTAAGTAAAGTGACAGGAACAATTAAAATGCCAAGCAAAGTGAGCAATATTAATAATTTAAAAGCATGGGGACATGGACCATTAAATGGAAATATTAATATAAAAAATGAACATACTATAGAATTTACAATAGACAAATTAGGTAAAAACAGAATGTTAGAGATAAGAGCAGTAACAACAGAAAAACAATTTGTAGTAAATACAGATAAAGAAAAAGAATATAAATATTTGGAATCAATAATAAATGAGGAAACTAATTGGGCAGAAGAGTCTAATAATAAAACATCAGTATTTTGGATAATTCTAATTGGAATTTATATAACTACAATTATTATAAATATATTTAAAGCAATTAAGTATTATAAAATAAGTAAGAGAAAAAATGATGGAATTATTCACCATGATTTGAAATATTTTAGAGATATTCCTAGAGAAGCAACTGCAACTCCTGCGGAGGCAACATATTTGTATTATTTTAATAAAAGGCTTAATGGAATGGAAGGTAAACAGTCGGAGATTGTAGCTGCAACAATATTAAACCTAGCATTAAAAGAGTATATAAAATTAAGAGTAGAAAAGAACGATATATATGTTAAAATTATAAAAGAATCAGAAGGACTTAAGAAAGATGAACTTGCAGTTTATAAAATATTAAAAGGAACAGGAAAAGATTCTGAATTTAAAATAGATAAAATAAATGAGTTTGCAAAAAAGAATTATTCTAAATACAGTATGCTTATTAATAACTTAGTAAATGAAAGTAGAGAAACTCTTTATAAATTAAAGTTAGTTGATAAAGCAAATCAAAAAGAATATATAAAGTCACAAAATGCAGCAATCAAATTTGTAGTTTTAAGAGGAACAATTGAGTTTATTTTAATAGGTATTTTAATAGGATATATACCATTATTTGATAATGCATATATAGATATGTTTGGAATTAGATTTATACCAGGAATTGTAACAGTACTATTAATATTATTGCCTATAATTGTCAGCCTATTAATAAAATTCAAAATGTGTGAAAAAACACAAAGCAAAATTGCAGTACTAACACAGGAAGGAACAGAAGAGAGAAAAGAATGGGTAGCATTAGGAAGATATATACAGGAGTTTTCTTTAATAGAAGAAAAAGAAATTCCAAGTTTAGTAATTTGGGAAAAATACTTAGTATATGCAACAGCATTTGGAATAGCAGATAAGGCTATAGAACAAATGAAAGCAAAATATCCAGAAGTATTTGTTGAAGAATTTTGGAAAGATGAAAATATAAATCAATATCAAATTATAAATTTAGCAACAAATAATATTACTTATAATACAAATGGTAGAAGCCTAATAGACAGTATAACTGCAGAAACAAATAGAGCTTACAAAACTTCACTTTCAGAAATCGCGAGCCATAGCTCATCAAGCGGATCTGGCGGAGGCGGAGGCTTTTCTGGTGGTCGGTGGTGGCCGGAGGCGGCGGAGGTCGGAATGGGCCGGAAGGTAAATTAAATGAATATAAAGAAAGTGCATTTTAATTGTTAGATAAAAATCTAATATTTGAAAATGCACTTTTTTTGCTGGATAGAAAAATCTTTGATTTTTTCTATCCAACAAAAATGTTATAATCGCTATTGTCTTTGAGATTTCCTCATCTTATTCGAAAACTTAAATCTGCGAAAAGAAAAGTTAGCGAAGTAACTTTTCTTGAACCATTTTATAAAATTAAAAGTCTAATATAAGGAAACAGCAATTATTTGTTAATATTTTTAAAAAGCTCTAATATTTCGAGTAGTTTATCTATATTAATATTTTCCTTTTGAATAAATTTAAGTAATTTTTGATTTTTAGAAATATCCGTACCTGCCAAAATACTGGAAAATCCTAAAAAATCATTTGGAGTGATGTTATACAATCCAGACAATTGTATAATTATTTCAATAGGAACTTTGCTGTTTCCAGTTTCATAATGACCATATGTGGATCGCGGAATTTTAAGATATTTTGCAACATCTTCCTGAGAAAAGTCGTTATCTTCTCTAAAATCTTTTAAAATCTCATTAATTTTTTTCATAAACTTCACCATAATAATTTTACCCAAAAACTGAGATAGAATTACATATATGCTCACAAAAAGATTTTTTTATATTGACATGCTCAAAATCTTAGCATAAAATGTAAAAAAAACCAATGAATGAGAAAAAAAGGGGGATACAAAAGAAAATGAATGAAGAAAATAGTCAAAAAAATGATGAAAAAAAGGAAAAAATAGGTATAAAATTGCCATGGTGGATATCATATCCTGTACTGATAATTCTAATAAGCCTCTCTAGCTTTTTTGTATATAAAGCAATTACAAAAGGAAAAACAATACAAACTATTGCCAAAATAAATAATTCAGCAATTGAAATAGATAATTCAATATTTAAACTAAGTTTGAACAAGGAAATTGTTGATGTAGGAGAAATTATAAAACCACAAGTTACTAAATTTGAGGGGGAATTTACTTTAATATCTTCTAATCCAGATATAATAAGAATAGAAGGAGATAATATTATAGGAGTTTCAGAAGGAGAAGCAAATATTTATGCAGTACATAATGAGGAAAAAAGTAATGAAATAACATTGACTTGTGTAGTAGATTTAAAAGAAATAACTTTAGACAAGACAGAACATACTATTTTAATAAATAATGAAAAAGAAATAAAAGCTACATTGGTTCCAAAAAATACAACATATAAAAACTTAACATGGAAATCTTCAAATGAAAGTGTTGCAACAGTAAAAGATGGAGTTGTAAAAGGACATAAAGAAGGAAAGGCTATAATAACGGTAACGGAAAGTAATACAAAAAAAGAAGCAAAATGTAATATTATTGTTAAACCTATTGAGGTGGAAAGTATTAGCTTAGATGAACAAGTAGTAAAAATTGGGATAGGACAGAACTATATTTTAAATAGTAGTATAAAACCTAGTAACGCAACTAATAAGGAAATAATATGGTCAAGTTCAAATACATCAGTTATTTCTGTACAGAATGGAAAAATAAAAGCCATAGGAATAGGCGAGGCAACTGTAAAAATTACATCAACAAATGGAAAAATAGCAATATGTAAATTTAATGTAACAGAAAATGCACCAACAAATAAAAAGATGTATGTTACAGAATCATTTAATGTGAGAATAGGACCAGGTACAAATTATACATTATTAGATACAGTTAAAAGAAATGATGAAATTGAAATACTAGATGAAAAAAATAGTTATGCTAAAATAAGATTAAACAATGGAATTGTAGGTTATACTGTGCTGAAAGCTTATTCTGATTCTAAAACATATTATATAGAAAATGTTCCATTCATAAATCAATTTAATTTAGGATATCCAACAGGGTGTGAAGCGGTCGCTGCAACAATGGCTGCACGTTATTCTGGATACAATGTAGATTCTGCTACGATTATTGCAAATACTCCAACGGATACAAAAGGTAAAAGGCAAGAAAAAATAACAAAAGAAACAAAAACGGAAGTGTTAAACGAAGAAACAGGAGAAATGGAGACAAAAATTACTACAACAGAAGAAATTGTATGGGTAGGCGAAAATCCATTTAAGTATTTTGTTGGACATCCTACAAAAGGAAAATCAACAGGTTCATATGGATGTTTTGCGGGACCAATAGTTACAGCTCTTAAAAAATCTGGTGTTTCATGCACAAATATTTCAGGTTCATCAATAGATAAAATTTTTGAGTATGTACAAAAAGGAAAACCTGTGATAATATGGTGTAGAGCAAAAGCTGCCGACTTATCAGAAGGAGTAACATGGAAATATCCTGATGGGAGTGGGCAATTTGTGGAGTTGGTTGGAGAACATTGTGCAGTATTAATAGGATATGATAAAAATTATGTGTATTTAAATGATCCGGCAGTAGGAAAAGGAGTAAAACAGCCTAAAAGCAAGTTTATAAGCAACTGGAATAAATCATATAATCAAGCTATAATTATAAATTAAAAAATATTAAAACTAATGAACCATTTAAAAAAAACTAAAGTCTAATAAGTATGGAGGTAGAAAAATGTCAATTATTACTCAAGTAAAAAAAGGAGATAAAGAAGCTTTTGCAGAGTTAATGGAAGAATATAAATTGCCAATATATAAAACAGCAAAAGCAATATTAAAAGATGAAGATGATGTATGCGATGCAATTCAAGATACTGCTTTGAGTATATATAAAAATATAAAAAATTTGAAAAGCGAGAAACATTTTAAAACTTGGGTTATAAGGATTACAATTAATAAATGTAATGATATTCTTTCAAAACATAAATTGAACAGTGAAAAAAAGGAAAAAGTAACAATAAGTTCTACACTACAACATAATAGTTTTGATAATAAAATCGTAGAGAAAACAGACTTAGAGTTGGCCTTAAATTCTCTATCACAAGAGTTGAAGTTAACTACAATTTTATATTATTACAATGATTTTTCTATATCAGACATTTCGAATATTCTAAATATATCAAAGGGAACTGTTAAATCTAGAATATTTAGATCAAGAGAAAAGTTATATCAAATTTTAAGCGAAGAGGGGGTGGGCAATAATGAATAAAAAAGATTTGTTTATAAAAGAAAAACTAAAACAAGACAAAGAGATTTCAGAACAAGCAAATGATATTTTCGAAAAAATAAAGGAGGAGTATGGAATGGAAAACAATGAAAATAAAGTAATAAAAATAAGCTTTAATAAATTCTTAAGTATAGTAGCAGTAATAGTTATGGTGTTATTTGTAGGAATAAATGTCTTTGCATATAAAATGAATAAACCTAATTTAATATCTACCATAGAAGCTTTAATAAAAAAGGATGATGAAATAGAGGAAACGGATGAAGTCGCAAAAAAATTATTTGAAGAAGCAGTATTAGCAATAAGAGATGGATTTAATATTGAATATGATTCTGAAGAGATAAAGGAAATTAATGGAATATATTATGGGAAAACAAGATTAGAATATTCTGAATTGAAAGAAAAATATGAAGACATTTTCACAGGAGAAGCATTAGAAAATGCATTAGCAATTAATGCAACTGATGTAGAAGGAATAGCCTATATCGTTCCAAAAGCAGGACCAGGTTATTGTATTGAAAACATTAGTGTAGAAAAATTAAATCAAGATAATGGAGAGTTAACATATAAAGCAAAATACACAAAAGCTTATGTAGATAGTAGTACAAAAGAAGAAAATGAATGCCAATTTAAAATCAAGAAAATAAATGGAAATTATAGAATTTTTGCAACAAACTATTTAGGTCTAGATAAAAAACAAGATGAAATGGAAACAGAAGAAAATATAAAATTAACTAAAGAAGTAAAAAGTGCTATAGGAATAAACTTTAATTATCCTGAGGAATGGGTAGAAAAAAGGACTCAATGGATTGGCGCTGTGACAGTAGGACCTGATGAGCGGAACTGGCAAGTTTAAGGGGCATCTTTCATTTAAAATAGAATGGTTGGATTCAGCAAATGAAAGTAACCTAACAGCAAAACAATGTGCTGAAAAATATGGAATATTTACAGATGATGTAGAACAAGGAAATATAGATATTTCTGGTAGTATGGGATATTATATAAAAAATAAAGGTACAGAATTTAGAGAAGATGAAAATTTTGAATATCAATCTATAACAATTTATTTTGAGGCTAATTCTAATTTTTATCAAATATACTATTATGGAGATGCACAATCATATAACAAATATTATAAAACTTTTGAAAAAATGCTAGAGACAATAGAATTTACTACACCTACTTTTGATGAAATGATAAAAAAAGGAAAAGAAGAGGCAGACCATAAAGAACAAGAAGAAACAAAAAACGAAAATGTTAAAGATAATGATTCTAAAGAAACAGAAGATAATTCTGCTAAAAATGAGAAATTCTTATGCGGAGATGTAAACTGTGATGGAGAAGTTAATGGAAAAGATCTTATTGTTATAAAAAAATATATTATTGGAGAAAAAGAATTAACAGAACAAGGAAAAATCAATGCAGATGTTAATGATGATGATTTAGTAAATCAGGCAGATGTTGAGGTCTTAAGAAAATATTTAGTAGGAACATATAAGAAACTACCACAAAGAGTTTCAGGGGAAAAACTAGAATCAAAAGCTGTACCAGGAATGACAATAAAGTATCCAGAAGGTTGGAGTGTGGAAGAAATAGATAAAGGAACCTGGGGAAATCGTACAGGAAACGCTACTTGTATATTTAGAGGAACAGTTAACAATATAGGAGTAACAGTAACAACTTATGATCCTTTATTCGATGTAGGGGGGTACAAAAATCTAATAAAAAAAGAATGTTTAAGATATGGCGTAGGTTATTATGAAGGGCTAGAAGAAAGTGGATATAATGTAGGAAGTGATAGTCAAAACCATTTAGAATGGAGAGGATTATATATATCATCAGAGTTAAGAAGCTATTATCATATAATAGATAAAAACGTAGATAATTCGTTGAAAATAGAAGTAAAAATAGATAATCCAACAGGAGAAAATCAATTACCATTAGAAAGAATAATAGATGATATTATTTTAGGTACAACAGTGCGTTCGTACTAGATTTAATGGGATAAGATTTAAATATTACTCAAAAATATAAAAAAAACCGTAAAAACGTTGACATTTATAACAAAATATGATAAATTATATAAGCTATGTTTCTAAATGGGGGCATAGCTTAAAAAACGCATCGTTAAAACCCGTATAAATAAAGTTGGAGGTGGAGCTAAAAAATGGCTGCAAAAGGACCAAGAGAAAATATAACACTAGAATGCACAGAGTGTAAAAGAAGAACTTATACTACAAGCAAAAATAAAAGAAATAATACAGAAAGATTAGAAGTTGCTAAATATTGTAAATATTGCAATAAAAGAACAACACATAAAGAGACAAAATAGGAACTTTTTTAAGGAGGAAATAAAATGGCTAAAGATGCAAAAAATAATAAGGACATAAAAAATAAAAAGCATTTTTTCAAGGATTTTAAAGCTGAATTAAAAAAAGTTATTTGGCCAACACCAAAGCAAATAGTAAATAATACTGTAGCAGTAATTACAATTGTGTTAATAACAGCAGTAATAGTATTTGTCTTAGATTTATTTTTCGATTTACTTAATGAAAAAGGAATAAATAAATTAAAAGAAAATATTAAGAATGAGGTTGTTGTAGACAACGTAACTAATAATACTGAAGGCGAAAATACAGTAGAACAAAACAATAGTACAGGAACAGCAGAAAACGAATCTTCAGTAGAAAATGTGCAATAAATAAGGAGGCTTAAAATACATGTCTCAAATAAAAGAAAATGAAGAACCAAAATGGTATGTTGTTCATACATATTCAGGTTATGAGAACAAGGTAAAAACAGATTTAGAGAAAACAATAAAAAATAGAGAATTAGAAGATTATTTCTTTGATATAGTTGTTCCAATGGAAGAACAAATAGAAATTAAAGATGGGAAAAGAAAAACTAATTTGAAAAAGGTTTTTCCAGGATATGTTTTAGTAAAAATGATTGTAACAGAAGAATCTTGGTACATTGTAAGAAATACAAGAGGTGTAACAGGGTTTGTAGGTTCAGGAACAGATCCAATTCCACTTACGACAGAAGAAATAAGAAACATGGGATTTGAAACAGCTGTTGTTAATGTTGATTATGATGTTAACGATACAGTAAGAGTTGTTAATGGCCCACTTGCTTCATTTATAGGAACAGTTCAAGAAATAAATAAAGAAAAAAATAAAGTTAAAGTATTAGTATCTATGTTTGGAAGAGAAACTCCAGTAGAACTAGAGTTTTCACAAGTAGAGAAAATATAAAACAAATATAAAAAAGGAGATAGAGGAAAATGGCAGAAAAAGAGATTACAAACGTTGTTAAATTACAAATAGAAGCTGGAAAAGCAACACCAGCACCACCAGTAGGACCAGCTTTAGGTTCAACAGGTATAAACATTATGCAATTCACAAAAGAATTTAATGAAAAAACAGCTAATCAACCAGGTATGATAATACCAGTTGTAATAACTGTATATAAAGATAAAACTTTCTCATTTATTACAAAAGTACCACCAGTAGCAGTTTTAATTAAAAAAGCTTTAAAAATAGAAAAAGGTTCAGGAAAACCTAACAAAGATAAAGTTGCAACAATAACAAAAGCTCAAGTAGAAGAAATTGCAAAAACAAAAATGGAAGATTTAAATGCAGCTTCATTAGAAACAGCTATGAGTATGGTTATGGGAACTGCTAGATCTATGGGTGTAGTAGTAGCAGAATAAATGAAAACGGTATCAAAAAAATGATATAAATTAATTGGGAGGATGAAAATCCGTTAATACCAAAGGAGGAAATGAAATGAAAAAAGGAAAAAGATATCAAGAATGCGAAAAGCTTATTGATAGAACAAAAAAGTATGATGCAAAAGAAGCATTAGATGTAATTTGCAAAATGCCAAAACCAAAATTTGATGAAACAGTTGAATTACACGTAAAATTAGGTGTAGATGGAAAACAAGCTGATCAACAAGTTAGAGGTACAGTAGTACTTCCAAATGGTACAGGTAAAACTCAAAGAGTATTAGTTTTTGCAAAAGGTGATAAAGCAAAAGAAGCAGAAGCAGCAGGAGCTGACTTCGTAGGAGCAGAAGAACTAGTTCCAAAAATTCAAAATGAAAACTGGTTTGATTATGATGTTATAGTTGCTACACCAGATATGATGGGTGTTATAGGAAGACTTGGAAAAATATTAGGACCTAAAGGTTTAATGCCAAACCCAAAATCAGGAACAGTAACTATGGATGTAACAAAAGCAATAAATGAAATTAAATCTGGTAAAGTTGAATATAGATTAGATAAAACAAATATTATTCATTTAGGATTTGGAAAAGTTTCATTTGGTAGTGAAAAATTAGCAGAAAATTATGAAACAGTAATGGATGCTATTATAAAAGCAAAACCAGCAGCAGCAAAAGGACAATATGTAAAAAGTGTTGCTATAGCTACATCAATGGGACCAAGTATATATTTATCATAGTATAGAATATATATAATTGAACGACCAAAGACAGTAGGCATTAATAAGTCCTACCGAGGTTATTAAAAAGAGTGTAATAAACTCTGTTAATGCCTCGAATAGGATTAACAGAGTTTTTAATTTTAAAATATATAAACCATATAATTTTTCATAACCTAATGAAAAATGAATGGTGAAGAGAGAAGAGTATAAAACTCTTCAAGTTTTGGAGGAGGTGAATCAATTGGCTAGTGAAAAAATATTAGAGCAAAAGAAGAAAGAAGTATCTGAATTAGCAGCAAAAATTAAAGAAGCTAAAGTAGTTCTTTTAACAGACTATAGAGGAATAAATGTTGCTGATGTAACAGAGTTAAGAACAAAACTAAGAGCATCTGAAGTAGAATATAATGTTATAAAAAATAATATAACAAGAAGAGCTTTAGAAGAGTGCGGTGTAGAAGGATTAAATGATGCCCTATTAGGACCTACAGCAGTTATAATAGGAAACAATGATTATCTTGATGCTTGCAAAACAATTTATGAATATGCTAAAGATAATGAATTCTATAAAATTAAAGGTGGAATAATTGATGGAAAAGTTGTAACAACAGAAGAAATAATAACACTTGCAAAATTACCATCAAGAGAAACATTACTATCTATGCTTGCTGGAGCTTTACTTGGAAATATATCAAAACTTGCAGTTGCATTAGATCAAGTTAAATTACAAAAAGCAGAAACAAATGCTTAATTAAAACAATTAGGGTAGTGACCAAGCACTAAAATAAAACAAAATAAAAAGGAAAAAAGCATGAAACATATATAACTATTTACAAATAGGAGATACAACTCCTAAAAAGTGATAGTGATAAAAAGTAAGCTTTACCCTTAAAATATAGGAGGAAATAAAATGAGTAAAGAAGAAATGATTGAAGAAATCAAAAAAATGACAGTAGTAGAATTAGCTGATTTAGTAAAAGCTATAGAAGAAGAATTTGGAGTATCTGCAGTAGCAGCAGCTGCACCAGCAGCTGGAGCAGTAGCAGGAGCTGCTGAAGAAAAAACATCTTTTGATGTTGTATTAAAAGAAGCTGGAGCAAACAAAATACCAGTAATAAAAGTTGTAAGAGATGCAACAGGTTTAGGATTAAAAGAAGCTAAAGATTTAGTTGATGGAGCACCTAAAACAGTTAAAGAAGGAGTTTCTAAAGAAGAAGCTGAAGAATTAAAAGCTAAATTTGAAGAAGCTGGAGCAACAGTAGAATTAGCTTAGTTTATAAATAATATAATGAAAAGATTGCAATTTGTTTTGCAATCTTTTTTTGTAGTTAGACAAATTGTAATTTGTAAAAACGATTCTAGGGACTGTCCTGAATCGTACATCACACCTCTCACATCAATTAAACAAATTCCAATCTGTTTAATTGCAAAATTTAAATCATATGATATAATTTACAATAAGGTTAGTATAGGGGAGTGTTAGTATGGATAAATATAGAGCAATAATTACTGCGACAGAGGAAGAATTTGATGCTATAAAGAATATAATGAATAAAATAGAAGAGATAAGTTACTGGAATCTAACTTTTTTTAAAGGCAAAATAAATAATAAGAAGTATGTGCTAGCTAGATGTGGAGTAGGAAAAGTGAATGCTGCTAGAGTAACGCAAATTTTAACAGATAAATTTAATTTAGAATGCATAATAAATGTTGGCTCTGCAGGAGGATTAAATGATAGCTTAAATATAGGAGATATAATTATAGGAGAAAAACTTGTTCAACATGATTTTGACATTACTGCATTTGAACATGAAAAAGGGTATATAACAGATACAGGAACTTTTTTTGAAGGAGATAAAGGATTAATACAAAGTCTAAAAAATATCAAATTGGAAAATACAAAAATTCTAACAGGAACAATAGCATCTGGAGACATTTTTTGTACAGATCCTAAAATGAAAGAAAAGATAAAAACGAAATTTAATGCAGATTGTTGCGAAATGGAGGGCGCAGCAATTGCACAAGTGTGCTATTTAAATAAAGTTCCATTTATAGTAATAAGGTCAATTTCAGATATACCAAATGGAAAAAATCATATAGATTTTAATCAATTTATAAAATTAGCTTCGAAAAACTGTGCAGAAATTATAAGGCAATTATAATAAGTACGCTTACTTGACAAAAAGCCCCAATAAATATATAATAATCAAGTAAAATTGTAGAGGGAGAGAGCTTTTTATGAATAAATTTAAGAAGATTTCCATTGCATTATGTGGAGGAATATTTTTATTTGGAACAATTTCTTTAGCAAGAACAGGAACAGTTAATGCACCAAACGGACTAGTTTTAAGAGAAACAGCATCAAAATCCGGTAACCCAGTAACAACTGTAAGTGATGAAGAAAAAGTAGAAATAATAGAAGAAAGCGGAGAATGGTATAAAGTAAAATATGGAAGTTATGAAGGCTATATGTTTGCAGAGTATGTAAATGCAGAAAAAGCTGAAGAAAAACCAACAGAGGAGAAAACTCCTTCAGTAGAAGAAACTAAACCGCAAGAAGAGACTACAGAGCCAAACCAAGAAGAAACAAACAACGAAGAAAAAAGCGAATATCCTAAAAATGTAGTTTTAACTTCAAATATAGATGTACATATTATTCCATCAGTTACATCAAAAGTAATGCTAAACATAGAAAAAGAAAAAACAATAACTATAAACTATGAATTAAATGATTGGCTAAATATTTCATTTGAAGGAAAGCAAGGATGGGTAAGAAAATATTATATAGATACAAACAATGCCCAACCAGAAAAAACTCAAGAAAATAATAAACCAGCAGAGGAGAGTACAAAAACTACAGAGAATAAAAAGGGATATATAAATGTTAGCTCATCTGCAAATATAAGAGAGTCTGCAAGTACATCAGCCAATATAATTACTACATTATTAAGAAACACAGAGGTAACAATTATAGGGGAAGAAGGAGACTTTTATAAAATACAATATAAAGAAATAACAGGCTATGTATCAAAATCATTAGTATCTGATAAAGCAGTAGAAGTAACTAGCAGAAGTGCTAATAAAGAAAGAACTGTTACTGAGGAGAAAACAGAACCAAAAGTAGAACAAGAAACTAATACAGAAACTGCTAGTGCAGCTACACAAAACTCAGATGCAGGAGAAAGCGTAGTAGCATTTGCAAAAAAATATATAGGATATAAATACGTATCAGGAGGAACAACTCCAAGCACAGGATTTGATTGTACAGGATTTACATATTATGTGTATAATTCATGTGGATACTCACTTAGTAGATCTTTTTCAGCTCAAAAACAATCAGGAACTGCTGTATCAAAAGCAGATTTGCAACCAGGAGATTTACTAATCTTTGATAATAATAGAGATGGAACAGCAGATCATGTAGGAATATACACAGGCGGAGGATATTTTGTACATGCAGAAAACAGTAGAACTGGTGTTAAAACAGATACAGTAAGTAGCGGGCATTATAATAATTGTTACTATTCAGCAAGAAGAATAGTAAAATAATTGGGGGATTTTATAAGAAGCAGGAGTGATTAACAATAAAACGACCTATATTATTATGTGCTATACGGATATATAATAGGAATTATTTATGGGCTATACTTTAAAATAAGTATAGCCTTTGTTATTGCGTTTATAAGTTTGATTTATATAGTTCTTATATCTAATAAAAAAAGCAAGATTGCTAAATATCTAAAAATAATGTTAAAACCTAGTGTTATTTACATATTTTTAATATCTATAATAATTTCAAATTATTATGTTAGATATTTAAATAATAAATACACTAAATTTTATAATAATCCTCCAGAAATTATAAAAGGAAATGCAGTAATTATAAAAGAAGCAGAGGAAAAAGACTATAGTTACTCATATATAATAAAAATGAAAGATGGACTATATAAAAATAAAAAATTCATTCTAAATACAAATAAGAAAAAATTATTACAGTATGGAGATTTAATAAAAATAAAAGGTGAGTATATTATTCCAAGTGAAAGCAGAAATTATAAGGGGTTCAATTATAGAGAATATTTGAAAAGTAAAAAAATATATGGATCAATTAAAAGTAGTGGAGAAATAAAGGTCATACAAAGTAATTACATAAATCAAATTTTTATAAAATCAAATAAAGCTAGAAATATAATAATAAAAAATACAGAAAGCTTACTCCCAGGAGAAACAGGAGATTTACTTACAGGAATATTATTAGGAGATAAACAAGAAATATCAGATGAAATAATAGAAAACTTTAAAACAAGTAATCTATCACATATGCTTGCAGTATCCGGAGCACATACCTCCTATATAATACTTGGAATAAGCTATATGTTAAGCAAATTACCAAAAAAATATGCTGGTATAATTACGATATTAGTTCTTGGAATATTTCTTTTTATAACTAATTTTACTCCATCTGTTATAAGAGCCTGCATAATGGCAGGCCTTGCAATAGGGGCTAAACTTTTGTATAGAAAGTCAGATACAATAAATAATATAGCATTAAGTGCAATGGTTATTTTAATATCAAATCCATTTTCCATATTAGATATAGGATTTCAATTGTCATATTTAGGAACTTTAGGTATTGTAATGTTTGACAAGGATATAGAAAAAATATTATCAAAAATAAAGTTAAAAAGTAAAACTATACAATTACTTATAGTAACTTTTTCTACTCAAATTCTTATAATGCCAATTATAGCATACAGGTTTAATACAATATCATTAACATTTTTTATATCTAATTTATTTGCAAGTCCAATTCTAGGAGTAATTATAATTTTAGGATTTATAACAATCTTTGTATCCTTAATTTCTTTTAAATTAGCTAAAATGCTAGCAATTATATTAGATGTATTTTTAAAACTGCTTATTTTAATTGCTAAATTTGTTTCT
The DNA here is from genome assembly GCA_934121925.1 of uncultured Clostridia bacterium. Lineage (GTDB taxonomy): Bacteria > Bacillota > Clostridia > TANB77 > CAG-508 > CAG-452. The sequence goes on from CAKOVK010000019.1 coordinate 16,201, forward strand.
AATATTCCAATAAGTAGTCTTATAATAAAAACACCATATGTATCTAGCATTGCTTTAATTTATATTCTAGTTTTAATATTTCATTATTTATTTTCAATATATAACTTTAAAGGTCATTTATATAAAATCCAGATAAAAATTATAAAAAAAATAACTATTAAAAGTTTAATTAAAATAACAGCAAAATCCTTAATATTAGTAATATTGGTAAATGCAATAATAGGTATTTTTATTCAAAAAAATATGAAGATATACTTTATAGATGTTGGACAGGGAGATTCCTGTTTAATTGTAATACCGAGTAATAAAAAAATATTAATAGATGGAGGAGAAGGAAAAGTAGATATTTTACTTCCTTATTTGTTAGATAGAAGGATAAGAACCCTAGATTACGTAGTGATTTCTCATTTCGATAGTGACCATTGCAATGGGCTACTAAAAGTAATTGAAAAGTTAAAAGTAAAAAATATTATAATTTCAGAACAAGCATATTTAAGTGAAGAGTATATAAATATTGCAAATATAATAAATAAAAAGAAAATAAAAGCAATTAAGGTAAAGCAGGGAGACAAATTAAGCATAGATAAAGATGTAAATATGGATATATTGTATCCTACAGAGAAATTAGAATATACAGATTTAAATAATAATTCTATAGTAGCCAGAATTTCATATAACCAATTTAGCATAATGTTTACACGGAGATATAGAAAAATCAGAACAAAATATAGTAAAAGAAGTAAAACCTAATATGCTGAAAAGCACTGTATTAAAAGTTTCACATCATGGGTCAAAAACCTCAACAAATGAGGAATTTTTAAAAAGCGTTAACCCCAAGATTGCGTTAATAGGAGTAGGAGAAAACAATAAATTTGGACATCCAAATACTGAAGTAATAAAAAGAATAAATAAATACGGAGTAAAAATTTATAGAACAGATAAAATGGGAGAAATAGAATTAACAATAAATAGAAAAGGAAAAATGAAAATAAGAACAAAGCTAAATTTTCAATAAAGTTAAAATGCGACTAAAAATAAAGAATGCAATTGTTGCATATTTAAAAACTAATTAAAAGTATATTTAGGCTAAATTTTGGAAATGCTAAGAATGGTGATAAATATGAAAAAATATACAGTTATTATTGTGATTAGCATTGGAATTATATTAGGTTTTTTTACAGGGCTATATTTATATAAAATAAAACAAGTAGATAGACAAAACGATACAGAAAAAATTGCAAAATTAATAGAGGATGAATGTACAAAAGCAGCAGAATTAAAAAATAATAATGAACTAGTACAAACAAACTCAGAAACAGAAAAGACTTCTCCTAATTGTGTTCTGACTTTGAAAATATATTATAATATATGTGGCCATTTAATAGAAAAAAAGGAAAATATAAAAGAAGCGGAAGTAAATTTAACAGAAGCAGAATTAAAAGAAAAATTTAGTGATTGGGAAATACAAAAATTTACTCCGACAGAGATAGTATTATATAAAGAATTGAATGAGTTTTGTAATGAGCATTATTTGCTAAAAGAAAAAGATGGAGAAATAGCAATATTTAAATTAGATCAAAATAATAATCAGACTTTTCTAGAAAAAACAGATATATCAACAGAGTACCTAACTGAAAAGGACTTAGAAAACATAAAAAGAGGGATTATAATATATAGCAAGAAAGAATTAAATAAAACAATAGAGGATTTTGAATAAAAAAACAGATGCTTAAGCACCTGTTTTTTTATTATCTTGTCCAATTGCTTTTTTTAAATAACCTTGCAAATAGAATGCTTTTACATACATTATTAAAGAGAATATAGTTGTAAAAACAGCTAAGTAATATATATATGTATCAAATTGTGGTAGCATTGGTAAACTATACTCTGGGTGGCTTAGTAATGGACCATTCCAATATTGTACAAACAAAGAGCAAACAATTGCTATATAAAATAAAACAGTTGCAAGTTTGCCGTACCATTTACTAGACACAACCAACTCTTTTCCATAAAGAAATGAAGCACCAGCAATCATAAAAAATTCTTTTAATAGAACAATTACAATTATCCATGTAGGTATTATTTTTTGTATTGTAAGGACTGCAAGTAAAGTTATTTGAGTTGCTTTGTCAGCTAAAGGGTCCATCAATTTTCCAAAATCAGTTATATAGTTAAAGCGCCTTGCAATGTATCCGTCTAATATATCTGTAATTCCAGAAACTGTAAGAACAATTATAGTTGCAATATAGTTGCCTTGAAGGGCAACTATAATAAGCATTGGAATAAGTAAAAAACGAATAATTGTTAGGATATTTGGTACATGCTTAAACATAAATCCTCCTAATATTATTTTACATTAAACTTTAGACTTCCATTCTCTACATCAACTAAAATAGTTTGGAAAGGAATAACTTCAGATTTTAATATCATATCTGAAATTGGATCTTCAATATATCTTTGAATTGCACGTCTTAAAGGCCTTGCTCCATATTTTAAATCAGTTCCCTTTTCTAAAATATAGTTTTTAGCATCTATAGAAACTTCTAATTTTATATCCTTATTATCTAAAGCTTTAGAAGTTAAGTTTAATAGTAAATCTACAATTTGCAATAGTTGTTCTTTTGTTAAGCTATCGAAAACTACAATTTCATCTACCCTGTTTAAAAATTCTGGTCTAAATACATCTTTTAATGCACTTTCTATTTTACTTTTATCCATTGTTTGTTTTCCAAACCCAATAGAATTATTATTTAAATTAGAACCAGCATTAGAGGTCATTATAATTATAGTATTTTCAAAATTAACTGTATTTCCTTGACTGTCTGTTAACTTTCCATCATCTAATATTTGTAAAAGAAGGTTAAAAACATCTGGATGAGCTTTTTCTATTTCATCTAGTAATATTATTGAATAAGGTTTCCTCTTAACTTTCTCTGTTAATTGACCTGCATCATCATAACCAACATACCCAGGAGGAGAACCAATTAACTTAGAAGTAGAATGACTTTCCATATATTCAGACATATCTACTCTTATAATTGAATCTTCGCTACCAAACATTTCGTATGCTAATGTTTTGGCAAGTTCTGTTTTTCCAACACCTGTAGGTCCAACGAATATAAATGATGGTGGCCTTTTTGAACTTTGAAGTCCAGCTCTATTTCTTCTAATAGCTCGTGAAACTGCTTCAACAGCGGCATCTTGACCTATAATTCTATTATGCAAATTCTTTTCTAAATTTAACAATTTAACAGTTTCAGCCTCAGTAATTTTTTTAACAGGTATCTTGGTAGAATGTTCAATTACTTCTGCAACATCATTTAAGGTTAAACTTGTTAATTCTAATTTTTTATTTAATTCATCCATTTTTTCTAATATATTGCATTCTTCAGTTTTTAAATCTGCTGCTTTTTGATAATCTTCTATAGAATCAGATTCAACAGCTTCTTCTTTTTCCTCTTGAATTTTAGCGAGTCTATTTTTTAATATTTCTAATTCGTATAATTCTTTATTGTCTAAATTGATTTTAGAACAAGCTTCATCTAAGATATCTATTGCTTTATCTGGTAAAAATCTATCATGGATATATTTTTCTGACATTTTAACAGTTTGAGCAATTACATCATTAGAAATTCTAACTTTATGAAAATCCTCATAATATTTTTTTATACCCTTTAAAATTTCTATTGTATCTTCTACTGTTGGCTCTTCAACAAGTACAGGTTGGAATCTTCTTTCTAAAGCAGAATCTTTTTCTATGTATTTTCTATATTCTTTTAAAGTTGTAGTACCTATAAGCTGAATTTCACCATTAGAAAGAGAAGGCTTTAAAATATTTGCAGCATTCATTGAATGCTCAGCATCTCCAGCCCCAATTATATTATGAATTTCATCTATTACTAAAATTATATTACCAGCCTGTTTACATTCATCTATTAGAGATTTCATCCTTCCTTCAAACTGTCCTCTAAACTGTGTACCAGCAATTACAGCAGTCATATCTAAAAGATAAACTTCCTTGTTTAATAATTTTGCAGGTACTTGGCTATTAGCAATTTTTATTGCTAAACCTTGAGCAATAGCAGTCTTTCCAACTCCAGGCTCACCAATTAAACAAGGGTTATTTTTAGAACGCCTATTTAAAATTTGAATAACTCTTTCTATTTCTTTATCACGACCAATAACAATATCTAATTCGTTTTTTCTAGCCTTGTTAGTTAAATTTGTACCATATATGTCTAAAAAGCTTTTCTTTTTTTCTTTAGGTCTTTTTTCTGTTTTTACTCTTTTCTTATCTGTAGAGTCATTAGCTTCTTTAGAAATTTCATTTGAATTCTTATCATTAAACATATTTGAGAAAATTGAACCTAAAGAAATACCTTCTCCTTCACCAGATTCGTTAGACAATTCATCAATATTAAAGTTTTCAGAAATATCATCAAAAATATTTTCAAATTGCTTAGACATATCATTTAATTCGTCTTCTGAAAGATTAGCTTGTTTTGCCAAAATTTCTAAAGGATTAATGCCTTTTTCTTTTGCACAATTATAACAAAGCCCTTCTACAGAGCTTTTATCACCATCAATTTTTTTTGTAAAAATTACAGCCATATTTTTATGGCAATTTGAACATAACATATTTTTCTCCTGCTTTCTAATATAAGTATATCTATTATAATACATTAAAAATCCTTTACAGTCAAGAAAGCATAATAAAAAGTTGAATAAATTAAATGCAAATGTTATAATAAAAAAATAAAGGAGATACAAATGTCAAAATTAAAATATATTTTTCAAGAAAAAAAGATGCTAATAATAATTATATCTATAATATTAATTTGTAGCATTGCAATTGCTTTTGGAGTCTATGCACAAATTACTAATAAAGGAAGTATAAAAAAAGATAGTGAAAATGAAAATACAAATTATGAAGAGCTAAAAAGTAATTTCCAAGAAATATTTACAGATTCTATAAATAAAGAAACAACTGCTAATGCAGAAATTAACTATGATGAGCTATTATACTTAAAATACAATATTAAAGAAGAAAAAGTAGGAAAATATAATGTTACAGCTAAAATACCTGGATTTAAAGAAGATACTGAAACCTTAAAGAAAATAAATCAAGAAATATATGATGTGTTTGCAAGAGAAATCTTAAAAATTGCTGCAGATAGTTCAACAAATTCAACATTTAATTTAGACTATGTTGGATATGTAAATAATAATATTATTTCTTTAGTCATAATGTGCAAATATAAAAAAGGAGCAAATGCTCAAAGAAGAATTGTTCAGACATATAATTATGATATAGAAAATGATAGATTATTAACTATAGAAGACCTTATACAATATAAAAACCTTGAAAAGAAAAATGTGCAAGAAAAAATAAATAAAACCATAAAAGATGAAAATAGTAAAAGTAAAACAATAATAGAACAAGGATTTAATGTTTATGTAAGAGATGAAAATTCCGAAATTTACGAAGTAGAAAAAACACCGAATTTCTTTTTAGGAAAAAATAATTATCTATATTTAGTCTATGCATATGGAAATACTAATTATACAGATGTGATTGATTTAGTAATTTTTTAAACAAACCAAACGAATGGGGACAGACCTCTTTTGTCTATTTTAGACAAAAGAGGTCTGTCCCATTCGTTCGAGAGATTTATGGTGTTTCACCTAAAGTTATCTCTACTTTCTTTGTTTCGCCACCTCTATATAATGTTAAAGTTACCTTATCTCCGATATTTTTTTGTTCTTTAATTTTATTAAGTTCATTCATACTACTAATTTCTGTTCCATCAATTTCAGTTATAACATCACCTGTTTTTATATCTGAATTAAAAGCTGGACTATTTGATTGAATTTGTTTTACATATACGCCAACTGGAAGATTATAATATTCAGCTGTTCTTTTATCTAAATCTATACCAGATACACCTATATATGGTCTTATAACTTTTCCATTTTTTATTAAATCGTTATAAATATTTAAAGTATCATTTATAGGAATTGCAAATCCCATTCCTTCTATACCAGTACCAGATAGCTTAAGAGTGTTTATACCAATAACCTTACCTTCAGAATTAATTAAAGCACCACCACTGTTACCTGCATTTATTGCAGCATCTGTTTGAATTAAAGTAAAAGTATTTCCATCTGAACTTTCCACAGTTCTGTTTACAGCACTTACGATTCCAGATGTAACACTACTTTGCATACCTAAAGGATTACCAATTGCCATTGCAAATTCTCCGATTTTAACAGAAGCAGAATCGGCAAGTTCAACAGGAGTTAAGCCATCTTTATCTATTTTTATGACAGCTAAATCTGTTTTTTCATCTGTACCAATTATCTTTGCTTCATAAGGGGTTGTATCATTATATAAATATACATATACTTTTGCAGCTTCAGAAACTTCATAATAAATAGAAGAATCAGAAGAATTTATAATATGATTATTAGTTAAAATATATCCATCGGAACTCATGATAATACCAGATCCTTCTGCAGATGCTTGTTGTGATAATCCTTGAATAAAATTAGACTTTACTGTGTATTCTACAGTGATTCCGACAATGGATGGAAGAACTTTATTTGCTGCATAGATTGCAGTGTCAGAATAATTGTTAAGAGAAACAAAATCTACTGTGCCAGAATTTGAAGTTTCTACTGAACTAGAAGTATTTGTACTAACTGAATTATTATTTTCTAATGCTTTTCGAATATTAGGAACACCAAATGCTATACTAATAACCAAAGATGCTCCCAAAACACCAGATAGAAAAGGAACGAAGAAACTTGATTTTGCATTACTTTTCTTAGAAGAATTTAAGTCAAAGTTTTTATAAAAATCTTTATCATCATCCATAAAATTACCTCCTAAAATATCATAATATAATAATAACCTAAACTAAAAATATAATACAAGATATACATTAAAAAAACCTGAAAAATTATTAATATGAATTGTAATTTGTATGAGTAAATTGTTTTCTGAAAAATTAAAATATTAAAAATGGAAAAAACGTTGCGAATGGATTGAGCTTGAGGTAGAAATTGTTCTTCTATATGAGTAGGGAATCTCGTTTTTAATGAGGGCGCTGCGAAGAGAGAAGATTTACAATTTCTACGAAAGCGACATGACCGAGCAATTTTTGGAATTTTTTATATTTTAATTTTTGTTAGATTAATTATATAAGATAACATATTAATTTTAAAAACAATGGTCTCCAAGCTCACGGGTATTTCCCGCCTCAAAGGGCTGTCGACGCATTGTTTGTAAAAATTAATAGTGTTATCTTTGAACAAATTAATGAAAAATAAATTTTTCATTAATCCGACAAAAAATGAAACAGTTTAAATTTATAACCCGTTTAACATAGAGCAAATAAAAAGTTAGGCAAATTCCAATTTGCCTTAAAATTATATTGAAATAAATTTCTACATATAATATAATAAAAACAATTTGAGGGAGTTGAAAATATGAATTTGAATAATGAAAAAGCAATTACGATAATAGCATTAATAATAACAATGATAATAATGCTAATATTGGTAGGCGTAGGATTACACTTTGGAAATGAAGCACTAGATAAAGCAAAGCTTGAAGACATAAAAACAGATATGAGCTCTATAAAAACAAAAGCAAAGATAGTTGCAGAAAAATATAATTTCAAAGATATAGAGAATTTAATAGGAAGTGAAATTACAGACGAAGAAGCTCAAAAATTGGGAATAGAAAATAGTAGTGAAATACGTAAATGGAGTAGTAACGACCTGAGTGAACAAGGACTATCTACAATAGATGGAGATATATATGTGGTGAAATACAACCTAGAAGATCCAAACAATTGTGAAGTTTATTATTCAGCCGGGTATAATGGAAAATATAGTTTGACAGAGTTAGAAGCTATTTAATAAGGGAAGAATTATGAAGGAAAAAGAGATAGAAAGATTAAATAAATTAAAAGAATTTGAAAATAAACTATATAAAGAAGGATTAAGATATATAGCGGGTATAGATGAAGCGGGAAGAGGACCTTTAGCAGGACCCGTTGTGATAGGATGCGTAATAATGCCACAAGATTCATTTATAGAGTATGTAAATGATTCTAAAAAAGTATCTGAAACCAAGAGAGAAATGTTATATGATAAAATAAAAAATGAAGCTATAGCATGGAGCACAGGAATTGTATGGCAAGATGAAATAGATGAAATAAATATATTAAATGCAACAAAAAAAGCCTTAACAATGGCAATAGATAATTTAAAGGTAAAGCCAGACAAAATAATAGTAGATGCATTAGATAAAATAGAAACAAGAGGAATTCCCTATATATCTGTTATAAAGGGGGACGCAAAAATTTACAGTATATCAGCAGCTTCGATTATTGCAAAAGTAACAAGGGATAGAATAATGAGAGAATATGATGAAATATATCCAGAGTATGGATTTTCAGGACATAAAGGATATGGAACAGCAAAACATATTCAAGCAATAAAAGAACATGGAATATGTCCATTACACAGAAAAAGTTTTGTAAAGAATTTTATATAAAGATAAAATAATATATAAAAGGGAAATGGCGCAGTTGGAAGACCAACTACGCCAAAATGTGTTATTTGCAGTCCCAACCAGCTGCGCATTCCGCGCGTTCTTCTGGACTCATTGAGAGGTCTATATAACTTGCAGCACAGGTTTCGACTATGCCATAGATTGCTCTGCGGTCCTGAACAGACGGGAAGGAAAGGATAGAGAGTACACAAGCATCTATCAATGCCTGATAATCCTCTAAAGTCTTACACTCAGTAAGCCGGTTCCTTAAATCTTCAATAGTAATGGTAATGTCACACATTTTTAACACCCTTTCAAAAAAATTTGTAATAATATTATAACACATTTTACATAAAAAATCAAATTTAGGAGGTCGTTTTATGAATATTAAAGAAATTATAGCTAAAAAAAGAGATGGATTAGAATTAAACAAAGAAGAAATAAAATATTTTATAGAAGAATATACAAAAGGAACTATTATGGATTATCAAGCATCTGCACTAATTATGGCAATGTATATCAATGGATTAAACAATGAAGAAACTACAAATCTAACTTTGGAAATGGCCCATTCTGGAGAAATTTTAGATTTATCTGAAATTTCTAAAACAGTTATAGATAAGCATAGTACAGGTGGAGTTGGAGATAAAATAACATTAGTATTAATGCCAATTATTGCATCACTTGGCGTGCCAGTTGCAAAGATGTCTGGAAGAGGTTTAGGATTTACTGGTGGGACAGTAGATAAATTAGAATCAATTCCTGGATATAAAACAGAAATAAAAATAGATGAATTTATAGAAAATGTACAAAAGGTTGGAATAAGCTTAATTGGTCAAACTGCTAATTTAGCACCAGCAGACAAAAAGATATATGCACTACGTGATACAATTAGTTGTGTAGATAATATGTCACTTATAGCATCAAGTATAATGAGTAAAAAAATAGCTGCAGGAGCAAACAAAATAGTATTAGATGTAACATGCGGAAGTGGAGCTTTTATGCAAAGCGAAAAAGATGCAATAGAATTATCTAACATAATGAAAGGTATAGGAAATTTAGCTAACAGAGAAACCGTGTGTGTGATTACAAATATGGATGAACCAGTTGGTTATGCAATAGGAAATAGTCTAGAAATCATAGAAACAATAGAATGCTTAAAAGGAAATATGCCAGAAGATATAAAAGAAATAATAACAACAATAGGAGCATATATACTAAAACTTGCAGACAAAGGTGACAATTCAGAAGAGAACAAACTAAAAATATTAGAAAATGTTAAAAACGGAAAAGCATATAATAAATTTTTAGAATTAGTACAAAATCAAAATGGTGATATAGAATATGTAAAAAATACAGATAAATTTGAAAAAGCAAAATACATATTACCAGTAATTTGTGAAAAAGACGGATATGTAGAAAAATTAAATGCAGGAGAAGTAGGAAAAATATCAGTAGATTTAGGAGCGGGAAGATTAAGAAAAGAAGATGACATAGACAAAGCAGTAGGAATAGTGCTAAATAAGAAAAATGCAGACAAAGTAAAAAAAGGTGATATACTAGCATTTGTATATGCAAACAATAAACAAAAAGGAGAAACAGCAGTAGAAGAAATGCAAAATGCATATACAATAGTAGAAGAACCAGTAAAAAAAGAAAAATATATTTTAGGAATTATATGAATTGTAATTTCATGAAGTGTGAAGTTTGAGGTGCAAAGTGTGAAAAATAGAGAAAAACCTACGAAGCCCTTGCCCTATAAATCACACCTCCCACATCACATCTCTCACATCAATTAAACAAATTCAAATCTAGAAAGGAAAACAAAAAAATGAAAGTAATGTTTATATGTACAGGAAACATTTGCAGAAGTGCTATGGCGCATGCAATGTTTGAAAAAATGACAAAAGAACAAAATAAAAATGTACAAGTATATTCATGCGGTATATATGCAGAAAATGGTGATACATCAACATATGAAGCTATTGAAACAATGCATGAATATGGGATAGATTTAAGAAACCATAAAGCAACAAATATAAGAAATTCAAACATAAAAGATATGGATGTAATACTTTGTGCAACAACTTCACACAAAAACAGTATTATAAATATGTATCCAGAATTAAAAGAAAAAGTATTTACAATGAAAGAATATGCAGGGTATCCGCAAAATGATTTAGATATAAAAGACCCATGGGGATATGGGATAGAAGTATACAAAAACTGTGCAAAAGAAATAGAGGAGTGCCTTGATAGGATTATAGAAAAGATATAGAGGTGTGAAAGGCGAGATGTGAAGTATAAAGCACACATCACACTTCCAACTTCAAACAAATTAAAGAAAGGAATAAACAAATGAACATATTAGAAGGACTAAACGATAAGCAATACGAAGCAGTAATAAATACAGAAGGACCAAACCTAATTATAGCAGGTGCAGGTTCAGGGAAAACAAAAGTGCTAACACATAAAATAGCATATTTAATAGGAGAAAAAAATGTAAAGCCATGGCAAATACTTGCAATTACATTTACTAATAAAGCAGCAAATGAAATGAAAACAAGGGTGGAAGCATTAGTTGGAGAAGTTGCAAATGAAATGTGGCTAGGAACTTTCCACTCTATTTGTGTTAGAATTTTAAGGAGATTTATAGATAGATTAGGATATGAAAATTCATTTATAATATTTGATACATCAGATCAAAGAAGTTTAGTAAAACAATGCTTAAGAGAATTAAATATTGATGATAAATTATTTACAGATAGAAGTGTATTATCAGAAATAAGTAATGCAAAAAATGAAATGCTTACACCTGAAAGCTACAAGTTGAGAACAAATGGGGAACATAGAAAAGAAAAAATCGCAGAAATATATGCTTTGTATCAAAGGAAATTAAAAGAAAATAATGCGATAGATTTTGATGATATTATCAATTTTACAATAGATATACTAACAGAAAATCCAGATGTTTTAGAATATTATTCAGAGAAATTTAAATATGTATTAGTAGATGAATATCAAGACACAAATAAATCACAATTCACACTATTAACATTAATTGCAGCAAGACACGGAAACATTACAGCCGTAGGAGATAATGACCAAGGAATATATTCTTTTAGAGGTGCGGATATATCAAACATATTAAACTTTGAAAAAGATTTTCCAGGAACAAAAATAATAAAATTAGAGCAAAATTATAGATCTACAAAAAGTATATTGAATGCAGCAAATGCAATAATAAAAAATAATAGCAAAAAGTATGAAAAGAATTTATGGACAGAAAAAGAAGAAGGAAAGCTTCCAGAAGTACATATATGTAATGATGAATATGATGAAGCAAGATATATTGCAGAAGAAATAGAACATTTAAGAAGAGAAGAGTATTTAAAATATTCAGATTTTGCAATTCTTTATAGAATGAATGCACAGTCACGTAGTATAGAAGAAATTCTAGTAAGAGAAGGAATTCCATACAGAATTATAGGAGGACACAAATTCTACGAAAGAAAAGAAATAAAAGACATAATTAGTTATTTAAGATTAATTCAAAACACATCAGATAATTTAAGTTTGCAAAGAATAATAAATGAACCTAAAAGAGGAATAGGAAAAACAAGTTTAGAAAAAATAGAAGTAATAGCATCAACAAATCGGAATGTCAATGTATGAAGTAATAAAAAAAGCAGATGAGTTTGGATTAAATAAAGTATTTGCAAATTCAAGAGATTTTATAAATGTAATAGAAGAACTAAGAGCAAGTAAAGATGAAATCAAAATTTCAGAACTTGTAAAACAAACACTAAACAAAACAGGCTATACAAAAGCTTTAGAACTAGAAAGTACAACGCAAGCAGAAACAAGATTAGAGAACTTGGATGAGTTCTTGACAGTAGCAATAGAATATGAAGATGAAGCAGTAGAAAACAATTTGGCAGAGTTTTTAGAGAGTATAACACTTACAAGTGATGTGGACGAGCTAGAAGATACAGGTGAAGCAGTAACATTAATGACTTTGCATAGCGCAAAAGGGTTAGAATTTCCAGTAGTATTTTTAATAGGTATGGAAGACCGGAATATTCCCAAGTTATAAATCAATAGGAGAAGCAAGAGAACTAGAAGAAGAAAGAAGACTTTGCTATGTTGGACTAACAAGAGCAGAACAATTCTTATATTTAACATGTAGTAGACAAAGAACAATATTTGGATCAACATCATGTAACAAAATATCTAGATTTATAGAAGAAATACCACCAGAAATGTTAGATGGGGATAAAAATATAAAGAAAGAAAAACAATACGAACCAAAAGAAACAACATATGAATGGAAATATGGAACAGTAAAAAAATATCAAACTAAAGCATTTGGAGATAAATTCTCTCCAAAAGAGCCAGCATATCAATTTAGAACGGCAGAAAGCTTTTTAAATTCTATAAATAGTACAAAAAATAATGGTGTAGATTTAAGCAAATTTAGAGCAGGCGTAACTGTATACCACAAAAAATTTGGAGAAGGAGTAATAAACTCAGTAGAACAAGAAGGAGAAGACTTGAAACTAGATATAAATTTTGAAAAAGCAGGACATAAAAGGTTAATGGCGAAATTTGCAAACCTAGAAATAATATAACAAAAAAAGAAGAGCAATCTTCTTTTTTTTGTGTGTGCAACCAAATTGGAATTTGTTTAACTTTTTATTTATTCCATGTTAAACGGGTTATAAATTTAAATTGGCTAATTCTTTGTCGGATTAATGAAAAATTTATTTTTCATTAATTTGTTCAAAGATAACACTATTAATTTTTACAAACAAT
>CAKOVK010000020.1 GCA_934121925.1 uncultured Clostridia bacterium
AAAAACTTTAAAAGAAAATGCATCAGGAGCACCATTTACAGGATGTACAAATTTAAAAAAGATTGAGTTGGAAGAGGGAATGACAGTAATACCAAATTATATATGCGCAAGTACTCCAATAACAGAAATAACCATACCAAGTACTGTAAAGGAAATAGGAATGTGGGCATTTAATTCATGTAAGGAGTTAAAGAAAATTACAATATTAGATAATGTGGTAAAAATCGGAAGTGAAGCTTTTAAAGATCATAATGAAGATTTAACAATTTACTGCTACAAAGATTCTACTGCGGCTAAATATGCAATAGAAAATGATATAAAATATGTCTATTTAACAAAAACACCATCAGAAGAATCTACGAAAAGATATATATCATTCCCATTTGTAATTTACAATGGAAAGTCAAGTTTGAGTATTAAAAACTATGAAGGGGAATATACATTATATTATCAATTTGTAGAAATTACTGATGAAACAATGGAGAAAGTTGAGGAATTAAAAAATCAATATAAAGAAGGAAAAATATCATATTCTGAATTTCTTGCTAAATACGATGAAATTGTGACAAAATACGATGATAAAAACTGGATAGAAACAAAAGATGGAAATTTTGAAGCAGACTTGTCTAAGTTTACTGGAACTAAAAAATTCGTTTTATGGGCAAAACTTGTTATGAAAGACGAGACTGTATATGAATCAGAAATTTATACAATGAATGGCAGTGGCAGTGCTACTAATGTTCCAGATGAGCAAGATAAGACAGATACTAAAGATACTACTACAGCTAAAACAACATTACCAAAAACGGGTAGGATACTATTTATATGGGTAGCTTTAATTCTTGTAAGTTCGGCAATAATTGCTAATGTAAGATACAGAAGATTATATAAATAATATAAGAAAATGGAAAAACGCAAATGTTAAAGCATTTGCGTTTTTTATCTTTCCAGAGAAAAATTAAACCTAAAACTAGACAAAATTCGATTTTTATTATATAGTTCATAATAAGTTCATAATTATTTGATAATATGTGAAAGCGTTAGAAGTGGTAGTAAAATATAAATCCAAATATCATCCCCTTTTGTTTTTATATATTACCACTTCTATTTAATAAACTAGGAATTTTTTTATTTCCTAGTTTATAAAAAATACTATAATCGTTATTGCCTTTGAGATTTCCTCATTCTATTCGAAAACTCAAATCGGTAAGAACAAAGGACGACTCAAAGTCGCTTTGTTGTAGTAAGAGGTGAAATATGTTTAAAATTTTAGTAGTAGAAGACGATAAAAACCTAAGAAAATTAATAACTACTTATTTAAAGAAAAATGAATATATAACATATGAAGCAACAAATGGCTTAGAAGCCTTAGATATAATGGATACAAACTATATAGACTTAATTATAAGTGACATTATGATGAAAGAAATGGATGGGTATGAATTAACAAAAAGTTTAAGAGATGCAAATTATACTATTCCAATTTTATTAGTTACAGCAAAATCAACAATTGCAGATAAAAAAGAGGGATTCCTTTTAGGTGCAGATGATTATATGGTAAAACCAATAAACATGGAAGAATTACTGCTTAGAGTAAAAGTTTTACTAAAAAGAGCAAATGCTGCAAATGAGCAAAAACTTATAATAGGAAACTTAATAATAGACTATAAGCAAATGTCAGTTTTATATAAAGAAAAAAATTATCAGCTAGCACAAAAAGAATTTCAGCTATTATATAAGCTATTAAGTACACCAGATACAATATTTACAAGACAAGAGTTAATAGAAGAAATTTGGGGGCTAGATAGTGAATCTGACTTTAGAACAGTTGATGTTCATATAAAAAGAATTAGAGAAAAATTAAATGATGTAAAAGAATTTGAAATAGTAACAATACGTGGGATAGGTTACAAAGCAATAATAAAAAAGGATAATTAGTATGCTAAAAAAGATATTTGAAAAGATTTTTGGAAAAAGAAATTCAATACAAAGAAAAGTTATAACAACATCTATAATATATATTTTAATTGTAATTGCAGTAACAATATTACTTTTTTATTTGTTTGTACATAAATCTATAAAAATGGAATTAGTCGAAATAAGTATAAAACAAAAAAGTGAAGTAAAAGAGCTCTTAGGAATGTCTGGCAAAAGTATTAGATTAGTTATTACAAGTATAATTATTACTACAATAGGACTAATTGCATATGTAACAAGAAAGACACTTAATCCTGTAGCGAAAATTACAGAAGCCACAAAAAAAGTTGCAGCAGGAGATTTTACAGTACAATTACAAACAGATAGAAATGATGAACTTGGAGAATTAACTCATAATTTCAATAAAATGGTAAGAGAATTAAATAGTATAGAATGTTTACAAAAAGATTTTATAAATAATGTGTCACATGAAATAAAAACACCAATAAGCTCTATACAAGGATTTGCAAAACTTCTAGAAGAAGATGATTTATCAAAGGAAGAAAGAAAAGAATATTCTGCAATAATAAAAGAAGAAGCAGACAGACTGCTATATTTATCTACAAATATGTTGAAACTTGCAAAATTAGAGAACCAAGAAAGACTAGAAAATACAGAAGAAATATGCGTAGCAGAGCAAATAAGAAGAACAATAAGTGTGCTTGAGCCAAAGTGGAAAGAAAAAAATATAAAATTTAATGTATCATTAAAAGAAGATAAAATATTTGGAGAAAGAGACTTATTGTTTCAAGTTTGGATGAATATAATTGAAAATTCAATAAAATATTCTAAGCAAAATGGACAAATAGATATAAAAATGAAAACAGAAGAAAACAAAATAATTACTGAAATAAAAGATAATGGACAAGGAATAAGCAAAGAAGAATGTGAAAAAATATTCGATAGATTTTATCAAATAGACAAAACACACTCGGGAAAAGGCGTCGGACTAGGCCTTGCAATTGTAAAAAGAATAATAGAATTATCCAATGGAGCAATAAATGTAAAGAGTGAATTAAATAAAGGAACTATATTTACAATAACATTACCAATAAAAATGTAATTTGCAGCTTCTACCTCAAGCTCAATCCATTCGCAACGTTTTTTCCATTTTTAATATTTTAATTTTTCAGAAAGCAATTTGCTTACACAAAGTACAACCTATAAAATCAAATCTAATAATAAAGGGGGAAAAAGATGAATAAGAAAAAACAAACATTAAAAATAGCAGGAATTAGCATATGGAGAATACTAACATATTTTATAATATATAGTATAGCAGGATATTTTATAGAAACAACATTTGGACTACTAACAAAAGGAGTTTTAGAAAGTAGAAAAGGCTTTTTATATGGACCTTTTTGCCCAATATATGGATTAGGAGCAGTTGTAATGATATTAGGATTACAATGCTTTAAGAAAAATAATTATACCTTGTTCTTTGGAGGATTTTTAGTAGGCTCTATAGTTGAATACTTAATAAGTTATTTTGGAGAACTAATATTTAAAGTAAACTGGTGGGATTACTCAAATAATTTTCTTAATATAAATGGAAGAATATGCTTTACTTTTTCACTATTTTGGGGCTTGCTGGCAATATATTTAATAAGACATTTTAATATAATTGTAGATAAACTAATAGACAAAGTAAAACAGAAAGTTCCAATAAAGTATTTAAAAGGCTTGGTAATAGCAGGAACTGTTATTTTAGCAATAGATGGAATATTAACTGCACTTGCCTTGAAACTATTTTTTGCAAGAACTGTTTATACATACGACTTAAATGTAGTAAATAAAAGCAAATATATTAGTGAATACAAGAGAAAAGAAGAACTTGGAAGAATTTTAGAAATTGAAAACAAAGTCTTTTCAGATAAGAAGATGCTAAGAACATTTCCAAATTTAAAATTAAAGGCAGAAAACCGGAGAACTTATTTATATGGACTCTATTTATAAAGATATACAACCATATTATTATAAATTTAAATATTAAAATAAAACAATAAAAGAAGGCGAAAAAATGATACATATAGGATTAGATGTTGGGTCAACAACAGTAAAAATAGTAGTAATGAACGAAAAATTAAATACAATTTATACTTCATATCAAAGGCACTTTTCTGATACAAGAAAAACTATTTATGAATGTATGAATAAGATTATAGAAAAATATCCAAACGAAGAAATGAAAATTGCACTTACAGGATCTGGAGCACTTTCTGTATCGGAGTTTTTAGGAATGCCATTTATACAAGAAGTTGTTGCATGTAAAAGAGCAATAGAAAGGTATATACCAAGAACGGATGTAGCAATAGAATTAGGTGGAGAAGATGCTAAAATAATATACTTTGATAGCTCTATAGAACAAAGAATGAATGGAACTTGTGCACGGTGGAACAGGAGCATTTTTAGATCAAATGGCGAGTCTTTTAAATACTGATACAATAGGATTAAATGAACTTGCAAAAGAGCATAAAACAATATATCCAATAGCATCAAGATGTGGAGTTTTTGCAAAAACAGATGTACAACCACTTTTAAATGAAGGAGCTGCTAAAGAAGATATTGCCGCTTCTATTTTCCAAGCTGTAGTAAACCAAACAATAAGTGGACTTGCATGTGGAAGACCTATAAAAGGAAATGTAGCATTTCTTGGAGGACCACTAAGCTATTTATCTGAACTAAGAAATCAATTTATTAAAACATTAAATCTGAAAGATGAGGAAATTATATTTCCAAAAGAAGCCCATCTTTTGGTTGCAAAAGGTGCAGCTTTAGAATCAGTTGTTTATAATCCAATATCAATAGAAAAATTAAAGGGAAAACTAGAATTATTAAAAAGCTATAAAGACAATACAGAAGATCACCTAAAACCTTTGTTTACAATTCAAGAAGAATATAGAGAATTTCAGAAGAGACACGGGAAAGATAAAATAAAAAGAGAAGACTTAAAAAAGCATAAGGGTAAATGTTTTTTAGGAGTTGATGCTGGATCTACTACAAGTAAATTAGTGTTAATAGATGAAAACGGAACACTTTTATATTCTGCATATAAAAATAATGAAGGAAAACCATTAGAAAGTGTTATAAATATGCTTAAAAAATTATATACAAAAATTCCTGAAGGAGCATATATAGCATATAGTGGAGTTACAGGGTATGGAGAAAAATTAATTCAAACAGCATTAAATATGGAAATTGGAGAAATAGAAACAATTGCTCATTATACAGCAGCTAAAACATTTATGTCAAATGCAACAAGCATTGTAGACATAGGTGGACAAGATATGAAATACATAAAAATAAGAAATGGAGCAATTGATAATATAATGCTAAACGAAGCCTGCTCATCAGGCTGTGGCTCTTTCTTAGAAACATTTGCAAAAAGCTTAAATTTAAGTATGGATGAATTCGTAAGAGAAGCGATTAACTCTAGAAAACCAGTAGATTTAGGTTCAAGATGCACAGTATTTATGAATTCAAAAATAAAACAAGCCCAAAAAGAAGGTTATTCTGTGGGAGACATATCTTCAGGACTTTCATACTCAATTATAAAAAATGCAATACAAAAGGTTATGAAAATAAGAGATGTAAGTACTTTAGGAGATAACATTGTAGTTCAAGGAGGAACTTTCTATAATGATGCTGTTTTAAGAGCATTTGAATTAATTGTTGGAAAAAATGTTGTGAGACCAGACATAGCCGGGCTTATGGGGGCTTATGGAGTAGCCTTAATTGCAAAAGAAAAATATATGAAGAACAATAATAATTCATATAAATCATCAATATCAAAAAGTGATGAAATAGAACAATTAAAAATAAATGTAATGCATACTAGATGCAAAGGTTGTGAAAATCAGTGCTTACTTACAATAAACCAATTTTCTAATGGAAAAAGGTTCATATCAGGAAATCGTTGCGAAAAGGGAGCAGGACTTGAAAAAGGCAGAAAAGAAATCCCTAATTTGTATGCATATAAATATAATAGATTATTTGGTTATAAACCATTAGAAAAAGAAGAAGCTAAAAGAGGAGAAATAGGAATTCCAAGAGTACTGAATATGTATGAGGATTATCCATATTGGTTTACTCTATTTACAAAATTGGGATTTAGAGTAGTTTTATCCGAAAAGACAAATAGAAAAACTTATGAAAAAGGAATGGAAAGTATACCATCTGAATCTGTTTGTTATCCAGCAAAGCTTTCTCATGGACACATAGTAAGTCTTTTAGAACAAGGAATAAAAACTATATTTTATCCTTGCATAATGCATTCTAGAAAAGAAGACAAAAATGCAAACAACGATTATAATTGTCCTATTGTAATTTCATATTCTGAAAACTTAAAGAATAATATGGAGGATCTTAAAGACAAGGATATACAATTTATAAACCCATTTTTACCATTTGATAAAAAAGGACTAGAGGAAAGATTTTTAGAAATAGAAGAATTTAAAAAATATAATTTCACAAAAAAAGAATTAAAAGAAGCAATTAAAGAAGCTGAAAAAGAATATCAAAAATTTAGAGAAGACATAAAGAAAAAGGGGGAAGAAACATTAGAATATTTAAAACAGAATAACTTAAAAGGAATCGTCCTTGCAGGAAGACCATATCACTTAGATACAGAGGTAAACCATGGTATAGATAAAATGATTACAAGTTTAGGACTAGCAGTTCTTACAGAAGACAGCATAGCACACTTGGGAGAAGTAAAAAGACCAATAAGAGTAGTAGACCAATGGATGTTCCATTCTAGATTATATAGAGCAGCAGATTTTGTAGGAAAAACAGACTATTTACAACTTGTACAATTAAACTCTTTTGGATGTGGAGTTGATGCTGTTACAACAGACCAGGCACAAGAAATTCTTGAAAGCTACAACAAAATGTACACATTAATAAAAATAGACGAAATAAACAATTTGGGAGCTATAAGAATAAGAATACGTTCCTTAATAGCAAGTATGAATAATAGATGCAATATAGAAGAAAAACATACAGGAATCTATCAAATAGAAAAGAAACAATTTACAAAAGAAATGAAAAAAGATTATACAATTTTAATACCACAAATGGCGCCTATACATTTTGAACTTTTCGAAGCGGCATTAAATTCTGAGGGGTACAATGTTAAAGTACTTAGAGAATGTACAATGAATACTGTAGAAACTGGATTAAAATATGTAAATAATGATGCATGTTATCCATCAATACTTACAACAGGACAAATGATAGAAGCTTTGAAATCTCGAGAGTATGACACTAATAAAACAGCACTTATGATTTCACAAACAGGTGGAGGTTGTAGAGCAACAAATTATATAGGATTTATAAGAAAAGCCTTAAAAGATGCTGGATTTGAAAATGTTCCTGTAATATCATTTAGTTTTGCTGGCCTAGAGAAGAATCCTGGATTTAAAATAACACTTCCACTACTAAAAAAACTTGTAAAAGCAGCAATATATGGAGATTTACTTCAAACTGTATTACACAAAAATAGAGCTTATGAAGTAAACAAAGGAGAAACAAATAAATTATACGAAAAATGGCTAAATAGATGTAAAGAATTAACTTGCAAAGCAACTGCAAAGGAATTTAATAAAAGTATTTATAATATTGTAGAAGATTTTGAGAAAATAAAATTAGACACAAGTATTAAAAAGCCAAAAGTAGGAATAGTAGGAGAGATTTTAATTAAATATCATCCATTTGGAAACAATTACACAGAGGAACTCTTAGAAAAAGAAGGAGCAGAAGTAGTAATGCCTGAACTTATGGGATTTGTTAAATATGTACTAAAAAATACTCCTATTAGAACTAAATTACTAAAAACGTCAAAGATAAAATCTGATGTATGTGAACTAGCATTAAACTTTGTTGATGTAATAGAAAAAGATTATTATAAAGCACTAAGGAGTTCTAAAAAAGGATATATAAAGCCTTGCAACATTAATAAATTAGAAGATGAAGTAGAAGAAATTCTATCTACCGGAAATCAAACAGGTGAAGGCTGGCTTTTGACTGCAGAAATGCTAGAATTTATACAAGAAGATGTTCCCAATATAATCTGCTTGCAACCATTTGCCTGTCTTCCAAACCATGTAGTAGGAAAAGGTGTTATAAAAACAATAAGAGGTAAATATCCAAATGCGAATATTGCAGCAGTTGATTATGATCCAGGAGCAAGTGAAACTAATCAGACAAATAGAATTAAATTATTAATGACTGTAGCAAAAGATAACTTAAAAGCAGATAAAAATAGAACGAAGGCTCTAAAGAAAGAAAACGAAATATACGATATAAAAAATTTAATATAAATTTCATGTTAAAGTAGAAATACAAATATGTACAATGGCGATGGACTTTTGGTCTAATTTAGAACACGAAGTAAAATATAAACCAACTAAAAAAGTCTCTAGTAAGATTTCTAAAGAGCTAATATCTTGTGCACAATTGGTAAATAAACTAGACCATAAAATGATGAAAATATATAATACATAAAAAAATATTTATTGAGAATAATGTAGGGTCAGGCCCTGTGTCTGTCCGAAAATAGAAATGGAGGATTTTATGCTAAGGACGATAGAAATATATTTCCTATTATTCTTTACCTATGCAGTATTGGGGTGGATAATGGAGGTAACATTAAAACTAATAAGCGAAAAAAGATTTATAAATAGGGGATTTTTAATAGGGCCATATTGCCCAATATATGGCTATGGAGTATTGCTAATTACAATTTTATTAAGAAAGTACCAAGAAGACATAGTTGCAACATTTATATTTTCTATATTAATATGTGGTACTTTGGAATACTTTACAAGTTACTTTATGGAAAAGATTTTCCATGCAAGGTGGTGGGATTATAGTCAAAGAAAATTTAATATAAATGGAAGAATATGTTTAGAAACCTTGATACCATTTGGAATTATGGGTTGCTTAATTATATACATTACAAACCCAGTACTATTAAATTTAATAGGTAAAATACCAGCTATACCATTGCATATATTATCAGCAATGTTATTCATATGTTATGTAGTTGATAATATTATATCTGGTAAGATTGTATCAAATTTAAAAGAAATATCAGCAAATGTAAAAGACAATACAGAAGAAATATCTCAAAAAGTAAAAAACATTATCTCGAAAAAATCTGTATTACATAGAAGATTAGTACAAGCTTTCCCAAATATAAAACCAAAAGTTGATTTGAAGGAATGGATAAGCAAAGGGGAAGAAAAATTAAATAAAATAAAAGAAAAAATAAAAAAATAAAACATTTGATAAGCATCAGATTTCGTTGTATAATATATATTGATAGGAGTTAATATATTATGGAAGAAAAAATTTTAAAAGAAATGCCAAAAGCAGTTTTGCATATACATTTAGATGGTTCATTAAGACCAAGTACGGTATATAATTGGCTAAAAGAAAAAGGAAAAGATATTACTTTAGAGCAAGTACAAAAAGCTTTAATGGTAAACAAAGATTGCAGAGATTTAAATGAATATCTAGAAAAATTTGATTTACCATTAGAAGTGTTACAAAATGAAGAAAACATAGAACAGGCTACATATGAACTGTTTGAAGACTTAGCAAAACAAAATGTTATTTATGCAGAGGTAAGGTTTGCACCAAGTTTACATACAAAAGAAGGACTGAAGTATGAACAAATAGTTGAAGCTGCAATAAGAGGAATGAATAAAGCAAAAGAAAAATATAACATAGAAGGAGGACTTTTGCTATGCTGTATGAGAGGCGAAGATAATACAATGAGCAATTTAAAAACAGTATCATTAGCAAAGTCATATATGGGAAAAGGTGTAAGCGGATTAGACTTAGCAGGAGCAGAAGCTTTATATCCAACTTCTGATTATGCTGATGTGTTTAAAGTAGCTAAAGCGAATAATATTCCATTTACAATTCATGCAGGAGAAGCAGCAGGAGCAGAAAGTATAAAAAAGGCATTAGAATATGGAACAAAAAGAATTGGACATGGAGTAAGATGTTTAGAAGATAATAATGTGGTTGCAGAATTAATAAGAAGAGAAATACCTTTAGAAGTTTGTCCTATAAGTAACCTACAAACAAAGGCGACAGGAGAAAAACATCCAATTGAAGAATTGTACAAGAAAGGAATTAAAGTAACTATAAACCCAGATAACGATACAGTATCCAACACAAATATAGTAGAGGAATATAAATGGGTTTTAGAAAATACCAATTTGACAGTAAAAGACATAATAGAAATGAACAAATATGCAATTAGAGGGGCTTTTATACCTCCAACAAAAAAAGCAAGCCTAATAGCCCAAATAGATAAATACAAAAATGCTCCAGAAAAAAATAATAAAATTTTATAGAAATTTAATAATCCTCCTAAAATAAGCATAATTATTATTAGGAGGATTATTTATGTTTTATGTAACAAATAAAGATAAAATAGTATCAACTATTATTTCGCTAAGCACAGTTTTAGTATTATTCTTAATAGCAACTACTATTAAACAAAACGATATAGGAAATACTATACAAACATCTGCTAGCACAAGTAAAATGTTACCAATATATAGTGTGGATACAGAAGAAAATAAAGTAGCACTTACAATAAACTGTGCTTGGAATGTAGAAGATATAGATTTAATTTTAGATGTTTTATCTAAAAACCAAGTTAAAGCAACATTCTTTATTGTGGGGGATTGGGCAAGTAAATTTCCAGATGCAGTCAAAAAAATAAGTGATAGTGGAAATGAAGTAGCAAATCATTCGGAATCACACGCCCATGTAAATAATTTAAACTATGAGAAAAATGTAGAACAGATAATAAAGTGTTCGGATAGAATAAATAAAATAACAGGAAAACCAACTACACTGTATCGAGGACCATATGGGGAGTACAATAATACAGTAATAAAGGCAGCAGAAGATAATAAGCATACAATGATTCAATGGAATATAGACTCTTTAGACTATAAAGGACTTACAGGAGAACAAATGTGGGAAAGAATAGAACCTAAACTAGCTAAGGGCAGTATTATATTAATGCATAATGGAACAGAAAATACTGCATTAAGTTTAGATATTATAATAAATAATATAAAGGAAAAAGGGTATGACTTGGTTACAGTATCGGAATTGATTTATAAAGATAACTATACTATTGATAACAATGGAGTACAACACAAAAAATAAATTTGAATTTTATGTAAAATAATGATATAATTAAATAGCCTAATAATTAAAGAGGAGGAAGTCAAAATGACAGAAACCGAAAGGCAAATAATTGCTCTAACAAAAATTAGATTATCGGCACATAGTGAATTTAATCTAAAAGAATTTAAGAACAATTCATTAGTAAGGGCGGAGACTAATTGTTTTGCACTTGCAATAGGCAGTACATATCCTTACAGTGAAATGTATCGGCTAGGTACGATTTCTGGATTAAGAGCAGAAAACCAAGAAATTTCCTCAATTGAGGAAATGAAGGAGTTCTTCTTAGGAGATATGAAAACTCTAGATTTAAAAGTTGCTGAATCTTCAGAAGAAGAAACTTTAAGTGATAATCAGTACAAAATCGCATTGTTTGCAAAAATATATGCGAATGATAAAATATGTGATTATCATTTTATAAGACTCATTGATAACAAATGGGTCGAAAAACGTCTCGGGTTCTCACCAAGAACACTAGACGGAACTTTAAAGGAACTTTATAACTACTGGCCTTGGAATTTCGTTGGGGTATATAAAGTTACTATGTAAAGGAAAGAGATAAAGTGTAAAAGCTTTATCTCTTTTTCCGCATATTAGAAAAAAGAAAAATATAGTAAAGCTTTTTGGAATATTTATCTTGTCCATGAATAAAATTTATTAATAGTTTACAAAGGAGAGGTAAATATGTGGTATACAATGCCTTTAGGTGAAGTCCTAAAGAAATTAAGAAGTGATTTAAATACAGGATTAAGGGAAGAACAAGTAGAAGACATAAGAAAAATATATGGAGAAAACAAATTATCAGAAAAAAAGAAAGAAAGCATAATAATAAAATTTTTTAAACAATTTAATGACTTTATGATAATAATTCTTATAGTAGCTTCAATTATATCTGCTGTTATGTCATATGTTGAAGAAAAAAATGATTATTTAGATTCAGTAATAATAATACTTATAGTAGTTGTAAATGCAATAATGGGTGTAGTACAAGAAGCAAAAGCAGAAAAGTCGTTAGAGGCCTTAAAAAAGATGTCTGCACCAACGGCAAAAGTAAAAAGAAATGGTGTTGTAAAAACAGTGCAAAGTACGGAACTTGTTCCAGGAGATTATATAATAATAGAAGCAGGAAGCTATATTCCAGCAGACAGTAGACTTATAAAAGCATACAACTTAAAAGTCGAAGAATCATCTTTAACAGGGGAAACAGTTCCGGTTTTAAAAGATGAAAAAGCAATATTAAAAGAAAATACACCAATTGGAGATATACTAAATATGGTATGGGGAGCTACAATAGCTGTATCTCGGACATGCAGAAGCAATAGTAACAAATGTAGGGATGGACACTAAAGTTGGTAAAATTGCTACAATGATACTTTCAGATGAATCTCCAGAAACTCCATTGCAAAAGAAATTACGGAGAGGTTGGAAAAAAATTAGGATTAGCTGCATTAGGAATATGTTTTCTAATATTTATAATAGGCTTATTCAAGAGAATACCAGTAAATGAAATGTTCATGACATCTGTAGGACTTGCAGTTGCAGCAATACCAGAGGGACTTCCAGCAATAGTAACAATAATGCTTTCAATAGGTGTTACTAAAATGGCAAGAAAGAACAGCATTATAAGAAAACTACCAGCAGTAGAAACTTTAGGAAGTAGTACAGTAATATGTTCAGATAAAACGGGAACTTTAACACAAAATAAGATGAGTGTAGTAGAAACCTGGGGAATAAGTCAAAAAACAGGAATAGAAGATAAAAGAAATATATTAAAATTAGCATCAATGTGTACAGATTGTAATATTTCTTCAGAAGAAGGAAAGCTAATTGCTATAGGTGAACCTACAGAAACAGCAATAGTAAATGCAGCATTAGAAATTGGAGAAAATAAAGAAGAAATTTATAGAGTAGAAAAGAGAGTAAACGATATACCATTTGATTCTGAACGAAAGCTAATGACAACAATACATAAAATAAACAATAGATATAGAATAATAACAAAAGGAGCTCCAGATGTATTATTACAAAAATGTACAAAGATATGTGTAAATGGTAAAGTAAATAGTCTGGATGCAAATAACAGAATGATAATAATAAATAAAAATAGTAATATGGCACAAAAAGCTTTGAGAGTAATAGCAGTTGCATACTTGGATTTAGAAACTTTACCAAATAAAATAGATAATAACATAGAAAATAATTTGGTATTTGTAGGACTTATTGGAATGATAGACCCTCCAAGAAAAGGAGTAAAAGAAGCGGTAAATACTTGTAAAACTGCTGGAATAAAAACTGTAATGATTACAGGAGACCATATAGCTACAGCAACAGCAATTGCTAAAGATTTAGGAATACTGAAACTAGGCGATAGAGCTATTACAGGGGAAGAACTAGATAAGATATCACAAACCGAACTAGAAAAAAACATAATGAACTACTCTGTTTTTGCACGAGTATCACCAGAACACAAAGTAAGAATAGTAAAAGCTTTTCAAAAATCACGGAAATGTAGTTGCTATGACAGGAGACCGGAGTAAATGATGCTCCTGCATTAAAAAATGCAGATATAGGAGTAGCAATGGGAAAACGGAGGAACAGATGTAGCAAAAAATGCTTCTGATATGATACTTGCAGATGATAACTTTGTAACTATTATAGAGGCAGTAAAAACGGGAAGGCACATATATGAGAACATAAAAAAAGCAATACATTTCCTACTAGCAACAAATATAGGAGAAATAGTAGCTATATTTATGGGACTCGTATTAGGATTAGAAAGCCCACTACTTGCAATACAACTATTATGGATAAACTTAGTAACAGACTCTTTCCCAGCAATAGCCTTAGGCTTAGAACCAATTGACAAGGATATAATGAAAAAGAAACCTATAGATTCTAAAAAAAGCATTTTTGCAGATGGATTATGGGGAAAAATATTTGTTGAGGGAACTATGATAGGAATGTTAACATTATTTGCCTTTAGTTTAGGAAACAAACTATTTGGATTAGAAGTTGGAAGAACAATGGCCTTTGTATCGCTAAGCATGCTAGAACTAACACATAGCTTTAATGTTAGAAGTGAAGAATCTATATTAAAAATAGGGGTATTTAAAAACATTTATTTAGTAGGAGCTTTTGCATTAGGGTTAATATTACAAGTATCTGTAGTAATAATACCACAAATTGCAAGAATATTTGATGTAGTACAATTAAATAAAATACAATGGATATATACAATATTAATATCAATATCTCCTATATTTATATTAGAAATCCAAAAGAAAATAAATGAAATAAAGTTTGGAAAAATTATATATAAAACAGCAATGAAATAATTAAAGAAAAAATCATAAAAAAATCATTTTTGGAAACAATATTTTCAAAGGTGGTTTTTTATGTTAAAAATATTAAAAAATAGAAAAAGAAAAGATATTATATTAATAGTAATTTTAATAATTTCTACAATACTATATTTATCATATAATATATTTTTTAGAGAAGATTCCAACTCATCATATGCACTTTCTAAATATGGCTCAAGAAGTGACGAGGTAAGACAAATACAAACAAAATTAAAAAGATGGGGATATTATAATGGAAGTGTAGATGGAATATATGGTTCGCAAACTCTCTCTGCAGTTAAGTGGTTTCAGTCTAAAAATGGACTAACAGTTGATCGGAATAGCAGGACCTAAAACACTTGCTGCAATGGGAATATATTCTTCAAGTAATTCGAACACAACAACAAATTCTAGTTCAGACTTAAACCTACTTTCACATTTAGTATATGCAGAAGCAAGAGGAGAGCCTTATTCTGGACAAGTAGCAGTAGCCTCAGTTGTACTAAACAGAGTAAAAAATTCATCATTTCCAAACACAGTTGCAGGTGTAATATATGAAAGAGGAGCTTTTTCAGTTGTAAGTGATGGACAAATAAATTTAACTCCAAATGAAACTGCGAAAAAAGCAGCACAAGATGCTATAAATGGGTGGGACCCATCATATGGAGCAATATATTATTTTAATCCAAACACAGCAACAAGTGCATGGATTTGGTCAAGACCTGTAACTGTCGTAATAGGAAATCATAGATTCTGCAAATAAATCGGAATATATTTAATGGGTGTGTGAGGTTGGAGATGGGATTTATTGCAAATGTTGTAGGGGCAGGCCCTGTGCCTGCCTGAAATACCTCACACATCCATTAAACAAATTCCAATTTATCCAATTGACTTTTTTATAATATATTGATAATATATAAACATAATTGGAGGAGCAAATGATATTATATCCAGATACATACATAACAAATGTAAAAGATATTACAATAGAACTATTAAATAAAAACAATATTAAAGGATTGTTATTAGATGTTGATAATACATTAATAGATTTTAATTTAAAGATACTAGAAGGTTCTAAAGATTGGATAAATACTTTAAAAGAAAATGATTTTAGATTATGCATATTATCAAATACTAATAAAATAGAAAAAGTAAAAATGGTTGCAAAGGAATTGAATATACCATATATAAACTTTGCAAAAAAGCCATTTAAAAAAGGATTTAAAAAAGGTGCAGAATTATTAAAACTACAACCAAATCAAATTGCTGTTGTAGGCGATCAAATAATGACTGATGTACTTCGGTGGCAATAGAATGGGAATGGTTACAATTCTTACTAAGCCATTAGGAGAAAAAGACATATTTATTACAAGAGTAAAAAGACCATTAGAAAATTTAATAATAAAAAGATATTTACAAAAGGTAAAAAAAGAAAGTGAGAGATAAAAATGTACTTTAATGATATACATATATTATACTATGTTGCTTTTGCAATGATAGGAGGACTTATAGGTCAATTTGTTGATTATTGCAATCAATGCTTTTTAAAAGAAGAAAAAATTTTTTCTAAAAGTAGCTTTTTAAAATACAAAAGAATAATGATTCCTAATTATTTATTAATACTTATTACAGCAGTTGGGTATATAGCCTTAGTTTATAAGTTTGGAATACAAAATGATATACTTCAAAACTTAGATTTAATAAAATATATATTATTATTACCAATGTTAGAATGTGCATTTGTTGTAGACTTAAAAGAACAAATAATTCCAAACAGATTGAATTTACTTATGTTTGAAATAGGACTAGTGATTTTATTTTTACACGGATTCACAAATATTAACATCTCATTAAATATGTTACTTGGAATGGTTGCGGGAACAGGAATTTTTATGCTCATTACACTATTAGGAGGTATGATTGCAGGAAAAGAAGCAATGGGAATGGGAGATGTAAAATTGATGGGAGCACTTGGATTATATTTTGGATTGCAAAATATAATTGTTGTATCGGTGTTATCTTTTCTAATAGGAGCAATAATAAGTGTTATATACATGCTAATAAAAAGAAAAAATGCAAATACATATATACCTTTTGGACCATTTATTGTTGTATCTTCAATAATAACTATTTTCATACCATTTAGCATATTATTTACAATTTTAATGAAGATTTTTACACTAGGAATGTATTAAAACATTAAATTCTTTGAAAAATTAAGAATGTAAAATACAAAACTTGTATTGCAAATTTTGAAAGGGGTGTTTGTTTATGAATTACAAGATACGTACTTTAAGGGAAAAATTGAAAAGCTTAAATTTAGAAGGAATGATAGTATCAAATCCAGTAAATATTAAGTACCTTACAAATATTGAATCAGAAGGAACATTATTAATAACAAGAAAAGAAAATATTTTTTTGACGTATACAATGTTCTTAGAAGATGTAAACAGAACACTTACAATAGATGATGAAATAATTGCAGCAGATATGAGAGATATATCTAGCGAAGAAGCTCAGAATTTTTTCGTGTTTTGTGAAAACATTGGATTTGAAGAAAGTTATGTAACGTATGAACAATATAAAAGATTAAAACAAAGGTACAGAATTAATAATATGGTGGAAACTGAAGGCATAATTGAAAAACAGAGAATGATAAAAGAAGAAGAAGAAATAGAAAATATAAAAAAAGCATGTGAAATTACGGACAAATGTTTTGAACACTTACTAACATACATAAAAGAAGGAATGACAGAAAAACAAGTAGCTTTAGAAATAGAAATATTTTTTAAAACTAATGGAGCAGAAGGAAATTCATTTGATCCAATAGTTGCAAGTGGACCAAACTCTTCTATACCACATTGGAAACCTTCTGATAGAAAAATACAAATGGCAGATCCAATATTAATAGATATGGGCTGCAAATATAAAGGATACTGTTCAGATATGACCAGAACAATTTTTATGGGTTGTATTTTAGAAGAAATTAAGCCAGTATATGATTTAGTACTAAAAAATCAAAATAACGTATTAGAAGAAGCTAGAAGTAATTATAGTATAAAAACTTTATCTAGAATGGTAGATGACAGTTTTAAATTTAATAATTATACATTAATACATGGATTAGGACATGGAGTGGGATTAGAAATACATGAAATACCAAACATAAATTCTAGAAGTGAAGGTTTCTTAAAAGAAAATATGGTAGTTACAGATGAACCAGGAATATACTTACCTGGAAGATATGGAATAAGAATAGAAGATACAGTATTAATTACCAAAACTGAATGTATCCCTCTTACAAAATCAAGTAAAGAATATGTAGTAATATAAAATTATTACAAGTTAAAGTTGATTTTTTAAAATATATAATTTATAATTAAACTGATTAATAAAATACAAAAGAAAGGAAGTAGGTAAAATGAAAAAACAAAGAGGTATTACATTAATTGCACTAATCATTACAATAATAGTAATGCTAATATTAGTGGGAGTAACAATTAATGTAGCATTAAATGGAGGTTTATTTAAAACAACACAACTTGCAGCAGACGGTACAAAAAAGGAGGCAGAAAAAGAACAGTTGTTAGCAGCAGTATTAGCTGCAGTAGGAACAGATGGAGAAGTTGAGTTTGCTAAAGTAGTATTACCAGAAGGATTTTCACCGGTAATTGGCAAACAAGGAGTATATACAGGAAATAGTGGGACAACATACACAGTAAACAAAAAAACGTTAGAAATAACAGAAAGCTCAGGAGGCTCAGAAACTGTAAATAATTCTATGTTAGGAACTTATTATCCTGTAGGGGATGAATTGTCAGGAATAACAGGGTTTTCCTTAAAAGAAAACGGAGTAGCAGAAATGATTGGATTTTTCGGCTCAGATGAAACCAATTTAAGTGCTATGAGCGGAACGTATACGTACGATGATACAACAAAAAAAGGAACTATAACAATTCAAGTAAAAGAGGAGGATTCAACAACTGGAGAGCTAGTAACTAATCCATACGAACTACAATTTGAGTATGCAACAATTGTTGATGAAAACGAAACAATTATAAATTATATATTAGAAATAAATGTTAGTGATTCAATTTGTATATGTGCAAAAGAAAAATATGCGGGACTAATTCCATTAGGAAATAATATATACGAAAATGGAACAACTACAATAGAATTTGGAACAACAACTATAGATGGAAGTACAAGAGGAACATATATATTCAAATTCAATGGAACGCCAGCAAATAGTGGATATGAAGGAAATTATGTATGCTATAATGGGAATTTAGTATGGGGTGAAGAGATGGCTACTGTTGCAAGTGATTATTCAACAGTAACACTATCAGATGGAACAGTATATACATTAAAACAATAATAGAATAAAACAAATAGCCTAGCAAATTGTTAGGCTATTATATATATACTAGGAAATTTGTCATTTTCTAGTATATATATAATGCTATAATTGCTATTGCCTTTGAAATTTCCTCATTTCATTCGAAAACCAAAATCGGCGAGAACAAAGGGCGACTTAAGCCGTTTTGTTTTTATATATAATAAAATGCTTTTTGGGCATAATAAATATTGACTTAAAAAATCATATAAATTATAATTAAACTGATTAATAAAAAAATAAAAACTAAAACAAGAAGGATCAAAAAAATGAACAAATTAAAAAGTAAAAAAATAAATAGAATTTTAGTAATAATTGCATTTATTTTCAATATATTAATATTTGCACCATTAGAGATTTATTATACAAATAAAAATGAGTTTTGGTTTAAGCTTAAGGAATTTTTGCCTATTACTATAATTGTAGCCTTTATAACATTTTTAGCACTAATTTTGTTAACTCTATTTTTGAGAAAAAAAGATAAAAATGAAATATTACTAAAAGTAATATTTGCAATAACAACAGGATTATATATTCAAGGAAATTTTTTAAATTTTGGATATGGAGTACTAGATGGATCTAAATTAGAGTGGAACTTAATGGTGGGAAAGGGATTGATTAATACAGCAGTTTGGATGATTATTATAACCTTTCCATACTTTTTCAAAAAGCTGAGAAAAAAAGAAAACTTTAGAGCTTTTACTTCTATAGTTTCACTCTTTATTATTTTAATAGAAATAACAACATTGACAACAGTAATTATAAACCAAGAAGATGCCACTGTAAAAAAAGATAATGTTTTAAATGAATTAAGTAATGACAATATCTTTAATTTATCTAAAGACGAAAATATAATAGTATTTATGTCAGACACTCTTGAAGCAACATATATGAATGAAATTTTAGAACAATATCCAGAGTATAAAGAAAAATTAAAAGATTTTACATATTTTGATAACTGCACAGGAGTAAGTTTCTTTACATATTCTTCTATGCCAACATTATTGACAGGAGTTGAATGTAAAGTTGGAAATACTTTAAAAGAGAATATATCATATTGTTTTGAAAATAGTGAACTATATAATGTCTTAAGAGAAAATGGTTATGGCACAGAAGTGTATACAGAAGCTGCTTTACAGCCTAAGTATGATTATATTGATAACTTAAAAAAGACAAAATTAACAACTACATTAAAAACAAAAAGTAAGGTAACAAAAAAATTATATAAATATGTAATGTATAGATATTTACCACACTTTTTAAAACCTAATTTTTCAGTAACCAATA
Organism: uncultured Clostridia bacterium; assembly: GCA_934121925.1. Taxonomy (GTDB): domain Bacteria; phylum Bacillota; class Clostridia; order TANB77; family CAG-508; genus CAG-452. The sequence goes on from CAKOVK010000020.1 coordinate 20,221, forward strand.
ACGAATTTTATGAAATAAAAAGTAATGATACAGCACTTTCATATAAAGAAAAAACATATTATCCAGAAGATGTAGCTTTTAATGATGCTTTAATAGATGGAGGAATAACAACAAGAAATAAAAAGAAATCTTTTAAATTTTATCAAACAAATGGTATGCATATACCTTATGACACAACTCCTGATTTAAAATACGATAAATCAGAAGAATATAGTAAATTAGAAGATAAAGACAGAAGATTTAATGAGGGAATAGCTTCAGTAAATCTTCTATGCAACTACATAGAGGAATTAAAAAAAGCAGGAGCATATGATAACACAACAATTATCTTTTTGGCAGATCATGGATATAATAATAGATTTTATACTACATTGCTTGTAAAAAAGGCAAATGCTAAGCAAGACTTTACAATTTCTTCTGCACCAGTATCTTTATTAACAGACTTAGTGCCAACAATCTTAAATATAGCAACCAATACCAAAAATTATGGAAAAGATTTCTTCGATTATAAAGAAGGAGAAGAAAGAACAAGACAAGTTTATGACTATACATATGAAACAAATATGTTTAGAGGAAATAACTATAAAGTAATTTCTAGAATGATATTCCAATCGGAAGGTAATGCAAGTGACAAACAATCTTTTTATGTAGTAGATGAAGAATATGAAAATGAAAATAAAATTTTAACAGAAAAATATAAATTCGGAACAACAATAGGTATTACAGAGATACCAAAATCAACAAGCGTGAACTTAGTAGGTGTGGCTTTAGAAAAAGTAAACTCAAATGTAGAAGCAGGGTGCAATATAAGCAAAAATACATTTTTAGTACTTAATTCTGCCAAAAGCGAAAAAGATGTAACTGCTAATATTAATTATAGTAGAATATATAGTGGAAACCAAACAGTTAATTTTAAAATAAATGGAGAAACAATATATACAACTACTTTAAACAATTTCGGAAAAAAAGAAGTTTCATTTAAAATTCCAAAAGAAATATGGAATTCAACTGAACAAGTAACTATAGAAATAGAATACCCTAATGCAAAGTTAGGAAAATACCATGCTACAATGATGATTGCAACATGTATGAAATCAATAGAATTTACAAATTAAAAATGGATGTGAAAAAAAGAACGTGATAAATCAATTTGCAAATATTTTAGGAATATTAATAAATTTAATATATAAAATAACAAATAATTATGGAATAACTATAATTGTATTTACACTAATTTCAAAAATAATACTATTTCCAGTAAATATTTTAATACAAAAAAATTCAATAAAAATGATTAAGATAAAACCGAAACTAGAAGAACTAAAATATAAATATTCAGAAAATAAAGAAAAGTTTATGGAAGAACAAGTAGCTCTTTTTGAAAAGGAAAAGTATAAACCTTCATTAGGCGTTATACCATTACTTATACAAATACCTATTATATTAGCTTTGGTAAAAGTTGTAGAAAATCCAAATATTTACATAGATAATTTAAAAGATATGCAATTTTTAGGTTTAGATTTATCTATAATTCCAACTTTAAACAATTATTTTATAATACCAACATTAGCATTAATATCATGTATATTACTATGCTATTTTCAAAATAGACTTAATGTACTACAAAAAGAAGAAAGTGTAAAATCCAAAATTTTAACTGGTTCACTAACAGCTATACTAACACTTTACTTTGTTCTTTTAGTCCCGGTTGGAGTTGGAATTTATTGGATTATAGGAAATATAGTAGCAATTCTACAATTATACATATTAAATGCAATGTACCCACCAAGAAAATATATAGACTATGAAAAACTTGAATATTGGAGTAAGTTGAATTTAGAAAAGAAAGATAAATTAAAAATCTACAAAAAAAGAGAAAAAGAAGATTATAAAAAGTTCTTCAATAAAAGTAATAAAGTAAAAATAGTATTTTACTCAGAAAAAAGTGGATTCTTTAAATATTATGCTGGAATTATAAAATACATATTAAACAATTCTAATAAGGTAATCCACTATATAACAAGTGATCCAGAAGATGCAATATTTAATTTTAAACACGATAATCTAAGGACATATTATATAGGTAAAAATAAGTTAATATATTTGTTTATGAAATTAGATGCTAATAAAGTTGTAATGACAACTCCAGATTTGCAAAAATATTATTTAAAAAGGTCTTTAGTAAAAGAAGATATAGAATATATTTATTTAGACCATGGAATGACAAGCTTAAATCTTACGTTAAGAACAGGAGCATTAGATTACTTTGATACAATATTTGCAAATGGACCAGAACAAGTAAAAGAAATAAGAGAAATAGAAGAACTAAGAAATACTAAAAAAAAGCAAATTGTAGAAGTTGGTTTTCCTTTAATGGACGATCTGATAGAAGAATACAATAAAAACAAAAGTGAAAATGAGAAGAAAACTATACTAATAGCTCCATCACATCAAAAAGACAACATTTTGGAATCCTGTATCGATAATATACTAGAACAGTTGTTAGATACTGAGTATAGAGTGATTGTTAGGCCACATCCACAATATATACAAAGAAAACCAGAAAGAATAGAGGAATTAACAGACAAATATAAAGATAAATTCAGTGATGATTTTAAATTTGAGTTAGATTTTTCCTCAAATGAAAATGTATATTTAGCAGATTTAGTTATTACAGATTGGTCTGGTATTGGAATGGAATATTCTTTAGCAACTACTAAACCGACTTTGTATATCAATACAAAAATGAAAGTAATAAATAAAGATTATGAAAAAATAGATACAAAGCCATTAGACATAATAATAAGAAATAAAATAGGTAAGGTAATAGAAAAGGAAGAAACAAAAGAAATAAAAAAAGTAATAGACGAATTAATAACAAATCAAAATAAATATAAAGAAGAAAACATAAAAGTAAGAGAAAAATATTTATTCAATTTAGGAAAAAGTAGCAAAGTTGCTGCTGAATATATAATTAATAATAAATAAGGTGAGAAAAATGCAAGGATTAATATTAGCTGCTGGAATGGGAGTAAGACTAGGTGAACATACAAAGCAAAATCCAAAATGTATGTTAGAAATTAATGGAGAACGTTTAATAGAAAATCAAATAAATTCGCTAAAAGATGCAGGAATAAATAAAGTAGTTATAGTATGCGGATATAAAAAGGATGCCTTAAAAGAGTTCATTTCAAACAGATTTAAAGATATAGAAGTAACTTTTGTTGATAATGATGACTATAAAACTACAAATAATATATATTCATTATATTTAGCAAAAAATTGGCTGGCGAAAGAAGACACAGTTTTAATAGAATCAGATTTAATTTTTGAACCAAAACTAATAGAAGAAATGGTAGAAGACAAAGAAGAAAACATAGTTGCAGTTTCAAAATACAAAAGTTGGATGGATGGGACTGTTGTTACCATTAACAATAAAGATAATTCTATAAAGAAGTTTTACGGAAAAAATGACTTTAATGATAAGAACATAGATGATTATTATAAAACTGTAAATATCTACAAATTAAATAAAAATTTTTGCTCAAATTTATACATACCATGCTTAGAAAATTATATTAAAGAAGAAAAGAAAAATGAATATTATGAGGTAGGATTTAAAGACCTAGTAAATAATAACGCAAAAATGAAAGCAAAAAAAATAGAAATAGAAAAATGGTATGAAATAGATACAGTTCAAGATTTGGATATTGCAAAATGCTTGTTTCGGAGATAAATTAAGTAATTATCAAAAAAGATTTGGAGGATATTGGAGATTTCAAGATCTTAAAGATTTTTGCTATTTGGAAAATCCTAAGTTCCCACCCAAAGAGATGATAGAAAAGATAAATAGCTTTTCTAAGGACCTTATAACTAAGTATCCTTCAAATAAGGAAATACAAAGCTTAACAGCAACCAGTGTTTTTGATGTAAAACAAGAAGAAATTGTAGTAGGAAATGGATCAGCAGAATTAATAAAAGAATTAGGAAAAATATTATCAGGGAAATTGACATTAAATATTCCTGTTTTTAATGAATATATTAGTTGTTTCAATGAAAAGAATATAATTAAAAATAATACAGAAGAAAATGATTATCTATACAATAAAGAAACAATTATAAAAAATATGAAAAACACAAAAATAATTGCATTAATTAATCCAGACAATCCAAGTGGAAATTTTATAGAATATAACGACATGCTTGAAATATTGGAGAAAGCAAAGGAAAAATCAATAAAAGTAATTTTTGATGAAAGCTTTATCGACTTTGCAGACAAAGAAAAAAGATATACTTTAATTAAGCATAGTATATTAGAAAAATATCCAAATCTAATAGTAATAAAAAGTATAAGTAAATCATATGGAGTGCCAGGATTAAGATTAGGAGTGCTAGCAAGTGGAAATAAAGAAATTGTCCAAAAAATCAAAGAAAATTTAGAAATTTGGAATGTTAATTCATTTGCTGAATATTTTATGCAAATACTATATTTGTATAAAAAACAATATGAAGAGGCATGTGATTATATTGCAGAACAAAGAAATAATATGTATAATGAAATGCAAGATATAAACTTTTTAAAAGTATATAAATCACAAGCAAATTATCTTATGTGTAAACTTCTAAAGTATAATTCAAAAGAACTTGCTGAGTATTTATTAAATAACTATAATATTCTTATAAAAAATCTTAAAGATAAAGAAGGATTTAAGAATAAAAACTATATAAGAATTGCAATAAAATCAGAAGAAGATAATTGCGAATTATTAAAGGGATTAAGAGAGTTTGAAAATTATAAGAAAAAGAGGGAGGAAGAAAATGAGTAAAAAAGTATTAAAAATAGCATATTTTTTAATATGTACAATTATTATTTTAACAAAAGAAAGTTATGGGTATTTAGATCCTTCTGCAATGACATATATAATACAAATAATTGCGGCTGTTGGTATTACCATTGCAACAAGTGTTGGTATATTCTTTTATAAAATAAAAAAAGTCTTCAAAAAGAGAAAACAAGCAGATGCAGAAGAAGAGGACGACGAATAAGATTTTCTTAGAGAATAAGCAGCTTTTGAATAAAGACTTGATTTTTTTCGTAAAATATAATAAAATATAAAAGATTTGTAAAACTAAAATAGAAAAGGGGTAATAATTTATGGCAGAAGTTTATATGGCAGGAGATGTAAGAAACGGAACAACATTCGAATTAGATGGTTCAGTATATAAGGTAGTTGAATTTCAACACGTAAAACCAGGTAAAGGAGCAGCTTTTGTAAGAACAAAATTAAAAAATGTAATTACTGGAGCAGTGTTAGAAAAAACATTTAACCCATCAGAAAAATTACAAGGAGCAGAGATAGAAAAGAAAGAAATGCAATATTTATATGATGATGGAGAGTTATATTATTTTATGGATAATGAAACATATGATCAATTACCATTAAATAAAGAAGACTTAGGAGATACGTTAAAATACCTAAAAGAAAATATGATAGTAAAAATATTATCATTTAAAGGCAAAGTGTTTGCTGTAGAACCACCTATATTTGTTGAATTAAAAGTTACATATACAGAACCAGGATTTGCAGGAAATACAGCAGGCGCAGGACAAACAAAACCAGCAGAATTAGAAACAGGATATTCAATAAATGTACCATTATTTGTTAATACTGATGATGTAATTAGAATAGACACAAGAACTGGCGAATATATGGAAAGAATTTAAGAAGGGGATTTATAAATAATGGCTAATTTAAATGTTAAGTTTAAAAAAATTCTAGAAGATTTAGAGGAGAATATTCAAAATAAAGAAGATTTAGAATATGTAAAAACTCAAATATTTAATTTATATAATTTATTCTTTGATGAAATGACTAGAATAGAAGAAATGGCTGCTACAAGAATGGAAACTATTGCTGGTGCACAAGCAATATTACAAGAAAAAGTTGATAAAATAGACAACAAAGTAAAATCAATGGAAAAAGAATTGTTTGTAGAAGATGAAGATTGTGATTTTTCTATAACATGTCCATATTGCAATAATGAATTTGTTGTGGATTATGATGAACTAAAAGATGAAGTTACATGCCCAGAATGTAACAACGTAATAGAATTAGACTGGGGAGATGAATGCGATGAGCATGATGGATGCTGCGGTGGTGGCTGTTCTCATTGCGGACATGAAGAAAATGATGATGAAGAAGATATGTAAAGAAAAAGGTGTTTTAAAGACGCCTTTTTTCTTTTTAGGAGGGAAAGCTTATGGCAGTAAAAATGTTATACAAAATAAAAGAAGAAAAGCATAATGAAAAAGATTTAAAAAAATTATTATCAGATTATCCAGAAATAAAATTTGTATCATTAATGGGAATCGATTTATATGGAAATGGAACAGAAGAAAAAATACCTATAAGTATATTTTTGAAAAATATTGATGAATTCCTAAACGGTATAGCAGTTCAAACAGATGGCTCTTCTGTAGCTTTACCAGGAATAGCAACATTAAATGATGCAAAAATTGATATGATAGTAGACAAAGAGGGCGATTGGTTTATAGATTACAATAGTTATTTAATAGATGAAGAAACAAATAAACCTGTAGGAACTTTAATAATACCTTCATTCCTTTACCACAGTGGAGAAGCTGTAGATTCTAGAAGCATTTTAAAGTTAGCAGAAAAAACATTTAAAGAAGAAATTTTAAAGTTAATACAAGAAAATTATGAAGACATACAAGGAATTAACATTGAAGAAATTAAACAAATAGAATTAGATACTGCAACAGAATTGGAATTTTGGGTAAAAACACCAAATGACAAAGCAGAAATAGAAGCTTTAACAGCTTCAGAATGTCTTCAAGAGCAATACTGGACAAAAATAAATGGACCAGTGCGAACAGCAATGGAAAAAACTCTGATTGTAATGGATAAATATGAATTACAGCCAGAAATGGGACACAAGGAAGTTGGCGGAATTAAAGCAAAATTAGATTCAAATGGAAGATATAATCACGTAATGGAACAATTAGAAATAGACTGGAGATTTTCTATTCCTATGCAAACAGCAGATAATCAAATGTTTATAAAAAATTTAGTACAAGAAACTTTTTTGGATTATGGACTAGAAACTACTTTTATGTCTAAACCTATAGAAGATGTGGCAGGAAATGGAATGCACCTTCATTTGGGAGTAAAAGCAAGATTAAAGGATGGAAAAAAAGTAAATATATTTAATGGTAGCGAAAATCAATTTCTAAGTTCAATGGGATATGGAGCATTAATGGGACTCTTGAAAAATTATGAAGTCATGAATCCTTTTATATCATCTACACATGATTCTTTAAAAAGATTAAAACCTGGATATGAAGCGCCAGTTTGTGTAGTTACATCACTAGGAAAAGATGCTAAAATACCTTCAAGAAATAGAACAGTGTTAGTATCATTAATAAAAGATATAGATAACAAAATGTCAACAAGATTTGAACTTAGATCACCAAATCCAAAAACAAATATATATTTGGCAACAGCTGCATCATATATGGCAATGCTAGATGGAATGAAGTATGCAATAACAAGTGGTAAAACAGAAGAAGAAATGTTAAAAGAATTATCTAAGAAACAAGGTGAAAAAACTGAGTATCTAGAAGAAAATAGAGAATATAGAAGCGAAGAAGATGTTTTTGAACATTATACGGAAGAACAAAGAAATAGACTATTTGGAAAGGCTCCAAAAAGTGTTTATGAAAATATAGAAAACTTAGAAAAAGAAAATAAAAAATTAGAGATATTGAAAGTTAATAATGTATTTAATGAGGATATAATAAATTCATTTAAATTATCAGTAATAAAAAAGTGGAAAGAAGAGTTAGCAAAGAGAATTATTACAGAATACACAAATGAAATTAGAGATTTTAAACCTATACATATAGCGGAAAGAGCATTGGACAATGATTTAACTGCGTGGGCAAAAATAAATGAAATAAGGAAATATATTGCAAAAGATTCTACACATTATGACTGTTTATTTACAAGAATAAAAAAAGCATTGAAAGAAGAAAACTATAAAGAAGCTTCAGATTTATCTATAGAATTAGAAGATAAAATAGAAAAGTTAAGAAAAATGTATAATAATTACACAAAGAATATACTAGATTTTTAATAATAATCTAAAGGATTGACGGCTTTGCCGTCTTTTTTTATTGAAAAATGTAAGTGCGGACCAGTAGTAGCTCCGGTTTGTAGGATTACCTTTAGAATCTTTATAAGGGTTATTTGGAACATTGTAAACATTTTTAGGACCAACAGTTGCAATTACTTGACCTTTAGATACATTTTGACCTGTATAAACTAAAAAAACAGGAGAAATGTGAGAATAAGAGAATGTAAATATTTCGTTTTTTACAGTAACAGTATATCCATTTGCACCTTTAAAGCCAATATTAACAACAGTTCCAGAAGCTATAGAAATAATATTAGAACCAACAGGGGCTGCAATATCAATACCTCCATGGTACTTACCAGCACCACTTGTAGGAGCGGCTCTATATCCAAATTTTGAAGTTATAGTAGTATATCCGAGGTGTTGGCCATACAAAATCACTTGAAGATATAAATGAATAATTTTTGGAATCTGTATTAGGGTAATATATTGAAGTATAACCATATTTTGAAAGTATAGGAATAAAAAAACACAAACTAAATATTAAAGTGATAATAAAAAAGACATATAAAAAATAAAAGGAATTTAATTTCATAAAACCTCCAAAAGAAATAAAAAATATAGTATAGCAAGATCAAAGAATATAAAATGAATAATTAAAAAAGAAAAGTGAATAATGAAAAATACAAACTTGCCCAAACATTTATATTTTGATTTAAGTTACGTATTCTTAACTATTCACTCTTAATTTTTGTTGGCAGGGGTAGAAGGATTCGAACCCTCACAGGCGGTTTTGGAGACCGATGTGCTACCATTGACACTATACCCCTAAATTAAGTACTTAATAATCTTAGCACATATTTTTATTATATGCAAGAGAAAAATAAAATCTTAATAAAATCTTAATTAAATAAATTAGAATTTGTACAAGCAAATTATTTAAAAAAATTAAAATATTAAAAATGGAAAAAACGTTGCGAATGGATTAAGCTTGAGGTAGAAATTGTTCTTCTATATGAGTAGGGAATCTCGTTTTTAATGAGGGCGCTGCGAAGA
>CAKOVK010000021.1 GCA_934121925.1 uncultured Clostridia bacterium
TCGGTCATGTCGCTTTCGTAGAAATTGTAAATCTTCTCTCTTCGCAGCGCCCTCATTAAAAACGAGATTCCCTACTCTTATAGAAGAACAATTTCTACCTCAAGCTCAATCCATTCGCAACGTTTTTTCCATTTTTAATATTTTAATTTTTAGAAAGCAATTTACTCATACAAAATCCAATTTATATAATATATTAAATCAGCTAAAATAATGTGAATAAAAAAATAAAAAATATTATTGTAAAATAAAGAAGGAAAAAAAATCTTTTTGGCGAATAATATAAATGTACATAATAAAGATGTACAATAATAACATTGGAAGGCGGTGCACATAGAAATGCAAATAACAGATGTACGTTTAAGAAAAGTAAATTCAGAAAACAGAATGAAAGCTGTTGCTTCTGTAACATTCGATAATGAATTCGTAATCCACGATATCAAAGTTATCGAAAGCCAAAATGGATTATTTATAGCTATGCCTAGCAGAAAAACTCCAAACGGAGATTTTAAAGATATAGCTCATCCAATTAACGCTGAAACTAGAGAAAAAATCCAATCAGCTATATTAGAAGCTTATGAAGCTCCAGAAGCTGAAGGTAGCGAAGAATCAGCAGAATAATAAATAAAAAAAGAAAAAATGCCTATATGCATAGGCATTTTTTTGTTACTATAAATTAACAACGTTAATGTTCGGACCTAAAATTCTATGATGTGTAGTAAATTTTATATAATTTAGTTCTGAACATTAACCAAATATGTATAAAAAATAAATAATTTTCTTGCTATTTTTTTGATAATATTGTATGATATTATAAGTAATAAATGGAGTAATAAGGAGGAAAAATGCGATGAAAAAAATAACATTATCGTTAATTTTTATTACAATAGCATTATTATTTTGTGGAACAGTAATGGCAGCAGAAGAAATTAATACAATGAATACTAATACTGCTAGCGAATTAATAGAAATTAAAGAAGAAACAAAAAGTGAATTAGAAGAATATACGAGAAAATATGGTTCGGAAAGCTACGGAACTACAGCTTTTATATTAAATAAAGTAAGAATATATAGCATACCGTTGTGTTTTGTTGGTATAGCTATAGGTGCCCTATATCAATATGTATTAGGTACCAGAAGGCTAGATGCAAAGCATAAAGGATTTGGCTTGATTATTGGTTTTGTTACAATACTAGTAATATGTCAGATTTTACCACTTATATTTGCTATAGTAGTAAGAGGTTGGAGGGGTTAAAAGCATGAAAGTTTTATTTGCAGTAAATAATGATGAAATTTCTAATGCAATTGTAAAAAAATATCAAAAGGATTACAAAGAAATATTATCATATAAAAATGTATATTACTTTAATGCAATCTTGAAAGAATTACAAAAGGATAAAACTTATGACAGAGTGGTAATAAGTGAAGACTTAGAACCATTTGCCAATAATAATTATGATACAATAGATAAATTTTTGTTTGAAAAATTGGATAACATAAGTGATGAAGCTACAAATGCAGAAGGTAATGATACAGACATTATACTTATATGTTCAGATAGAAGAACTAAGGCAGAAACAATGTTAAATAAAATATTTGGTATAGGAATATATAATGCAATAATAGGCCAAGATAGAAGTATAGATGAAGTATGTAGACTAATAAATAAACCTAGAACTAAAAAAGAGGCTAAATTATATTATAAGATAGAGTTAGACAATGTAAATTACCAAGCTGAAAGTGAAGATAGTGTTAGCGAAACAGAAGTACAAAATATTCTCGCACATTATAAAAGATTGGGCAAAAATGAAGACAAATATGTAGATAGTTTTAATAATATAGTTTCACAATATAATGATGCTCAACTTAAAATAATAATTCGATATCTTCCAATGGGTGTAAAGGCAGTATTGGAAGAAAGGTCTCCTAAATATCAAGAATTAGTAGATTATAATGCAAAACCTGAAAAGGCAAGACTAAATCAATATAATAGTGCGACAACAAAAAAAGAGAAAGGTTATGACAAAGATCCGATTAAAGTAGAAATGATTAAAGATGATGCTAATAAATCTACTATAACAAAGCCAATTATAATTCCGTCAGGAGTGAATAAAACACAAGTAAAAAGATTAATAAAACAAGAAAAACCAAAAGATGATTTTGTACCTGGTGTAATTCAGAAAAGCAATATAGAGAAATTGAGAAATGATACAACAAGTGGGGTAGTAGAAGAACAAATGCAGGAACAAAAACAGAAAAAAGGAAGAGGAAGACCTAGAAAAATTGTGCCTGAAAGTGAAATACAAGAAGAAAAACCAAAAAGGGGAAGAGGAAGACCTAGAAAGAATCCTCCAGTAGAAGAACAGAATGAAGAGGCATTAGATTTATTTAATTTAGAAGATGAAAAACCAAATAATTTAAATGAAGAGAATTTGGGACAAGAGGAACAAGAAGACGTAAATTTATTTGACTTAGATAATGAGGAAACCATAAATAATTCTGCAGAAGAATCAGAAGAGATAGATTTATTTAATTTGGGAGAAGAGAATTCTAAAGAAAATAATAGAGAAGAGCCTATAGATTTATTTGATTTAGAAGAAGATGAAAAACAAAGTCAAGACTATAGTTCTTTTGAAGATAAAAATGAATTAACGGAATCTAAATACAAATCACCGGATTTTGAACTTAATACACTAATCACAAAGGATAAAAAAATAGTAAGTTTTGTAGGAACTACCAAGAATGGAACTTCTTTTATTGTAAATAATGTAGCGCAACTATTGGCATCAAGAGGAATTTCAACAGCTATACTAGATATGACAAAAACAAGAAATGCTTATTATATTTACACTGACAGTAAGGAACAATTAATGAAAACAGCAAAAGAGTGTATATATAAATTGAAAAGTGGCATCTGTGAAGGCGTAAAAATTAATAGAAATCTAACTGTTTATACAGCAGTTCCGGAAGATAATAGTGACTATAGTGATGTGGACTCTATATTAGGAACACTTATAAAGAACTATTCAGTTGTTTTAGTAGATTGTGATTTTAGTACACCAATAGAATACTTTGCAGTTTCACAGGAAGTTTATCTGGTACAAAGTATGGATGTTTTAACAATACAACCGTTAACAGCGTTTTTAAGAGATTTACAGTCGAAAGGTGTATTAAAACAAGAAAAACTAAAGATAGTTATAAATAAAGGAGTAAAAATAAAAAGTGTGCCTGTAAAAATGTTGATAGGTGGAATATCAAAATATAATGATCCATCTATGACATATATGAAAGACCTATTTGATAGAGATAAAATAAGTTATTGTATAATACCATTTGAATTACCAAACTATATTAAATATTTAGATTCATTAATAACATGCTCAATAACATTAAATGGATATACAAAACCATTTATAACAGCACTAAATGAATTGGGGAATATGGTATATCCGTTACTTGGCAAACAAACATACTCACCAAGAGGAGAAAAATACAAAGATAGTTTTTCTAGTGAGATGAATGATACCTTAAATAAAATGAAGAGAAAATATCAATAATAAAGCATAAATAAGAGGTGATAACTTGGATCCATTTTTAATAGTAATACTCGTACTAGTATTCATAATAATAGGGTTAATTATATATAATCTTTCAATATATAAGAAAATAAAAACATTTAGCAATATAAATGATAGAATTTCAAATCTGAATGTTTTGCAAGAGTTTTTAGAGACTATAGGAAAGGATTCATCTGTAGATAATAAATTGCAGATAATAAATGATATACTTATAGAAAAGTTTTCCATAAAATATTCTACTATTGTAGTATTTAATGGGGCTGAATATGTAATAAAAGCAACGAACGTAGATGAAAAACATTGGGATACAATGAAAAATTTACAAACAGAGGAAATGTTTAAAGATAGTATACTTACAGCTACTCCAAAATATGTTACTATAAATAGACCGGATGAAAAACTAGTATATCAAAAAACGGAAATGGCCAGAGCTAAATCAGCAATGTTTTTTCCGTTGTATATAGATAATGTATATATTGGATATTGGATTATAGAAAGTGGAGAAGCACATGCATTTGATAACACAGATACAAGTGTCTTGGGCGTAGTCAGAGAAAACATAGTCGCAGTGCTGAAAACAGTATCTTACCAAAATACAATAGAAAATATATATAGGATAGATAAAAATACTGGTTTATATTCAGCTGAATATTTATATGGTAAAGGTAAAAGAATAATAGATAAGTATGACCAATCAACTATATGCATGTTCAAAATTATGAATATTGAAGAAATAAATAAAAAATTAGGAAGAGAAGTAGGAACCTACTTAATAGAAGAATTGAGCAATGTAGTTAAAAGAAATATATCTTCTCAATATATATTTGTAAGGTATATGGGACCTAAATTTGCTATAGCGTTTTCTGGAGTTGATATAGAAGGTGTTGAAAACTTTGTTAATTCAATAAAAGAAGAAATAGAAACAATAGAAATAGCAAAAGAAGAAAAGAACAAGAAGAAACAAAAAGAGAAAATTTTTGCTCAGATGAATTTTGTTTTAACAACATATTATAAGGGAACGGGCTTAGAAGAAGTTACAAAAAAACTTGAAGAATATTTAGACGATTGTGATAAGGACGAAAGCAACATTAATTGTATTTAGGAGGTATTTATGATAAGTGATAAGACTATGAACTTTAAAGTTGAAAGAGATAAAGATATAAAAGCAAAGGAATTATTAAAGGAAGTATACGGGGCTTTGGAAGAAAAAGGCTATAATCCAGTAAACCAAATAGTAGGGTATATTTTGTCAGGAGATCCTACTTATATAACAAGCCATAAAAATGCTAGAAATTTAATAAGAATGATAGAAAGAGATGAACTTCTAGAAAAAATGGTAAAAAATTATATAGGATTAGAAGAATAATATGCGAATAATGGGGATTGATTATGGAGAAGCTAGGGTAGGAATAGCAATTTCAGACGAGTTAAAAATAACGGCACAGGGACTGGAAACAATAAATCATAATGGAAATGATAAAAAATTGCTAGCAAGATTAGATGAAATTATAAAAGAATTTCCTGTAGATACGATAGTGGTTGGAATGCCATTGCTATTAAATGGAGATAAGAGTGCAAGAGCTGAAATAACAGAAAAGTTTATTCATAAATTAAAATGCAAATATAATAAAATAAATATATGCACTGTGGATGAAAGACTTACCACTGTACAAGCACATAAAACTATGAATGATTTATCAATTAATAAAAAGAAAAAACGTGGGTTAGTAGACACTATATCAGCTGTATATATATTAGAAACATATATGAGCAAAATAAATTAAAAAATTGTATTGAAAAAAGTGTTGTTATATGTTATAAAGATATTAATGTTATATCAATTAAATAATTAAAATTCGAAAGGAGAACAAGTAAATGGATTTTGAAAATGATGAAAACGAGATGGAAGAACTAGATAATATAATAGTATTAAATGATGAGGAAGGCAAAGAAGTAAAATTTGAATTCTTAGATTTAATAGAATATGAAAATGAAGAATATGTAATATTACTACCTACAGATGAAGAAGAAGATTCTGAAGAAGTTGTTATACTAAAAGTTGAAGATACAGACTCAGACGAAGAAGAATCATATGTTAGTGTAGATGATGAGGAAGTATTAAATAAAGTATTTGAAATATTTAAAGAAAAATTTAAAGATGAATTTGACTTTGTCGATGAAGACTAATTTAATATTATATATAAAAAAATGGGATTGCTTTTGAAGCAATCCTATTTTTTTTACATACTTAAATTATTTCCAAACCTTTTTATTTTTTGCGTAGTAGTCTTTTCTAAAGGCTCTTTTACAATTTTAAAATTCTTAATATGCTTATAATTAGGTAATTTTTTATTAATCTCTGATATAAGTTTTTTTATTTCTACATTGATATCCTCTTCAGAAACTTTTGATTTACCTAAAAGCTCTTTGAATTGATCAATATCAGGAAGTATTTTTGCATTTACATATGTTTCTCTGTCGTTTTCATAATTAACGCCAATAACTATGCATTCTGCAACCAAAGGACTTTCATTTAAGTAGTACTCTATTTCTTCAGGGTAAATGTTTTTTCCATTTTGAGTTACAATTACACTTTTACATCTACCAGTAATATATAAAAAGCCATCATTATCAATATATCCTAAATCTCCTGTATAGAACCAACCTTTTTTAAAAACATTGTCTGTATTTTCAGGATCATTATAATATCCAAGCATTACATTAGGACCTTTAACAATGATTTCCCCATTTCCCTGGCTATCTGGATTATTTATTTTATATTCCACATTTGGTATTGGAAGGCCGACTGAATCAGCTTTATAGAATATATCATTGTTACCAGCAACAAGAGGAGAACATTCTGTTAAGCCGTAGCCTTGCAATGCCTTAAAACCTAACTTATAAAAGGATTCAATTATAGTAGGGTTAATTGCTGCTGCACCAACTATAAATGTTCTAAGATTTCCACCCAAAGATTTCTTTATTTTTCTTTTTACAAAAAATCTTAGTAGAGGTGGCATATTATCTATAAAATGCTTTTCACCACTAAAGTATTTTTCTGGCAAAGACTTTTGAAGTGTTTTAAAAATTTTTTTATGAATATTTTCTAATAATAAAGGGACACATATTACAAATGAAGGGCTATATTCATTTATGTTTTTGTTTATATATCTTAATCCATCACAATATGTAACTGTACCACCACCATACAAAGGCAAAATATGTCCTAAAGTACATTCATAAGTATGGTGTATTGGCAAAATTGATAAGACTTTAGTTGTTTTATCTACTTTAACTATTTGAGCTACAGACATAACATTTGAACATATATTTTTATGAGAGAGACAAATACCCTTTGCATTACCTGTAGTACCAGAAGTAAATAATAAAACGTGCATATCATCTGGACTTATTTTAATATCATCAAAAGCAGTGTCGCCACTATTTAGCTTTCCAAAGCCTTGTTTAATTAATTCATTTATATTTAGTATTTTGCTATCACTTGAGGTGTTATTTATATTTATAAATTTAATATTAGAGTTTAACTTATTTTTATTATCAATAATATTATTAATATATTTTTCATCTCCAATTACTGCATCAGCTTCTGAAATGTTAATAAAATTTATAACATCATCTACATGTAACTCTTTATCAATTGGAACTGCAATACCTATAATTGCAGAAGCAAAGTATGAAGAAATCCAAGAATAACTATTTTTACCTATTATAACTATTTTTTTATTAGATAATCCCAAATCTATTAAAGAAGTACCTAATGCTCGAACGTTATCTTTGAATTCTGTATATTTAACACCATATATTTTACCAGATTTATCCTTTAATTTAAAAGCATTACTATTTTTATATCTTTGAGCAGATTGGTATAGTAAATCTTTTAAATCAGTAACAGTATGTATTTTAAAATATTTTGTTTTTAAAATATCCTCTTTTCTTTCCATATATTACCTCCTATACTATTTATAATATACATTATAAATAAGAAATAATCAAGGGTTAAGTGATTTTATATTAAAGCAATTATATAAATTCAAATGAAGGATTAAGAATGAAGAATGGAGAATGAAAAATATACGTTGATTTTTTGCTTAAATCAACAAAAAATCTTTATTTGCCTTATTCATTTTTAATTTTTTCGCTTCTCATTAAAAATGTAGGGGCGTATTGCATACGCCCAAAAACAAATTTGCTGCAAACACTGTAGGGGCGGGGCTCTGTACCCGCCCACAATCGTAGAAACCACCATAATGTAGAAACACTATAATTTAGAATTTTACTGAAATATCAACAATTAATGAAAAATAAAATCCTAATGTTGACTTATAAAAACATATACCTTAAAATGTAAATAAAAAATAGTAAAAAGAAAAAAGCAATAAATAAAATTAAGAAAACTTTTTGACTGAAAAAGTTGCTTAATATCATAAAGAAACAACCAGAAGTTATAACAGGATATTTATTGGGGCTGGGTGCTACATTGCTTGAATTTATTGTACCATCTTTTTTATCGTTTTATTTTGTATTTGTAGAATGTGGTATGCATATGAAGGCTGGAACTAAAATAAGAAATGAAAATGTAGGGCAAAATACAAATAATAGAAATATAAAGCAAGCTGTAAAAAACACAGACTGGTTTTATGGTAATGATGATAAATAAAAATAAGGAGAAAAAAACGGTGTTTAATTTAGAAGAAGAAACTAAGGCATGGAAAGAATTGTTAGATACAGGTGGAATTGATGAAAGCACTTATAATAAAGAAGTTACTAGACTTATACAAAAAGCAGAAAAGAGAAAAAAATATAAAAAAATTGAAATTTTTGATTTAATAAAAACCAGTTCTAAAGTATTAATTTCAATAATAATTTTTGCTTTAATAATATGGATTTACAAAAATAATAATGTAAAAAAAGATATCGAGTATGTAGAGAGTTTGAATAATATACAGAAACCAATACAAAGTGCAACGAAAGGCAATGTAGTAAAGATAATAAATGGCTCAAATGTAGAAATAGATTTTGTGGCTAGTTATAGCATAAGTGGACGAGTCGTAGATGTTCAAAACTATTATGGTTATAGCATACAAAACAAATTATCACCAAAAGATATAGGATTGAGTTGGGGAGCCTTAGCTAGTGAACAAAACAACAAAAAACTAAAATGGTCTTCTTTAGGAAATAGATACTTATCGTGGCATTCAAATGATGGAAAATGGATAAGTGAAATGGGCGGAAAAAACAAAATTAATGAGCATTTTTCAAATAATCATTTAATACCTAGCGATGATAAGGTTAAAAAATTAATTAGCATTATAAAGGAAAGAGATTACATAAGAATTGAAGGATATCTAGTTAATGTGTTTTGCAGGAAAAATAATGGTAGTTATTTCTATTGGAATACAAGTACTTCTAGAACTGATTCGGGGAATGGAGCTTGTGAGATAATATATGTTACTGATGTTATATGGTTAGAAGAACAGTAAAAACATAGGATAAAGTATAAAAAACGAAGGAGAGATTTTATAAGATTTTGGTCTAAATATTAATACATATTGCAGATAGCCTGAAAAAACTAAAAAAATGCTTGACACACATATTGAAAGTGTTGTATAATATGATTTGCGTGTAGATTTGCGATGAAGCGAAATGTGGCTACATTCTTATATAAGAAATGGAGGGAACTTTCGTGGAGTATGTCTTGGCTAAGACCGGGCGGATAAGTTTAAAAAAGCACACTTGTCCTAAGGAACTACTATGTAACTTAGGCTTAAAAAATGTTTTAAAAAGAAACACCAGGGTGCGTTAAGAACTTTCCTAAGGCATAAAAGTGGACAAAAAATGTACCACAAAAAATTAAAGGAGGGAATTTAACAATGGCAAAAACAGAAGCAGCAACAGAGGAAAAGAAAACAGAAAAAGTAGCAAAAAAAGCTACAACAACAAGAAAGACTGCAACAAAAGCAGTTAAAAAGGAAAAAACAGAGAAAGTTACTACTAAAAAAACTGTTAAAAGTGAAAAGATAAGAATAAGACTTAAAGCTTATGACAATGTTGTTTTAGATCAGTCTGCTGAAAAAATAGTAGATACTGCTAAAAGAACAGGAGCAAAAGTTTCAGGACCTATTCCACTTCCAACAAAAAAAGAAATAGTAACAATCTTACGTTCTCCACACAAACACAAAGATTCTAGAGAACAATTTGAAATGAGAACACACAAGAGAGTAATAGACATCTTATACCCAACACAAACAACAATAGACAGCCTAATGAAATTAGACTTGCCAGCAGGTGTAGATGTAGAAATGAAACTTTAATTTATAATAAAGTATAAAAATTGCAAATAATGCAATACAACAACCAAGCTAATAAGTAAAAAATAGAAAACGGTCAAAAGCAAGCAGGACGAGGAAAATGAATAAAAATTTTTGAGATAGTACATAAGTACATCGAAAAAAGTTTTATGAAATTTGACAAAGTAATGCGAAGGTTTTCAGCGTTTTCAGAATTAGCCAATAGTTAAGGAGGAAAGAAAAATAATGAAAAAAGCAATATTAGGTAAGAAAATTGGAATGACACAAATTTTTGATGAAAATGGAAAAGTTATTCCAGTTACAGCAATAGAAGCAGGACCATGTACAGTTGTCCAAATAAAAACAACTGATAGCGATGGATACCAAGCTGTTAAATTAGGTTTTGGAGAAGTTAAAGAAAATAAATTAACAAAACCAAAAAAAGGTGAATTTAAAAAAGCAAATGTTACACCTAAAAAACATTTAAGAGAATTTAGATTAGAAGAAATAACATGTAATGTCGGAGATGAAATAAAAGCTGATGTATTTACAGCAGGAGAAACAGTAGATATTACAGGAACAAGTAAAGGTAAAGGATTCCAAGGTGTTATAAAACGTCATGGACAATCAAGAGGACCTATGGGACATGGTTCTATGTACCACAGAAGACCAGGTTCAATGGGATCTACTTCAACACCAGGTAGAGTATTTAAAGGTAAAAATCTTCCAGGACATATGGGAATGGAAACAGTTACAATACAAAACCTAGAAATAGTAAGAGTAGATTTAGACAAAAATGTTATTTTAGTAAAAGGTAGTGTTCCAGGAAATAAAGGGGCAATATTAAAAATAAGAAATTCAGTAAAAAGCAAATAAGAGAGGAGATAGAGAAAAATGCCTAAAATAGATGTATACAATATAGAAGGTAAAAAAGTTAGCGACATAGAATTAGCAGATAGCGTTTTTGGTATTGAACCAAACGAAAAAATAGTACATAGTGTACTAGTTAATTATTTAGCTAACCAAAGACAAGGAACAGCTAATACAAAAACAAGAGCAGAAGTTTCTGGTGGTGGAAGAAAACCATGGAAACAAAAAGGAACAGGTAGAGCAAGACAAGGAAGTATTAGAGCTCCACAATGGTTCAAAGGTGGTATTGCTTTAGGACCAAAACCAAGAGATTATAGATACACAGTAAATAAAAAAGAAAGAAGATTAGCTATAAGATCAGTATTAAGTTCTAAAGTATTAGAAAACAACTTAGTTGTTGTAGATAGCTTAGCTTTCAATGAAATCAAAACAAAAAATATGGTAAATGCTTTAACAAACTTAAAAGTTGAAGGAAAAACATTAATAGTTTTACCAGAAAAAAATGAAAACGTACAAAAATCAGCAAGAAATATAGAAGGAGTAAAAACAAGTTTAGTAAATACAATAAATGTTTATGATTTATTAAAATACAATAAACTAGTTCTTACAGTAGATAGCGTTAAAAACTTAGAGGAGGTGTATGCTTAAGATGATGCCAGAAGATATAATTGTAAAACCAATAATTACAGAAAAATCAAGTAGTGGTATAACAGAAGGAAAGTATACATTCAAAGTTGCAAAAAGCGCTACAAAAGTTCAAATAGCAAATGCTGTAGAAGCATTATTTAATGTAAAAGTAACAAATGTAAATACAATTACAGTTAAAGGAAAAGAAAAAAGAGTAGGAGCAAATACAGGAAAAAGACCAGACTGGAAAAAAGCAATTGTTACAATAGACACAAACCCAACTGAAAAAACTTACCTAACAAAAGGTGCAAAAGAAGTTAAAGTTGATAAAAAATACAAAGATTCAATTGATGAATTTATGGGTGCTTAGTAATTATAAGTATCACGAAAATTAATTAACCAGATTAAACTGGGATAATAAATAAATATCTGCAATGTGGAGCAGGAAAAATTCCACAAATATATAATAAGTAAGAGAATTTAGCAAAAACGAGTAGTACTAGGAAAGCGAAAGAAAAAAGCACAGACTATACATAGGTATGTCGAGCATTTTTGATTGAAGCTTGACAACGTAATACGAAGTTTTTCATAAATTCGAGAAAGGAAGAGAATAATGGGAATAAAACACTTCAGACCATACACACCATCAAGAAGAAACATGACAGTTTCAGATTTTGATGAAATAACAAAAAAAACACCAGAAAAATCTTTACTTGCTAAGAAAAAGAAAAACGCAGGTAGAAATTCTTATGGAAGAATAACAGTTAGACACCAAGGTGGTGGAAACAGACAAAAATATAGAATAATAGATTTCAAACGTAAAAAAGATGATATGCCAGCTACAGTAATAGGAATTGAATATGATCCTAACCGTACAAGTAATATCGCGTTAATAAAATACGAAGATGAAACTCTAAGCTACATACTAGCTCCAGTAGGACTAAAAGATGGAGATAAAGTAGTTTCAGGAGCAAATTCTGATATAAAAGTTGGAAATTGTCTTCCAATAGAAAATATACCAGTAGGTACTATGATACACAATATAGAATTAAATCCAGGTCAAGGTGGAAAATTAGTAAGAACAGCAGGAGGAGAAGCACAACTTATGGCAAAAGAAGGTGCATATGCACATATAAGACTTCCATCAGGAGAAATGAGATTAGTTCTAGCAAGATGTAGAGCAACAATTGGAACAATAGGTAATGCAGACCATGGAAATATAAAACTAGGTAAAGCTGGAAGAAAAAGACATATGGGAATAAGACCAACAGTTAGAGGTGCTGTAATGAACCCAGTAGATCACCCTCATGGTGGTGGTGAAGGTAAAGCACCAGTAGGACACGCAGGTCCACTTACTCCTTGGGGTAAACCAGCATTAGGATATAAGACAAGACAAAAAAATAAAAAATCAGATAAACTTATAGTAAAGAGAAGAAAATAAGATAATTAAGAAGGAGGAAACTTAAATGTCAGAAGAGAGAAAAAGCAAGAGACCTTTTGTACAAGAGAAATTATTAAAAAGAATAGAAGCTATGAATGAAACTGGCGAAAAAACTGTTCTAAAAACTTGGTCAAGAGCATCTACTATATATCCTCAAATGGTAGGACATACAATAGCTGTTCATGATGGAAGAAAACATGTTCCAATTTATATTTCAGAAGAAATGATAGGACATAAATTAGGAGAATTTGCTCCAACTAGAACTTTCAAAGGTCATTCAGGAGATAAAAAGACAAACGTTAAATAAAGGAGGAAAATAAAAATGCCAGAACAAGAAAACGTTCAAACTGCAACATTAGAAGCAAAAGCAACATTAAGATATGCTAGAATTTCAAGTAGAAAAGTAAAAATAGTTGCAGACCTTATAAGAGGTAAAAAAGTTGATGAAGCACTAGCAATAGTAAAATTTACACCAAAAGCATCATCAGAAATATTAGAAAAATTATTAAAATCAGCAATAGCAAATGCTGAAAATAATCATGGTATGAACAGAGGAAATCTAATAGTTAGCGAAATCTATGCAAACCAAGGTCCAACATTAAAAAGAATTAGACCAGCTGCAAAAGGTTCAGCAGTTAGAATTAGAAAAAGAACAAGCCATATAACAATAGTGTTAAAGGAGGAAAATTAGCATGGGACAAAAAATGCATCCACATGGATTAAGAGTTGGTGTTATAAAAGATTGGAATTCTAAATGGTATGCAGATTCTAAAAATTTTAGTGACTATTTAGTAGAAGACCACAAAATTCGTGAATATGTTAAGAAAAAATTATTTGTTAGTGGAATTTCTAAAATAGAAATAGAAAGAACACCAAAATTTGTAAAAGTAAATGTATATACTGCAAAACCAGGCTTAGTAATAGGTAAAGGTGGAAATTATGCAGAAACATTAAAAAATGAACTTACAAAAATGATAAATAAAGACGTAAATTTAAATATCGTTGAAGTAAAAAATGTTGATACAGATGCTCAATTAGTAGCAGAAAACATTTGTAATCAATTGGAAAGAAGAATATCTTTTAGAAGAGCTATGAAACAATGTATGCAAAAAGCTATGAAAGCAGGAGCTTTAGGAATTAAAACAGCTGTATCTGGAAGATTAGGTGGAGCTGATATGGCTAGAACAGAATTCTATAAAGAAGGAACAATTCCACTTCAAACATTAAGAGCAGATATAGATTATGGATTTTATGAAGCAGATACAACTTATGGAAAAATAGGTGTAAAAGTTTGGATTTATAAAGGAGAGGTTCTTCCAACTAAAAAAGTAGCAAAAGAAGGAGGGGAACAATAATGCCAGTAATGCCAAAAAGAACAAAATATAGAAAAATGCAAAAAGGTAGAAATAGAGGAAAAGCAACAAGAGGAAATGTTGTAAACGAAGGAGAGTACGGATTACAAGCATTAGAATCAGGATTAATTACAGCAAACCAAATAGAAGCAGCCAGAATTGCTATGACTCGTTATATTAAAAGAGGTGGTAAAGTTTGGATTAAAATATTCCCAAACAAACCAATAAGTAAAAAACCAGCCGATACTCGTATGGGTAAAGGAAAAGGAGCTACAGAATACTGGGTAGCTGTTGTAAAACCAGGTAGAATATTATTTGAACTTGCAGGTGTATCAGAAGAAGTAGCAAGAGAAGCTTTAAGACTTGCATCACATAAATTACCTGTAAAAACAAAATTTCTAACAAGAGAAATAGAGCAAGGTGGTGATGTTGATGAAGATAAATAAAATAAGAGAAATGTCTTCACCAGATTTAGAAAAAGAATTAGGAGAACTAAAATCAGAATTATTTAAATTAAGATTTAGTTTAGCAACAAATGGATTAGACAATCCAATGAAAATCAAAGAAGTAAAAAAAGACATTGCTAGAATAAAAACAATTTTAAAACAAAGAGAATTAGAAGAAGCAAAAAATTAAGATGCAACCTACACTTATTTAAAAGAGAGGTGTAGTGGCGGAACAGTGTGTCTCCGCCAAATGAATAATGAAGAATGAATAATACAAAATTCTTCGAACTTTTGAAGGAGGAAAATATAAATGGAAGAAAGAAATCTTCGTAAAGTTATGATTGGTACAGTAACATCTAACAAAATGGATAAAACAATAGTTGTATCAGTTGAAACAAGCGTAAAACATCCTATATATGGAAAAATTGTAAAAAGAACATACAAATTAAAAGCTCATGACGAAGAAAACCAATGCCAAGTTGGTGATAAAGTAAAAGTAATGGAAACTAGACCTCTATCTAAAGACAAAAGATGGAGATTAGTAGAAGTAGTAGAAAAAGCAGTAAAAAAATAAATTAAAAATAAAAGTGAAGAATTAAAAGATATAAAAATTTTCTTCACAAATTTCTGAGAAGGAGGAACCCATAATGATACAACAACAATCAATATTAAAAGTAGCAGATAATACAGGCGCAAAGGAATTAATGTGTATTAGATGTTTAGGTGGATCATATAGAAAATTTGCAGGAGTTGGAGATGTTATAATTGCTTCTGTAAAAAGTGCTATACCAAACGGTGTTGTAAAAAAAGGTGATGTTGTAAAAGCTGTTATAGTAAGAACAAAAAAACCTATTAGAAGACCAGATGGATCTTATGTTAGATTCGATGAAAATGCAGCAGTTATAATACGTGATGATAAAAATCCAAAAGGAACACGTATATTTGGACCTATAGCTAGAGAATTAAGAGATAAAGATTATATGAAGATACTATCGTTAGCACCAGAAGTATTATAAAAAAACAAATGAAAATCAGCATTCTGCACATTTTCATCAATTATAAAAATGCTCAACGTGTACAAACGCACGAATCCGCTTTTTATAATATCTGAAAATGCACATCATACTAATTTTGATTTGTTCTACAAAGGTATTTGAATAAAATATAAAAATCGGTATCCTCGGTGATCCGAGATTATTAGATAAAGAGGTGAAAATAGAATGAAAATAAAAAAAGGTGATACAGTAGAAGTATTATCAGGAAACGATAAAGGTAAAACAGGAGAAGTATTAGAAGTAATTCCAAAAATGCAAAGAGTAATAGTTAAAGGCATAAATGTTAGAAAAAAACATGTAAAACCTAGAAAACAAGGAGAAGAAGGTGGAATTATACCTGTTGAATGTAGCATACATAGCAGTAAAGTAAATGTAGTTTGCCCAAAATGTAATAAAGCTACAAGAGTAGGAGTTATAAAAGAAGGTAAAGAAAAAATTCGTGTTTGCAAAAAATGCGGAAACAAAATAAAATAATAGAAGATAGAAAGGAGAAAGACTGTCAATGGAAAAATTAAGAGAACAATATGAAAAAGAAGTAGTACCTGCATTAATGAAAAAATTTGAATATAAATCAATTATGCAAGTTCCTAAATTAGAAAAAATAGTTATAAATATTGGCTTAGGAGATGTAAAAGATAATCCAAAAAGCTTAGACAATGCAATATCAGACTTAACACAAATAACAGGACAAAAACCAATAATAACAAAAGCAAAAAAATCAATAGCTGCTTTTAAGTTAAGAGAAGGAGTAAATGTTGGATGTAAAGTTACATTAAGATCAGGAAAAATGTATGATTTTGCATATAAACTATTTAACGTTGCATTACCTAGAGTTAGAGATTTTAGAGGACTTTCAAAAAATTCATTTGATGGAAAAGGAAATTATTCTTTAGGAATAAAGGAACAATTAATATTCCCAGAAATAGAATATGACAAAATTGATAAAATAAGAGGAATGGACATTATATTCGTAACAACAGCAAAGACAGATGAAGAAGCAAGAGAGTTATTAACATTAATGGGAATGCCTTTTAGAGTCTAAATAAAGGAGGAAAATAAAAATTATGGCTAAAAAAGCAATGATTATAAAACAACAAAGACCACAAAAATATAAAACTAGAGAATATAATAGATGTAAATTATGTGGAAGACCACACGGATATATTAGAAAATATGGAGTTTGCCGTATATGCTTTAGAGAATTAGCACATAAAGGTGAAATACCAGGTGTAAAAAAAGCAAGTTGGTAAACTAAGAGGTGAGGGGTGAGATGTTAGAGATGAGAAAATCTAGCATTAAACCTTAGAAATAAAAAAGAAGTTAGATGTTAAAAAGAGATTTTACATTTCTCATTTCTCACATCTCACTTCAAAAATAGAAAAGGAGGAAAAATTAAATGAATACTACTGATCCAATAGCAGATATGTTAACAAGAATAAGAAATGCAAATAGTGCAAAGTTTAAAACAGTAGATATCCCTGCATCTAAAATGAAAAAATCTATAGCAGAGATACTATTTAATGAAGGATATATTAAAGCTTATGAAGAAATAGAAAATGAAAATCAAGGAATTATTAGAGTAAGCCTAAAATATACAGAAAAAGGAAAAAAAGTAATTTCTGGATTAAAAAGAATAAGCAAACCAGGTTTAAGAATATATGCAGCAAAAGATGAACTTCCAAGAGTATTAAACGGATTAGGAATAGCTTTAATCTCTACATCAAAAGGAATAATGACTGACAAACAAGCAAGAGAAGCAGGTGTAGGTGGAGAAGTATTAGCATATATTTGGTAATTAGATTTAATTTAGAAAAATTAAATGTAAAGAATTATAAAGTATCTTAAGAAAGGAGAAACAAAATGTCAAGAATAGGAAATAAACCAATTACAGTACCTGAAGGCATAGAAGTTAAGTTGGATGGACAAAAGATCACTGTAAAAGGACCTAAAGGAACATTGGAAAAAAATATAAACGAAAATATAACAGTAAAATTAGAGAACAATGTTATTACAGTTACAAGACCAAACGATGAAAAAGAAAATAAAAGTTTACATGGATTAACAAGAACATTAATTAATAATATGATACAAGGTGTTTCTAATGAATACACAAAACAATTAGAAATTAATGGTGTTGGATATAGAGCAGCAAAACAAGGGAATACTTTAGTTTTAACACTAGGATACTCACATCCAGTTAAAATGGAAGAACCAGCTGGTATTACTTATGAAGTACCAAACCCAAACTCTGTAATAGTTAGAGGAATAGATAGAGAGTTAGTTGGACAAATGGCTGCAGAAGTAAGAAAACAAAGATTACCTGAACCATATAGAGGAAAAGGTATTAAATATGTTGATGAACATATTAGAAGAAAAGAAGGTAAAACAGGTAAATAAAATAAATGAAAAGCGGCATCTTGCATTGTCAAGCTGCGTAAAAATTATTTCAATATATACACATATAGTTTAAATAATTTTTACTTGCTTTTCTATCAATATACCTTTAATAAAAAAGTATAAAAAGAAAGGAGAAATTCTTAAATGATTAGCAAAACAAATAGAAAATTAGAAAGAGAAAGAAGACATAAAAGAGTACGTACAAAAATAAGCGGAACAGCAGAATGCCCAAGACTATGTGTTTTCAGAAGTAATAGCAATATATCTGTTCAAGTAATAGATGATGTAAAAGGAGTTACTTTAGCAAGTGCATCTACATTAGATAAAGAAGTAAAAACTAAAAAAGCTAATAAAGAAGCAGCAAAAGAAGTTGGAGCTTTAATAGCAAAAAGAGCTTTAGAGAAAAATATAGAATCTGTTGTATATGACAGAGGTGGATATATATACCACGGAATAGTAAAAGAACTTGCAGAAGCTGCAAGAGAAGGCGGATTAAAATTCTAGGAACTGTCCCTGGAAGAAAATTAATAATGAAGAGTGAAGAATAAATAATACAAAATTTGCTCTTTACAAATTTTGAAGGAGGAAACTTTTAAGAATATGGAAAACGAAGTAATGGAATTAAAAGAAAAAGTAGTAGCCATTAATAGAGTAGCAAAAGTTGTTAAAGGTGGTAGAAACTTTAGATTTAGCGCAGTAGTTGTTGTTGGTGATGAAAACGGACACGTAGGAATAGGAAATGGAAAAGCTGCTGAAGTACCAGATGCAATAAAAAAAGCTATTGAAGATGCTAAAAAGAATTTAATAGAAGTTCCAATCGTAGGAACAACTATACCACACGAATTTATAGGAACTTTTGGTGCTGCTAGTGTTTTATTAAAACCAGGTGCTGAAGGATCTGGATTAATTGCAGGAGGAAGTGTAAGACCAATACTTGAACTTGCAGGATACAGAGATATTAAAACAAAAGTTATAGGAACAAACAATCCAAGAAACGTAGGATATGCTACTATAAATGCTTTAGAAAATATGTCAACATCAGAAGAAATCGCTAAAAAAAGAGGAAAAAAAGTAAACGAAATAGTTTAATTTAAATATAATGCTTTTGAAATGTAAAACTGCAATTTTGATGTGAAAAGTGTGATGTGAGAGGTATGAAACTAAGAGTTTTATTAGAATATCACTTCCCACATCCCACTTCAAAACCTAGAAAATGCAAGTTTAAATTATAATAGCATTTAATAAGAAACGGAGGGAAACAAATGGAATTAGGAAATATAAAAGCAAGTCAAGAAAAAGTTACAAGAAGAAGAGTAGGACGTGGAATTGGTTCAGGACTTGGAAAAACATCTGGAAGAGGACATAAAGGACAAAAAGCAAGATCTGGCGGTGGAGTAAGACGTGGATTCGAAGGTGGTCAAACACCATTATATAGAAGATTACCTAAAAGAGGATTTAAAAATATTCATGCTGCAAATTACACAGAAGTAACTTTAACAATGCTTAATAATAGTAAATCAGAAGTTGTTAATGCAGAAAGCTTAATTGCAGATGGAATTATAAGCAAAGCTAATGATGGTATCGTTGTTTTAGCTACTGGTAAATTAGATAAAAAATTAACAGTACAAGCAACAAGATTTACAAAAGCTGCACAAGAAAAAATAGAAGCAGCTGGTGGAAAAGCAGAGGTGATCTAATTGTTTCAAACAATAAAAAACGCTTTGAAAACACCAGAAATTAGAAAAAGACTATTGTATACTTTGTTACTAATAGTTCTATTTAGACTTGGATGCTATATAACAGTACCAGGTGTAGACACAATAGCTTTAAGAGATTTAACAAGCAGTGCTACACGGAAGTATATCAGGACTTATTGACTTAATATCAGGAGGAGCTTTTTCAAGATTTTCTATATTTGCAATGACAATAAGCCCATATATTACAGCATCAATCGTAATACAATTATTAGGAATGGTAATTCCTTCTCTTGAAAGACTTATAAAAGAAGGTGGAGAAGAAGGAAGAGCACAAATAAATAAGTATACAAAAATTCTTACATTAATATTGGCTTTGGTAGAAGCATTAGGAATATATATGTCATATAGCGGAACATATTCTGCATATGGTGTATTTATAAATCCAGGATTTGAGACAGGAGCATTAATTGTTTTATCATTAGTTGCAGGAACAGCACTTTTAATGTGGCTAGGAGAGCAAATTACTAGTAAAGGAATTGGAAATGGAATTTCTATAATAATCTTTATTGGTATAATATCTTCTTTACCATCTGCTGTAACAACAATATATAACCTAATTTTTACATCAGCAGGATTTAGTACAACAGGGCTTCTAATATCATTAGGATTAATTATAGGAGCAATTATATTAGTTGCAGGTGTTGTATTTGTACAAGAAGCTGAAAGAAGAGTTCCTGTACAATATGCAAAAAAAGTTGTAGGAAGAAAAATGTATGGTGGACAAAATACACACATTCCATTAAAACTTGCAATGGCAGGTGTAATGCCAATAATATTTGCATCATCATTTATGACATTTCCAGCAATGATTATACAAATGTTTAATAGCAATATAGCTAGTCAAACAGGATTCTGGGCAACAATATATAAATTTTCAATAGCTACATCAACATCACAAGTAGGAGTTGGATACACAATTGCAAATGCTATTGTATACTTATTATTAATACTTGGATTCACATATTTTTACACTTATGCAACATTTAACCCAGCTGAAGTATCAAGCAACATAAAGAAAAATGGTGGATTTATACCAGGAATAAGAGCAGGAAAACCAACTACTGAATACTTATCAAATATAATAAGTAAATTAACTTTATTTGGTGGATTATTCTTAAGTATAATTGCAATACTTCCAATGTTAATGAGATTTACAGGATTAAATGTAGCATTTGGAGGAACATCAATACTTATCGTAGTAGGAGTTGCACTAGAAACAGTACAACAACTAGAATCTAGATTAGTAATGAGACATTATAAAGGATTTTTAGATTAAAACGAATGAAAAGCGGCATCTCGCACATTTTGAATATAACAAAAATTTTTCGATGTATTTGTATACACCTTCAAATTTTATGCTATATTCAAAATGCGTGATATACCACTTTTGCTTCGTTTTTTGTTGAATTGAAATAAAAAATATAAAACTAGAATAAATTAAAAACGAGCAATACTAGTCAAACGAGAAAAATTTTAAGAAGTTTAACAACGTAGTGCGATGTTTTTTATTTATTCAAGAGGAGGAATTTATGTTTATAGTATTATTAGGAGCACCAGGTAGTGGAAAAGGCACTGTTGGAAAAATAATAGCAGAAGATTTAAAATTAGCACATATATCAACAGGAGATTTATTTAGAGAAAATTTAAAAAATGAAACAGAATTAGGAAAAGAAGCAAAAAAATATATGGATAAAGGCGAACTTGTTCCAGATGAAGTAACAATTAAAATGTTAAAAGAAAGATTAAATGGAGCTGATGTAGAAAACGGAGCTGTTTTAGATGGATTTCCAAGAACTGGAGTACAAGCTGTAAGTCTTGACAATATGTTAAAAGAAATGAATGCAAAAGTAGATATGGCTTTAAATATAGATGTTCCATTTGATGAAATAGTAGAAAGAATTGCAAATAGAAGAAGTTGCAGAGGATGTAGTGAAATATATAATGTAGTATTCAATCCACCAAAAGTTGAAGGTATATGCGATAAATGTGGTGGAGAACTATATCAAAGAGAAGATCAAAAACCAGAAGTTGTAGAAAACAGATTAAAAGTTTATAGCAAAACAGCAGAAGAATTAATAAATCACTACAAAAATGCAAACGTACTTTATGATGCAAAAGCAGGAGATTCTGTAGGAAAAACATCATATGACGTAGCAAAAGAAGTAGAGGAATACATCAAAAATAAATAATTAGATAAATTGGAATTTGTATGAACGATTCTAGGGACTGTCCCTCTTTTGTTGAATAACAAAAGGGGACTGTCCTGAATCGTAAATGTAATTCATTGCAAACATTGTAGGGGCGGGGCTCCGTACCCGCCAAAAAATCATAAAAAAATAATTGTAAATTTCGGGCAGACACAGGGCCTGCCCCTACATTTATAACAATGTTCATGGTACATTTTGAGTCGTCGAGGGCGGCGACCCCTACGGTTTTTTATAATAAATTTGTTTTCGGGCGTATGCAATACGCCCCTACGAATCCAACTTCGCACTTCACACATCTATTTTACAAATTCCAATTTATGGGGGTAATTAAATTGGTAACAATTAAATCAAAAAGAGAAATTGAATTTATGAGAGAGGCTTGCAGGGTGGCAGCTCTTGCTCAAAAAGAAGTTGAAAAAGCAATTAAACCAGGAATATCAACCTATGAATTAGACAAAATAGCAGAAAATACAATAAGAGCAAATGGCGGAATCCCAGCAGAAAAAGGATATCCAAGCGGAGAAAGAGGAGTTCCAGATTTTCCAGGATCTATTTGTGCTTCTGTAAATGATGAAGTAATACATGGGATACCTTCTAAAAAAGTTATTCTAAAAGAGGGAGACATAGTAAGCGTAGACTTAGTTGCATATAAAAATGGATATAATGGAGACTGTGCAAGAACATACATTGTTGGAAAAACAACAAATGAAGCAAAAAGATTAATAGATGTAACTAAACAAGCATTTTTTGAAGGAATAAGATTTGCCAAAAAAGGAAATAGATTAGGAGACGTTTGCCATGCAATAGGAGAATTTATAGAAAAAAACGGATATTCTGTTGTAAAAGAATTTCAAGGACATGGAATAGGAACTCAAATGCATGAAGATCCAGGAATTCCAAACTATGGCAAAGCTGGAAGAGGAATAAGACTTGAACCTGGGATGACTCTAGCAATAGAACCAATGGTAATAATGGGAAAACCAGGGATATTACAATTGGATGATGGATGGACAATAATATCAGAAGATGGAAGCTTAGCAGCTCACTATGAAAATACAATTTTAATTACAGAAAAAGAGCCAGAAATCTTGACAATTATATAAATATAAGGTATAATAAATTAGTTATTTTTGGAAAATAGTGAATAGGAGGATGAAAAATTGTCTAAGGAAGATGTTATAGAAGTTGAAGGAACAGTTGTAGAAGCATTACCAAATACAAATTTTAAGGTAGAACTTGAAAATGGACATCAGGTTTTAGCTCATATTTCAGGAAAACTTAGAATGAATTATATAAAAATCCTTCCAGGAGATAAAGTAAAACTTGAACTTTCTCCATACGACTTAAATCGTGGGCGTATTACTTGGAGAGCTAAGTAAAAAATAAAAAAATATATATAATACTAAAAATGAGGTGAATAAAATGAAAGTAAGACCATCAGTAAAGAAAATATGCGAAAAATGCAAAATAATTAAAAGAAAAGGTAAAATAAGAGTAATTTGTGAAAATCCAAAACACAAACAAAGACAAGGATAATAAATCTAATAAACTTTATTAGATTTATTAGCATTTTAATTTGCTAATATATAAGAATAGTGCGGCTGTCTTAAAATATTTTAAGAATATCTATTTTTATTTATTATATATACAATCCAGTTTAACTACATTTCAACATTACTAGTTAAACTAAATGAGATTAATGAAAACTTAGTTTTAATTAATCTGAACAACTTTGAGTGTTACTAGATACAATAAAAATAAATTAAAGAGGTGAAAAAAATATGGCTCGTATAGCAGGAGTAGACTTGCCTAAAGAAAAAAGGGTTGAAATAGGACTTACATATATCTACGGAATTGGTAGAACAAGTTCTAACAAAATATTAGCAGAAGCTAAAGTTAATCCAGATACTAGGGTAAAAGATTTGACAGATGATCAAGTACAAGCAATAAGAAATGCAATGGAAGGTTACAAAGTAGAAGGTGACTTAAGAAGAGAAGTTGCATTAAATATTAAAAGACTTACTGAAATTGGATGCTTTAGAGGAATTAGACATAGAAGAGGTTTACCAGTAAGAGGTCAAAGAACAAAAACTAATGCTCGTACAAGAAAAGGACCTAGAAAATTAGTAAGCAAAAAGAAATAAAACAATGAGCATATCTTAAATGCTTTGCATTTAGTTAAATAAAATTAATCAAACTTTTTATATAAGAAAAAATCTTAAATCAACTTAAAAATTATATGATTTTTTCTATATAATAAACTTTCAATTAAAGGAAGGAGTAAATATAAAATGGCTAAAGTAGCAACAAAAAAAGTTACTAGAAGAAGAGATAGAAAAAATATAGAAAAAGGTGCAGCACATATTCATTCTAGCTTTAATAATACAATAGTTAGCATCACTGATGAAAAAGGAAATGTTATTTCTTGGGCAAGTGCTGGAGAATTAGGATTCAAAGGTTCAAGAAAAAGCACACCATTTGCTGCAGGAGAAGCAGCTCTTACAGCTGCAAAAGCAGGAATGGAACATGGATTAAAATCAGTAGAAGTTTATGTTAAAGGACCAGGTTCTGGAAGAGAAGCTGCAATAAGATCACTACAAACAGCAGGGTTAGAAATAAGCATGATAAAAGATGTAACACCAATACCACACAATGGTTGTAGACCACCAAAAAGAAGAAGAGTATAAAAGGAGGAAAAACTGATGTCAAGATATAAAGACGAACAATGTCGTATATGCCGTAGAGAAGGACAAAAGTTATTCTTAAAAGGTTCAAGATGTTATTCAGATAAATGTAGTGTAACAAGAAGAAACTATGCACCAGGAGAACATGGACAAGGAAAGAAGAAACTTTCTGAATACGGTACACAATTAAGAGAAAAACAAAAAACAAAATCTTTCTATGGAGTAGGAGAAAAACAATTTAGAAAATACTTTGAAATGGCAGAAAGCAAAAAAGGTATAACAGGTGAAAACTTACTACAAATATTAGAAAGCAGATTAGATAATGTAATATATAGAGTTGGATTTGGATCATCAAGAGCTCAAGCAAGACAACTTGTAAACCATGGACATTTTGATGTAAATGGTGTAAAAACAGATATACCATCTTACTTAGTTAAACCAGGAGATGTAATAACAGTAAGAGAAAACAAAAAAGATAGTAAAACATTAAAAGAAAATGTTGAAGTAAATAATGCAAGACCAATTCCAGAATGGTTAGAGAAAAATAACGAAAAATTAGAAGCAAAAGTATTAAGACTTGCAGCTAGGGAAGATGTAGACTTACCAGTAGAAGAACATTTAATAGTTGAATTATATTCTAAATAATAGAAATTAGAAATTAGAGGTTAGAAAATAATGTTTTTATTGTAATCTAACATCTAAATAGGAGGTTAATAAATAAATGATTGAATTTGAAAAACCAAATATAGAATGTCTAGCAGCAAATGAAGAAGAAAACTATGCTAAGTTCGTTTGTGAACCATTAGAACGTGGATATGGAATGACAATAGGAAACTCTTTAAGAAGAATTCTATTATCATCTTTACCAGGAACAGCAATAACAAGTGTTAAAATTGATGGAGTAGTACATGAATTTTCTACAATACCAGGAGTAGTAGAAGATGTACCAGAAATTATTGTAAATTTAAAAAGTGTAAGATTAAAATCACACGATAATGAACAAAAATTTTTGAAAATTGATTTTAACAAAGAAGGAGAAGTTACAGCAGGTGACATTATAACAGATTCATCTGTAGAAGTACTAAATCCAGAATTACATATTGCTACAGTGGCAAGTGGTGGACATTTAAAGATGGATATGACAGCAGATAGAGGAAGAGGATACAATGTTGCAGAGAAAAATAAAGAAGCAAATCAAGCAATAGATGTTCTTCCAATAGATTCAATATTTACACCTGTAAAAAAAGTAAATTACTCAGTTGAAAATACAAGAGTTGGTCAAACAGTAGATTACGATAAACTAACAATAGAAGTATGGACAGATGGTAGTTTAAAAGCTTATGAGGCTTTAAGTTTAGCTGCAAAAGTTATGACAGGACATTTAGAATTATTTGTAGATTTATCTGAAACAGCTAAAAATACTCAAGTAATGGTAGAAAAAGAAGAATCTAAAAAAGAAAAAGTACTTGAAATGCCTATAGAAGAGTTAGAATTATCTGTAAGATCATATAACTGTTTAAAAAGAGCAGGAATTGCAACAGTTGAAGATTTAGCAAATAAATCTGAATCAGATATGATGAAAGTAAGAAATTTAGGTAAAAAATCATTAGATGAAGTAACAAATAAATTACATTCATTAGGATTAGATTTCATACACGAAGAAGAGTAAAGGAGAGTGGAAAAATTGGCTATAAATAGAAAACTTGGTAAACCAACTGATCAAAGATTAGCAATGCTAAAAAACCAAACAACAGATTTATTAGTTCATGGTAAAATAGAAACAACAGAAGCTAGGGCAAAAGAAATAAAAGCTATAGCAGATAGTATAATAGCTTTAGCAATCAGAGAAAAAGACAATTTCGAAGAAGTAGATGTAAAAGTAGTAAAAGCTAAACTTGATAGTAAGGGAAATAAAGTAACAGAAAAAGTAACAAGCAAAAATGGTAAAGAATATTTAAGAGTAGTAAAAGAAGAAACTACTGAAAAAAGACAAAAAGATTTACCATCAAGATTAAGTGCAAGAAGAAAAATAATGACAAAAACTAATAAAGTAAAAGATTCAGAAGGAAATAATATAGACTTACCAGCAAAATTATTTGGAGAAATTGCTGAAAACTATAAAGATAGAGTAGGCGGATATACACAAATAATAAAAATGGGATCAAGAAGAGGAGACAATGCTGAGAAAGTTATATTAAAATTAGTTTAATAAAAGAGAAATATTGCGAACTTATGTGTTCGCTTTATTTTTTTATAGAATAGGAAACTAATCCAAGTATATAAAAAATGCTATAATCGCTATTGCCTTTGAGATTTCCTCATTTCATTCGGAAACTCAAATCGGCGAGAACAAAGGACGACTAAAGTTGCTTTGTTCTTATATAAAAATATGATATAATATCTTTAGAGAAAAAAGATATGAATAAATAACATTGGAATACGATTATTATATTTGGATATTTATATTATATTTTTATTAAAAAGAACAAGAAAAAATGTAATTAGTAACTATCTGTAAATATTGGAGGTGTGATATGAAAAAATTATATATAATAACTGGTGCAAATGGTTTTCTAGGAAATAACATAATAAGAAAATTAGAGCAAAATAGTGAAAATGAAATAAGAGCACTTGTATTACCTAATGATTCTATAAAGGCATTGGACAACTTGAATTGTAAAATTTATTATGGAGATGTTACTAAAAAGGAAAGTTTATCATCAGTTTTTAAAAATATTGATGGAAAAGAAGTTTATGTAATACATTGTGCAGGAGTTGTATATATAAAATCTAAATATAACCCAATTGTATATGATGTTAATGTTAATGGCACAAAAAATATTGTAGACAAAGTTTTAGAAATAGATGCAAAACTTATTTATGTAAGTAGTGTACATTCAATTACTGAAAAGCCTAATAATGAAACAATAACAGAGATTACTAACTTTGATTCTGAAAAAGTAGTAGGATTATATGCAAAAACAAAGGCAGAGGCAGCAAAATATGTTATTTATGCAATAAAAAATAAGAATCTAAATGCTTGTATTATTCATCCTTCTGGAATTATTGGACCGAATGACTATGGAAATAGCCACTTAATACAATTAATAAAAGAAGTAGCGACAGGAAAACTTTTTGCTTGTGTAAAAGGAGGGTACAATTTCGTAGATGTTAGAGATGTGGCAGATGGTATTATTAGTGCTTGTGATAAAAATAATAGAGGGGAATGCTATATTTTATCTAATAAATATATTACAATAAAAGAATTGACTGATTTTATTTGTGATTTAGAGGAGAAAAAAAGAATTAAGATAGTGTTACCACTATGGTTGGCAGAATTAGTAGCTCCAATTTGTGAACTATATTATAATATAAAAAAACAAACTCCATTATTTACAAAATATTCTCTATATACATTATCTTCCAATTCTAATTTTAGCAATGAAAAGGCTAAAAAAGAATTGAAGTATAAAAATAGAAATATGAAAGATACAGTTAAAGATACAATAAAATGGTTAAAAAGGATGAATTATATTAAATAACACAAATTGTATGATTAAAATTAAAATATTGCTTATGTACAGTAAATGTTAAAAGTCTTTGACAAAGTTCCAAAGACTTTTGGTAGAGGTTTAATAGTAATACTTATATAATTGTATGTGAAAGGGGGAAGAATATGAAATTAGGAGAAAATATTTTTAAATTAAGAAAAGACTTAAAACTTTCGCAAGAACAATTAGCAGAAAAAGTTGATGTCACAAGGCAAACAATATCGAATTGGGAGTTAGGTGAAACATCTCCAAATCCAGAGCAATTAAAATTATTATCTAAAACATTAAATGTTAGCATTGATGAGTTACTAAATAATGATATTAAATCAGTAATGGTTGAAAAAATTAGTAACACAGAAAAACTTGTAGAAATAATAATAAAGATTTTAAAAGGAATTGGAATACTATTTATTGTATTCTTAATTGCTACATCTATTTTAATATTTATGTTTGGGGCTGTAAAAAAAGAACCAGCAGAAGAGTCAAGTCAAACTATTCATCTTAATTGCAAATTAAATGATAAAGAATATAGCTATCTCATAGAAATAGATGAAAATGGTGATATAGTAGAGGCTGGTGGTAGTGAATATATTCAAAATATTGTTAAGGATAAAGAATTTAAAAAAGGTAAAATATTAGTAGAATACATAGAATCATACTTTAAAGATAATGGTGGTAGTTGTAGATAATATGTGATTGAAGAGCCGTATAAAAAGAAAAATTAAAGTTATAAAATACTAGCTATAAGAGGCTAGTATTTTGCTATATGTTGAAAAAAAATAGAAAATCTGCTATTATGTTATTATATTATAGACAAATAAAATTTATAGCAAGATTAAAAATAAAAAGGGGTAAATATGACACAGACTCAACAAACGGTATTAGCATTGGCAATATATACAATATGGATAGCACTATTATATATAAGAATATTTGATAAAACACTAAAAAAATATGTATTATCAATAGGTGTGCTATTAGCATTTTGGATGGTAGTA
>CAKOVK010000022.1 GCA_934121925.1 uncultured Clostridia bacterium
AGAAATGGCAAAACTTGCATCGTAAATATTTTGTAATTTTATTATAAAAGGTGCGACACTTATTATTGCAATTTATATTTAGAAAATATAATTTTTTATATTGTTGACAATTTTGAAAATTTTAAGTATAATAAAAATAGGAAATGGAGAATCCACAAACGTGGTTTGCCAGTTAATATGTAAAAAAACACATTGAACGGTCAAGTTACAGATGTGTTTTTTTATTGTCTATTTGCTTAAAATTATAACTACTATAATTAAGGCAAATACTATAATAGTTTCGACAACTAAGCAAAATAAAAGTAAGTATATTATCTCTAATAAAACTGCTTCTATCATAGCACCACCTCCTCACTCACAACATAAGTTGCGGATTAAAAGTGGCAAACCACATCTGCTTATTCTCATTTCCTATGTTAGTTAGTATAGCATATAAATATGGAAAAAAACAATATTAATGAACAAATTTTCGCCAAAATGTCAATGGGGATGTCAATGGGGACGGAGTTTTTTAACAACCTTATTCTATATATTTTCCTTACCGTTTCTCTTCCCATTCTAAGTTTTTCTGATATTTTTCTTAACAAAATATTACATTCTGTTTTTAAAATTACTATAAGTTCTTTTAATTTAATTTTATCTTTTTTTAAATTATCAAGTATAGTATTATTTTCTATTAAGAATTATTCTATAACCTTTTCACATTTTACCTTATCCTCATCAATATCCATATTTTAATTGCTTATCTATTCTTCTATAATTTGAGTATAGGTATTCTTCTGGTCATTTACATATTCCTGCTTTTACTGGATTATCATAAATATATTTTATACAATTTTTTATGTTGTCAAAATTCTCCGTCCTCATTGACACCCATTGACATAATCAAGATCTAACATTTTTATCTCCTTTTAGAATAATTTAATTAAACAAATACCAATGCCGGCTAAAACTATTCCAATTATATTTTTTATACTTGGTTTCTTTTCCTTCCTTAATAAGAATGCTGTAATTGTAATAAAAATTAATGAGATAGGAGAAACAAATGTTGATAGAGTTACAGAATTACTAGATAAGTAATTATTTATATATGTATATGTAAATCCAAAAGTTTGTTGTAATAAAATCAAACCAAACATTCCAAGTGAGATATTATTTTCTTTTTTATAGGGTTTATATATTGGTGTAAATAGTAATGTTAATAATAAATTTAATAATAATATAAAAATTCCATTAGACCAATATTTTAAAATATTATAAATTACATACCCCATAATTACATCTGAAATTATTCTTATTACTAAATCTTTTTGAATTTTCTTTATATTAACTTTTACATTATAAGTTAGAATTACACCAACAATAATTAAAATTATAGATAACAATTTTAATATGGTAAAAGTTTGAATTCCTAAAACTATATCAATAAAAAAGCATATAATAAGAGTCACTGACATATAGGTTTTAAATTCGTATGGTTCTAATTTTCTATAACAACCAACAAATGATTTTTGTTTTATATACCTTAAAAAGGCTGCCATTAATAATAATATAATTACAATATAATTAAAGCAAAATTTATAATTATTTGTTTTAATTTCTAAAAATAAAGATATTAATGCAAATGGTATCATTGTTAAACACATATAGTAGAAATAATTTTTTCTGGATATTCCATTATCAATTATTTTTTTATCTACATATGTACCTATAGTTGATAAAATTGCGCTTAATAATATTAAATAACTAAAATTCATTTTAGTTCTCCTTTAAATAAATTAATAAAGTTGGGAAATTTATTAGTGGGTACAGTTCAAAACATGTTATTTTTAATAACTAAACTATAAAAATTATACTATAAAATGTCGTTTTTTTCCATGCTCACTTGAAAATATCTGTCAATGTCAATGGGGACGGAGTTTTTTGACAACTTTATTCAATATATATTTTTCTTATCGTTTCTCTTCCTATTCTAAGTTTTTCTGATATTTTTCTTAATGAAATATTATATTCTGTTTTTAAATTTATTATAAGTTCTTTTAATTTAATTTTATCTTTTTTTAAATCATCAAGTACAATATTATTTTCTATTAAGAATTTTTCTATAACCTTTTCACATTTTACCTTATCCTCATCAATATCCATAAATATATAGTTTTCTTTTAATTGCTTATCTATTCTTCTATAATTTGAGTATAGGTATTCTTCTGGACGCTTACATATTCCTGCTTTTACTGGATTATCATAAATATATTTTATACAATTATATAAATGTTCTTCACTATAAATCCCCTCTGATTTATATCTATCTCTAAACACATACCCTACTCTATTATATTTTTTATTATAATATTTTGCATATATTGTATTAAGTCTTTGCATATATTTACTTAGATTATTTATTTTATCAGTTTCTATTAAAATATGTGCATGATTATTCATAATGCAGTATGCTAGTATTTTAATTTTACATTGTTCATTTAATTTATACATTACTTTTATATAATATTTTATGTCCTCTGGATTTTCGAATATATAACTTCTATTAATTCCTTGAGTTATTACATGAAAAGCTGTTGTTTTTATATAGTTTCTTGGAAATCTGGGCATGTTTGCCTCCTTAGAAATAAATAATTTATAGAAAAAAATAATATGATATAAATTATACCATATTATTTTAAAATCTTTGTCGAAATTTATCTATCATTTAATTTTTTTGTGCTGTCAAAATTCTCCATCCCCATTGACATACCTTTCATGTTGTTCAAGTAAATAATTGTTAAAATCACTATGCTCCTTGGTACTTTACATTATCCATTTATTAAAAATATCAATATTTTCAGGTTTATCTTCAATGTATTCAAATAATATATCTAATATTCCCTTATATATTTCACATCTATATTCATTTGGATTACGTGCAAAAATATTATTGTCTTGAGCTAAATTAATGACTGGGCAAGCTCCACAATATGGCATATATACACATGAATTACAATAAGGCAAACATTCAAGGCATGATGCTATACACATGGTTTTTGTACAATCGCTTTGCATTAAATCTTTGTAATTGTTTTCAAAAACGTTTCCTAGTTTAAAGCTATCGTTCCCCATTTCAGATAGCATTCTTCCTTCATCACATGTATATATATTACCATCATAATAATATGCAGTTTGTCCAATTGCTCCACCACAAGGTGATCTCAATTCCATATAATTAACTGGCTCATTTAATAAAATTTTTCTCAAAAATATGCTGCTATGTCCTTCCGATAGGAATATTCCTACTTTATTTTTTTCAATAATATAATCTAATGTTTTTTTATAAAAGCTTAAAAAGTCAGTTGAGCTATATCCTATTTTATTCCAATTTTTATCTGCCTTTCCAAGCTTAGTTAATGGTCTAATAAAAATACTATCTAATCCTAATTTTATATACTCATCTACCAATTCTTTTGATTTATCCAAATTATATTTTGTTGTTGTTTCAATTGCATTCACTTTTATTTGATTTTCTTTTAGCTTTTTAAATTTATTGATTGTTTCATTATATGAATCTTTTCCTTTGTATGGTCTATTTGTATTTTGCAATTGCCTATTGCCATCTATTGATGTACATATTGAAACATCGTTTTCTTTAAAAAAACCTATCATTTCATCTGTTAATAATGTTAAATTAGATACAAGGTTATATTCAATATTCTTATCCTTGCCATTACTTTTTGAATATTCGATTATATACTTTATTGTATCAAAATTTGTAAGTGGTTCTCCTCCTTGAAATTCAAATGTCAAATATCTACTTGGTGATTCCAAAGCTATATCTACTGCTTTTTTAGCTACCTCTTTTGACATATAAAATTCTTCTTTACTATCTAATTGTCCAGCTTGGCAATATATACAATTAAAATTGCAATTTTTACTTACAACAAATATATGTAATGTTGTAGGAATTAGTAAATACTCTTTTGCTCTTCTTAGTTCTAGAGCTTGCTTACTAGCAAATATTTCATCATTAATATTAAATATAAATCCTTTTTCTATTAATTCCTTCATAGTTGTATCATCAAGCTCTTTTTTTTGTATTAATTTATTAAATTGTTGTTTTGATAAAAAACTAAATTTACCAATATCATTTGTTATTAAATATTTCCCATTTTTTTCTTCAAAATTAAAATAATTTAGCTTGTACATTTTATCTCCTCTATTTTATTGGATTTACTTTAATACTCTTTACATTAATTGTTGAATTAAAG
This sequence comes from uncultured Clostridia bacterium, assembly GCA_934121925.1. Lineage (GTDB taxonomy): Bacteria > Bacillota > Clostridia > TANB77 > CAG-508 > CAG-452. Next base: position 4,257 of record CAKOVK010000022.1, read on the forward strand.
AATCCCCCACATTGATTTTTAACTAAACATTCTTCGCATTGTTCCATATACCTTACTTTATAATCAGTTATACTTTTATGTGCTATACTATACAATCTTTTATCCAAATTACACAAAGGGAAATTGTATAAATTTGTTATTATCCCTGCTTTTAAAAGAATAATGCATGATTTATACAATCTGTCCTTAAATTCTTTAAAATCAACCCATACTTGTTTTTTGTTTTTAAAAGCATTTCCTGTCATCTCTAAGGCCATAATATTAACCATTTTTACTTCAGGTATTTCTTTTGCAATATATTTTGCAATATTCTCAAGCTTTTTATAATTTTTCTTAAGCACTACAACTCTTATCTCAACATCTATATTATTTTCAATTAATTTTTTAATTCCTAATAATGCTTGTTTAAAACTTTCTTTTGTTTGAGTTATCTCATCATGTAACTTTTCATTATCTGCATATAATGGTATTGCTATTCTAAAATATTTAGGTGCACATTTCTTTATATCTTTTGTATATTCTGTATTAGAAAATATTCTTCCATTTGATAGTAATAAGAAGTCTGTATCTGGTAAATACTTTTTACATTCATCTAATAATCTTATTAGATTCTCTTTTATCATACCAGGTTCTCCTCCAGTTATTGTTATATGATTTGTATCATTTGGTATACATCTAACTTGTTCCAAAATTTTATCTATGTATGGAATATCTTCAGTATTTCTTACCACTTCTGCATCTGGACACATTATGCAGTTAGAATTGCATTGATTTGTTACAACTATAACATTATCATTAGAATCATCTCTATAAAGTAATCTTATACATTTATTATTTATTATTTCTACCACATCATAATCTATTAATGTTTCAAAATATTTTATATTATAACAATAATTTAGGTTATCAAAATTTATTGATTTTGGTTTACTCTCAAATATATATCCTTTATATCCTTCTTTAAACAACCCCAAATTATTATCATCTAACACTTGAATATATTGTTTTTTTTCTTCTTCATTTACATTTTTGTTTTTTATTATCTTACCAATTATATATTCATCTATATTAGATATATAAATATTGCCTTTTAAAATAAATGGTCTGTGATTCATTTTTTATCTCCTATAAATATAGTTTAAAAATCCAAAATATTAGTTGACCTACTAACATAAAAGGAGCAAACGGCATGTGCCTTACTATTGTAACACTATCTTTCCCTTTTTTCGTTTTACTCCATCTTTTAATACTGTTTACTTCTTCTTCTGATAATCTTGAATCGGTACTTTCATCCGTTACTTTTGGAAGCCCTTTAACTCTTGATCCCAAAAAAAGAATTATACTTCCATAAGATAAAATCATTCTTGGTTTCAACTTTTCAACTTCTATTTCTTCATAGTTATATTTTTCTGATATTATCCTAAATAATATTATAATAAAAACAAATATTATCATTTTAACATTTATACTATATATTTCAAATCCAAATGTTATATAGTATACAAGATTCCCTATTGCAAAAAATACAATAAATAATATTGTTTTTTTTCTATCATTAATTACTCTATACATAAATAACAGTAATAACATATTACATAATAGTATCAATCCTGCATTATTTTGCCTAAATTCTCCAAATAATTTACAAAGTATATTATTTATAAATAAAATGATAAAATATCCCATAAAATATTTTAATAAAAAGTTTGTTAATTCTTCTTTATTAAATTTTATATCTTTTATTTTTTTAAATTTTTCCTTATCTTTTATCCATAAAAAGATTGTCTCAAACACTACATATATAAATGCTGTACTAAATATCAATATTAAAACATATAACCCAGGAAAAAAATTATTGGTTTCTGTTTCGTATATCTCATATGGGATCATATATATAATTGCTAAAAATAGTTTAGCATCCCCAGCAGACCATATCTTAAAATAATAAAATATAAATGAAATTAATAAACTAATAATTATATTGATTACATAACTTTTGATATATATTATTTCAATATATTTCCAAAACATTGCATATACTATTGAACTTAATATTAATGCTATTATTACATTTTTATTATAAATTTTTTTATCCTTTACATCTGTTATTACTGAAACAACCCCCAAAGTAACTGCTAATAAGCTTTGAATATATATCAACATTTTTATTCCTCTTTATTATCATATTTATCAAACCAATTTACAGCAATTTTGTCTATATCATAGTTTTCTTTTTCTTCATTATCCTTTTCTTCACCTTCATTAATATCTATACATGCTGTGTATAATGCACGTCCAACTATAAGTTCTCTAATATTTTTGGTTTGTAAAGTTATATCATATCTTAGTGACTCTCTTAATAATTCATTATAAAGTTCACCTACTATTTCATCAATATCTCTAATCTTATTTTTTTTCAACTCCATTTTTATTATTATATTTTTTCCATTTGTACTATCTATCTTTATATATGTATCATTCATAAAGTTTGAAAGTGCTTTTTTCACTGATACAATAGGATATATATTTTTATTCAGTATAATTTCTGCATAGTCTCCATTTATTGTATAAAACTTTTCCATATAAAAAACTCCTTATTTTATTTCTGGTGTTGGCGGTGGTATCTGTGGTTTATTAAAATCTGGTAAAGCAGGTTGTTCTTGCACAACTGCTGGCTCCGCTTGAGAATATGGATTGCTAGTTCCACTATTATAGTTACCATGTGTTGAACTTGAATGACTATTATGCGTTGAACTTGAATGGCTGCTATGAGAAGCTCCACTTTGATGGCTTTGATGGCTCTGGTGACTCTGATGGCTAACATGTCCTCCACCACTTCCAGAGGAATGAGATGAATGTGATCTATGAGATGAGTGTGATCTATGTGCACCAAACACCTCATCTGCAAACAATATTCCAGCAATAAGTAGTAATGATCCAACTGTTAAAATTTTTCCTCTACTAATATTTCCTTCTTCTTCATACAAAAAATCATTTATTTTTCTGTTTATTTTTGGAATTAATTTTTCCTTATCTTCTTCCATATTCCTACCCCTTTATTGTTTATACTCGTTATTACTCCATATTCCAGTATACTTATTATTGCCGTTTGTATATGTTCCTTCTCCATTAAACTGATTATTTGAAAAATCTCCTGTATATGTATCCCCATTAGCAAACATATATGTTCCTTTCCCTGACATTTTATCATCTAGCCAATTGCCGTCATATATATCATCATTATTAAATGAATATTTTCCATATCCATTTTTCTTTCCGTTACTAAATGTTCCTTCATATGTTCCTTCCCCTATAATTATCAATTTACCTTGTCCGTGAATCATATCTTCATGAAACTCTCCTTCATATATACAACCATCGTTCCATTCATATTTTCCTTTACCTTCTCTTTTTCCATTAGTCATTGGTCCTGTATAAGTCCCATTTGTCTCTGTTATTTCCTTGCTTATGGGTTCATCAACTATTCTTTGCTCTTCAGTACTTTCACCAGTTTTATAGCTATTTTTGTTTTGGTCTGTTATATTAGATTCTGGAACATTGACAACAAATATAAGTGTTGTCATTATAATTATTATATTTCTGATTACTCCATAATTAGCAGAATAATATTTCTCCTCAAATTTCGATTTTATTTTTTTATTTATTGGTGGTAAAATAACTATTCCTGCCATTAGAATAAGAAGCGACGGTATTAATATTTGATTAAAATATGTCAAAGCAGAACAAATTAAAAAAATCCCAATGAACCATGCCCAAAATTTTTTTGTTTTTTCTTTCAATTTATTTTCCCCCTCGATAATTACCATATCTATATCAATTTATACCATAAAATCACATTTTTCTCAACAAATTTGGCAAAATTTGTTAATATAGCACATTATTTTTTTAACATCTTATACTTTAACTAGCAATATAGATTTTAATATATAGAATATTATCAATAAATTTGAAATAATTATTAGAACTAAAGAAACTGTAGTATTAAAAAATATCAATATTTTTGGGATTTTTTATCAAATTTTATTGATATTTTAAAAATATTATATATCCTACACTTTAATCTTGTGTCAATGTTGTCAAAATTCTCCGTCTCCATTGATATCTATATAGTGGAAAATTCAATTTAAGAACACGTAGAGGGAAGGCAACAGTTGAAGGTAATACAGTATATGTAGAAAAAGAAATATTTAGAGCTTATGCAAATTACAGTAAATTCTTTGCTTTTAAGAATGACAGAAGTATACAAGATAATACAGAAAAAAATGATACAGAATCAAAAAATACAAATGTAACAACAGCAGCTTACAATAGATATGTAAAAGTAAATACTTCATTAAATGTACGTTCTGGCCCTGGTACAGGTTATAGTATAGTCGGTAGAAAATACAATGGAGATAAAGTAACTGTATACAAAGAAAGTTCAAATTGGAGTAATATTGGAACAAATGAGTGGGTATCTAGTGATTACTTAACAGATAGCAATATACAACAGCCTATAAGTAATACAGTAGGGCAATATAAAAAACTAAAATCGACCACTACTTTATATTCAAATAGCAATTTAACTTGAACAAAATATACGTATTTAAAGAATACAAAAGTTAAGATATTGCAAAATGTGTCAAATACTGTAGATAGAATATATGTACCAGCAACTGGCAGATACGCTTATGTAGATAACTCTGCATTTGGAACGATAATAGTATCAGGCGTAAATCTAACAGGACAATACAAGAAATTTAAGAGCAATACAATAATATATTCTAATTCTAACCTGACTGGAGCAAAGTATTATTACTTGCCTAAAACAAGAGTAAAAGTTATAGCAGACTATGGAAATGTTAATAAAATATATGTTCCAGCTACTGGAAGGTATGGTTTTGTTTCAGAAAATGTATATTAATAAGGTGGGCAATTAAAATCGCCCACCTTTTGAAATAAATTAAATACACTTTTTTCAGTGCGTGTGTCAAAATTCTCCGTCCCTATTGGCACCTATTGGCATTTATCAGCTTCTAATTTTTTAGCATCATCAATTTGTTTTAAGCCTAGGTTTATAAAGTATATTATTACAAACCAAGCAAGAACAGTCATTGCAATTTGTACTAAATAGTATGGTGCTTCAATAGGCATATCCCAAATACCATGTAGTACAACAGGGATTAAGCATATTAGCAAAAATCTTTTATCATTTAAGTGTTTTTTATCTAGTTTTTCAAATCCTTTTACATACATTAAAGCCGCGCCTTCTATTGCAGCCCAAGCAACATGGCCACCAGGTGCTAAGAAACCACGTAGTTTAATAATTTCTAGCATTGCTTGTAAACCGCTACTCATACCAAATTTTAATATATATCCTGCTGTTTCAAATGCTGCAAAACCAGCACCTACTGCAGCTCCAATAAGTAAACCATCTAATATATAATTGCTTTTTTTACTTTTGAATAAGAATACTGCAACAATAACAGCTTTAGCTACTTCTTCTACTAATCCAATCATTAAAGCACCTTCATAAGTTTGAGTTGTTGCATTAGCTTCGAAATATGGTAGTGAGAAATAAAGAATTGCTAAGATTAATGATAGTGCTCCACCTAGTATAAAATATTTTATTACTTTATAAAATGGTATATTCCTAAATAAGTTAATCTCAAAGAAAAATATAAGCACAGTTACTGGAATAGCGAATGCTGCTAACATAATCATAGCTGGCAAAAAATTTATATTTCCATAATCTATAAATCCTATACGTGTAGGTATATACGCAATTATAAAGAATACTAGTATTTTAAAATACACCCATGCACTTGCTTTGTTTGGGTCAATGTCTTCTATTTTTGGAGTTGTTTTTTCTGACCCACAAATAAATACTTCATCTAATTCTTCTTCTGTATGTTTTTTAAATGTATTTTTAAATAAATCTTTAAATTTTACATAGCTTTTAGATTGAGCACCTGTTATTTTATCTAAATGCTCGGTTATTACATTTGTAGCATTTTTCTTATTAATAGGATATCCACATTCTGGACAATTAGTTTCATCGCCCTTTAATTTTTGACCACATTCTGGGCACGTTTGCAAATTAATTTTAATCCCACAATGAGGACAAACTTTAGCACTTGATGATATGCTTTCTCCACATTCATCACATTTTATTAATGCCATATTATGCCCTCCTTTCAGTTAAAGTAGCTAAAATATGTTCTACTACGTTGTTAATTTCGGTAGTATTTGTATTTTCTTCTATTGAACCAACCATATAGACTTTGCCATTTACTAAAACAGCATATCTGTTATCTACTACCAAATGATTATTAATAGTATAGTTATACGCAAGCCCATAAACAGTTCTATTTCCGATAACTTGCGAAAGTAGATTAATTGTAATTCTAAGGTCAGGATAATATCCTCTCATATAATCTGTAAAACTACTTAAAAACTGTACTTCATTATTAAATTGGTCATATCTCCCAATAATTATATATGGTGCTAAAGCTCCTTGGCTATCAATATTTTTGCCTACATATATGAATCCTTCTTTGTCTGTAGTTACTTTATAGTCACTAGGTATTTCGAATGAAATTCCTAGATAAGCATCTGTATATGTTGAATATCCATTATTTGATGGTGTTGTTGGCTGTTCTGTTCCAGTACCAGTTCCAGTGTTACTGTTTTTATTAGATTGTTGAAAAAATAAAAGTACAGCAGCAACTATAATAAGTATTATTGCTAAATATTTAAAATTTATTTTGCTTGTTGCTGTCCCACTTGGTTTACTATCGTTTACTTTTTTAGCTTTTAACTCATAACCACATTTAGGGCAAGAATCAGCTTGATCACTTATTTGATTATTACATTCAGGGCATTTTATTAATGCCATAACATCATCCTCCTTTTTATATAATATATTTTAAGTATAATATAAATTGATAAAAATTTAAAGCAAACTACCAAAAAGTCAATGACATTTTGGTAGTTTGCTTTCTTACTAAACATATACTCCTTTAATATCCTGTTACTGTTTCTGTCTGCATTGTAACAGTAACAGCAGTTCCCTGTTCTACTTCTTTTCCTGATGGTATATTTTGATTTACTACTGTACCACTTCCATCTATTATTACATTCAAATTTGCTGCTTGTATAGAATTTACTACTTGTGCAGAAGACATTCCCTTCAAATTTGGAACATTTGCCTGTAATCTTATATTATTATTAGCTGTATATAAATATATAGTTGAATTCTCTAATAAAGTTACTCCCGGTTTTGGCACTTGGTCTACAACTAAAGTAGTTGTAGCATCTTCATCACCTGTTATTTTTACCTTAAACCCTGCTGTTTTTAATGCTTCGGTAGCTTCTTCTATAGTTTTATTTCTTACATCTGGAAGCAAGTTACTTTTTAGTGTGGTTCCCTTTGTTGTGTTACTATCACCTTCTGATGCAACTCCTATATATGGCAACACTTCTGATAGTATTTGTTTAACTACTGGTCCTGCTACTTGGCTACCTTGATGACTATCTCCTTTAGGGTTATATATTGTGACTAAAACAACCACTTGAGTATTAACTGTAGGTGACATTGCAATAAATGATGCTACATAACCTTGGTCTTCACTACCTGAAAGAGGTTCTGATGTACCTGTTTTTCCTCCTATTGAATAGCCTTTTATTTTAGCGTACTTACCTGTTCCATCATTTACTACATATTCTAGCATGTCCATCATTTTTTCTGCTGTTTCCTTAGATACAACTTGTCTTACTTTTTCTGGTTCAACTGTAGTTATTGCACCGGTATCAGTATTTTTAATTTCTTTAACTATACGAGGCTTGCATAGCACACCCTCGTTTGCTATTGAAGATACTGCAGTTATTAATTGAATTGGTGTAATAGTAAATCTTTGCCCAAAAGACATTGTAGCCAAGTTGAATTCGTTTATATTGTTTTCATCGAAAAATACACTATTTGATTCACCATAAAAATATGAATTAGTAGTATTAAATAATCCAAATCCTCTATAATATTTATACAATGTATGTGCACCTATTTTTTGTCCTAGCTGTATAAATGCAGGGTTACATGAATTTCCAAGTGCTTCTCTTAGGCTTTGTGAGCCGTGTGGGTCGTAATATTTCCAGCATCGCATTTCTATTCCGGATACATTTTCAGAACCAGAGCAATAAAAGTCTGAGTGATTATCTGTTGTAACAATCCCCTCTTCTAGTCCGGCTGCTGCTGTAATAATTTTAAATGTCGATCCTGGTTCATATGTTTTTTGCACTGCCGAATTGTTCCACATACTATATAAACTATTACTTTTTTCTTCAGTTGATAAACTATCCCATGTTGCTTTTAATTCATCTGTGTTTATTGTATATGGTTCATTTAAATTATAATTGGGATATGTTGCCATTGCTAGAACATCTCCATTAGATGGATTCATAATAATAACATTCCCACCATCTGCTTTATTATCCGTTACTGCTTGAGAAAGATATTTTTCTGCTATTGATTGAATATTTACATCTATAGTAAGTGTAACATCATTTCCATTTTTTGCTGCAACATACGATTTTTGTCCATTTGGAATTTCTCCATTAATTGAGTCTGTTGAAGCTAGCACTTTACCTGGTGTTCCGTGAAAGTATGTCATCTAGTGTATATTCTAATCCCATTCTTCCTGTGTTTTCTGCTCCTGTAAATCCAATTAAATTAGAAGCTAAGTTATTATATGGATAATATCTTTTTATATCTTCTTCTATACTAATTCCAGATTTTACTTTATTTTCTTTTATCCAACTTTGTAATTTAGTTATCTTATCATTTTCTACTTTAGATGCAATTACAAAAGATGAGGTTTTTGTATTTAGTTTTTCTAAGGTTTCTGTATAATCCAATTCAAAAATATCGCTAAAAGTATGTGCTAAAATCTCTTTATTAACTTCATCTCCATTAGAGTATTTTACTTCAGAAGGATTTACTGAGACTGTATCAACACTCGCACTTATTGCAAGAGCTTTTCCTGTAGAATCGTAAATTGTTCCTCTACTTGGTGTTATTGTTTTACTAGATAGCTGTCTTCTTACAGCTTCTTCCTTTAGCTCAGCTCCCTGCACAAATTGCAAAAATCCTATTCTCAAGATTAACAAAATAAGGATTAAAAAGCCTACGCCCATGCTAATACGTAGCCTTTTCAATCCTATATTATCTATTTTTACAATTTTTCTTTTCCTTCCCATAGAAAATACCTCATTCAATCTAATTTAAGAAAATTGTATATTATTAAAGTTTAAAAATCAATGAAAATAGTAAAATTTATTCTATAATTGAGATTTTATTGTCTTTTAAACTTTTCTGTACATCTATTACTCTTTGATTAGAAGAACCTTTCCAATGTAACGTAGGATTATGCAATGCATCTACATATTGCCCATCTACTAGTACATCTAAGTATTTTACAACTTCTGTATCTTTTAAATTTTTATCGAATTGGAAGCCTGTCCATGCCCATATATTTTTATTTGGGAACTTTTCCTTAAATGCCTTTGCAAGTTTTGTTGTTCCTTCTATATTTTGTGGATGCATTGGCTCTCCACCTAAAATTGATAGTCCTTCTATGTTTTCATTCTCACATAATTTTAATACTCTGTTTATTGTTTCATCATTAAACTCTTTTCCACCTTTAAAATCATGTGTTTCTGGGTTGAAACATTTTTCACAATTAAATGCACATCCTTGCATAAATATAGACACTCTTACTCCTGGTCCATCTGAAATATCCATTTTTCTAATTTTATTATATCTCATTTATATCAGTCCTTTATTCATCATCTTTGTTATCTATGTGTAACACTCTTTCCTTAATTTCTTGTGTTCTTCCTTTATTCCAGAAATTAGTTCCTATGTATCCGCATGTTCTTCTTGCCACATTTAGTTTATTATGATCTCTATTTCCACAATTTGGGCAATACCATTCTAAATTGTCATCAATTAGTATTTCTCCTGTGTATCCGCATTCTTGGCAATAATCTGATTTTGTATTTAATTCTGCATACATAATATTATCATATATAAATCTAATAATTTGTATAATAACTTCTAAGTTATCTTGTAAGTTAGGTGTTTCTATATAAGATATTGCTCCACCTGGACTTAATGTTTGGAATTCACTTTCTAATTTTAATTTAGAAAATGCATCTATTTCTTCAAATACTGGTACATGATAAGAATTTGTTATATATCCTCTGTCTGTAATTCCTTCTATTGTTCCAAATCTCTTTTTTAAACATTTTGCAAATTTATATGTTGTAGATTCAATTGGTGTGCCATAAACACTATAATCAATATTTTCTACTTTTTTCCACTCTGAACATTTATCATTTAACTTTTGCATTACTTCTAAAGCAAACTCTTTTCCTTTTCCATTATCTGTGTGACTACTTCCAGTCATATATTTAACACATTCATACAATCCTGCATATCCTAAAGAAATTGTAGAATATCCATCATGCAATAGTGGATGAATACTTTCACCTTTTTCTAACCTTGCTAATGCACCATATTGCCATAGTATTGGGGCAACATCACTTGTTGCCTTAGCTAATCTTTCATGTCTTAGCTTTAATGCTTTGTGGCAAAGTTCCAATCTCTCTTCATATATTTTCCAAAACTCATCTACTTCTCCACCTGAAGATAAAGCAACATCAACTAGATTTATAGTAACAACACCTTGATTAAATCTACCATAATATTTTGGTTTATTTGTTTTTGGATCTACGTAAGGTGTTAAGAAAGAACGGCATCCCATACATGGATAGCAATTTCCATTTCCATTTTTATCTACTTTTAATTCTAGCATTTTCTTTTCTGATATATAATCTGGAACCATTCTTTTTGCTGTACACTCTGCTGCAAGTTCTGTTAAGTACCAATATTTACTGTTTTTATGAATATTATCTTCTTCTAGCACATAAAGCAATTTTGGAAATGCTGGTGTTATATAAACTCCTTTTTCATTTTTCATTCCTTTTATTCTTTGCTTTAACATTTCTTCTATTATTAATGCCAATTCCTCTTTATACTCTGTTGTTTCTCCTAAGTACATGCACACACTCAAAAATGGAGCTTGTCCGTTTGTAGTTGTCATTGAATTTACTTGGTATTGGAATGTTTGCACACCATCTTTTATTTCTTTTTTAACATCTTCTTTTGCAAATTTTTCACATTGCTCTTTTGACAACTTTCTTTCTTCATATTTCTTTAAATATGAATTATAGCTGTCCCTTACAAATGGAGCCAAATGTGTCATTGTTACTGTTGCTCCACCATATTGGCTAGAAGTTACTGCTGTTATAATTTGAGTTGCTATTGTCATTGCTGTTAAAAATCTATGTGGCTTTTCAATCATTACTCCATTTATGTTAGTCCCATTTTGCAACATATCTTCTAGGTTTATAAGGTCGCAGTTATGCAATGCATTTTGTGCAAAATAATCTGCATCATGAAAATGTATTATTCCTTCATCATGAGCTTTTACAATATCTTCAGGAAGTAAGAATCTTCTAGTAATATCTGTACTTGTGATTCCTGCCAAATAATCTCTTTGAGTTGTTACTATTTTTGAATTTTTATTTGAGTTTTCAGTATTCCAGTATTCGCTTTCTCCATCAATAAGTTCTTTTATTGATTGGTCTGTTGTGTTTGCTCTTCTTACTAAAGCTCTTGTATAACGGTATGTAATATATTTTTTTGCAAGTTCATATTTACCTAATTCCATTAACTTTTTTTCAATTATATCTTGTATATCTTCTACCAATATTCTTGGCTTATTTAATTCTTCTATATAAGCTATTATGCTCTTAATATCTTCTTTAATAGCTCTTTCTCTTCTAGGAACTTCATTATTAGCTTTTTCTATTGCTACTCTTATTTTTTGTGGATCATAATCAACTATTGTTCCATCTCTTTTTATAATTTTCATTCCTAATTCCCCCTTATGTGCTTATTATTATATATCTAAAAAAAGTAAATACTGTTGCAATTGCAACAGTATTTACTTAAATTGTTTTCTTTCTCGCATCCTTCTAAGAAATTTTGTTTTATTACATTTTTATTACAAATTATTCTTTCAAATTTAACTTTTAATAAAGTAAAAAACTAGCCATTTGGCTAGTTTAATTTGGAGCAGGTAGTGGGAATCGAACCCACGTCATCAGCTTGGAAGGCTGAGGTTCTACCATTGAACTACACCTGCATCTCCCTGCTACGTTTATAGATTATAAACTAGGTATTTAAATTTGTCAATACTATTTTTAAATTTTTTTCAAAATTTTCTTCAACTTTTTTTCAATTAATGTTTACAAATGAAAATAACTAATATAAAATATGGATAGAATTAATATAAAAGGGGAATTTATGTTTGAATATATATCACACAATGAAGAAGAAACAAAAAAAATAGCTACTGCCCTTGCAAGTAAACTAGAAACAGGCGATATTGTTGTTTTATCTGGGGATTTAGGTTCTGGTAAGACTAAATTTACTGAGGGTTTTCTCTCTTTTTGGGGATTAGAAGATGAAATTTCTAGCCCTACATTTACAATAGTAAATGAGCATTTTAAAGACAACACCAATATTTATCATCTGGATGTATACAGATTAGCTGATATGGGTGAGTTTTATGCAATAGGTGGTATGGAATATTTTACAACTGGAATTTGCGTTATAGAATGGGGAGAATTAATAGAAGATATTTTACCTAAAAATTATATTAAGGTAAGCTTTTCAAAAGATAATGAAAATGAATCTATTAGGTACTTAAATTTTAAAGCCTATGGAGAAAGATTACAAAATGTAATTAAGGAGCTTGAATTATGAAAATTTTAAGTCTATCAACTTCTAGCAATATTGCTACTGTAGCCATATCTGAAGATGATAATTGTATTAAAGAATTAAATATAGATATTCCAAAAACGCATTCTGAAACTTTAGTTCCTTTGATTGATGAATTATTAAAAGATACAAATATAAAACTTTATGATATAAATCTAATTGCTTGCGATGTTGGTCCTCGGTTCTTTTACTGGAATAAGAATTGGAATTTCAACAGTAAAAGCTATTGCACAATCTTTGAATATACCAGTTATAGGTGTTTCATCACTAGAAGCTTTAGCATATAATGTGGTTTCTGAAAGCAGAAACATTTGCTCTTTAATAGATGCTAGGAATAACCAAGTGTATTGCGGAATATTTGATAAAGACTATAATTTATTGAATGATTATATTGCAGATGATATAAACAATGCACTAGAAATTGTAAAAAAGTATGGTGATATGTTTTTTGTTGGTGATGGAGCAATTCTTCATAAAGATTTGCTTAATTACAATGATTTCAATTACGAAAATATTATACATTCTAAAAATATTGCTAAATGTGCATATACTAAATTTAAATGTAATAATACAGAAACAGCAGATTCTATTGTTCCATTATATTTAAGAAAATCCCAAGCAGAAAGGATGAGACAATCTAATGGATAATTTAGAAATCTCAGAAATGACATTATTAGATTTAGAAACTATTCATGATATTCTTATTAGTGACTTTGATGATTTTTGGTCTGTTAGCACATTAAAAAGCGAACTTCAAAACTCTAATTCAAAATATATAGTAGCTAAATTAGATAATGATATTGTAGGATTTGGTGGAATTTGGAAAGCTGTAGATGATATTCATATAACCGACATTGTAGTAAGAAAAGCTCAAAGGAATAATGGGATTGGAAGTGCAATTCTTGCTAAATTGATAGAGCTTTCAAAAGGTGATGAAAATATAAAGAGTTTAACATTAGAAGTAAATTCTAATAACACTACTGCTCAAAAATTATATGAAAAATTTGATTTTAAAAAAGTAGGATTAAGAAAAAAATATTATAATAATACTGATGATGCTATTATAATGACAAAGCAGCTAAATTAAAACCGTAGGAATACCTTCCTACAGTTATCAATATACAAATGTAAAAATTGAAAGGAGATACAGATGAAAAAAAATGAATTAAGTTACAAGGATTTAAAAAATGTTTGCAATCCAAATGTTTTTAAATTTGAAACAACAGATGACTTAGATGGAACAGATGCAATTTATGGACAAGATCGAGGAATCAAAGCTTTAGAGTTTGGTTTAAACGTTGACTCTAAGGGTTACAATTTATATATAGAAGGGCCTTCAGGTGTAGGAAAAACAATGTATGCAAAAAAATACATTACTAAACTTGCATCTAAGAAAAAAGTGCCAGATGATTGGTGCTATATATACAATTTTGATGATCCTAATGAACCTATTGCAGTTTCTTTGCCAGCCGGTTCAGGAAGAGAATTTAAAAATGATATGGACTTCTTTATAACAGATGTAAAAAATGATATAAAACTTACTTTTAAAAATGATGATTTTGAAAAGCAAAAAAGTTTAATGCAAAGCGAATTCGAACAAAAGAAAAATAGTTTATTAGCTAAACTAAATAAAAACTCTTTAAAAAGTGGATTTCAAGTTAAAGCAACCCAAAATGGAGTTTATATGATGCCTGTAATACATGGCAAAGCTTTGGAAGAAGAAGAATTTGATAAGCTAGATGATGAAACCAAAAAGGTATTTGAAGAGAATTCCTCTATTGTTCAATCTCAAGTAATTGAAGCGATAAATCAAATTAAAGCTTTAGAAAAAGAAAATAACAAAAGAATAGATGCTTGGCAATCTAATATAGCTCTTATAACAATTAACAGTCATATAAATCCATTAAAAGCAAAATATAAGAAATCAAAAAAAGTAGTTTGCTTTTTGGATAATATAAAAAATGATATATTAAAGAATATTAATCTTTTTATAAATGAAGAGGCTTCAAACAATAAAAAGCAACCTCAAAAGGAGGAAACTATTAAACCATGGCTTAATTACAGAGTAAATTTATTCGTAGATAATAGCAATCTTGAAGGTGCTCCTGTAATTATGGACTCAAATTATCAATATCATAATTTGTTTGGTAAACTAGAATATGAAAATCAGTATGGAATGTTAAAAACTGATTTTACTATGCTTAAACCTGGGCTTTTACATAAAGCAAATGGAGGTTATATTATTCTTCAAGCAAGTGATTTATTAGCAAACCAAATATGCTACGATGCTCTAAAAAAAGCTTTACTTGTTAAAGAATTAAATATAGAAAACAATATGGAACAACGTTCATATATGGTAATGATTTCATTAAAACCAGAACCAATTCCTCTAAATGTAAAAGTTTTATTGTTAGGTGATTCTGAAATTTATCATGCATTGCTTGCTCTAGACCCAGAATTTAAAAAATTATTTAAAATAAAATCTGAATTTGAAGAATCTGCACCTAGAACAGATGCAAATATGTTAAAACTTGCTAACTTTGTCCACAGTTTTTCTAAAAAAGAAGGCATGCTTCCTTTAGATAAAGGTGCTATGGCAAGAGTTGTTGAGTTTGCATCTAGAATGTCTGAAGATAAAAACAAATTATCTACAAAATTTAATGAAATTGGCGAAATTGTTGCTGAATCTTCAACTTGGGCAAGGCTTTCTAGAAAGAAAATAGTTACACAAGATTTTATTGACAAGACACTTGCTGAAAGAATTGATAGAATAAAAAAATATGACTCAAGATACTTAGAAATGATTAAAGAAAATACTTTACTTATTACAACATCTGGATTTGAAGTTGGTGTTATAAATGGTCTTACTGTTATGACTATTGGAGGTTATAGCTTTGGAAAACCTGCAAAAATAACAGCCAATACTTATATGGGAAAAGAAGGTATTATAAATGTAGAACGCGAAGCGGATATGTCTGGTCCTACTCATTCAAAAGGTGTTTTAATACTTTCTGGATATTTAGGTGAAACATTTGCACAAGATTTTCCTTTGTCACTTAATGCAAGTTTATGTTTTGAGCAATTATATAACGGTGTTGATGGTGATAGTGCTTCTAGCACAGAAGCATATGCTATACTTTCTAGCTTATCTGAAATTCCTATCAATCAAGCAATTGCTGTTACTGGCTCTGTTAACCAAAAAGGATTCATTCAACCAATTGGTGGAGTTAATGAAAAGATAGAAGGTTTCTATCAAGTTTGTAAAGATAGAGGCTTAGATGGAAGTCATGGAGTTATAATTCCTATACAAAATGTTAGAAACTTGAATTTATCTGATGAAGTTATAGAAAGCGTAAAATCTGGAAAATTTCATATTTATGCAATCTCTACACTAGATGAAGGAATAGAAATTTTAACAGGCGTACCTGCTGGAAAAAAGAATAAAGATGGAAAATTTCCTGCTGGAACAATTAAATATTTAGCATACGAAAAATTAAAATGTTATAATGAAAACACTAAAAATAAATAATTATTAAACAAAAAATGACACATCCTAGATGTGTCATTTTTATATTATTCTGCTTTTGGTTCTTCAACTGTTTCTGTAGCTTCTGCTGGTGCTTCTTCTACAACTGGTGCTTCTGCCAATTCTTCTTTAATTGTAACTTCTTTAGTTTCAATTCTTGCACCTACTTTTTCTTTAGTCTTAGCAGATTTTCCAAGTCTATCTCTTAAATAGTAAAGTTTTGCTCTTCTTGCTTTACCAACTCTTACTACTTCAACTTTTTCTACAGCTGGTGAATGAATTAAGAATGTTTTTTCAACACCTACTCCATAAGAAGTTTTTCTTACTGTAAATGTTGCATTTACTCCTCCACCTTGTTTTTTAATTATTATTCCTTCGAAAACTTGGATTCTTTCTCTGTTTCCTTCTTTTACTCTAACATGAACTTTTACTGTATCTCCAACTTTTAACATTGGAATTTTATTTTTCATTTGTTCATGTTCTATTGATTTTATAATGTCCATTATATAATCTCCTTTCTTAATAAATCTGGTCTTTTTTGTTTTGTTATTTCTATAGATTTCTCTTTTCTCCATTTTTCAATCTCTTTATGATTTCCGAGATTTCAAAACTTCTGGTACATTTATGTTTAAAAATTTTTCTGGTCTTGTATATTGTGGATATTCTAAAAGCCCATTTGAAAATGATTCCTCTTCTGTAGACTCGCTACTAATTACTCCTTCTACATATCTAGATACTGAATCTATTAGTACCATAGCTGGTAGTTCTCCACCTGTTAAAACATAATCTCCAATTGATATTTCCTCATCTACAATTTCATCTAACACCCTTTGGTCAATGCCTTCGTAATGACCACATAATAATATAAGATGCTCTTCTGTAGCTAATTCTTTTACCTTTTTTTGATTTAAGACTTTTCCCTGTGGTGATAAATATATTGTTTTCGCATTTTCTCTTTTAATTGAGTTAAATGCATCATATACAATATCTGGCTTAATTACCATTCCTGCTCCACCACCATATGGAGTATCATCTACTTTTTTGTGCTTATCTTTAGAAAAATCTCTAATATTTATTGCATTAATTTCTATTAAATTTTTTTCTATTGCTCTTCCTATTATGCTTTCATTTAAACTAGAAAACATCTCAGGAAAGAGAGTAAGTATATCTATTTTCATAGTAAACCTTCCAATAAATGAACAGTTATAACTTTATTCTTTATATCCACTTTTTTTATTACATCTTTTATTGCTGGTAATAAAACTTGTTTTCCTAGCTCATCTTTTACAACATATACATCATTACTTCCTGTCGAAAAAACATCTTCTATGTCTCCTAATTCTTTTCCTTCATCTGTAATTATTTTACATCCAAGAATATCTACTATATAGTAAGAATCTTTTTCTAGTTTTTCATCTTTATTTCTTTTTATTTTTAAATAAAGATTTCTATAATCTTCAGCTTGTTCTACTGTATCTATTCCTTTTAGTTTTAGGAAAACCATATTTTTACTAAATCTAGCTTGTTCTATTTCGAATTCTTTAAGCTCTTTTTTTATTGATACATATATTGTTTTTAGATTACTAAATTTTGTAATATCATCTGTAAATGGTTTTACTTTCATAACACCTTTTAGCCCAGATGTATTTACTATTTGACCTATTTCAAAATATTCTTCCATATTTACATACCTAATCAATAAATTCTACATTAACCTTTTTTCCTTCTTTGGCAGCTAATGATTTCATTATTGTTCTAATAGCTTTTGCTATTCTTCCTTCTCTACCAATTACCTTTCCCATATCGCTTTCTGCAACTTTAACTTCAAAGATAATTGCTTTTTCTCCATCCACTTCATTTATAGAAACAGATGATGGATCATTTACCAAACTAGTAATTATTGTCTCCAATGAGTCTTTCATAAATTAAGCCTCCTTTTCGATTAAACGTTTTACTGTATCTGTTGGTTTTGCTCCATTTTTTATCCATTCAGCTACTTTTTCTTTATCTAATTTTAATTCTGATGGTTCTACCATAGGATTATATGTTCCTATTTGTTCAATTATTTTTCCATCTCTTGGTGATTTAGAATCAGCAACAACAATGTGATAAAAAGGTGCTTTCTTTTTTCCTGCTCTTTGTAATCTTATTTTTACCATTATTTTTTCCTCCTTTTTAAAATGCGAAGCATTTTGTATTCTTCACTTTTAACTTTTTATTTTTCGCTAGTAAAACTTGCGATTAACTTAAGTTTCAAAGCTTTTCATACTTGCCCCTTATATTTATATTAAAATTTAAAAAATTAAAAACTATTTTAAAATTTCATACCTTTTAGTGAATTAATATCCATGTTTTTCATCATGTTCTTCATTCCGCCTTTATTAGATTGCATCTTTTTCATTAATTTTCTTGTCATTTCGTATGAATTCATAAATTTATTTATATCTGCTACTTGCGTTCCACTTCCGTTTTGCTATTCTTTGTCTTCTACTTGCATTTAACAGCTTTGTATTTTGTTTTTCTTTTTTTGTCATTGAACATATTATTGCTTCGATTTTTACAAATTCTTTGTCATCAACTTTTATATCTCCAAATTTATTCATACCTGGAATCATTTTTAAAATTGATGAAAATGAACCCATTTTTTTCATTTGCCTTAATTGAGTTAAATAATCATCCAAATCAAATTCTTGTTTTTTTAGTTTCTTTTCTAGCTTTTCTGCTTCTTCTAAGTCAAATGCTTCCTCTGCTTTTTCTATTACAGAAAGCATATCTCCCATTCCAAGTATTCTAGATGTCATTCTATCTGGATGGAATTCTTCTATATCACTAAGTTTTTCTCCTGTTGCTGCAAACTTTATTGGCCTTCCAGTAACTTTTTTAACTGAAAGTGCTGCACCACCACGAGTATCTCCATCTAATTTTGTAAGTATAATTCCATCTATTCCAAGATTTTCGTTAAAACTTTGTGCTACATTAACTGCATCTTGACCTGTCATAGAATCTACAACTAATAATATTTCATGTGGCTTTACATTTGATTTAACATTTTTTAATTCTTGCATTAATTCTTCATCTATATGAAGTCTTCCTGCTGTATCTAATATAACTACATCATTCAATTTTGACATTGCCTGAGACATTGCTTGTTTTGCAATTAAAACAACATCCTTTGTATTTTCATTTGCAAAAACAGGTATATTTAATTGATTACCAACTACTTGCAATTGTTTAACAGCTGCTGGTCTATACACATCACATGCAACAAGTAATGGCTTTTTACCCTGTTTTCTTAAAAGATTTGCAAGTTTTCCTGCAGTTGTTGTTTTTCCAGAGCCCTGAAGTCCTACTAGCATTATTACTGTTGGAGGATTTGGTGTAAAATTAATTTTGCTTAAAGTTCCTCCCAAAAGTTCTGTCATTTCGTCCCTTACAATTTTTATAACTTGTTGACCCGGAGTAAGTGATTTTAATACATCTTGGCCTAAAGCTTTTTCTTGAACTGTACTTACAAAGTCTTTTACAATTTTATAATTTACATCTGCTTCTAAAAGAGCAAGTTTTACTTCTCTCATAACTTCTTTTAAATCTGATTCTGTAATTCTTGCTTTTCCACCAAGCTTTCTTGTTATTGCTTGTAGTCTTGAGGATAGGCCTTCAAATGCCATGGTCTTCACTCTCCTTTGTATTTAATTCTTTTTTTCGGGTTGCCTGCAACCCCTACCTGTTTCTAATTTATTTTGATTTTGTCAATATTTTATACTAAACAATTTAGTTCTTTTTTTACGTGTGTTAAAATTTGTGCAACTTGTTTGTCTGTACTTCTTTTTTGAATTTTTGTAAGCTCTGATAATATAATTGCAATTTTTTCTTCTTGTTTAAATGTCTTTTTCATAATTTCAAGCTTTTCTTCCAATTCGAAAAGTTTACTCTCTCCCTTCTTTATTATATCTCTAACCGCTTGTCTTGTAATATCTTGATTCTGAGCTATTTCGGATAAAGATAAATCTTTGTCATAGTAATCTTGTAAAATTCCTAATTGCTTTTTAGTTAATAATTTGCCATATATTTGACAAAGCATACTTATTTCAACATTTTTTTCCATATTACTATTCCTTTAATTTTCTTCTAGGGATACTTATATTTCCCACTTTTCATTGGTGTTTTTCTAAATTTTATTGTTTAAAAACGTAATGCTATATTACTTTACACCATTTTTGCATAAAAGTCAAGTGCTTTAGGCAAAAAAAAGCATAAAACGGAACTAATAGGGACAGACCCCTTTTGTTTGGATTAAAACAAAAGGGGTCTGTCCCTATTAGTTCCGTTTTTACATTTTATTTATCGTATTCAAATAAGTCTCCCAATGGTCTTGCTTCATTTAATCTTTTTATTGCTTCTGCAAATAAAGGAGCAATTGAAACAACTTTTATTTTATCTATTCTTTTTTCTGGTTCAATTGGAATAGTATTTGTTACTACTAATTCTTTTATTGGAGATTTTTCTATTCTTTCTATTGCTGGTCCAACTAATACTCCGTGTGTAGCACCTGCATAAATTTCTTTTGCACCATGTGCTTCTAGTATGTGTGCTGCCTCTACTAGTGTTCCTGCTGTACTTACTTCATCATCAAATATTAATGCTGTTTTACCTTCTATATCTCCTATTATATTTGTTGCTACTGCATTATCATTGTTTGATTCTCTTCTTTTATCTATCAATGCAAGTGGACATTCAAAATATTTTGAATATTTATATGCTTTTTTTGAACTTCCAGCATCTGTTGCTACAACTACCATATTGTCTAATTTTTTAGCTTCAAAATATTTCTCTAACAAATGCTTTGCAGTTACTCTATCACATATTATATTAAAATATGCTTGTATTGCTGGATTATGTAGGTCGCATGTCAAAACATGATCTACTCCTGCTGCTTCTAGTAATGTTGCCATTAACTTTGCTGTTACTGGAACTCTAGATTGATCCTTTTTATCAGATCTTGAATACATAAAATATGGTAACACAGCAGTTATTCTTCTTGCCCCAGCTCTTCTTGCTGCCTCTACTGTTATTAACAATTCCATTATTCTTTCATTTACAGGTGGTTCAGTTGTTTGAACTATATATACATCTTGTTCTCTTACAGTTTCTTTTAACTGTACAAAACTATTATCGTTAGCAAATTTAAAAGAATCCTTTTTTCCAACTTCTAATCCTAAATTATCACATATTTCTTTTGTAAATTCTTCTGCCGAATTGCAGGCAAAAATTTTAATGTTCTCCATTCTTATCCCCCTATCCAAAAACTCAAATAGTTTTTGTATTTTCCACTCTTCATTCTTACTTTTTGTCATATTTTACAACATTTTTATTGTAACATTAGATTTATCTCATTTCAACCAAAATTATTAATTATTTTATTTTTTTATTAAATAAATTGGAATTTGTGTGAGTAAATCGCTTTCTGAAAAATTAAAATATTAAAAATGGAAAAAACGTTGCGAATGGATTGAGCTTGAGGTAGAAATTGTTCTTCTA
>CAKOVK010000023.1 GCA_934121925.1 uncultured Clostridia bacterium
GCTCCCTCAAGGATTCGAACCTTGGACCCACCGGTTATGAGCCGGTTGCTCTGACCAACTGAGCTAAGGGAGCATTTGTTCAACGCGAAATTTATTATAAGATATTTTTCGCGTTCTGTCAATACAAAATTTCAATTTTTTTTAATTTTTTTAAAATTATTTTCTAATGTATGTTATATACTCGTAATCATAAGGATTTTCAGCATTTTTTAGTCCTTTTTCTTTTGAGATTTCTTTCCACTCTTCTTCTTTTATTTCTGGGAAATATACATCTCCCTCAAAGTCTTCGTTTATTTTTGTTATATATAATTTATTTACATATGGCATTAATAATTTATAAATCGTCGCTCCACCTATTACAAAATTTTCTTCTTCTGAATTTATGTATTTATCTAGCTTTGATATGTCATCTAAAACCTCTACATTTTCATTGTCTATATTCATTTCCATATCGTTACATAATATAATATGCTTTCTATTTGGTAAAACTCTTCCTAGGGACTCGAAAGTTTTTCTTCCCATTATTATATTTTTACCTGTTGTAATTTGTTTAAATCTTTTTAAGTCTTCTGGTAAATGCCAAATTAGTTTATTATCTTTTCCTATTACATTACCATTTGCTATTGCGACTATTGTACTTAGCATTATATTTTCCTCCTTATACTGCTACATTCATTTTTATTTTTCCTAAATGTTTATAATCTATAAGTTCTATATCTTCTGGCTTGAAATCATAAAAGTCTTTTATTTCTGGATTTATCCAAAGTTTTGGTGCTGGATATGCCTTATCTCTTCTTGATAATTGTTCCTTCATGCCTTCTACTTGATTTTCATATATATGTGCATTACTTATACATACTGTAAGTAGTCCTGGCTTTAAATTTGTTACTTGAGCTAGCAAATGAACAAATACAGCATATTGTGTTACATTAAATGGATGTCCTAAAGGAATATCATTTGATCTTATTGTAAGCATACAATTCAATTTTCCATCTGTTACATCCCAACAGCTATTAAATACACATGGATATAAAGCTCCTGTATCTAAGTATGGTATTTGCCAAAGATTTAGAACCATTCTTCTATCCTGTGGATTTGTTTTTAGCTGATGTATTAATTTATCTACCTGGTTAAATTTTTTTACGACCCAACCATATGCAGTTCCTATTGTTCCATCTTCCATTTCCCATTCATCCCATATATGAACATTTTGTTCATGCAAGTCACTAATTTTATTAGATTGTTTTTGGAAAATCCATAACAGTTCCTTTATTGCTGCCTTATATGCAACATATTTTGTCGTAAGTATAGGAAATTCCTCTTGTAAATCAAATCTCAAAATTTGATGTGGCAATTTATATGTTGCTATTCCTGTTCTATTTTGATCGTAATATCCATCTTTTAAAATTCTTTCTACTAAATCTAAATATTGTTCATCATACTTACTCATAAAACTCCTCCATATCATAGTATAAATATTATATAATTTTTCTATTCACCAAAAAGTGGCTTTATCGTACTTTTCTTCTTGCCGATTTGAGTTTCCGAATGAAATGAGGAAATCTCAAAAGCAATAGCAATTACAGTATTTTTGTGGAATAGGAAATTTTTCAATTCTTCTTATTCCACAAAAATAGGGCGGAATTACCTTCCGTCCTAATACTTTTAATTTTTTGCTCCTCTGCCTTCTGGAAGTGCTGGGACATCTAATCTTACTCTTATTTTTGTTATATATGATATTGTTCTTACTAATTTACTATTTTTAATTCTTTGCCATAATGAAGGTTTTACTTCAAATCTTGTTTCTTCAATATATTCATCTTGTACTGGCTCTAAAATAGCTGTTTTTACTTCTTGTTTTTCTTCTTTTTCCTCTGTTACAACTGGAGTTGGAATTCCTTTCAAAGCTTCTGCAACTTCTATTCCTATATAACTCAAAGCTTTGCTTCTATCTTCTATTCTTTCCATATCTATTTCTATATGTAAATTGCTTTCTAAATTAGATATTCTAGCTTTTACTAATTTAACTGCATCTTCATAATTTGCTGGTTTTTTAGTTTTGCATTTTCCTATTATAATTAATGCTTCTACAATATCCTCTGAAACAACATTGCTTATTTGTTTTACCCTAGTTTTCCATTCTTTATCTTTTGATTGTACAGCTTCAAATACATCTTTTAATTCTGCTGCTTTTGCTATGTTATTTTCTCTTTGTCTTATAAGAGTTTCTATTTGTTTTGTATTTTCTTCAAATTGATTTGTTGCAAATTCTACTAATCCATATGCTGCTTTATATACGCTGTATGGAAAATTTTTCTTCTTAGGATATTCTATTAAATATGTTTTAATAGAATCTATTAAATCCTTAAAATAAGCATCATCTTCTAATTGAACAATTTGCTTTTTATTGTTCGGATTAATCATTTTTTGTACTTTATCAATATTTGATAAAATTTTTTCTTCTGTAATTATCATTTTTACGTTTACTATGCCTGGCTTATGAAAAAAAAGCACTGTAAACTCCCCTCCTTTGTACTAAGTACTCTGATTATTTATAATTATACATTCTTTGCGAAAAAACTACAATAGAATTTTCCAAATTTTATATATCTATTTCGTTACATTTTTGTTACAACTATGTTACGAAATTACATAACGTTTTGATTGTTCTTTTCTATTTTTGCTAATTCTTCATATCTTTTAATTTTTAATGTAGTAGTTTTTATAAGTGGTTCTTCCGATATTATCAACTCTTTAATATACTTATATGGTGGCATTGTTTTATTTATCTCTTTTATCTTTTGCCATAAGATCTCTTTTATTTCTTCCTTTTCTTCAACTTTATATATTTCTTTAATTAAATCTTTATCATAAACAATTTCAATGCACAATTTTAAGTCATCTTCATTGTTATCTTCTGGTTTTCCATATACAAATGATTCTTTCACTCCATCTACTCTATTTATTATGCTTTCAATTTCTTCAGGATAAACGTTTTTTCCATTTTTTAATACTATTACGCTTTTCTTTCTTCCCGCTAAGAATAAAAAGCCTTTTTTATCTATATATCCTAGATCTCCTGTATGGAACCATCCTTTTTCAAATACTTCCTTATTAGCCTCTTCATTTTGATAATATCCAAGCATAACACTTGGTCCTTTTACTATGACTTCACCTATTCCATTTTCATCTTTATTTATTATTTTTAATTTTACGCTAGGAAATACCTTTCCTACTGAACCTATTCTTTGTTCAAAATCTGTTCCTGCTGCTATTACAGGAGAAGTTTCTGTTAATCCATATCCCTGTACTATTCTAAATCCTAATTCACTAAAACCTTTTTCCACTTCATAATCTAATGCTGCTCCTCCATTTACCATAAGTCTTAATTTAGGACCTAATGATTCATGTATCTCCTTAAACATTTTCTTTCTTAAATCTATTCCTACTTTTGAAAGCATTCCGCTTAGCTTCATTATTTTTTCTACTTCTGTTAGTTTTCCTTTTTTCTCTATTGATTTCATCACTCTTTTGTATATATTCTCATAAAGTGCCGGAACTGAAATCATAGCAGTTATTTCAAATTCTTTTATATTGCTTGCAATGTGTCTTATTCCTTCACAATATGCAACTGCTGCACCTGTATACATAACATATAAAAATCCTACTGTGCATTCGAATGTATGGTGCAAAGGTAAAAATGATAATAATGTATCATTTTCATCTATTTTTAAAACTGATGCTATGTCCATCAAATTTGAGCATATATTTTTATGTGATAGCATTACAGCTTTTGACATTGCTGTTGTTCCAGATGTAAAGAGCATAAAGGTCATTTCTTCGTTATTTATTTTAGCATTCAAAAATCTTTTATCCCCTTTACTTATTAGCTCTTTGCCCTTTTCTACAAATTCATGTTCAGAGTAAACTCCATTTTCCATCTTATCTAAATCCATAGAAATGTAGTATCTTAAGTCTGTAGTTCTTCTTTGTTTTATATCTTGCATAACTTCATCATATTTACTAGAGTAAAATATAGCTTCTACTCCAGAACGAACAATTAAACTTTCCAATTCATTTGCTGGCAAAGCTTTGTCTAATGGCACTATAACTCCTGTTCCACAGCACGTAGCCAAATATGCTAAGCACCATTCATATCTATTTTCAGATATAACTGCTATTCTTTTTCCTTTCAAGCCCAAATCTATAAGTTTTGTTCCTAAAGCATTTACTTTATCTATAAATTCTTTATATGTAATAGCATCAAAAACTCCTGGTTCTGCTGTTTTGTACTTAAATGCTGGTTTATCTCCACATCTTTTTTCTGTTTTTGCAAGCATATCTTTTAAATCTGTAATTTTTTCAAAAGAATGAAGTTTTCTCTTTTTCTTTTTTTCTTTTTCCCCCGCTAATTCTTCTATTTCTGCTATTTCTTCTTTTTTGTATCCCTTTTCTTCAAAAAATTTAATCATTGTATTTAATATTTTACGCTTTTCTTTATCCATCTTACACCTCAAATTCCTATTATCAAATGTATTATACATCATTTTTTTATTCAATTCAACTTTTTCAAAAAGTCAGTATAGCAAAAATTATATAAGATAAAAAACTCCAAACGGAGTTTTTTATCTTTCTTCTTCATCTCCACCATGTACAGTATCTCCACCATGTACAGTATCTCCACCAGGTACAGTTATATCATACTTATCATTAAGATTTTTTCTTCCATCATTTTTTCTAAATCCATTTTCAAATTTACTTGGCTCTATAAATCCACACTCTTCTGCATGTGTACGCATAGCGCTGTCTCCCATTCCTGATATATAATTAATCGCCATTTGAATAGCCATTTTTCCTTCTATCTTTTTTCTTTCTCTTTTAATAATAGGCTTTGCGAATTCCTTAATTTGTTCTTCAGTAACATTTTCGGCACTTCCATATTTTTTAATAAATTTCTTTCTAATATATTCTTCTTGCCTTGCAACTTTTTTATCAAAATACTCAATATCTGTTTTTCTTTTTTTCTTCTCATTTTGTGGTAATAAATTTAAAGCCTCTTTTATTTTTAATGTAATTTGATTTTCTATTGCATGGAATGTATTTTGGTATTGAATAGCAAATAGTTCTCCAGAATCCAACACGTAATGATATGCCGCATTACATAACTCTTGTCTTGCAATATTTATTTCTCTTTTACCTTCTGAGGTAAATTTGCTTCCACCTTTTATAAATCTTATTCCATATTTTTTTCTATATTTGCTATGTTCTTCTTCATCTGTATATCCTAACGTCTTTAGATATTTAATAGCTTCTGGCTCAGTTACATGTTTCCTCATTGTTTTATCATAAAATTTACTTTCAATAGCTCCAGTTTTTCTCAAAGCCAATGCTACCATATGAACTAATTTATCTGTTGCAACAGGTAGTTCTTCTGCTAAATAATTCCATTTTGTTTCTGGAACATATTTGTAATTTAGTTTTTTTGCCGTAAAGAACAATCTTTTCATGTTATCAGAAAAAGTAATATCACCTTTTGCTTTTGATTCTTTTAGCAAGTTCTGAATCATTTTTTCTCTTACTCTACTTGTAATTTCTTCTATTACTGCTGATCTCATTCTTAGTTTTTTTCTTGTAAATTCTTTTAATTTTGTAATATCAGCCTCTAAATATTTTTTATCTTCATCTGACATATTTTCTGTTTGATGTTCTTTTCTATAATTTTTAATGTATCTTTCTATAACTTTTCCTGCTTGCTCCTTTTGTTGAGGATCTGTTAAATTTTCATAATTTTCTACTTTTTCACGTATTTTTTTTATTAACTTATCTGCTTCTTCAATTATTTCTCTATTTTCAATTGCTCTTGCATCACTAACTAGTTGCATTAATTTTTCTTCTTTAATCTCTTCAATTATATTTTTAGCAACTTCTATTTTTTCTTCTCTTTTTGCTATATAGTCATCTGACAATATGTCTCCTAAAAATTCTAAATAATCTTGATCAAAGTCTTTTTGAATCCCTAGTCTAAATCTGTCTTGTATATCTGTAGACAAATATGCAATGACATCTGCATATTTTGCAATTCGCCCTTCAGTTGTTTGTGCAATAAATTTATAATTATTAGTAGCATTTGATAGTCTAAGCTTTTCAAAGACAGCAGTTCTAATATCAGGATATTCTTCTGGTTCAGAGTTCATTTCACTTGCCGAAGCTTCTCCATCATGTGAAACAACAACATCTAAAAAATAATAAAATTCATCTTCTAATTTTTTTCTAAGTTCAGGTCTGTTTTTTATATTAGGAATTTTACTTACTGCTTTTTCGCAAATATTTTCGCTTATAATTGTTTCTATTCCTTTTGCATTATGATGATAATATTCTACATTATCTACTTTCCCTATTCCTGTAAAAAGTTCTTCTCCATCATGTGCAGTAAATGGATGCCCTGCGTCATGCATAAGCATTCCAGCATATATGTAATTAGCATTCAATCCTAATCCTTCAGCAATTCTTTTTGAAATATCAGCTACAGCTGTTACATGCCTTGCTCTTGAGGTAATATGTGCTTCTAATGAATTTTTTGATGTTTGCATCCCTTTATCTTCAGCGCGCTTCATAAAGTTGCTTTCTCCAATTGCTTCAATTAAATAACCTATATAATTGTCCCATTCAAGATGTAGTTTCTTCGAAGATATATCTTCCATATAAAATCCCCCTATTCATAAAACGACTCTTTTAATTATAACATATTAAGAACATTTTGTAAAACTCAGCATCATTTGATCTTATATTTTAGTATGATATTATAGATATTTTCGACGTCTATCTTATACATTTTTTCTAGTTCTTCTACGCTTCCTTGTTTTACAAAGCAATTGCTATATCCAAATCTTTCTACTTTTACATTTTCTAATTTGCTATTATTTATCGCTTCCATAACAGAATTTCCGAAGACCTCCTTCTATTAGTCCATCTTCTATTGTTGCAACATTTTTAGTTTTCTCTATTGATTTTAATATCGTTTCTTTATCTAATGGCTTTAGGAATCTTGCATTTATTATTTCTGCATCAATATTATCTTTTTTTAGCAACTCTGACACTTTTCTTGCTTTTTCTACCATTTTGCCTATAGCTATAATTGTTAGATTTTTTCCTTCTTTTATTATTTCTGATTTTCCAAGTTCGATATTAGTATGTTGTTCAAATTTATTTAAACTTTCTCCTCCTCTTGGATACCTAATAATTACTGGCTTATTTAAGTTTACTGCAAATTCTAACATTTGTTCTAATTCCTTAAAATCTTTTGGTGCCATTACAATTAAATTTGGTATTGAATTCAAAAAGCATAAATCAAATAATCCTTGATGTGTTTCTCCATCTGCCCCAACTATTCCTGCTCTATCAACACATATTGTTACTGGTATTTGTTCTAGTGCAACATCATGAATAAGTTGATCATAGCCTCTTTGTAAAAAAGATGAGTACACTGCAAATACAGGTTTAAGTCCAGCAATAGCCATTCCCGCAATCATTCCTACTGCATGTTGTTCTGCAATTCCCACATCAAAAAACCTGCCCGGAAATTTATTTGCAAATTCTTTTAAACCTGTTCCATCTTTCATTGCTGCAGTAACAGCCACTATTTTATTATCTTTTGAAGCCAGTTCAACTAACTTATCTCCAAACACTTTTGAATAGTCTACTTTCGGCTTTGATATTAGTTCTCCAGTTTTCAAGTCAAAACTAGAAATGCCATGAAATTTATCTGGTGTTTCTTCTGCAAATTTATATCCTTTTCCCTTTTTAGTCATTACATGTATTAAAATAGGTCCTTCTAAATGCTTACTTTGTTCTAATATGTTTTCTAGTTCTTCTATATCGTGTCCATCTACAGGTCCTAAATATGTAAAGCCTATATCTTCAAAATACATATTAGGAATAACCATTTGTTTTATGCCTCTTTTTATATTATGAGTTAATGAAACAATAGGTTTTCCTATTAAAGGCACTTTATTAAAGAATCTTTTTATACAATTGTTTGATTTTTTATACATTTTTTTTACTCTAATTTTGGTAAGTAATGCCGGTATTCCTCCAACATTTTTGGATATGCTCATTTCATTATCATTTAATATTACAGTAATATTAGAATTGCTGCTTCCTGCATCATTTAAAGCTTCCATAGCCATTCCGCCAGTCAATGAGCCATCTCCTATTACAGCAATTACATGGTCATTTTTGTTTTCTAAAGCATTTGCCCTTGCCATTCCTAATGCTACTGATATTGATGTACTACTATGTCCTGTATCAAAACTATCATACTCAGATTCCGATATTTTAGGGAAACCTGATAATCCTTCAAACTTTCTTAAGGTTTTCATTTGTTCTTTTCTTCCTGTTAATATTTTATGAACATAACTTTGATGTCCTACATCCCATATTATTTTATCTTGTGGCAAATTAAAAACACTATGTAATGCTATCGTAAGTTCTACAACCCCTAAATTAGAAGCCAAATGTCCCCCATTTTTAGAGACTATTTCTAATATATATTCTCTTATTTCCTTTGCTAATTCTTCTTTTTCTACTAAATTCAATTTTTTTAAGTCATCTGGTTTATTAACTCTGTCTAAAATTTTATCCATCAATTAATCATTCCTTATTTATTTTTATAGAATTGTATCATTTTATTTTAGTTTTATCAACTATTGGTCTAAATATATTTTTCTGCATACCTTATACCTCTCGAAGTGGAATCGCCAAGCCGCGTCGGAAAAATAGTCCACTGGACTATTTTTGCCTGCGTTTCGGCTGGCTCCTGACCAGCTCGAAACTTGGCACCCTCCTTTTCGATTCCACAATTTCAAAAAAAATTAGCACAGCTTTCGCTGTGCTTTTGTGGTGGCTCGAAGTGGAATCGAACCACTGACACGGGGATTTTCAGTCCCCTGCTCTACCAACTGAGCTATCGAGCCAATTATATAAATAAAAAAATGGCGACCCGGATCGGGCTCGAACCGACGACCTCTAGCGTGACAGGCTAGCGTTCTAACCAACTGAACTACCGGGCCAAAAAAATGGTGGGCGCAATAGGGCTCGAACCTATGACCTCCTGCTTGTAAGGCAGATGCTCTACCAGCTGAGCTATGCGCCCATTTCTTAGGACGAAAATAAGTATACTAGATTTTAATTAATCTGTCAATAGTAATTTTAAAATTTTTTTAATTTTTTGAATTAGTAATTTTTTAACATCTTAATAATAAGTTGTGATGGAAAAAGGGGCCTGTCCCTTTTTTCCATCAAATCTTAGTATGATATTCCATATAATTTTTGCATAATAAAGCTATTTACATCAAAAGTGTCATGTGTTTCTGGTTCTCCATAATTAACACCTAAAGTATCTACTGTCATTGATTTTATTACTGGTGGATTTACTGGCTTTGTTGTTTCTGTAGTTTCTCCACTATTTTCATCTGTTTCAACAGTAGTTTCTAACTTAGTTATTTCATCAACTATTTCCATTCCCTCTGTTACTTTTCCAAAAGCTGTATAGTAACCATCTAATGCACTCTCATCTTGTGCCATTATGAAAAATTGTGCATATCCTGAGTTATATCCTTCTTTAGTTAATTTAGGGTCAATAGATGAATAATATGTATAATCCATTCTTGCTAGTCCTACTGTTCCTCTTTCAAATTTTAGCTCATTATCATAATCATTAGCAGTGAATTCTCCATTTATGCTTAGCTCTGTTGTTCCTGTTCCATCTCCTGCTTTATCTCCACCTTGTATTAAACTTTCTTCTACTCTGTGGAATGTCAATCCATTATAATACCCCTCATTAATTAGCTTTATAAAGTTTTTTACTGTGTTTGGAGCTTCGTCTGGGTAAAGTTCCATTTTTATTGTTCCATATCCTTTTATTTCCATTGATACTATTGGTCTCTCTACTTTATAATTTGCTTTTTGATAATATCCATATGCTAAAAATCCTCCTAAAATCAATACAAATATCAATGCAATAATGCTTAATGCTAATTTTTTGTTTTTCATTTTCCTCTTCCTTTCCCTTATCTATTCATTTATCTCTTTTAGTGTTTGTAAGTCACTATTTAATAGTTCTATCATATTTAATCCTGCTTGTCTACTTGTTTCTACCCATATTCCTGTAAGTTCTGTATCATTGTCTGTGAATTTGCTATGTGTAGTCCAACCATCTCCAATATATGTTTCGTCTGTTGTTATTTTAGAATTTCCTTTTACAAATTTTATTTTATTATTAGAATCATAAACAAATCTTGGTATCCATAAGTAAGTTGTTCCATTTTTTTCTGCATAAGCCCAAAAGTTAGAGTCTGCTCCATAGTCATAGGTTTCCAGATCTATGTTTGTTTTAGGTTTATTAGTTAAAGTAATTACTATTGTCTTTTGTAATGTACTTTCCGTGTCTGTATTGTCTTGTAATTTAAATGTATAATTTCCTGTTTTTGATATATTTGCAGTATATGTTTTTTCTTTTTCTGTATAATTAGTTATTGTTTGCCAGTTTGTAGTGTTTCCTAATAAATCTGTTTCTGCAAAACTTAAAGTTCCATTATTTATACTTATGTTGCTAACTGACACTGTTGCATTTAATCCACTTATTGATAAATCCAATCCAAATGCTATATTTCTTGTTATTGCCTCACCGTAGACTAAAGCTTGTCCATTTGGTAGTTTATATTGCGTATAATATTTCTTTCCTTCATATTCTACACCATTTACACTTATTACTTCTCTTGTTTCAAAATTAACTAAAATATCATCATCTATATTATCTATGTCTAATTGCTGTTTTAAATTTTCGCTTGAAATATATTTATATTTGTTCTTATATTCATCGGTATTTTCTTGTGTTTCTCCATTTAAATATGCTCGGCTTATTATATTTTTTTTAGTTTCATCTGTTGTAATTTCTTCTCCTATATTTTCTATATTGTTTTCTTCTACTAATTCATCCACTTTTGTTTGTATTAATTGCATTTGTGCAATAAATTTTGCAACTTGCGTATTTTTATATGTATTTATACCTGAATATGCAGCTGCCGAAACTAATATCAGCATTAGTATAACCGTTATTATTAATGCTACTAAAGTAATACCTTTATTATTCTTTAACTCTATCAAAATTACACCTCTTAAACCATTAAATTATCAAACATAAATTGTTCTTGCATTCTTCTTAAAGATTGTTTTATAGTTCTAGCTCTTACCTCACCAATTCCTTCAACCTCATCTAATTTATCTACATCAGCAAGTAATATATGTTGGAATGACTTAAATGTTTTTACTAAATTTGTAACAATGTTGCTTGGCATTCTAGGAATTTTATTTAATATTCTATATCCTCTTGGATATACAGCAACTTCTTCATAATTGTCAAACTGTTCATACCCTAAAGCCTTTGCTATTGTATCTGATTTTATAAATTCTTCTTGTGAAATATTTTTTATATTTTCTAAAATTTTCTCTGCAACTAATCTCCTACTTGGAGCTATATAATCTTTAACTATAAGTAATTCTTCTTGTGGTAGATCTTCTATTAATTCTTCTAGTTGCATTTTAACTAGAATACCATCTTCTCCGAAGTTCATATATAGAACGTTTTACTTGTTCTGCAACTCTCATTACCATTTCTGCTCTTTGCAAGCAAGTAATAACATTATCTAATGTTACAATATCGTTAAATTCATATTCATTAAGTACTTTAAGTTTTGAATCAAATACTCTTTTGTAATTTTCTAAAGTTTGCAATGCTTGGTTTGCTTTAGAAATTATTTTACTTGTATCTTCTATTGTATATCTAAAGTCTCCTTTAAATACTGTTATTATATTTCTCCTTTGAGAAATACTAATTACTAATTCTCCTGTTTGCTTTGCTGTACGTTCTGCAGTTCTATGCCTTGTTCCTGTTTCCTCTGTTGTTATTTTAGAAGATGGTATTATTTGAGTATTAGCAAGTAATATTCTTTTTAGGTCTTTGCTTAGAATAATTGCTCCATCCATTTTTGCAAGTTCGTATAATCTTGCAGGTGTATATTCTTCATCTATTTTGAAACCACCATCTGAAATGTCCATTATTTCTTTTGAATCACCTATTATTATTAATGCACCAGTTTTTGCTTTTAGTATATTGTCTAGCCCTTCTCTAAATTTTGTTCCTGGAGCTATTATCTTTAATATATTTACTAATATATCCTCTTTTTTTACTGTTTCTGCCACTCTTCTACCCTCACTTGTTTTAAATTTATTTTCTTAGTCCAACTGCTCTCATTGCTTCTATAATATTTTGCACACCTATTATATCTAATTTATAATTATCTTTCAATAGTTTTTTATTGCTTTCAGGAATTATGCATTTTTTAAATCCAAGTTTTTCTGCTTCTTTTAGCCTTTTTTCTATTTGATTAACACTTCTTACTTCTCCTGTTAAGCCTACTTCTCCTATAGCAATTGTATCATTTGGTATAGGAACATTTTTAAAGCTTGAGCTTGCTGCAAGAATTATTCCTAAATCTAGTGCTGGTTCATTTATTTTTATTCCACCAACTATATTTAAGTAAACATCTTGATTTCCAAGTGGTAATGAAGCTCTTTTTTCTAGTACAGCAATTAAAAGTGTCAGTCTGTTATAATCTATTCCGTTTGCAGTTCTTCTTGGCATTCCAAATACACTTGTCGATGTTAATGCTTGAAGCTCTACAAGTATTGGTCTTGTTCCTTCAATGCTTGCTACAACAATTGATCCTGCAACATTTTCGTTTTTTTCTGATAATAGTATTGATGAAGGATTATTAATTTCGCACATTCCTATATCTTGCATTTCAAACATTCCTATTTCGTTTGTAGAACCAAATCTATTTTTTACACCTCTTAAAATTCTATATGCAAAGTATCGTTCTCCTTCTAAGTATAAAACAGTATCTACCATATGTTCCAAAACTCTTGGCCCAGCTATGTTTCCATCTTTAGTAACATGTCCTATAATTATTGTTGTAATTTCTTCTTGCTTACACATTTTCATTATTCTAGAAGTAATTTCTCTTACTTGGCTAACACTTCCTGGTCCTGCTGTTATATCATCTGAATACATTGTTTGTATAGAATCTATTATTACAAGTTTTGGATTTGTTTTTAAAATTGCATCTTCTATTACATCTATGTCTGTTTCTCCTAGAAATACAATATCATCATTTTTTATATTTAATCTATCTGCTCTTAGTTTTATTTGATCTATTGATTCTTCCCCTGAAACGTATAGAACTTGTCCTTCTCCTTTAATTTTATCGCAAATCTGCAAAATTAAAGTAGATTTTCCAATTCCGGGTTCACCACCAAGCAAAGTTAAAGAACCTTTTACAAGGCCTCCTCCTAGCACTCTATCTAGTTCTTCAAACCCTGTTTTAGTTCTTATAATATCTTGTTTTTTTACATCATTTAATTTTGTTGGTGTTGCTGTTTTTTTGTTAGATTGTTTTCCACCTGGTTTTAAATTAACCTTTTCCTCATAACAAGTATTCCATTCATTGCAAGCGGGACATTTTCCAAACCATTTTGAAGATTCATTTCCGCAATTACTGCAAACAAAAACTGTGTTAGATTTAGCCATCTTTCTCTCCTTCAATTAAAATATTCATCCTCTTCCCATTTTAATGGGTTATTTTGTATATATATTTTGTTCTATTTTATTTCTGTTCCGCCCCATTCTACTACTGTGAATCCTGTTCTTTGTTGTGTGCTTAATTTTTGCTCTTGTATTTGTATTGATTCTTCTAATCCTTTAAATTCCATTACTATTCTTATTACTGTGTCTGGTTTTGGTGTTATTTCTAATGGCATGTTGTTATTTATTTCTTCTTCTGTTTGGAATCTTATAAAATTGTATTTATTACTTTCTAATTTTGGTAACCAATATACTATGAATTCTTCTGCTTCTCTTTCGTTTAATCCTAATATTTCTAATTTTTCTTCTAGGAATTTTATTGTGTCTTCTCCCTTTACAATAAATCCTTCTTTCATATTTGGTTCTACTGTGTTTATTCCTTCCCAATATAATGCATATAGGTTTCTTCCTGTTTTTAGGTCTTTTAAATCTCCATTTGGTTTTGCTAATACTCTCCATTCGTTTTCATATTTTGGATATGTGTGTGTTAGATTTTGTGGATTTCCTACTTTTACTGTTACTTCTGTTTCGGCTTCTGGGTATAGGTAGATTATGGGTTTAGCATCAACTGCGCCGCCACTTAGTACAGGATCAAAACTTGTAGGTGAGTTGCCTTGTTGCTGATAATTTATTTGTTGATAGTTATTTTTACATTCATCTTCCTTTTTTATTATATTTGTATATACAAATGCACAAATTCCTAGTAGGATTACAATTGAAATTATTGCTATTATTGCTTTTTTATTGCTTATTTCTTTTTTTGTTTCTTTATTATTTTCTTCTTCCATATTTTCTCCTTTTGGGCGGACACAGGGCCCGCCCCTACATGTTTGTAATGTGTTTTTGGCGTATACAATACGCCCCTATAAATTCCCATATTGTTTTATTTGTACAATTTTTGTAATACATCTATAAACATAGCATGTGACCATCCAAGTCCTATTACCCATTTTGCTTGCATTGTACTGTTGTCTATTTGTTCTGCTAAGAAGCCATGTTCTGTTGCTGTTTTTACTACGAATTCAAAACATTCTCTTGCTTTTTTCTTATTTCCGGCTTCTATGTAGTAATTTGCCATCCATAAACTTGATATTATCCATGGATTTCCGCCTACATAGTTGTCTCCTTCATATCTTAGATATCCTCCTGTATATGTTCTTATGCTTAAATCCATTTTTTCTATTGTGTTTAATATTTTCTTTTCTTTTGGTGCAAATACTTTGAATGGTGTAACTAAACCTAATAAACTTATATCTATTTTTCCATCTTTATTTCTTATAAATGATTTTTTATTATTGTCATATAGATTTTTTAATATATAGTCTTTTATCTTTACTAAATATTCTTTAAGTATTATTAGCTCTTTCTCTATTTTCTCTATTTTTAATCTGTTTTCTTTAAATTCTGGTTTTACTTTTTCGTATATCTTTATCATTACTTCAAAGCTTGAGAATATTGCTGCTAGAGAATATGTATGTATTCCTTCGTTTTCTTCCCAAAGATCATAACTTTTATATTCTTCTTCTTTTCCTTCTAATAAATCTTGTGTGTATTTTTTTAAGTACTTAGTAGCATTTTCACACATTTTTAGTGTGTCTTTCAAAAATTTTAAATTGTTTGTATGTTCATAATGATTATATACTCCATATACTACACTTGCGGTTTCATCAATTTGATATCCCCAACATGGTGCTAGTGTTCCATCTGTATAAAATCTTTGTTCCCACATTCCATTTTTACTTTGTGTCGTTTTGCAGAAAGTTTTATAAAATTTTTCTGTTTCCTTTTCCATTCCTAATATGTCTAGTGCATTTGTTATAAATATTCCATCTCTTGGCCAACAATAAGAGTATCTTCCGCATTTTGTTCTTTCCTCATCTATTTCTATTGCTGCTGAGATTCCTCCTGTTAAGTGGTTTGTAAGTAATGGATATAAAAGTATCGTTCTTTTATATATTTTTTCTATTTTTTCCATATATTTTGTATTTGAATTTGGTAATTTAATTGTATCATGTTCTTTTACATATTTTTCCCAATATCTCTTTGTTTTGTCTAGCTCTTTTTTATAATCTATTTTTTTTATTTCTTCTATTTTTGCTTCTGTTGTTTTTATTTCTGCTCCATGGTTTATATTTACATATATGCAAAATTCAATTTCTTCATTTGGTTTTAAAACACCTAAATCAAAACTAATACTAGAATCGTTAGACATTCCTATGTAATCTTTGTCTCCTATTATACCTTCTTCTATATTTGTAGCATTATTGTTAATTTGTGAATTGTTTATTGTTTTATTTGAATATATGGCAAATGTATAATCATGCATATATTGAAATAAAGTATTATTTTTAAAATATCCGCTTACTTGATTATTTTCATTTGTTATAAGTCCAGAGTGTATTAAAAAGTTTATTTGCAAATCTATATTGTTTTTGTTTTTCATTTTATATCTTTTTATTAATACATTTTTATCTGAACATACAAAATCTGTTTGTAATATTTTTAGTTCAAAATATGTATTTAATATTTCTGTATTCAATATGTTTGTGTTTTCTGTATAATATTGTTTATATGTATTATTTATATCATCATGTAAATATATCATAGAAGAATCATTTACTTTGATTCCTGTATGAAAAAAATCTATAAATTGTCTATAGTCTGTATTTGGGTAGAATAGCCTTATTAATTCTCCTTTTTTTGTAAAACTTGCTGTTATTTCTTTATTTCCAATTATTGCATCATTATAATATTTTTCCATTTGTATCTCCTTCAAAATTCACAGAGTAAATTTTGTATTTTTTCACTCTTCATTTAATTTTTTAAGGACAGACACAGGGTCTGCCCCTACGTTTATAGCAATTTCACGGTACATTGCAGGTTGCCGAAGGCGACATTCCTACAGCATTTGCAACAAATTTATTTTTGGGCGTATGCAATACGCCCCTACAATTATGAAATTGTTTTTACTATTTGTTGTTCTAGTTCTTTTATTTTTTCGTTTATTGCCATTATTTCTTCATCTTTTTTGTCTTCATCAAATATGTCATCTTTTATCATTGAACTCATATCTTCTAATTCTTCTTTTAATGTTGATAATCTGTCCATTACTTCTAAACGTAGATATCTGTGTTTGTCATGTGCATCTACTTTAGCTTGTAATGCTATCCTATCATCTAATTTATATTCTTCTCCATATTCTGGTATTGTTACTGGAATCTCCACAGTTTCTAGTATCTTTTCTTTTAATATTTTTTGTCCTTCTGGCTCACCATGAACTAAGAATATATGTTTTGGCTTTGTTATAAATGAATATACAAAGTTTAAAAGTCCTTCTTGGTCTGCGTGTCCAGAATATCCTTCTATATATTCTATTCTTGCATTTACTGCAACTTCTTCTCCAAATATTTTTACTTTTTTCTCTCCTGCAACTATTTTTGCTCCTAATGTTCCTGGTGCTTGGTAACCAACAAATAATATTGTACTGTTTGGATTCCATAAGTTATGTTTTAAATGGTGTTTTATTCTTCCAACTTCACACATACCACTTGCTGATATTATTATTGATGGTGTATTGTTTTCATTTAATGCTTTTGATTCTTCTGCTGTTTTTGTAAATTGTAGTCCTGGAAACTCTAATGGATTATCTCCGCTTTCTATTTGTTTTTTTACTTCTTCATCAAATAAATCTGTATTCTCTCTAAATATTTCTGTTGCTGATATAGCAAGAGGGCTATCTACATATACAGAAGCTTTCATTAATTTATCATATTTTTCTAAAAATTCAGCATCTGTTCTATGTTCTTTTAGGTTATTTAGTTCGTATAGAATTTCTTGTGTTCTTCCTACTGCAAATGAAGGTATTACAACATTACCTCCTTTATCTAATGTTTCTGCAACTATATTTAAAAACATTTCTGCTTTTTCATCATTTCTTATATGAAGTCTTCCTCCATAAGTTGATTCCATAACTAAATAATCAGCTGCTTCTATCATTGTTGGAGCATCTAAAAGTGGCATATCATTATTTCCTAAATCTCCAGAAAAGACTATTTTCTTTTCTTCTCCATTTTCTTTTACCCATACTTCTATTATGCTAGAGCCAAGCATATGTCCAGCATCATTGTATCTTACATGTATATCTGGTGAAAGTTCTATTATTTCATCATATTTTACTGGTTTAAATATCTCTAAGCAATCAATTGCGTCTTGTGCAGTATATAGAGGTGGTAATTCTGGCAATCCTTTTCTTTTTCTTTTTCTATTTTGCCATTCGTTTTCTTGTTCTTGAATGTGTCCACTATCTGGAAGCATAATTGTACATAAATCACAAGTCGCTTTTGTTGCAATTACGGGATTTCGATATCCTTCTACATATAATTTTGGTATTCTTCCAGAATGATCTATATGTGCATGTGTAAGTAATAAATAATCTATATCATTTACGTTATATGCAAAGTCTGCATAGTTTTCTCTTTCTTCAGCTGCTTTTCCTTGATATAATCCACAATCAATTAGTATCTTTTTTCCTGCTCCTTCCAATAAAAAGTTTGAACCTGTAACAGTTTTTGTTGCTCCTAAAAAAGTAATATTCATATAAAACCTCCTAATTAAATAATTTTATTCGTTTGTTACTTTTAAGATTTAAATCTAGTTTTTCTTTATATTCAATAGACTTATCTATCATATTGTCATCAAAAATATTAATTACTACTTTGTTTTCTTTCATTTTTATTTCCAAATTCATTTCATCTAAATCTATTATATTACAGTCTAATATATTTGAAATAAGTTTGTAATTTTCTTCTATGCTATTTGATAATATATTTATTACCTTTAAATTGCAAGCTTTTGTTATTAAATATTTTTCTGCCATTTCTAGTTGCTCTTTTATTCTATCTATATCTTTTATTTGTTTTTCTTCATTTATATATAACAATTTATAATATCTAAACATATATATGCATTCTAAAATTTTTTTCTTTGTTTCAACCCTACCTATTTTTTCCTGTACTGCTTTTAAAAAGTTTAGTTGTAATTCTTCTACAGCATTTTGTTGTTGGTCTTCTATATTTAAACTAAACTCTATTTTATTTAATAAATTAGATTTCTTTTGTAAATTGCTTTTGTTTTTTACATAGTTCATTGGTTTCATAAGGTTACTATATCTTTTTAATTCGTTTAATAGATTTCTTCTATTTTGCTGTAAAATTTCTGTATATTCACTAAGACTAAATATTTTTTCATTTTCATTTAGAGTTTTATTTTTCTCAATAAAACTTTTTCTTAAAACACTATTATCATTTATAGTTTCATCTATTTCTCTTATTTTTTTTGATATTAATTTTTTTTCATTTGCTATTTCTTGTAAATAAGCTTTTTTATTACTAATTTTTTTAAGTTCTTCTTCTATTATTTTCTTTTCTTCTAACAGCTCATTTTTAGCTTTTTTATTATTTTTAATATTTTCTATAATACTTATTATATATATTTGTTCTTCTATTTGAATTGCAATTTCTTCACTATATAAATTGCCCATTTTTCTCTCAAATTTATCTATAAAGTCAATATTGTTCATATTTAAAATACATTCTTGAATAAAGCTATTTCCTAACAATATTTTTATATTTTGATAAATTAAATTATAAATAAAATTACTTATATCATCTCTAGCAATATTCCAAGCCCAGCCATCAAAATCTCTAATGATTTCTTTCTTTTCCTCAATATAGCCACTATTTAAAAGCTTTTCCATTGGTTCTTTTAAGATATTATACTGAGTTTTAATTTTAAATTTTTTTGGTTGTATATAGCATAAGCCATAAAATACTGTTTTTTCGTTTGGATATGATATTATCTTGTTTCTATCAATAATAATTTTTTTATCTCCTAACTTTGTTTCTTCATCTAATTTTGGCTTGACTAATTCTATTTCTTTGCAATATTTTTCAATTGTTTCTATAATTTCTTCTAGCATATCTTTTTTTGTTTTTGTATCAACTTTTACTTTGTTGTAATCTTCATATGCTGTTTCCATTTTATACAAAATATTAAGAAGGATATTTTTTGTTCCTTCTGAGAAAGATTTTTTTTCTAATATATCTTCAAGTTGATTATTATAGTCTTTTATATTTAGTTTAGATAAAAAATCTTCCTTTTTCAAAACATTACCCTTCTTTCGTATTATTATTCATTTGTTGTTTCTGCTGGTTTAGCAGTTTTTAGTTCTTGCCATTGTTCTTTAGAAACCAAAACTTGTCTTGGTTTACTCCCTTCATATCCAGAAATTATGCCTCTTGCCTCCATTTGGTCTATTATTCTTCCTGCTCTTGCATATCCTACTTTAAATCTTCTTTGTATAAAAGAAGCTGATGCTTGTCCTAAATCTACAACAGTATCTATTGCTTCCATTAAAAATGGATCTACTTCATCTTCATCTTGTTCATCTAATTCTTTGTCTGTTGTATTTGTTCTTTCTATTTTTTCTAATACATCTTCGCTGTATGTAGGTCCTCCATTTTCTTTTAGGAAGCTAACTATTTGTTCAACTTCACTATCTGAAACAAAGGCTCCTTGTATTCTTATAGGTTTTAGCACACCTGTTGGGAAAAATAACATATCGCCTTTTCCTAATAATTTTTCTGCTCCTGCTGAATCTAGTATAGTTCTAGAATCCACTTGTGATGTTACTGCAAAAGAAATTCTACTTGCTATGTTGGCTTTAATAATACCTGTAATTACATCAACAGAAGGTCTTTGTGTTGCAATTACTAAATGCATACCTGCTGCCCTTGCCATTTGTGCTAATCTACATATTGCATCTTCTACATCATTTTTAGCTACCATCATTAAATCTGCAAGCTCATCTATTATTATTACTATTTGTGGAAGTTTTCCTTCGGCTCCCTCTTTTTCTAAAGTTTCATTATATCCTGCTATATCTCTAACATTTTTTTCCGCAAACAAGTGATACCTGTTTACCATCTCTTGCACTGCCCAAGCTAACGCTCCTGCTGCTTTTTTAGGGTCTGTTACAACTGGTATCAATAGATGTGGTATTCCATTGTATACAGAAAGTTCTACCACCTTAGGGTCAACCATTACAAGTTTTACTTCACTTGGTTTAGATTTATATATTATACTTGTAATTAATGTATTTATACAAACACTCTTTCCAGAACCTGTACTTCCTGCAATTAGTACGTGTGGCATTTTTGCTATATCTG
This sequence comes from uncultured Clostridia bacterium, assembly GCA_934121925.1. Classification (GTDB taxonomy): domain Bacteria; phylum Bacillota; class Clostridia; order TANB77; family CAG-508; genus CAG-452. Next base: position 20,926 of record CAKOVK010000023.1, read on the forward strand.
TAACTATTGCTTCTCCTGCTGCATCTTTTCCTAGTGCAAAAGATAATTTTGATTTTGACTTTGTAAATGCTGGATTATCTATTATATCTCTTAATGCTACTACCTCTTTTTCTTTATTTGGTATTTCTATTCCTACTGCTTGTTTTCCTGGTATTGGTGCTTCTATTCTTATTGTTTCTGCTGCAAGGCTAAGTGCAATATCATCTGCTAGGTTCGCTATTTTGCTTACTCTAACTCCTTCTGCTGGTTTTAATTCATATCTCGTTATTGTTGGTCCAACAGAAACATTTTCTACTTTTGCAGATACTCCAAAGCTATATAATGTTTTTTGTAGTTTGTTTGCTGTATCTGTTACTGCTTTTTTTCCTAGTTTTGTAGCAGATTTACCTGGTTTTAGAAAATCAATCGGAGGAAATTCATAATGTTCATCTTCAACAGTTAAAGCATGTTCCAACGTAAGAACTTCTTTCGATTTATCTTCTTTTATTTCTTCCTCTTTTTTAAATAAAGATTCTTGCATCTCTGGTTTTTCGTTTGCAATTTTAATATTTATTTGATCTTCTGTAATTATATCATTTACTGGTTTATTTTTTTCCTTGTTTTTCTCTTTAATTTTTCTTTCACTTTTTTCGTTTACCATATTTTCAATTTTTAGTTTTCTTTGTTCTAATCTTGCCTCTTTTTCTTCCTGTTTTCTTTCTTTTTTGTTTTCTATATATTCTTTTAATAGTTCTGCTGGCTTGATGCCGAATAAGAAAATAGAATCAATCACTGCAACGCCTATTGAAAATATAATTGTTCCTACTTTTCCAATTAAATTTATTAAAGCGATAGCACAAATTGCCCCTACTGCTCCTCCGCCTAGGTTTTCAGTTCCTTTATTATATGCTTCTGTAACAGCACTTTCAAATTCTTGGTCTATATTTAGTTTGCCTTGTGCCACTTGAATTACTGTCATTATTGTTGTTACACATAGTAATAATACAGCATATTGCACAATCTTTTTCATAAAGTTCTCTTTATCTTCATCGCATGCTAAAAAAATAGCAATTGCAAAAGTTCCAATTGGTATTATGTATTTTATCCATCCCATTATTCCACCTAAAATCGGACTTAAGTTTTCTCCAATATATCCGAGCTTTGGTGTATATTAATACCGCTAGTAAAATGCTTGCTATTATTAATGAAACTACTTGTAAATCTAATATACTTCTATTTTTCTTTTTACTTCTTCTTCCTCTTGGCATGTTTTCTCCTTTTATTAATTGGATTCTATATGAATTGTAATTTGTTTAATTCCGGGTGAATTATATAAAAAAGTCAGAAATTATAGGAAATCTATAAATTTAAAAATTCTGACTTCCATTTTAATTTCTGACTTCCTAATTCTTATCTTATTTAAGTTCTTTTCTGTTGTTTTCTATTGTTTTTATTGCTTCATTTAATGTTACGCTAACATTGTTTATTGCTGATTCTAAATTTGCAAGTATACCATCTGCATAATCTTTTGTTCCCTTTGCAATTTCTCTTGACATCTCATTTGCTGTTTCTATTATTTCAGCTTTTTGTTCATATGCTTTTCTTGTAATTTCATGTTCATCTATCATAGCAATTATTCTATTTTCTGCTTCTTTAACTATACCATCAGCCTCTTTTTGAGCTTCGTCTAATATTCTTCCTCTTTCTTCTTTTACCCATTTTGCTTGTTTTAATTCATCTGGAAGTTTTAATCTTATTTCTTTTATTATTTCTAATACTTCCTCTTTATCTACTATTCCTTTTTCTGTAAATGGTACACTTTTACTTCTTTCCATAATGTCCTCTAACGTTTCTAATAATGTAAAAATTTCCATGATTTTACTCCTTTCGAATGAATATGATAATTGCTATTCCATATTTTCTTGTATCATATACTTCTAAATCTTTTTTTGCATTTATTTTATCTATTTTATTTTCATCGTTTGTTTCTACTATTATAATTCCATTTTCTGCAAGTAAGTTATACTTTGATATATACTCTATAGATTTTTCTACATAATCGCTTTTATATGGTGGGTCTAAAAATATAATATCAAACTTTTTGTCTCTTATTTTACTTAAAGCCTCCAAATAATCAGTATTAATTACTTTTGCTTTATCTTTAAGTCTTGTTTCTTCTAGGTTTTTGTTTATTATTTTTATTGCTTTACTAGATGCATCACATAGAATTGCTTCTTTAGCACCTCTACTTAGAGCTTCTATTCCAAGAGCTCCGCTTCCAGAAAACAAATCTAAAACAACAGAATCTTTTATATCAAACTGTATTATATTAAACACAGCTTCTTTAACTCTATCTAGCGTTGGTCTTGTTTCTAATCCTTCTAATGAATTTAGTTTTTTTCCCTTGGCAGTCCCACTTATTACTCTCATAAAAGAATATACCTCTTTTGCTATATATATTTTATTTCAATTTTATTATATGTCAATAGAAATAATCTAATTGTAATATATAAATAATATTATTGTAATAAAAGTCAAATAATACGAGTACATTATACATAATATCTTTATATTTTGCAATACTTTTAATAAATTTATGTATACACTAAAGCAAAAGTCCCCCAGTTATACTGGGAGACTTTTGCTATTGCCTTTGAGATTTTCTCATTTCATTCTTCACTTCTAATTAAAACCATATTAGTAAGTTTCAACTGCTAGATTTCTTCCTTTGGTATTTCTATTTTATTTAATTCCTTGTAATTAGATATTTTGTAGTTTGTATTGTTTTCATTATAATATCCGCCTTGAAAATAGTATTCTTGTGTTGTTCCATCTGCTAATTCAAGTATATATGTTTTTCCATTATCGCTAAAGCTTATATCTGTTTTTTCTTCTATTTTAATATTATTAAGTGCATTTATTACTTTTTCTATTAGTTTTTTATCTTCTGTTTTGTAATAAACATATCCGCCTTCTGTTTCTTCTCTAGCTTTAACAGATATTACATTTTCTGGATTTTGCACTTCAATTTTTTTACTATCGTTATTTTGTTTATTTTTATTCAAGTAGCCTATAAGTATAACTACTATTAAAATTAATATTATTAAAAAAATGTAAATATATTTCTTCAATTTTCTCTCCTACTTTTCTATATATCCATAAGTTTTTTGTGTATACATATCATCTGTAACTGGTTTGTATCTTTCACCATCATAGTCATCTGTAAATCCATTATATGCTTTGTAGATATCTCCATTTTCTGTATCATATACCCTTTCATATCCTAATGTTGCATCACTTTGTTTTTGACTCATTATATCATAACTAGCACTTCTTTTTGCCCAAGAATCCATAATTCCATCTGATATTTGATTACATATACTTCTAACATTTTGGAACTCTTTCATTACTGCATCTTGTTGACTATTAAAACCATTCATAAATGCATCTGTAAATTCTAGTGAACCTGCAATAGTATTTAAAGTTCCTTCCCAGTTTACAAATTCATCCTTTGGTGCTGTAATAAAAATTGCATCATATACGCTTAAATAATATATATCTATTTGATTGCCTGAAACTATATTTTCATAAACATAATATGGTCCTGGATCATATACATAAGCTATAAATAATCCTTCTGCATCTTTTCCATTTTCATCTTTAAATGTTGCTCTTAATATATCTCCTCCTATTGGTGATTCTCCTAGATTTTCAACAACTGTAAAGTCTGTTAAAGTTGGAAATGTAAACGCAGCTGTATTATTTAAAGGTCCTAATTCATTAAATATCTTATAAAATCCTTCTGTAGTTTTATCTGCTAATACCGCAGTCTTTGCAAACATACTATTTGGATAATATTTCTTTTGAAAAGCTTTTGCAGCTTCAGATTTATTGTATCCTTCTGTTTTTAAATTTAAGAAAAATTGATAAGTAGGTCTTTGTGGATTATATACTTTAATTGTATAATGAATATAATCTCCTAAAACATCTACTTTCCACCCTTCTGGTATTTTCATTTTAAATAAGCCATTATTAAATTCAGTATAATTAATTGTTTCAGTTTCGCTTTTTCTTATTTTTATATCTGCTTTTTGAGCCTCACTACCTGTTTTTCCCAATTTATTCTCACTGCCTTTATTATTATTCATAAGCATTACTGCTAAAACAATAATTACTATTATAGCTACAATAGAAATTATCATCCATATTTTATTTTTCTTGCTCTCCTCCATTTGTTTCCCCTTTCTTTATTTGTATTGCCTTTATTATATAGTATTGCCTTTTTTTATGCAATAATGTATCTTCTATATTTAACAAATAGGTCATCTTTTCAGATAACCTATTTATTACTAAAATTATTTATTTAAGTTTCTTTTTTTAATAACCATTGTTGCTGTTATTCCAGCTACTGCTACTGCAAATACTGATATGTATACAGCAATGTTATCACCTGTTTTTGGGTTATTTGTTTCGTTCTTTGTTTGTTCTGTTTTTTCTTCAACATTTGTTGCAACAATTCCATATTGACTTAAATGTGATGTTTCAAATACTATATATCCATCTTCTACTGTTGCTGGTATTGTTTCTTTTA
>CAKOVK010000024.1 GCA_934121925.1 uncultured Clostridia bacterium
ATTCCCCCGCCTCAAAGGGCTGTCGACGCATTGTTTGTAAAAATTAATATTGTTATCTTTGAACAAATTAATGAAAAATAAATTTTTCATTAATCCGATAAGAAACTAGACAGTTTAAGTTTATAATCCGTTTAACATAGACTGATAAAATAAAACAAATTCCAATTTATCTAATCATCTAGTTCATCTTCTTGATATTCTACTTCATACTCTTCTTCATCTTTCTTTTTTGCTTTTTCCTCTTCTTTATGTGTTTCTTCCTTTTTTATTATTTCATCTATCTCATTTTTAATTATATTGTTTTTATTCATTTTTTTACCTATCTTTTCGAACAAGTCAGGTACATAATCTAATAATCTATCTATTGTAGATGAATGATTTACTGGTAGTAGTTTTACGTTTTTTTCTTGAACTATTATAAATGCAACGGGATTTATGCTTACTCCTGCTCCTGATCCTCCTCCAAAAGGTAATTTGTATTTTATTTCTTCTTCGTCTTTATCTTTCCTTGTATACTCATCTATGGTTTCTTCACTAAATTCGCTTCCTCCTGCTGCAAACCCAAAGCTTACTTTAGAAATCGGAATAATAACAACATTATTCCTAGTTTCAATGGGATCGCCTATTATTGTGTTAACATCTATCATATCTTGAATACTGTCCATTGCTGCAGCCATAAGCCCTTCTATTGGATGTTCTCTCATCATTTTTTTCACTTCCTTCTTTTAACAAAATATATATTACATTCATAATATTTACTAATTTGAAGCTTATTATACAATCTAATTGAATTTTAATGACTAAATTTTTACTATAATTAGGTATTATAGTATACTTGCATTTTTCTTTTTTATATTCTTTTGTTGTCTTTGCTATAATTATAGAAATAATTGTTGAAAGTATTGGAATTGATAGTATTGTAGCCATTATGTCTATTAATCCTATTACTAACTTTAAATTTATCTGTTCAAGATTAATGTCTAGGTTTTTAACTATTTTCATTATTTTTGTTCTTAATATTATTTTTTGTTTATAAATAATTTTTCTTAACAATTTGGTATTTACAAATTTTGATTTCTTCATTTTTTCTATTTTTTTATTGTCTATTTTGACTTTAAAAAAAGTTATTTTATTAAAAATTTTTAATTTTATAAATATCAAAATATTCTCTATCATTGGTTTTTTTATCGTATTTAATTGGATTTTTTCTATATTTATTTCTAGATTAGATACTAATAGTACAAGAAAAATTAAAGATACTATGAAAATAATAATTATAATAACTAACAGAAAAAACATTATTTACTCCTAGGATATTTTTTACTATTATTTCCATTTTTTGAAAATTTATTAAAAAAAGTGGCTTTTCCGCAATTTTTTCTATTAAACAAAAATTGAGCGGATAAACATTTTACTGTTTATCCGCTCGGGATTAACTGACCCCTTTTTGCTGTTTCTGTTTTAAAAAGCTACATGCTTAATAATAAAAGACTTGAGTTTTTCTCTTATGTCTTCTCCTTTTGAGCATTGCAACTCATGTCCCCAGATTTCAAGGATTACAAGCTTTCTTTCTTTATTTTCAAGTAGCTCTTCAATGATATTGACCGCCATTTCAAACTTTGATAAGTTTGAGTATTTTGAATCTTCACTGTAGGCTCTTTCAAATTGTATAAAGGACTTGTTGTCTACGATTTTTTCTCTAAAATCATAGAAAGGCCCTAAAAACTGGTTTTTGGCATATGTCCACTCTTTTATATGAATGTTTTTTTTACTTCCACATGCCTGATATTCGTATTCACTTTTTAAATACAGCATAATCTTCACCTCCTTTGTTGTAATTCATCTATGTAAAGAAGATTATTCAGCATATAAAGTCTATGTTCACATAATAGCATATAGTGTAAAAAAAAACAAGCTTTTAACTTGTTTTTTATTCTCTTATTTTTTCTACTTCTATATCTCCAAAAGTTTCTTCTTGTCTTGTTTTAATTTTATTTCTTCTTGTAAGCTCAAGAATTCCTGTAAATGCTGTTACTGTTTCTAATTTTGTGTATTTTTTTGTTTTGCATAATTTATTAAAAATAAATCTTGGTTTTTTTACCAATTCCTTAAATATGTCTTTAACTTTGCTAGCTACTGTTACTGTTTCCACTATAGCAATTTTTTCTATATTTATTGCATTTTTATTGATTTTTGCCTTATTTTTTTCTATTAAATTTTTATATGCTCTTTCTACTAAATCTTTTGAATAATTTTCTTCTAGTTTTCTGCTTGGCAATTCTATTCTATCAGGAGCTTTATAAAATCTTTTAGAATTTTTTTCAAAAGCCTCTCTTAATTTTTTAGAGATTTCCTTATACCTTTTATATTCTATTATTCTATGTATTAATTCTTCCTCTGTAAGTTCTGCTTCATCTTCTACTTGCTTTGGTAATAAACTCTTAGATTTAATATAAAGTAATGTAGATGCCATCACTATGAATTCGCTTGTTATATCTAGATTAAACTTTTTCATAGTATTTATATATTCCATATATTGGTCTGTAATTTTTGAAATATTAACTTCATTTATATTCATTTTATTTTTATCTACCAAATGACATAATAAATCTAATGGTCCTTCAAAATTATCTAATCTAATTGCATATTTATTTGTTTCTAATGTTAGTATATTGTTCACTTTTAGTTCTCCTTAGCTTATATCTTCTTGTGCTATTTTAATTGTTTCTTCCAAATAGCCTTTTTTCTTTAGATAATTTATTATTTCTTCTGTTTCTAATAAATTTTGTTTTTTTATAAATATATTTTTTGCTGATTTTATTTCATAATCTAATAATTCTTCTTTATTTATATATATATAATTATTTATTATATCTTTTTTTAACCCTTTTGACATTAATTTATATTCAATTTCTTTTATTGACATATTTTTTAAGTTTCTAAATTCATTTATAGCTTTTTGTATGTAAATTTCATCATTAATATAATCGAGTTCTTTTAACTCTTCTATTACATCATCTAACAATTCTCCGCTGTCTTCTCTAAATTTTTGTCTAACTTCTTGTTCCGTTCTTTTTTTGAATAATATGTATTTTAATACTTTTGTCTTTAATTTGTCAAATTCTTCTACATAATCCATTTATATGCTCCTACTATTAAATTGTAATTTGCGTTGCAAATTACAATTTAATTCTATTCTTCTTCGTCTTCTTCATTATCACCTAGACTTTTCTCGAATGCTTGCTCAAAATTATCTCTAACTTTTTTCTCAACTTCTTCCATTACTTCTGGATTGTTATGTAAATATTGTTTTACGTTTTCTCTACCTTGTCCTATTTTTTCTCCATTATAGCTAAACCAAGAGCCACTTTTTTCTATTATATCTAAGTTTACTGCCATATCTAGTATATTTCCTTCTTTAGATATTCCTTTACCATATACAATATCAAATTCTGCTTCTCTAAATGGTGGTGCAACTTTATTTTTAATTACTTTTACTCTTGCACGGTTTCCTATTACTTCTCCATCTTGTTTTATGTTTTCTATTTTTCTAATATCTAATCTTACAGAAGCATAAAATTTTAATGCTCTTCCTCCTGTAGTTGTTTCCGGGTTTCCAAACATAACACCTATTTTTTCTCTTAATTGGTTAATAAAAATTATGACTGTTTTTGATTTGTTAATTGCTCCCGCTAATTTTCTTAATGCTTGAGACATAAGTCTTGCCTGAAGTCCCATATGAGAATCTCCCATATCTCCATCTATTTCTGCTTTTGGTACTAGTGCTGCAACAGAATCTACAACTATTACGTCTAATGCTCCACTTCTAACTAAGCTTTCAGTAATTTCTAATGCTTGTTCTCCTGTGTCTGGTTGTGAAACTATTAAATTATCTATATCAACTCCTAAGTGCTTTGCATATACTGGATCTAAAGCATGTTCTGCATCTATAAAAGCCGCTTCTCCATTCATTTTTTGTGCTTCTGCTATTATATGTAATGCAAGTGTTGTTTTTCCAGAAGATTCTGGTCCAAATATTTCTATTATTCTTCCTCTAGGTACTCCTCCTATTCCTAATGCTATATCTAATCCTAATGCCCCTGTTGGAATTGCTTCTACATTCATTGCTTTATATTCTCCAAGTTTCATTACTGAACCTTTTCCAAATTGTTTTTCTATTTGGCTTAATGCTACCTCTAATGCTTTTTTCTTTTCTAAATTTTCATCACTCATCTTATTTCCTCCTATGTTTCTTCAAACGTATGTTTGCTATTATTATATATGATTTATTTTTTTTGTCAAGCATTTTTTATAAAATTATTTTATCTTGTACCAATTGTCTATATTGTAAAATAAATTATACCAATTAAAAGATAAATCTCCTTTTAAATTTGTTCTAGACAATACAAATAAGCTATTAGAGTCTAAACTTACAAAAGGCATTTCTTCATCATATATTTCTATTATTCTAGAATACTTTTCTTTTAAAATTTTTTCATCATTAATATTAGAAATATCTTTTAATAATATTGATAGTTCTTCTTCTTTAAAGTTAGATAAATTATTTTCTCCGAAGTAACTTCTTAGGTCTGGACAATTTGACACAATATTTCCAGCTAGTATAATATCATATTTTTTATTTTTTATATAGTTATTATAAATATTATCATTAACTTTTACAATATTTATAATGATTCCTATTTCTTGTAGTTGTCTTTTTATTTCTTCTGCTAATAATACTCTCTTTTCCTTATTCTCATTTACAATGAGTTTAAATTCTAATTTATTATTATTTTTTACCCAATAATTTTTTACATATTTCCAACCATTTTCTCTTAATATTTTTTTTGCTTTATTTATATCATATGTTGTTTTTTCTTCTTGCTTATATAAATAGCTTCCATAATCTAATGGAAAATTACTAATCATATGTTTATTATTATAGACATTATAATTTATGGCTTTTTTGTCAATTGCACAGTTTATAACTTCTCTAATTTTTTTATCTGATAATATTTTGTTTTCATTATTTAAAGCTAAATATTCATACTCTCTATTGTGTGCTTGTTTTACATTGTACCCCATTGTTCCTATATAATCTGCATACTCAATATTGTCTGTTACCATATAATCAATTTCTTCTTTAGTAAGAGCATTATATAAATCTTTTACTGTATCTTTTAATATTATATTTATTTTTCTTAATTTAGTTTTTTCATTTTCATTTGATATTAAACTTATCGATTTTTCTTCTATGCTATCTATTTTGTACTTACCAGTACCTACTGGAATGATGCTTTTACTATTTAAGGTTCCATCTTCATAGCTATGACTTGCTAATATAGGAAAACACATTTTATATTCAAAGAATGGCACTTCTTCTGTTAAAAATATTTTTATTGTATATTCATCTATTTGTTCCACTTTTTCTATTTTACTTACATTCTCTTTATATATTGAATTTACACCATCTTTTTTTAAGTTATTAATAGTAAATATAACATCTTCCGCCGTAAAACTTGTCCCATCATGCCAATAAACATCATCCTTTAATTTTACAATATAAGTTGTTGGATTTATTTTTGAGAATTCTTTCGCTAATAAATTTTCTATTTTAAATTCATACGATATATCTATTAATGATTGAAATATCAATTTATCTATATATTGTATATCTCTATTGTTGCTGAGTAAAGGATTAATATTGTCAAAACTAGTTGTTCCTATATTTATTTCTTTTTCAATATTTAATTCCATTCTTACAGCTTTAATCTCTTGAGATTTTTTTTGTGAATCTTTATATAAAAAATATATTGATATAAGTATTAAAATGATAACTATTATAAAAAAGATATACCTAAATACACCAATTTTCAAGTTATTCCTCCTGTTATTATATTGAACAAAGCTACTTAAGTCGCTCTTTGTTCTCACCAATTTGAGTTTCCGAATGAAATGAGGAAATCTCAAAGGCAATAGCGATTATAGCATTTATTATATAGTAGGAAATGAGAAATTTCCTACTATATAATAAGGAGACTAATGAAATTAGCCCCCTTTATATATTTAATTAATTATTTTCTTGATTCTATTATTAATTTCATTCCCGTTCTGTTTTCCCCTTCTACCTCCACTTCTGCAAATGCTGGTATACAAACTAGGTCTACTCCCGCTGGTGCAACAAATCCTCTTGCTATTGCCACTGCTTTGACAGCCTGATTAAGTGCTCCTGCACCAATTGCCTGCATTTCTGCTTTGTTGCTTTCCTTTACTAAACCTGCAATTGCTCCTGCTACTGAATTTGGGTTTGATTTTGATGAAATTTTTAAAACTTCCATTTTTTGCCTCCTAAAATTTTTTTCGTAACTCTATCTTTTGTTTCGTTTGTTACTATAATATTTATAATACATTTTACTTGTATTGTCTATAAATCTTTGGTAAAAAAAGGAAGTTTTGGTCGCGTAAATTAAGTGTATTTCGGCAAATATTATATTTTTATTCTACTAATTTTTTCTACTCGACAACTTTCGCTATTTAATTTTAAAATACACCCATTGCAAATAATTTCTTTATCTTCACTTACTCTATATCTTTCAGGAAGTGTAGTAACAAATCTTTTTATAGAAGCTTCTACATCCATTCCTATTACAGATTTCTTAGGTCCAGTCATTCCTATGTCTGTAATATATGCTGTTCCTTTTTCTAATATAGTTTCATCTGCTGTTGCAACATGTGTATGTGTTCCAAATACGCATGTTACTTTTCCATCCAAATAATATCCCATAGCAATTTTTTCTGCTGTTGCTTCCGCATGAAAATCTACAATTATTACATCTACTTTATCTTTTATTTCTTTTACTATATTATCTGCAACAATAAAAGGGTTTTCTGATAATACATTCATGCTTGCTCTTCCTATTAAATTAATGACTGCAATTTTTTTGTTTAGGCAATCATAAATTCCATATCCATTTCCTACAACTCCTTCTGGATAATTTGCTGGTCTTAATAAGTTTTTATTATCTATTATATTAAATATATCTTTTTTACCCCATGTATGGTTTCCCATAGTTATTACATTTACACCTGATAATATCAAATCTTTGTATATTTTTGCTGTTATTCCCATTCCTCCTGCACTATTTTCTCCATTTACTATAACAAAATCTATATCGTTTGCTTTTATTAAATTTGGTAATATTTCTTTAACTTTTTTTACAGAAACCTCTCCTACTATATCTCCTAAAATTAAAATGTTCATATGTCATTTCCTCCTTATATTTGTTTATTATATATTCTTTTGCAGAATTTTACAACTCAAAGTTTTCTTTACTTTATGTAAATACTGTGTTATAATTACTTAGCATTGAGTAATATCTCAATGACTTTATATTGAAAGGGGTCGTATTTATGACCGTTCGGGAACTTGTAAGCTTTTTAAAGCTATATGTTTCCTATCCTGAAACCCTTGGAAATCTCGAAATTATAAATGAAAAAGACTTTTGTCGTTACCCGATGATTGCTTATTTTTCAGGCGAATCATTTTTGAATGATATGCGCGTTGCTTACGAGATTTTTACCAAGGAAGGTTGTAACTCTACAGAAAAAAATTTTTATTTTGTCTTTGAAAGAGATAAAGATGGAAATTTTTCTTTAAAATTAAAATCTTGTACCTAAAGACAAATGAAATTTTTTCTCTAAGAGAATTAAAGCCTAAAAAAATACCGTTGCTTTTGCAACGGTATTTCTTTTATTGTATAGAAAAAATCGAAGATTTTTGCGTGTACAACAAGGTTAGGCTTCCTTAGCTCTGCCCAAGCAAAGCGAGTGGCATGTATTTTACACTTTCCTCGAAGGTATGCTTAGCAAAATGCCTTTCTTATTTTGCATAATCAATTGCTCTTGTTTCTCTAATTACATTAACTTTTATTTGTCCAGGATATTCCATTTCTGATTCTACTTTTTCTGCGACTTCTCTTGCCATTATAACCATTTGGCTATCTGACACTTTTTCTGGTTTAACTATTAATCTTATTTCACGTCCTGCCTGTATTGCAAATGATTTGTCTACACCTTCAAAAGAATCTGCTATTTCTTCTAGCTTTTCTAATCTTTTAATATATGTTTCTAATGTTTCTCTTCTTGCTCCTGGTCTTGATGCAGATATTGCATCTGCCGCTTGAATTAATACTGCTTCAATAGTTTTTGGTTCAACATCACCATGATGTGCTGCAACCGCATTTATTATTACATCATTTTCTTTATATTTTTTTAATACATCTACACCTATTTCTACATGTGTTCCTTCCATATCATGGTCTAGAGCTTTTCCTATATCATGTAGAAGTCCTGCGCGCCTAGCAATTTTAGGATCCAGACCTAGCTCTTCTGCCATTATTCTTGCTAAATTAGAGACCTCTATTGAATGATTTAAAACATTTTGTCCATAACTTGTTCTGTATTTTAGTTTTCCTATCAATTTTACCAAATCTGGATGTAGTCCATGAGCGCCGGTTTCTAATACTGCTCTTTCACCTTCTTGCTTAATTATAGCTTCCACTTCTTCTTTAGCTTTTTCAACCATTTCTTCAATTTTGGCTGGATGGATTCTTCCATCTTCTATTAATTTTTCTAACGCTATTTTTGCAACTTCTCTTCTTAGTGGATCAAATCCTGATAAAATGACTGCCTCTGGTGTATCATCTATTATTAAGTCAATTCCTGTTAAGGTTTCTAATGTTTTAATATTTCTACCTTCTCTTCCTATGATTCTTCCTTTCATATCATCATTCGGAAGTGCTACAACAGATACTGTTGTTTCTGAAGTATGATCTGCTGCACATTTTTGTATTGCGTACCCTATAATTTCTCTTGCATTTTTTGCAGCATCTTCTTTAGTTTTACTTTCTGCTTCTCTAATAAGTGCCGCCTTTTCATCTGACAACTTTCTATCTAATTGTTCTAATAGCATTGCCTTGGCTTCTTCTTTTGACAATCTAGAAATTTCCTCTAATTTAGTTGTTTGTTCTTCTTTCATTTCTTCTAGTCTTTTAGCTTCTTCATCATTTTCTCTAATTTGTTTTTCTAAGTCTCTCTCTTTACGTTCAAAGTTCTCTGATCTTCTTTCCAAGTTTTCTTCTTTTTGTATTATTCTTTTTTCTTGTAAAGTAACCTCACTTCTTCTTTCTTTAATCTCTTCATCTAATTCATTTCTAGTTTTCATTATTTCTTCTTTTGCTTTTAAAATTTCTTCTTTTTTTGCATTTTCAGCTTCTTTTCTTGCATTTGAAATAATTCTCTCTGCTTCGCTTTCTGCTCCTTTAATTTTAGATTCAGCTGTTTTTTTTCTTAAATACATTCCTACTGGTATACATACAGCTGCTGAGATAAGAAAGGTGATTACTGCTATTAATGTTGGATTCATAAATAATGCACCTCTTTCTTCTATTTAATTTTCAATGTTCAGATTAATATATATACTACAAATTTAATTCTTTTTAGAATATATTTTAACTTTCTGTACTATTCTATTTTACATTGAATATTAAAAACTGTCAAGGTATAAAAAATGTAATATTTTTTGCTTGTTCATTTTATTTAAGTAGATAGTATTACTCTTACGTATATTATGCCAAAGTTTTAAATTGAATACATTTAATTGAATTTCACTTCAAAATGTGTTATACTTTATGTATACTTTCAAAAGGGAGGTAAACTCTAATGAGTAAAAAACAACATTTATTTAAGAGACAAAACACTCAATCCGTTATAGTAAAAAAACTAGTTCCACCAGACAGCTCTTTAATAACTGGAGATCAAAATCCTACACATATAGTAATCCATGAAGTTTCACTTGGCACTGGTCGAAGCCCTAAAGAGTATAATTTATCATATTACGCTAATAGGATAAACGAATTTTCTAAAAATGGCAGAACTGTTGGATTTCACTACTTAGTAGGAGACAAAGAAATTTACCAATTTATACTAGATACTAAATCAACTGATCATACAGGGACATCTTTTGGTAATCATAATAGTATTGGAATTGAAAGATTAATTTGTAATGGCATTGATTATGAGAACGCTGTACATAATCAAGCAAAATTAGTAGCAACATTAATGCTTAAATATAATATACCTATACAAAATGTATATACACATAAACAAATGCAAATGGAATTTGGTAGTGAAAAAGTAAAAAGTGCTCCAAAGCTATGTCCACAAAGATTAAATGCAGGTTTTAGAGGAACCGTACAAGATTTTAAACATGAAGTAGAAAGATGTTTCATATATGGATGGTTTTTTAAAGATATTTTAAGTCAAGAACAAATAAATAAAATTCCAGATTTAATGAAGATTGCTAAAAATAATCAAATAAAAAAGACTAACAAATTAAAAGAAGCCAGAAAGGGGCAAATAATTAAATCGTCTTCACAAAGAAATTCTGATAATTGTAGGTAGTTTAATAATATAGAAAGCTCATAATAAAATAGTTAATATTTTTTGTAATTTAGCTATTTTATTATGAGCTTATTTATATAAATATTTCACAATAGAATTGGCTGTATTTGTTCTTTTTCTAAAGCCTTTAGAACTGTATCTAAAATGTACTTTGGTTCAAACATAAGAGAACTTGGTTTAGTAATTGGATTATCCTGTCTAAATGGAACAAAATATATATGCTTTCTATTTAATAATCTTCCTATGTTTTCGGCACTTCCGTGAAAGTCCATCATTTGCTGCTATTCCTAATATCAAAGGATTTTCATTTCTTAAATGAGACCTTATTGCTACAAGTACTGGAGTATTAGTTATTCCATTTGCCATTTTTCCTATTGTATTTCCGGGAACATGGTGCTACAACCATAATGTCTGTCATTTCTTTAGGTCCTATAGTTTCGGCTTCTTCTATTGTATGAATAATTTTTTTACCAGTAATGACTTCTATTTTCTTTATAAATTCTTCTGAATTTCCAAACTTAGTATTTATATTATATCCATTGAAAGACATTATTGGTATAACTTCAGCTCCTTCTTGCATTAATTTTGAAATTTGCTCAATTGTTTTTGTAAATGTACAAAAAGAACCTGTTAAAGCAAAGCCTACTTTTTTTCCTTCAAGTAACATTACTCTTGTTCCTCCCCTCCTATGTATAATACTATATATTATGTTTTTATGTACACAAGAGTGATATTTTTGTTAAGAGAAACTTTTAGGACGGACTAATTTTTTTCCTTTTTGAAAGGAAAGAAATTAGTCCGTCCTAAAAGTTTCTCTAATTATAATTATTATTGCTTAATTCTGGATAATTTATCTTTATTTTTGTATCCCAAAAAGTTTCAAAAGGTTTGTGATTATTAAATGTTTCTTTCCCTTTTAGGAAATATGTATAATATTTTTGTTTCTCTTCATTTCCATTACTTCCTATAATAATAGGATCATCCCAAGTGCAATCTACTCCATACCAATTGTTTGACAACTTTATATAGTTCCAAGCATGATTTTCTGTTTTTTCATCAGATGTAGCTTTTCCTTGAATTATTATGCAATCAATGTTTAATTTATCTGCTAAATATTTAAATGCTTTTGCATAGCCTCCACAAGTTACTTCTTTTTCTATAAAAGCACCATATATATCATTCCTATTTGTTTTATTTAAAGTTTCATCATACTTTATATTTTCAGTTATCCAATCGTGAATATATAAAATTTTATCATAATCTGTTTCTAAGTTTTCTATATTTGCTTGTATCTCATTTACTATAGTATTTATTTTCATTTGTGCTGTTTTTATATCTTCCTCACTAGAAAAAATATTATTTAAATAATTCTGGTATTGTTCATCTTTCTTTAAATAAATATTATATTTACCTGTTGAATAACTTTCATAATATAACACTAGCTTTGACATATCTATATAATATATATCTGGATTATCATATTCAAATGCATTTATCGCTGCTGAAAAAATTGCCTCTATGTTTTCTTCTTCTAAAATGTCTTTAATTTTTTCTGGTAACCTTATTGTTTCTGTTCCTTTTTTTAAATTTTCTTTTTGTTTTTCTAGGCTCTCATATATTAATTTAGAATAGCTGTCTAATTGATTATAATAAAACTTGTTTGAATTGACATTATTATTTTTTTCATTACTTTGTTTTGTGCCTGTTGGTGGTTCCATTTCTAATACTTCTGTTTCATTTTTTTGTTCTACAGCTATTTTTATTTCTTTTTGGTTTTCGCTTATATCAACTAATTTGGCAGTATCTTGTATATTATAATCTTGATATATTGTCCAAAAGAACAAAGCAAATAAAATACTAAACAATATTATTAATATGCTTAACAAAAAATTTATTATCTTAGAAATTTTCATTACAGCCTCCTAGTCCTTTGTTCTAAGTAATATTAGTATCCCTTCTTTTAATTCTATTCTTGCTACTTCATCAATTTGTTCATTACTTACCCCTATACTTTCTCCAATTTTCATAGTAGCATCTTGTAATAAATATTTAAAGCCATACAAGGTAACCCCTTTAGCTAAAGTTGTAATAGGTATTATAGAAATGTATTTATATTGATTATTTTTCTTAATATCAGTATTTTCATCTATTAAAGTTATTTCATTTTTCTCGTTAATAATTCTACATGATATTTTCTTATCTAATGCTTCTTTTAAAATATTTATATTTGCTAAAGTATGATCTACTCTAGTCCCTATTGCTCCCACTATTGTTATGTCATTACTATTTAAATCTATTGCTAATTTTAATGCCATATGTGTGTCTGTATAGTCCTTTTCTGGATTTAAACTTATTATTTTTATGTCACTAGCTTTTTTATAGTTTTCCAAAATATTTTTATTTATAGAATCAAAGTCGCCTATAATGTAATTAGGTTTTATATTGCATTTGTATAAGACCTCTAGTCCTCTATCACAAGCAATTACATTATTAAACTCATTTTTTTTCATTATTTCTTTAAAAAAATTTTCATTTATGTTTCCACCTGAAATTATTATAGTATTCAACATTTTAATACTTCCCTTCATTTATATTATATATTAGAAATTTGTCAAAAACAATGATTTTTTGAATGCTATAGTGTATAATATAAACAATATAAGTAGATTAGAGGTATAGTATGAAAAAATTTATATTAAAACTTATTCTTTGGTTTTTTATATTATTATTTGTTTTATTCTCTATTGTTTTAGGATTAGGATACTTAAAATATAAAAATGCAATAGGAAACCTTAGCCTAGAAAATGCTATATCAGAAATAAAGGCTTCCAAAAATTATACTGATATAAAAAATATTTCTGATGACTATAAAAAAGCTGTGGTGGCCATTGAAGACCATAGATTTTACTCTCATAATGGAGTTGATTTTATTTCTATAATCCGTTCAACATATGTAAATTTTTCTAGAAAATCTCTTGATTATGGAGCAAGTACCATTACTCAACAAGTTGCACGAAATATTTATTTTACTCAAGAGAAATCTCCTATTAGAAAAATTGCAGAAATTTTTGTAGCATTTGATTTGGAAAAAAACTACTCCAAAGATGAAATTTTAGAATTATATTTAAATATTATATATTTTGGAAACGGATATTATGGTATAAGAGAGGCTTCTTATGGTTATTTCGATAAATCTCCCCAAGATTTAACTTTTTATGAAGCCACTTATTTAGCTGGCCTTCCAAATGCTCCTAGTATTTACTCTGAAGATAAAAAATTAGGTGAAGAGCGAAGATTGCAAGTTGTACAAGCTGTAGAAAAATACGAAAAATGAGAAATAAATGGAACAACCCCCTTTTGTTTAAATTAACAAAAGGGGGTTGTTCCATTTATTTCAATTTTCTATTTATTTATTACTTCCATTGTTTCTTCTGCTATTTCTAGTTCTTCGTTTGTTGGTATTACATACATTGGTATTCTAGATGTTGGTTTGCTTATTATTCCTTCATATTGTTCATTATCATTATGTGATGAATCAAATTCTATTCCTAGTTCTTCTAATCCTTCTACACATCTATTTACAACATCTGGATTATGTTCTCCTATTCCACCTTCAAATATTATTGCATCTACGTGTCCTAGTATTGCCATATATGCACCAATATATTTTTTTACTCTGTGCCCAAACATTTTTAATGCAAGTTCTGCTCTTTCATTTCCTTGTTTACTTAATTCTTTTAAGTCTCTTACATCCCCTGTTATTCCTGTTATTCCTAATAATCCTGATTTTTTATTTAGTATTGTCATCATTTCATCTATGCTTAGATTTTCTTTTTTCATTACAAATTCTAATATTGCTGGATCTAAATCTCCTGAACGTGTTCCCATTATTAATCCCTCTAATGGTGTTAACCCCATTGTAGTTTCAACACATTTTCCATTTTTTACAGCTGCTATACTAGATCCATTTCCTAAATGGCAAGAAATTATGTTTATATCTTCTTTATTTTTTCCTAATACTTTTGCTGCTTCTTTTGTTATGAATTTGTGTGATGTGCCATGAGCACCATATCTTTTTATTGCATATTTCTCATAATATTCATATGGAATTGCATATAGTGATGCTTCTTCTGGGATTGTTGTATGGAATGATGTATCGAAAACTAACACTTGTGGTATATTTGGCATTATTTTTGTACAAGCATCAATTCCTTGAATATGTGCTGGATTATGAAGTGGAGCATATTCTATTGCTTTTTTGTATTCATTCATTACTTCATCTGTAACTAGAGTAGCCTCTGTAAATTTAGGTCCTCCATTTACTATTCTATGTCCTATACCATTTATTTCAGATAAATCTTTTATTGCTCCTGTTTCTGGATTTGTTAAATATTCTATTACTGTTTCAAATGCTTTTGTATGGTCTGGTAATTCTACTTCATCTCTTACCTTTGGTCCATTTCCTTTTTTATATTCTATAAATGGTTTATTTATTCCTGCGCCACCTATTCTATCGCATCTTCCTGATGCTAATACGTTATCATTTTCCATATCTATTAATTGATATTTCAAAGATGAACTTCCGCAGTTTACTACTAATATTTTCATTATATATTTCTCTCCTTTTATTTTATTGTGGGCAGACACAGGGTCTTCCCCTACATTCATAATTATAGTTTTATTCAAACCAAATCAAAATTAGTATA
Organism: uncultured Clostridia bacterium; assembly: GCA_934121925.1. Classification (GTDB taxonomy): domain Bacteria; phylum Bacillota; class Clostridia; order TANB77; family CAG-508; genus CAG-452. The sequence continues at coordinate 15,168 of CAKOVK010000024.1, forward strand.
TTGTGCATTTTCTGAAGCAAGAAAACCGGAGGCGTGCGTGTGCACGTTGAGGATTTTATTGCTTCTAAGAAAATGTGCAAGATGCTGATTTTGATTTGGTTTAGTTCTGTTGGGCTTGAACACAAGTAATAGCCACAACCCCAACAATATCCTCTGCTTTACAACCTCTTGATAAATCATTAACTGGTTTTGCCATTCCTTGACACATTGGTCCATAAGCTTCAGCTTTTGCTAATCTTTCTACTAACTTATATCCTATGTTCCCAGCTTCTAATTCTGGGAAAACTAATGTATTTGCTTTTCCAGCCACATCGCTTCCTGGTGCTTTTGATTTTGCTATTTCTGGAATTATTGCTGCATCAAATTGCATTTCTCCATCAATTGCTAATTCTGGGTCTTTTTCTTTTGCAAGCTCTGTTGCTATTCTTACTTTATCTACTTCTTCTGCTTTTGCACTTCCTTTTGTAGAATATGAAAGCATTGCTACTTTTGGTTCTTTTCCTATTATTTGTTTAAAGCTCTTTGCTGTAGATATTGCTATTTCAGATAATTCTTCTGAATTTGGATTTTGATTCAATCCGCAATCTGCAAAAACAAATACTCCATTTTCTCCATATTCACAGTTAGGAACTACCATTACAGAGAATGTAGAAACTATTTTTGTTCCTGGTGCTGTTTTTAGAATTTGCAATGCTGGTCTTAATGTATCTGCTGTTGAATGTGCTGCCCCTGAAACTAGTCCATCTGCTTTTTCTTTTTTTACCATCATCATTCCGAAAAATACTGGGTCTTTCATTAATTCTTCTGCCTTTTCCATTGTCATGCCTTTATGTTTTCTAAGTTCATAAAAAGCTTCAACGAATTCTGTATAATTTTCTGAAGTACTTGGTTCTATTATTTCTGCTTTTGAAACATCAAAACTGTTTTCATTTGCTATTTTTAAAACTTCTTCTTTATTACCTATTAATACAACATTACAAAAATCTTGTTTTGAAATTAAATCTACTGCCTTTAATGTTCTAATATCTGTTGCTTCTGGTAATACTATTGTTTTTCTTTGTTCTTTTGCTCTTTTTATAATATCTTCTAAAAAAGCCATTTTATATTCCTCCTTTTTAACATACTTAAATATTATATAAATAATTTATGAAAAGTACAAGATTTTTTTATAATTTTTTATATAAATAGAAGTTGGAGGTGTGAGGTGTGATTTATTACAATTTAGTTTGCTTTTATTTAATATAAATTATATAATTGTTTTGAGGTTTTTATATGAATTTAGAATATGTAGTTAAAGACTTGTCTTTATATAAAACGGTTAGGCAAGTTCTGAAAAGTGAATTTAATATGTCTAATAGATTAATTACTAAATTAAAGTTTAATAAACTTATATTGTTAAATAGTGCAGAGACTTATTTGGATAAATTACTATCTATAGGAGATGTTGTTTCTTGTAGTTTAGATTATGAAGAAGAATCTGAAAATATTGTTCCTACTAAAATGGATTTAAATATTCTATATGAAGATGATTGTTTTTTAATATTAAATAAACCTTACAATATGCCTGTCCATCCTTCTATTTTACATTATGATAATAGTTTATCTAATGGAGTAAAGTATTATTTTGATTTAATTGGTCTTAAGAAAAAAATAAGACCTGTAAATAGATTGGATAGAGATACCACTGGTATTGTTATATTTGCCAAAAATGAGTATATTCAAGAATGCCTTATAAAGCAAATGCAAAATAAAACTTTTTATAAAGAATATTTGGCCATTTTAAACGGTGTACCTAATCCACCTTCTGGAGTTATTGAGGCTCCTATTGCAAGAAAAGAAAACAGCATAATAGAAAGATGTATAAGTCCAAATGGAAATAGTGCTATTTCTTGTTATAAAGTAATTGATACTAATTCTAAAGATGACATATCTTTGGTAAGCTTTATTTTAAAAACTGGAAGAACTCATCAAATTAGATTACACTCTAAATTTATTGGTCACCCTATTTTAGGAGATACATTATATGGAGTGTCTTCTACTCTTATTAAAAGACAAGCTCTTCACTCTTATAAAGTAAAATTTATTCATCCTATTATTAAGAAAAGCATTGAAATTAAAGCTCCAATCCCAGATGATATGAATAGTGCTTTTGGAACACAAATTTCTTTAGACTAAGATAGTTTATACTTGAAAGTCAGGGTTGTTTATAAAAGGGTTTTCTGATATTGTAACAAATTTTATTGAATAAATATCGCAGTATAAAAGATTTGCATCTTGTATTGATCTAAGTACAATATAACTTGCTCCCACTTCTACCAATATTCCGTGTTCTGTCTTCTAAGTATGTTGTTCCAATTAAAAATTCAACTCTAACAAGTTTTCCTAAATGTTGTCTTAAAAATGCTGGTGTATATAATGCATTTGTGACTGTTTCAGGAGCCTTTTGGCTGTCTATTTCCATTGCTCTATATTCTGGAAAATTATAATTATTATAATACATAAATTCCTCCATAAATTTTAAGTTTGACTATATAAAGGTGTTGGTCTATAAAAACAATGTTCATTTATTCTTGTATGAAGTGTTCCGTGATCCATTATATGGAAATGTATTAGGGCATGTTGGATTAAACGGATTCATATACCATAAGCATTCCCCTATTTCATTTATTTTGTTTCCAGCAATTGCCCAATCAGCTATATTATAATGCTCATCTGTTGGCACCATATTGTAAATATTTTGTGCATTATATTGATTACCTAAGCTTTCCGTGGCACAATCAAATTGTCCTGCTTGAAAAACTATATTCCTTATACTTCCGTCCTTGAGAAATTCTAGCATATTCTCCGCTCACTACTATTTACTCTATTCATTATAACTGTTGCAACTGCTTTCATTCCGGTTTCTCCTTCTCCTCCTGCTTCGCATTGAACAAGTCTTGCAATTAATTCTCTATCTGAAAAAGCCATTATTTCACCTCTATATTTTTATTATATTTCTATTTTTAAATTTTGTTACTATTACTTTTGTTCAGAATTTTAACAACTAGTAACTTAAGTTGCAATTTTATGTAAAATGTTGTATAATTAATACATACTATAGCCAATAGGCAAAGTATTGTAAACCTCGTGTTTGCATTTAACTCTAGCACATAATATTAAAAATTTTTGGAGGCATTAATTATGAACAAAAAAACCAAAGACATTTTAAACTTTGACTCTGTTGCGTTTGCGGAAGATTTACTTGGTAAGCGGCATGAAGACTGGGCCACTGAAGATGGAATGGCAGCTTTAGGACTTGCAATTCTGACAAATCAGGCAAAATCAGATCATCTAAAAAGCATCGGTGATACACACTTTGGCATCACATGGATTGAATTCGTTGAAATTGCGAAAGCATATGGTTTCAAAAGTGCTTATCATCAGAAATTTATCGGTGACAATTTCATGGAAGAAGAAGAAATTCTTTTCTTCCATGAAGAAAAAGGTCTTATCCTTTACGCTGAATCTTTTAATAAAAAATCTGTGAACAGTGCGGAAGTTTATGGCGAAGTCAAAATTGGTGATAAACTTGAGAAAAATCAGTTTGAAGCACTTAATGGGTGCTCTAGTGGTAACAATGGAAATGGTACAATGGCATTTAATGTGGATGTCCGAGAAGGTTTCTGTTTTCACCTCAATGCTTTAACAGAAGCATTTGAATTTTCTAAAAGCTGGACAAAAGTTCCATTTCTGTGGTTCCTTAACTACATGGATACCAAAGGTCCAAATTCTAATTACAAAAAAATCACCAGCGAGAAAATTGACGCCTGCACGCCTGAAGTAAAAAAGATTATCTTTGGATAATTCCGTTCAAAAGCAAACACCACTCAACCTTATAATGATGAGTGGTGTTTGCTTTTGGTTAAAGTAAATCTATAAGCCGGGTTCTGTCTTGAACAGTCATTTATCTAGAATATATATTACTATATATTTCAAGCCACCAATTTAAGAAGATGGCGAGCAGCCTTAGCCTTCTTGTATTTAGGTGTTGCTCCAGATGGGGTTTACATTGACCAAATATGTCACCATATTCGCGGTAAGCTCTTACCTCACCTTTTCACCCTTACCCCGTTTTACAACGTGGCGGTTATTTTCTGTTGCACTTTCCTTAAGGTTTCCCTTACTGGACGTTATCCAGCATCATTGCTCTATGGAGCCCGGACTTTCCTCATATAGGGCCTTGCGGCATCTACACGCGACTGTTCGGTTTACTCTATTTACTATTTTAATGTTTTTATGCTTAAAAGTCAATATTTTACAAAGTATTTATATTTTCTAACAAGTCCTTGTATTTAATATAAAATATCTTTTTATCTTTATACTGTAAAGAATTTTGCAATTCTTTTATTAATACATATGTTTTGTTTACTTTATATTCTTTATTTTTCATATATTCAATATTGCTTGTTATATTTTTAAATATATTCTCTGCTTCTATAATATTCTTTTCTACTTCTCCCCAATTTTCTTGTTCTACAAGTGCATAGGCGTTTATTATATATGATTTTACTTGTTTTATATTATCTTCATTTGAAATTGCTTTTTCTAATTTTGGAATTATAGCATATAAGTCAGCAGCATTTTTTAATGAATCTACCTTGTTTTCATCTTTTATACTTATTATGCATTTATCTAGTGTACTACTGAAATCAAGTATATCTGTACTATTTACATTCAAATTTGATAAGTCAATGACAATTACTGCCCAAGCTTCATTTATAATTTCAATTTGTGTTTTTATTAATTTCCAATCTACGTCATTTTCATCTGTTTCCAAAACAGTTTTAGACTCCATCTGTGTTGTAGTAATATTACTTTTTTCTTGTTCTGTATTTAATTTACTTTGACTACCTGATTGTTTTTCTTGGCCCTCTGATTCACTATTCTGTGTAGACTCCTTATCACTCCCAGAGTTTTTTCCAGAAGATCCGCCTTTTTCTCCCAAGTTAACTTCTTCTGAAGTTATTGTATAATTCTGTAGGGAAATATTGTTTAATTTATTTAATATACTTACTATTTTAGTATCCAAATAATTTAATTCTTCATTTATTTTAGCTTTTTCATCATCCTTTGTTGGTTTATTACTACAACCTACTAATGAAAATATTATTATAACAAATAAAAAATATAATATTCTCTTTTTCACTACCATCACCTTAAAATATTATTTCCATTTTTTTAACATATATTCTATTTGTATAACATTATAAATATTTGAAATACTAATTATAATAAAGTGAGGTTTTATTGTGAGTGTTATTGTTTCTTTATATAGCAAAAAAAATAATGAAATAGATAGATTTTTAAGCAAATATAATAAAGATTTTGTTCATAGTAAAGATACAACAGAATGGAAGAAAAATATAGATAATCCTATTGAGCTAGCAGATATTATTGGTGTTTTTATAGATAATAATGATGAGTTTGATATAAATATGTGGGTTAGTTTAGATAATAATTTTTTTATAAATGTAACAAATAATAATGCAGACCAAATAATAAGATACCTTTTTGAAAGGTATCCTTATTAGTTAGTTATCATTATTTTTCTGTTCTAATTCTTCTTTTACAATTTTAGCTTCTTCGCTCTTTTCTTTCGGTACTTCTACTGTTTCTATTTTTTGTTCTGCCTTTTCAAATGTTGTTTCTTCTTCTGTTTGCTTCTTCCCACATTTAGGGCAAAACAAATCTTCATCTCCTATTTCTGCATAGCATTTTATACACATTTTCTTATGATTTAGAGTTAATATTTCTTTTCTATATTCTTCTATTTCTTTAGATAATTTATCTATTTTTAAGCAGTTGTCTTTTATCTTTTTATAAAGATTTGTTCCTTTTTCTCTTATATGACTTTCGTATGATATTTTTCCAATTTCTTCATATAAATCTTTTATTTTACACTTATTATCACTAATTTTCATTTTTAATTTAGCTTCTCTCGCTATTTTATTTGTTGCTTCTGTTGTTTTTCTACTTATCTTGTTAAAAAATCTCATTTTTACCTCCTAGAATTTTTATATATTCTATAAGTTATTTTCACCACATTTTTATAAAATATTCTAGTCTTCTTCTTTAGCTTCTCTTGTCATTAATTTCAAAACTGCATCTTTTGGATTTAAGTTGTTATATAAAATATCATAAACGCTGTTTACTATTGGCATTTCTACATTATATTTTTTGCAAAGTTCATAAGCAATTTCTATGTTGTCAATTGCTTCTATTGTCATTCCCACCTCTTGTTTTGCCTGTTCTAATGTTTTACCTTTTCCTACAAGAATTCCTGCTTTTCTATTTCTACTATGGTTGCTCATGCATGTTACTATCAAATCACCGAAGTCCAGTTAAACCGTATATTGTTTTTATTTGTCCTCCCATTTTTACACTTAATTTAGCCATTTCTGAAAGTCCTCTAGTAAGTAGTGCAGCAAATGTATTATCTCCTAATTCTAATCCCGTAATTATTCCAGCACAAAATGCTATTATATTTTTTAATGCTCCTCCTAATTCTGTTCCTTTCAAGTCTTTTGTTTTATAAATTCTTAAATTTTCGTTCATAAATGTTTTTTGAACATCTTTTAATAAATCTTCATGTTTTGAAGCAATTACTAATGCTGTTGGAATCTCCATAGACACTTCTTCTGCATGGCTTGGGCCTGATAGTCCGCCTATCTTTAAATTTGGTAATTCTTCTTCAACCACTTCATTTAATGTATATAAAGTTTCCTTTTCAAATCCTTTAGAACAAATTATTATTGATTGATTAGTAATGTATTTTTTACATTTTTTAAGGGTTTCTCTTACAGCTTTTGAAGGTGTTACAATTAAAATCATTTCTGAGTCTTTTATTGCTTCTTCAAAGTCTGTAGTACACGTTATATTCTCTGGAATTTTTGCATTTGGAAGAAACTTGCATCTTTTTTCATTATTTATAATATCTGCTTCTTCTTGCAAATATGCCCACATTTTTATCTTATTATTCATTTTTGCTAAATGTATTGCTAAAGCTGTTCCCCAGCTTCCACTACCTAATATACATATATTTTTCATTTGTTTGCTCCTTTAATTTTAGGGAAAAAGGGGTCTGTCCCCTTTTTCCTTATTTTTTAAAACTAATTTTATTTTCTGTTCCGTTTTTTATTCTTTTAATATTTTCTCTATGGTTAAATATTACTAATAAAGCTATGAGTATACTTATTAAAACTGGAATAAAGCTAACTTCTCCCATAAATATTGTAAGTATTGGGTACAATACTGCTGCAAGTAATGATCCTACTGATACCATTTTTGTAAAGGCAATTATTATTAATGCGAATATTAAACATATTAATCCAATTTTCCAATTTAATGTTATTAATACTCCTAATGCTGTTGCAACACCTTTTCCTCCTCTAAATTCAAAGAATATTGGAAATGTATGCCCTAATATTGCAAAGAATCCTGTTAAATATTTAAGGCAATTTACATCTACATCTGTCCATATTTTGCTTGCAACTATTGCTGCTGTTATTGCTAGTACACCTTTTAGTACATCACAGACTAGTGTTAATACTGCTACTTTTGTTCCTACTGTTCTTAGAACATTTGTTGTTCCTGCATTTTTGCTTCCTTTGTCTCTTACGTCAAACCCTGCAAACTTTCTACTAAATATTACTGAAAAGCTTATGCTTCCCAAAAAATAAGCAACTATTATAACTCCTATATATACTCCTGCCATCTTTTATTCCCCCTTTTCTCCTTTTTCTCTTGATATAACTCTTATAGGTGTTCCTTCTAATCCAAAATTTGTCCTTATTTGGTTTACTAAATATCTTTCATAAGAAAAATGAAATAGTTCTTTATTATTTACAAATATAACAAATGTTGGTGGTTTTGTACTAGCTTGTGTAGCATATAGTATTTTTAATCTTCTTCCTTTATCTGTTGGTGGTTGAACTACTGCTATTGCTTCATTTATAACTTGATTTAACATTGAAGTTGATACTCTCATTGAATTGTTACTTGCTACTTTGTTTATCATGTCAAATAATTTATCTACCCTTTGTCCTGTTTTTGCTGATATAAATATAATTGGTGCGTATGCTAAATAACTTAATTTGTTATATACTTCTTTAGTATATTTTTCTAGAGTTCCTGTTGTTTTTTCTACTTCATCCCATTTATTTATTACTATTATTACACCTTTTCCTGCTTCATGTGCTTCGCCTGCAATCTTTGTATCTTGTTCTGTTACTCCTTCATTTGCATCAATAAGTAACAAACATACATCTGCTCTTTCTATCGCTAACAAAGATCTCATTATGCTGAATTTTTCTATTGATTCTGAAATTTTATTTTTCTTTCTTATTCCTGCTGTATCTATAAAATTATATTTTCCTTTACTATTTTCAAAATATGAATCTATTGCATCACGTGTTGTTCCTGCAATATTACTTACTATTACTCTATTCTCTCCTAGTATTTTGTTTACTAAAGATGATTTTCCGACATTTGGTTTTCCTATAACTGCAACATTTATAATTTCTTTATCTTCATCATTATCCTCTTTTTCTGGGAACTCTTCATATATAGCATCTAATACATCTCCAATTCCTATAGCGTTTGCAGAAGATACTGGATATGGATCCCCTAGTCCTAGGTTATAGAATTCGTAAATGTCATCACTTGTTTTCCCAAAGTTATCTGCTTTATTACATACTAATACTACAGGTTTTTTTGATTTTTTAAGCATTAATGCTATTTCTTGATCTGCAGCAGTTACGCCTTGTTTTATATCTGTTAAAAATACAATGACATCTGCTATACTTATTGCTATATCTGCCTGGTCCTTCATTTGTTTTAATATAATGTCATCTGATTTAGGCTCAATTCCTCCTGTATCAATTAATGTAAAATTTCTTCCTCTCCAATTTGCTTCTCCATAAACTCTGTCTCTTGTAACTCCAGGTAAATCTTCTACTATTGATAGTCTTTTTCCTATTATATAATTAAAAAATGTTGATTTTCCAACATTTGGTTTTCCTATTATTGCAACCATTGGTTTTGCCATATTTTTCACCTTTTCTTTCGAATAATATTTTATATCATAAGCATTATTTAGTCAAGATTTGAGTTTCCGAATAAAATGAGGAAATCTCAAAGGCAATAGCGATTATAGCATTTTTATATAGTAGGAAATGAGAAATTTCCTAATATATAAAAAAAATGCCTTTGTTTAGGCATCTTTTTTTTCTATAATTTCTTTTCCATCATAATATCCACAATTGTCACAAACTCTGTGTGGTAATACTGGTTCTCCACAATGCTTACATGTTGCAATATTTGGTGTTTCTAGTTTCCATGTTGATCTTTTTGTATGTGTTCTTTGTTTTGACCATCTTCTTTTTGGTTGTGCCATTTCTATTACCTCCCTTATAAATGCTTTATCTATCTATATGTTTTACATATTATTTCTAAAGTCACTATAAAAGTATACTAATTTTTATTACTTTTGTCAATAGTTTTTATTACTTTTTTAGTTCTTATAAATTGCAATAATAAGTGTCGCACCTTTTATAATAAAATTACAAAATATTTACGATGCAAGTTTTGCCATTTC
>CAKOVK010000025.1 GCA_934121925.1 uncultured Clostridia bacterium
CTCTCCTACTCTGCTTATTTTTCAGTATATTAAAATATTAAAAAAGAGCTAATTTCTTAGACCGATGTCAACATCTCGTTTGTATAAACTAATTTGTAATTCCTTGAGTTATCTAAAATTCAAGTGTATTTTTATTTTTTTAATATGATATAATAAATTAAAGATAAAAATTAGTAAATTTATAAAACCTGGACTTAAAAAGATTGCTTTTATTAAATTTTCCGATAAAATTGAAGTTACAGCATTTAAAAATCCTGATAATAGTGTTATTATAGTATTGTTAAATAGAAATAATTTTAATATAGAATATAACCTTAAAATAAATGAAAAGATATTCCATGATAATTTAGATGCTCATGCAATTGTAACTTTTCAAATTTCAAATAATTAAAACTTACAAAGGAGGCAAATAATGATAGATAGAGAAATGAATCCAGACTTTTTAAATTCATTTTTAGATTATAATATTACAATACTTAATAAATCCCCTAACAGTATAAAAGAATATAATTATGATCTTATGAATTTCTTAAAGTATATAAAAATACATTTTAAATTAACTACTGAAAAAGACTGGACTAAAATTACTATAAATGATATAAGCCTTAATACAATTAAAAAAATAAAACTAGAAGATGTACATAGCTATATTTCTTATATGGCAACAGAACTTAAAAGTAGCCCTGCTACACGTGCCAGAAAAATTTCTTCTATAAGAATATTTTTTAATTATCTTTGCAATAAAGCAAAACTAATAGATACAAATCCTGCACAAAATTTAGAAACTCCTAAGCTTGGTAAAAGAATACCTAAATATTTGTCATTAGATGAAAGTAAAAAATTACTAGAAGTAACTAATGACACTGAAGCAAGAAACAATGAAAGAGACTATGCAATCATTACATTATTCTTAAATTGTGGTATGCGTTTATCTGAACTTGTAGATATTGATATACCAGATATAAATTTTAGTGATTGTAAACTAAATGTTGTTGGAAAAGGAAATAAAGAAAGGACTATTTATTTAAATAATGCTTGCATGACTGCAATTAATAACTATTTAATTTCTAGACCTAAAGAAGGTATTAAATACAATTCGAAAAACGCTTTATTTTTAAGTGAAAGGCGTGAAAGAATTAGTAATAGAACAGTTCAAACAATTGTAAAAAAAGAACTACAAAAAGCAGGATTAGATGTTAACAAATATTCTACACACAAATTAAGACATACAGCAGCTACACTAATGTATCAATATGGTAATGTAGATATACGTGCTTTGCAAGAACTTTTAGGACATGAAAGTATTTCTACAACAGAAATATATACTCATGTAGATAATAGTCAAGTTAGAAATGCTGTAGAAAATAATCCTTTAGCTAATTTTAAAAATTAATAAAAATGAAATGAGGCAGTAAAAACTGCCTCAAATTTGTTTATTGCTTAAAAGTCATATATTTATTAATCATTTTAAGCTTGACTTTACTTGGTTAAACGTACTGAATGGTGTACATTACACTCCATTCACCATTTTGCTCTTTTACATCTCGGATGACTCTTAACAGCGAAGCATCTTTCGGCACCTTTTCCATAATTACTTTTCTCGACTTTTCGTCAATGCTTTCAAGCAAACTTGAATAGGTTGCCTCTTCCCGAGTTATTGTAAGAAATCCTGTGATCACGTGCACTTCAACATTGTTAGCTTTAGCCATGTTGTAGCTCCTTTCATAATGAAAATAAAGTCATTTTTTGTCAAACGTGTTGACATAACTATTATATACTATAAGTTCTAAAAATACAAGTATTATATAGTCGGTATTTTTAATTTTTGATTAATTGCTAAATTACTGGTGCTAAGATTGTTTTCTTTTATAATATCATTTATTATATACCTAACGTCTTTATTTTTATAATATCCATTTAAGTTTGATTCTGAGCTTGCAATATTCCATAAAGTATCACCGCTAGAAACACATATTGTTTTATATTGTTTCTCACCATGTGAATATATAGATTTTGAAATTACTAAAGATAATCCTATAATTACTAATAAAATTATTATTATACTTCTTATAAATTTTTTTAAATTAACTATTTTCATATTTTTCCCTCCATTTATATTAATTGCGAACATTTATTTGTTAATGTATTTTTATTATAAACATATGTTCGTATATTGTCAATAGTTTTTTGGAAAAATAATAATTAAATTTTAATTCAAATTTAATGTGCCTTTTTGTATAAAATTAATTAAATTGAAATTTGTCTATATTGCTTTAATTGTCTCATTATGATAAAATATAAAATATGTTTATTAAAAAAGGAGAATTAATATGAAGAGCAAAGAAACTATTGTTATTTTAGACTTTTATAGTCAATTCAATCAATTAATAGCAAGACGTGTTAGGGAGTGTAATGTTTATTCAGAAGTATTACCATACGACACTCCTATTGAAAAAATAAAGGAAATCAATCCCAAAGGTATAATCTTTACTGGTGGACCTGCAAGTGTTTACGAAGAAGATTCGCCTGCATGTGATAAAGAAATATTTAATCTTGGTATTCCAATTTTGGGAATTTGCTATGGAATGCAATTTATGAGTCACAATTTAGGTGGTAAAGTCGAAAGAGGAACTAAAAAAGAATATGGAGAAATTGAAGTTAACTTAGACAACTCTTCCCCACTTTTTGAAGGCTTTGACAACAAAAATATTTGCTTGATGAGCCATACAGATTTAGTAAAAGAAGTTCCTACAGGATTTAAAGTTATTGCAACTACAGATAATTGCCCTACTGCAGCAATTGAAAATAAAGACTTGAATTTTTATGGAATTCAATTTCACGCTGAAGTAAATAATACTGTAAATGGGGTAAAAATAATTAGAAATTTCTTATATAATATTTGTAAATGCTCTGGAGATTGGGTTATGTCTTCTTTTGTAGAAGAATCTATTAAATCTCTAAGAGAAAAAATCGGAGATAAAAAAGTATTACTTGCTCTATCTGGTGGAGTTGACTCTTCTGTTGCAGCAGTCCTATTGCATAAAGCTATTGGAAAACAACTTACATGTATATTTGTTGATCATGGTCTACTTCGTAAAAATGAAGGTGATGAAGTTGAACAAATATTCAGAAATCAATTTGATATAAATCTTATTAGAGTAAATGCTGAAGAAAGATTTTTATCTAAACTTGCTGGAGTTTCTGAACCTGAAAAGAAAAGAAAAATAATAGGTGAAGAATTTATAAGAGTTTTTGAAGAAGAAGCAAAAAAAATTGGTAAGGTAGACTTTTTAGTTCAAGGTACTATCTATCCTGATGTTATAGAGAGTGGTAAAGGAAAAGCTGCTGTTATAAAAAGTCATCACAATGTTGGCGGGCTTCCAGACTATGTTGATTTTAAAGAGATTATAGAGCCATTAAGAGACTTATTTAAAGACGAAGTTAGAAAAACCGGCTTAGAACTTGGAATACCAGAAAAACTAGTATTTAGACAACCATTCCCTGGCCCTGGACTTGCAATTAGAATTATTGGAGATATAACAAAAGAAAAACTAGAAATCTTAAAAGACGCAGACTATATTTTTAGAGAAGAAGTTGCAAATGCTGGATTAGATAAAGAATTAAGTCAATACTTTGCAGTTCTAACAAACTTAAAATCTGTTGGAGTTATGGGAGACTATAGAACATATGATTATACTTTAGCTTTAAGAAGTGTTTGCACAACAGACTTTATGACAGCTACTTGGAGTAGAATCCCATATGATATATTAGAAAAAGTATCTTCTAGAATTGTAAATGAGGTAAAACATATAAATAGAGTTGTATATGATATAACATCTAAACCACCTGCAACAATTGAATGGGAATAAAGAAAAGAGTGACTATTTCTAGTCACCCTTTTCTTTATTCTTTATCCTTTATTTAATTGTTTCTCCAAAAGAACCAATCTTCCGGATGCCGAAATATGCTTATTATTGCAAAGCTCAAACCGATGAATAACGCGGCATATATAATAGAGCTCAAAATAAGCTTAAGCTCGAATGGCATTACAATGCCTCCCTTCTTTATAAGTTTTCCTAACTGGGTTTACATTATACATTATAGCACAATTTCAAAACAAAAGAAAGTAGCTATTTCTAGCTACTTCTTATTATCCATATTTTATGATTTATAAGAATGATCTATTTCTTTTAGTGTTACATCATGTGCTCCACCTTCTGAAATACTAACTTCTGAAACCATTGTTAATCTTGCTTTTTCATGTAGTTCCGCAATTGTTATTGCTCCACAATTGCACATTGTTGATTTTATTTTTGCAACTGTTATTTCTAGATTATCTTTTAGAGTACCTGCATATGGTATATATGAATCTACACCTTCTTCAAAAGCAAGTTTATTTTTAGCTTCTCCTCCTAAATCATATCTTTGCCAATTCCTTGCTCTATTTGATCCTTCTCCCCAATATTCTTTTACATAGTTATTTCCTAATTTTACAATTCTTGTTGGACTTTCATCAAATCTTGCAAAATATCTTCCCATCATTACATAATCTGCCCCCATTGCTAAAGCAAGAGTAATATGATGGTCATATACTATTCCACCATCAGAACATACTGGAATATATATACCTGTTTCTTCAAAATATTTGTTTCTTTCATCTACAACTTCCATTAAGGCACTTGCTTGTCCACGACCAATTCCTTTTGTTTCACGAGTTATACAAATTGATCCTCCGCCTACTCCGACTTTTATAAAGTCAGCACCAGCATCTGCTAAATATCTAAATCCTTCTCTATCTACAACATTTCCTGCACCTATTTTTAGGTCATCTCCATATTTTTCTCTTACAAAATCTATTGTATTTTTTTGCCATACTGAATATCCATCAGAAGAATCCATACAAATTATATCGACACCAGCTTCTACTAATGCAGGAATCCTTTCTTCGTAATCTCTAGTATTTATACCCGCTCCAACAATATATCTTTTATTTTCATCTAGTAAAGAATTTGGATTGTTTTTTCTATCTTCATAATCTTTTCTAAATACTAAATATTTTAAATTTCCTTCTTCTGTTAGTATTGGCAAACAATTTATTTTTTTATCCCATATTATATCATTTGCTTCTGATAATGTTATTCCTTTTTTTGCCCATATAACATCATCTTTTTTTGTCATAAAATTATCTATTGGTTCATCTTGGTTATCTCTTGATAGTCTATAATCTTTGTTTGTTACAATTCCTAAAAATTTTCCAGATGCTGTTCCATCGTCTGTTATAATAACAGTTGAATGTCCTGTTCTTTCTACTAACTCTAGAACTTCTTTCAAAGTAGTCCCTGATTTTACGTTTGAATCGCTAATTACAAAACCTGCTTTGTGTTTTTTTACATGATAAACCATTTCTGCTTGTGATTCTATCGATTGAGAACCATATATAAAAGCAAGTCCACCTTCACGAGCTAATGCAATTCCCATTTTTTCTCCTGATACAGATTGCATTATTGCAGACACCATAGGTACATTTGCATAAAATTTAGCTTCTTCACCTTTTCTAAACTTTACTAAAGGTGTACGCAAAGATACATTTGCTGGAATACATCTTTCATCTGTTAAATTTGGTAATAATAAAAATTCATTAAAAGTTCTTGATATGTCTGGTAATATTTTTAACATTTAAAATCCTCCTTATCTTTCTTCTCTATTAATTTTATCTGTCTTTTTACTTTTATCTTCATAGAAATATAATGTGTATTCTACTTTACCATCTTGACTTAGTGGAAGGACTACTTTACTAGTCATTCTATATTCAGTAAAATTCAATTTTATCTCTGGTAATCCATACTGGCTAGGATTATTCTTAATTTTCTGTACATAATTTTGAATTACTAGATTGAGCATTCTTTTAGTTTTAAGCGCAATTGAATCTATTAAGGCTCTATCTTTTTCTTTTAATTCTGGATGAAGTTTCATAGCTTCTTTTTGAGCATTTTTCCTAATTTCTCCTAAATCTATTGTTATAGAAGTAAAATATAATTGTCCCATATAATTATTTTTCAATTTTAACGCCTCTTTATCTATGGAATTCATTATAAGAACGACTGTGTAGACTTAGCATTTGCAATATTTAAGACCTTAGTCGTCCTTTGTTTGTTCTCACCCAATTTAAGCTTTCAACTAAAATAAGAAAATCTCAAAGGGCTAGCGATTGTAACTTTTTATATAATAGAAAAAGTATACTTTCCTATTATATAAAAAAAGCACAAAGTGCTTTTTTATGCTCTTGGATGAGCTTTTTTATAAATATTCTTTATACTTTCATCTTGGAACTGCATATACACTTGAGTAGAAGATATATCTGAATGTCCAAGCATTGTTTGAATAGCTTTTAAATCTGCGCCATTTTGCAATAAATGTGTTGCAAAAGAATGCCTTAATACGTGTGGTGTAATATCTTTTGTTATGTGTGCTTGCTCTTTATAATATTTTATAATTTTCCAAAATCCTTGTCTTGTTAATCTTTTTCCATTTATATTTACAAATAAAGCTTTTTCTTTTTCAGACTTTATCATTACAGGTCTTGCTTTTTGAATATATTCCTTAAGAGCCTTTAAAGACATATTTCCTAAAGGAATATTTCTTTGCTTATTTCCATTTTTACATGTTACTGTTCCTGTTTCTAAATTAACATCTTCAACATCAAGAGATATTATTTCAGTAACTCTCATTCCTGTAGCATATGCGAATTCCAACATAGCTTTATCTCTAGTTCCTTTTAAATCAACATCTTTTGGTTGGTCTAGTAATAAAGAAACTTCTTGAGATGTTAAAATACTTGGAACTCTTTTTTCTACTTTTGGTGATTGTATTCCTTCTGTAGGATCAGCTTTTATTTTATTATTTCTTAATTCATATTGATAGAATAGTCTAATAGAAGCTAAATTTCTAGAAATTGTAGAAGCTTTTTTGTTCATATCATGTAAATATTGCAAGTAAGTTTTTATATCTTCTCCTTTAACCTTAGAATAATTTATATCATTTGATTCAACATATTTTTTGTATTGAAAAATATCTCTTCTATATGATTGTAATGTATTGTCTGATAATTTCTTATCATTTTCAATAAATTCTAAAAAATCAGCAATTTGTTTGTCCATTATAATAGCTCCTTTGTTATTAAATTTTATGATTATATATTATGTATATATTTATATCAAATTAGAGAACAAAAGTAAATACATTTTTATAATTATTTATTATTTTATTTAGTTCCAAATATTCTGTCTCCTGCATCTCCAAGCCCTGGTATTATGTAGGCATGTTCATTTAATTTTTCATCTATTGCTGTGCAATAAATTTGTACATCTGGATGTTTTTCTTGCATTGCCTTTATTCCTTCTGGAGCAGCTATTATGCATAAAAATTTTATATTCTTAACACCTTTCTCTTTTAATAATTCTATTGCATCTATTCCTGAACCACCTGTTGCAAGCATTGGGTCTAATATTAAAACTTCTCTTTGAGCTATGTCTTTTGGTACTTTAAAGAAGTATACATTTGGTTTAAATGTTTCTTCATCTCTATACATACCAATATGTCCTATTTTAGCATTTGGTACTACTTGTATTATTCCATCTAGCATACCTGTTCCTGCTCTTAGGATTGGAACAAATGCATAATTATCTTCATTAATTTTTCTTGTTTTCATTTTTTGAATTGGAGTTTCTATTTCCACTTCTTCCATTTTCGCATCTTTCATTGCTTCGTAGCAAAGCATTGTAGCAAGTTCTGATACTATTTCTCTAAATTCCTTTGTTCCTGTTTTTTTGTCCCTTAAAATTGCTAATTTGTGTTCTACTAGTGGGTGTTTTAATTCGATTACATCCATAATCAATTCCTCCTTAAAATATTTTATTTTCGATTACATACGTTCTGGCATTTCCATTCCTAACAATTCTGCTCCTGTTTTTAACACTGTTCCAACAGCATATGTTAAGAATAATCTAGCATCTTGAACATTTTTGTCTTCTGTAATTATTCTATGTTCATTGTAATATGTGCTAAAGCTTTGACTTAAATCAATTAAGTATCTAGCTAAAATTGATGGCTCATTTTTTTCTGCAGCATTTTTTACAACATCATTAAATTGATATATAAGTTTTAATGTGTCTAATGCTTCTTTTTCAGTTATTTTTGAAGACTCTATTTCTTCTATTTTTGGCATATATCCTGCTTTGTTTAGTAAGCTTCTTGTTCTTACATAAATATATTGAATATATGGTCCTGTTTCTCCTTGGAAGTTGAGAAGCATATCCCAATCAAATATTTCATCTTTAATTCTACTGTTTGATAAATCATTAAATATAATTGCTCCTACTCCGACTTTTTTTGCTA
Organism: uncultured Clostridia bacterium; assembly: GCA_934121925.1. Taxonomy (GTDB): domain Bacteria; phylum Bacillota; class Clostridia; order TANB77; family CAG-508; genus CAG-452. The sequence goes on from CAKOVK010000025.1 coordinate 8,395, forward strand.
CTTCTTCTTTATTCTCTAATTCTGGATTTTTTTCATTTATTATATCTTTTACTTTATCTATTGCTTCATTTAAAATATCCTCTAGGAATACTGAGTTCCCTTTTCTTGATCCTATTTTTTCTCCATCTTTATCTACTACAAGTCCGAAAGGAACGTGTACACAGTTTTTAGCATAATTCTCATATCCCATTAATTCAAATACTTTAAATACTTGTTTAAAATGTAATGATTGTTCATTTCCTACAACATAAATTGCTTTATCAAAATTATATGTATTCATTCTATCTTTTAGAGATGCTAAATCTCTTGTTGCATATATTGTAGTTCCAGCAGATGTAATTATTATGCATGGAGGCATATCGTATTTTTCTAAATCTACAACTTGTGCTCCTTGAGATTCTTTTAATAACCCTTTTTCTTTTAATTCTTCCACAACAGGTTCCATTTTATCGTTATAATATGCTTCTCCATTGTATGAATCAAATTTTGAGTTTAGTAATTTATATGTTTTTTCGTAATTCTCTAGACTTATTTTTCTAATATGTTCCCATAGCTTATATGTTTCTTGGTCTCCATCTTCTAGCTTTTTAAATTCAGCTCTAGCTAAGTCTGTAAGCTCTGGTTTTTCTTTTTCTTCTTTGTTAAAACGTATATATGTTTTTAATATACTTGACATTTCATCATTTTCAAAGTCATATTCATCTTTCCAAAGTTTAATTCCTGCCATAACTTTTCCGAATTGAAGGCCCCAATCTCCCAAGAAATTAATTCCTACACTATTATACCCTAAGAAATTGTATATTTTATATAGCGCTCCTCCTATTACAGTTGAACGCAAATGTCCAATATGGAATGGTTTTGCAATATTTGGTGCAGAATAATCTATTACAACATTTTTTCCTTCTCCTAATGTTGATGAGCCATATTTTTCTTTATCCCTTGCAATAGCTTCTAGCACTTCCTTTACTAATGTTTGTTTATTTATATATATATTTAAATATCCACCCACAACTTCAATTTTTTCTATTATATTTTCATCTATTTTTATATTATCTTTTATTTCGTTTGCAATAATTGGCGGTGCTTTTCTTAATTCTTTAGCAAGTTTAAAACATGGAAAAGCATAATCTCCCAAATCCGAATTTGGTGGAATTTCTATGTAATTTTCTAATTCCTTGCTGTCCAAATTTGTTACTTCTGCAATTTCTTCTGCAATTTCTTTTTTAAAATTTACCATTCCATTTCCTCTCTTTCTCAAAATATTCATCCTCTTCCCATTTTAACGGATTATTTTGTATATATTCAACAATTTTGTAATATTCTTTTTCATTTCTAATAATATGTTCATAATAATTTCGTTGCCAAAATCTTTTATCAAATGGCAAAAGATTTCCTTTTTTTATTTCTTTTATCGCATGCCCCGTTGTTCTTGTTTTGAACGAACAAACAATTTCTCCAATTGTAGGGGCAGGCCCTGTGTCTGCCCCTTCTGTTAATTCTATTATAAAATGTATGTGATTTGGCATTATTATGTATTCATGTAATTTTATATTTGAAAATTCTTTTTTCTAAATTCAAATACGTTTTTTCTATTATTTTTCCTATGTATGTTAATTTTACATTTCCGGGCGGACACAGGGCCCGCCCCTACATTTTCTTTGTTTGAATTAATTATTTTTGATAATATTTCTTTTCTATTTTGTGTGCATATTGTTATAAAATATGCTCCTTCACTTGAATAATTATAATATTTTAATCTTATGCTTTTTCTATGGTGGACTTCTGAATTATATTGCATTAATTTATCTTCCTCTCATGGGGCGTATGCAATACGCCCCCTACAAATCCCCCATATTTTGTTCTATTTTATTTCTGTTCCGCCCCATTCTACTACTGTGAAACCTGTTCTTTGTGGTGTACTTAATTTTTGTTCTTGTATTTGTATTGGTTTTTCTATTCCTTTAAATTCCATTACTATTCTTATTACTGTGTCTGGCTTTGGTGTTATTTCTAATGGCATGTTGTTATTTATTTCTTCTTCTGTTTGAAATCTTATAAAATTGTATTTATTGCTTTCTAATTTTGGTAACCAATATACTATAAATTCTTCTGCTTCTCTTTCGTTTAATCCTAATATTTCTAATTTTTCTTCTAGGAATTTTATTGTGTCTTCTCCCTTTACAATAAACCCTTCATTCATATTTGGTTCTACTGTGTTTATTCCTTCCCAATATAATGCATATAGGTTTCTTCCTGTTTTTAGATCTTTCAAATCTCCATTTGGCTTTGCCAATACTTTCCATTCGTTTTCATATTTTGGATATGTGTGTGTTAGGTTTTGTGGATTTCCTACTTTTACTGTTACTTCTGTTTTGTCTTCTGGGTATAGGTAGATTATGGGTTTATCCTTAACTGCACCGCCACTTAGTACAGGCTCAACACTTATAGGTGAGTTGCCTTGTTGATGATAATTTCTTTGCTGATGATTTCTTTGCTGATAGTTATTTTGACATTCATCTTCTTTTTTTACTATATTTGCATATACAAATACGCAAATTTCTAGTAGAATTACAATTGAAATTATTGCTGTTATTGCTTTTTTATTGCTTATTTCTTTTTTTGTTTCATTTTTATTATTTTCTTCTTCCATATTTTCTCCTTTTGGGCGGACACAGGGCCCGCCTCCTACATTTCTTATTCTTATAATTGGTTTTTTATGTTTGCGGGTCGCCAAGGGGCGGTGACTCCTACATCGTTTGCAATAAATCCATTTTTTGGCGTATGCAATACGACTCTACAGTGTTGGCAATATATAATTTTAGTCTCCTAAACAAATATCTAGATCTCTTGCTACTCTTACCAAGTCGTCATCCATTGTTACTCTTTTTATATTTGTACTTTCTGTTCCTCCTGAGCGTGCGCCTATTTCTTTATTGTTTCCTACGACTTCTTCTAGTGTTACATATCCTAATTTTCCATTTTGCAATGTTACTAATACATTAAATTTACCAGCTAACGCAAGTTCCATTGCTTTGCTTCCATATTTTGTAGATAATACTCTATCAAATGCTGTTGGGGTTCCTCCTCTTTGCACATATCCCAGTACTGTATTTCTAGATACCATTCCTGTTAATTGTTCTAAGTCTCTTGCAAGTTTTTCTCCTATTCCTCCAAGTCTTATGTTGTCCAATCCAGCTCCATCATGCAAAGTTTGCTTTATTGTCATTTCTCCATCTTTTGGTCTTGCTCCTTCTGATACTACTATTATACTGAATTTTTTTCCTTCTTCTTTTCTTCTATTTATTTTTTCTACAATTTTTTCTATATCATATGGTATTTCTGGTATTATTGCAGCATCTGCTCCTCCTGCTATTGCTGATTCTAATGCTATCCAGCCTGCATATCTTCCCATTACTTCTAATGTCATTATTCTGTGATGAGATTCTGCTGTTGAGTGTAATCTATCTAGTGCTTCTGTTGCAACAGATACAGCTGTATTGTATCCGAATGTTATTTCTGAATGTGCTACATCATTGTCTATTGTTTTTGGAACTCCTATTACATTTAATCCTCTTAAAGAAAAATCTCTTGCAGATTTTTGTGTTCCATCTCCTCCTAGTGTAAATATACAATCAAATCCCGCTTCTTTAACATTTTCTACTGCTTTATATGACATATCTTTATACACTTTTTGTCCATTTTCTTCCACTGGGTAATTAAATAAGTTTGTGCTATTTGATGCCCCTATAATTGTTCCTCCTCTATGAAGTAAACCTGATGCACTTCCGTTTGATTCTAGTTTAATATAATTATTTTCTAGCATTCCTTTATAGCCTTCTATATATCCATAGCATTCTACTCCATGAGTTTCTGCTGTTTTTACTATTGCACGTATTACCGCATTTAATCCTGGACAATCTCCACCGTTTGTTATTATTGCTACTTTTTTAACCATTTAAAATTCACCTCAAAAAACTTCCTAAATTTTCTCTGTATATTATATCAATAAAAAAAATATTTACAAGTTATTTGTAAATATTTTCTATGCTTTTTTATTACCTATATGAAAACCTGGATATAATAGCATAACTTCAAATATATTTCTCGCTGCCGGATCCTTTTGCATTATATTTTTTGCATCTAAATACAACTGTTTCATATAAAATCACCTAACATATAATATACAAATTTTAATTTGTATATTATATGCGTTAATTTTATTTATTGCTAATATGTATTATCTCTGCACCTACATTTAATTCTCTTGCAACTATATTCTGTATTTGTGCTACTTCTTCTTGCTTTAGTTCATCTGCTTTTACTACGACACTAACGCTTCCTTCGTTTACAAATATAACAGCATCTTTAAATCCTTTTGCAAGTATTAAATTTTCTGCTATCATTATTGCATTTTTAGTATTATTTATACTATTAATTTTTGTAATAGCATCTGTTTTGGCTTCAGCAGTTGCATTTGCGTTGTTATATATTTCTTGATATGTTTCCAAAAGTTCAGAATACATATTATTCCTTTCTAGTTTAGAAGTGGTAAAATAATAATCCTCTGAATTTTCTTGAGGAGTTGCTTTTGTCTCCACTTCTGCAGTGTTTGTTTCTACAACGTTATTGTCTTGCTTATCACAGCTTTCTTCAGTTACATTATTATTTTCTACTAGTGTATTTTCTTCTTGTACATTCTCTTCATGAGGGATTGTACTTACAAATTCTGCGTCTCCTATTGCAGCATCGCTCCTATCTGCTATTGTGCTTGTAGCAACATTTTCTTGATTAGCAGTAAAGTTTAAATATCCTGCTGTTATTAGCATTAGTGAAACTACTAATATTATTAATTGATTTCTTTTTAAAACTTTCATAAATCTTCTCCTTATGTTGGGGTTCAATGATTCACCCATATTTTTTTAAACTGACATTTCAAAAACCTGTATTCTATATGTAGATAAACCTGTAGCAGCTGATACTGCTTGGATTATGTTTGTTTTTACATTAATGTTACCAGCTCCTTCAGCAGTAATTACTGCTCCTTCTATTTTTGGCATAATAACCTTTTGTGTTATTGGAACTTTTTCTCCATTTTTTTCTTCATATATAATTTCTTTATCTGTATCTGTTTGTGATATTTTTCTAGTTCCTCCATTTGTGTCAGTTTCCTCTGTATTATTAGATGTATTTTTTTCGTTATACATAGCAACTACTTCGCTAGTTTCTGAATATGTAACTAATACTTGTACTTTTCCAACACCTGCCATTTTAGATAGTATGTCCTCTAAGCTTTGCTCTAAATTATATTCATTAAATTCTTTATTATTACTATTAATTTTACTATCTAAATTTTCAGCTAATTGCTTATACGAAGTTTCGTTGCTTTCTTGGCTCTTCGTCTCTTCTTTTTTATCTCCCCAAATAGTGTTTATTGCAATAATAGTTATAATTAATAGAATTAAAAATACTACTAAATTTTCTATATTTCTTTTATTGTTTCCTTCTGTCTTTTTTAACATCATACTTTTAAAACTCTCAATTTTATCTTTAAACATAAGCAACCTCCAAATTACTCATTTATATGTATTCTTTCTTCTTCTATTGAGTACATATTATTTAAATATTCTTTTATTGATTTAATTTCACTATCTGTTAACTCTTTTTCTGTTTTTAAGTCTTCTGTTTTGTTGTTTTTTATATTAACATTTATTTCTTCTATTTTATTTACTCCTTTTATAGTATTTTGTTCTTTATTAGCTTTTTGCAGTTTTAAAACTATAGAATTTATTTGTCCATAAGTCTCTTCATTTTGTGTTTCTATATATATATTGAAATCTAATACAGTGTATCCTTTTTCTTCTATTTTCTCTTTTATCTTTTCTTTTAAATTATTTTTATATGTATTTTCTATATAAGTATTAGTCTCTATAGAATTTGCTACTTTACTATCGTACATAGAAACCTCTTTGCTAGTCTTAGCAATTATAGAATCAAAATTAAATTTATTGTTTGAAATTTTTGTTATTAGTGGGTAAATTATTATAAATAATATGTAGAGTCCTATAACGGTTTTGACATATTTTTTATTATTTCCTTCTGGTATTATTATTTCAATTATTGTTGCAATAATTACAGCTAATATTATTCCCTGTGCCCATGAATTTATAAATTTTATCAAGAACTTCACCTACCTATACATCATTCCATTATTAGTTATTTTAATACACATTGCTAGTCCTATAATTAATAAAACTGCTACAAAAAACATTACTCCTAAAAGAACTTTAAATGTACTTCCCATTTGTTCTAACAAAGAAACAACTTTTTTATCTGCAAGTGGTTCGCATATTGCAGAAGTGAAATAATATGTAATTGTAAATAGAGATAACTTTATTATTGGCACAGCACATATTCCAATTATTACAAACATTCCAACAATACCTATAGAATTTTTTAAAAGTGAAGTTGCTCCAAGAACTGTATCTACAGAATCGCCTAATGCTTTTCCAACTACTGGCACAAATGTGGAAGTTGCTGTTTTTATCCCTTTAGCAGTAAGTCCATCAACATTGCTTGTAAGGCTTCCTTCTAAAGATAAAATGCTAACAAAAATTGTTATTACCAAGCCTAAAATCCATGTGATTCCAGACTTAAAAAAATTAGATAATTTTCCTATTTGTATTTTATCTGATAAATTGGCTATTATTCCTAAAGCTGTTGCAATAAAGACAATTGGCAATATAAATAATGTTATTGTGTTTGCTATAAATACAACTGAAAAAATTATCAATGGTTGAATCAAAGTTACTGAAGCAACATTTCCGAGAAGCGGACATTAAAGCAAGTAATATTGGAACTAAGCAATTTATAAATCCAACCAAATTAGAGATTGTATTTTTTATAATATTTACTATTTCAGAAAAATTAACCATTATAATTGTAACTATAAGTATATATTCAATATAATAGGCAATTTGTCCAATTCCTTTATTTTCCAAATTGTCACTAAAACTTTTTAATATACTATGTACTACTACTACAAGTAAAATACTGCCCAATAGTGAAATTACATTTTTTAGTTCTTTTCCGAATAGTGAAAAAATTGTATTTAAAATTCCTTTGTTATCAACTTGTCCTTTTATTGCAGATGATAAAAAATCATTCAAGTTCATGTCTGGGAAAACTTCTTTTGTATATTTTTCTCCTTCTTTTACAAAGGAAGATATGTTTAATGCTTCCATTTGTGAAGTTATAATTTCATCTGTTGCATAAGTTATATAGTTGATAAAAGAAAATATTAAAATAAAAAAAATTACTAATATTTTTTTAATCATTTGTTCTCCTCTTTGAGTATGTCAATCACACCTCCCACATCACACTTCTCACATCAATTAGACAGATTTACGGCAATATATTTATCACTAACTCCAGAAGTGCTGTTATTATTGGTATTGAAATACTAATTATTATAATTTTGCCACCTAAATCTATTTTACTTGCAATAGCTGTTTCTCCTGAATCTTTGCATATACTTACTGCAAATTCTGTAAGTATGGCTATTCCTGTTATTTTTAAAAGAATTTTTAAGAATTGACTACCTGTCCCAATTTTGCTAGTCAAATTAGAAAGCAAGTTTATTATTGCTTGTATTTTTCCTATCACCATAAATAAGATGATTGCACCAGCAATTATCGAGACATAAACCGTAAATTCTGGCTTATACTGTTTTAAAATAATAATAATTATTAGAGCTAATAATCCCACTCCTATTATTTTTACAATATCCAATATTACCTTGTCCCTTCATTTTATAATCCAAACATTGTCCTAACAGTATTAAACAATGTACTTATTTCTTTAATAACCATCGTAAGAACAATTACTAAACCTGCTAAAGTTGTCATCATTGCTTGATCTTCTCTTCCTGCTCTTACTAGAACTTGATGTAGCACAGCAACTAGTATTCCTATTGCAGCTATTTTAAACAACAAATCAATATTCATATTCTTAAACTTCTCCTTTACATTACTATTATAACTATTACCATTCCTATTATTGCGCCTAGAGTTCTATACATTTTTTCATTCTTATTTTTTTCTTGCTCAGCTTTTCTAATTTGCTCATTTAAAAAATCTTCTGTCATTTCAATTTGATTAAGCTGTCCTTGTAAGTCTGTTTTTCCTAATAATTTACTTAAGTTTTCTAAAACATTTCTGTCTTCTTGGTTAATACTTAGTTCTTCCATTTTTAAAGCTATATTCCACGCCTCTCCCGCAGCTAAAACATTCATTTTATTTGCAGCCTGGCTAAAAACATTTCCTATATTGGAATTTACATTTTCAGATATTTGCATAAAGATATCTGGTATTGGTTCGTATGTATAACGTATTTTTGTCTTAAAAATGTTTAATGCATTTTTGAATTCTTTAAGTTCATTTACTCTGTTTGCATATTTCTTTGATATTAAAATGCCAATCAAAGAACATGATAAAAAAATAAATGTATAAATAACAATCTTAATTTCTAACATAAGCTTCACTCCATAACAATATATTCTGTCGTTTTTCTGTTCAGTGCATATACCTTCTCTATTTCAGCCTTTTTTTGTTTATCAGATAAAAATATTATTCTTTCAAAGGCGTGCAATTTCAATAGTGCTTTTAAGGTTGGATTTATAGATATTTCTTCTAAGCTTCCTCCATGTGCTGTAAATATTCCCTTTACTCCAGAACAAATAGCATAATTTATTGACTCTATTTCATTTTCATTTCCTATTTCATCTGCAGATATTACCTTAGGAGACATAGACCTTATAAGCATTCTCATTCCTATTGCTTTAGGTATATTATCAAGTACATCTGTCCTTATTCCTACGTCATTTTGAGGAATCCCCTTATACATTGCTGCAATTTCTCCTCTTTCATCAACTAGTCCAACATTTATTCCTTTAAATTCTAACTTTTCTATGCCTGTACTTATCTTTCTAATTAAATCTCTAAGAATTGTGGTCTTTCCGTACTCCAGGTGGTGAAACAATTAGCGTTGTATATATATTATTTTTTTCTAAATCCAAAACATATTTTAATAATTTGTTGCTAGCTCCTTTTATTTCTTTCGCAACTCTAAAATTTAAACTAGATATGTAATTTATATTTGAGACTTTATTATTTTCAATTACACAATTTCCTGTTATTCCTATTCTATGTCCCCCTCTTACAGTTATAAAACCTTCACATATTTGATTTTGATAAGAATAAATAGAATTATCGCATACATATTGAATTGTTCTTAAAATGGATTCCTGAGATACATTTTTTTGTAAAATTTTTTCAAACTTATTAAATTTTAATTGTATGGGCCTGTCCACTCTTAACCTTATTTCTTCTATTGCTTTATTTTTTTCTTCTTCATCTTGCGTAAAATATTCATTTATAATTTGGGAAATTTCATCTGGAAAATATTTAATTATATTAGAATTTAGCATATATACTCCTTATATAATACTTGTCCTTAAATATATATATGCTGTTTAAAAAAATTTAGAACTAAAAATTGTAATTTGTGTGAGTAAATTGTTTTCTGAAAAATTAAAATATTAAAAATGGAAAAAACGTTGCGAATGGATTGAGCTTGAGGTAGAA
>CAKOVK010000026.1 GCA_934121925.1 uncultured Clostridia bacterium
CCTCAAAGGGCTGTCGACGCATTGTTTGTAAAAATTAATAGTGTTATCTTTGAACAAATTAATGAAAAATAAATTTTCATTAATCCGATAAGGAACGAGACAGTTTAAGTTTATAATCCATTTAACATAGACTAATAAATTTAAACAAATTCCAATTTATCTAATTATGCATTTTTTCTAATCTGTAAATTTTGCATAAACTACAATCATTACAAATATAAATTCTATTGTCAAAAATTAATTTTAAAGTATTTATAAATTCATCTTCAATATTATCCACTAAATGAATATAAATTTTCTTTGGTAATAGTGTAAGAAGAGTATTTAAAGTATAATCGTTTGAAGAAAAAGAAATGTCAGATAAATACTTACTGTTAAAAATACTTTCATCTACAGTAATTATATTTTTAAACTCATCCAGGAGAGTGGACTCTTGTGATTTATATATTAAATGTACTAAAGGAGAATTACATTCTTTAGAGTTTATATAACATTTTAATAAATCTATAAATTCAGAATATTCTCTGTCTATAATGAATTTGTTTACACCCAAGTCTACGATATAATCTAGAATTTTAATATATTCATTTAACCTAAAATTAACAAAACCATCTAAAATAGCAGATTTGTTATTTGAAAAATATTCTATGCATGAAACTTCTATAGAACTTTTTCTTATTGCTACTTCTGAAAAATCATTATCTGATAAATATTCATTTATTATAGAAATTATTTTTTCTTGTTCTATTTCAGTAAAATAAAAGTAATTATTATTCATTAAATGTTTTATAAGATTTTCTTCATAAAAATTCAAAACAGCAGAAGATAAAACATTAGAAAAAACATTATAAAAGCAATTTAAATCTTTTCCTTTATAATGAACAATAACATTATTATAGAATTTGAATTTTAAGTTAGAAATGTACATATTATCAATTTTAGCATTTTGAAATTCCGTTAGTAGATAATTAACAATTTTATTATTGTTTGTTTTAATACAAAAAGATTTTAACACAAAAATTCTCCTCTCAATATATGTTATTATCTACTAAAAATTAACTAGATATACATATAATATTCTGAGAGGAGAATTTATGAAACTTGTTTATATAAAAGTTTATAATCATTATTAATAATAAATCATATAATCTATATCAGGAAAGATTTTGTCTTGTTTTTCAATTTCTTTTAAGAATATTTCATCTATATTATTAGAAAGTAGTTGCTCATATAGTTTTGTAAATCTTCCAATATGATCTTTTATTCTTTTTTTTGCATAATCAACCATTGTTCCATTTGTGATAATAAATAACCAATCGCTACTTTGAGCTAAAAGCAATTCACGTGCACATTGATTAAGGGCTTTTTTCTTTAAACCTTTTGCGTTAGGGTAAAGCCTAGCCAATTCACACATTCTGTCACCTGCAACATGTAAATGTTTATGAACATAATCATTTGTAGGATTAAGCCAAACTTCACTATATCCATTTGCACCCCAACTTGACCTGCAAGGAGAAGCAATCTGCATTTTTGGATATTTATCTATATATTCACCAGGAGTAATTAATTTAAAATTACAATCATCATAATAAATTTTTTTAAACAAAACATATAACCAATAAGGACCTTCATACCACCAATGTCCATAAAGTTCTGCATCATAAGGACACACAACAATAGGGGGAACATCCATAAACTTTGTTAAGTCATTAATTTGGTTTACTCTAGAGTCTAAAAAATGACCCGCTTGCTTTTCTGCTGAATCTTTTGCCCATTGTACATTATAGTAATCCTTAAATTCCGTTTTGCCAGTAATTCTATGATACTTAATACCAGTGTTTACACGAACGCCATTTTTTGCGATATATGGTTTAATATAATCATAATCTGCGTCGTAACCAATATCTCTATAAAATTCTCTATAATTAAAATCACCAGGATAGCCACAAATAGAGCTCCACACTTGTTTAGAACTTTCTATATCACGACCAAATGCAACTATACCTTCAGGAGACACAATTGGAGTAAAAGTGCCATATATAGGAGTAGGGTCTGCAAATAAGATACCATGAGATTCAGTAATAATATATTCAATACCAAACTCTTTTAAATATTTGTCTGCTTCTGGAACATAACCACATTCTGGAAGCCAAATTCCTCTAGGTTTTTTACCAAAGTATTTTTCATATGTTTGAACACCAACAGCAATTTGTGCCTTAACTGTTTTTTCATTAACATATAGAATTGGAAAATATCCATGAGTAGCTCCACAAGTAATTATTTCTAAAACACCTATATCTTGAAAATGCTTAAAAGCTTCTATTAAGTTACATTTATAAACATCTTTAAAAACATGCAAATCATTTGAATATCTATCTAAATAATAATGAGATAATTCATTTAATCTTTTATCATAAGCAGTTCTTACAATTTCTTTTTTACAAAGTTCAATATGTTTTTTTAGATATTTTATATATCTATTTTGCAATAATTTACTATCAAACATAGAAAGAAGAGGAGGGGTAAGTGACATTGTTATTCTAAAATCAACTTTCTCTTCCTCTAATTTTTTAAAGTTTAATAATAGTGGAATATATGTTTCTGAGATAGCTTCAAAAAGCCATTCTTCCTCTAAATAATCTTCACTTTCTGGATGATGTACAAAAGGTAGATGAGCATGTAATATGAAGCTTACATATCCTTTTTCAGTTTTCATTATTTTCTCCTTTGTTCTTACATAAAACTAGATGTAGGATTATTAATATCAAATATGTTTTCATCTTTATATATTTCTTTGTATAAAGATGTTAAATTATATATTCTTCCAAAATATTTAATAAATTCTAAATTAGCAACATCTTTTGAATATGTTTTATTTGTTTTTACATCTCTATAATAAAGAGTTTTTTGAGCTTTTTCAAAAAGCACGTGACCATTAGGAGATTCAATTTTGTTTGAAGAAGTTACATATAAATAATCATTTGGAATATATACATTATTTCCTTTTGATCTTCTTCCAAGCTCAACAACATACTCACATTTTTCATCGTTAATATTAAAATACCAACAGTTTGCAAAATCATTTATCTCAATCTCAAAAGTATAATTCATTGTAACATTATGTATTATTAGAACAGGTTTAGTCGTGTTAAAAAAGTCCTCGCCGTATTGTTTAATATAGTTTTTTCTGTCTTCATCTGAAATATCCCAATACACAAAAAGTGTCTTTGGAGTTTGAGCTAAAACCTTTACAATTGTTTGATTGTATCTATAAGGTAGATCATAATATTCTAATAAATTAACTTTAGAAGCTGGTGATTTTTTTGTATTCTTTTTAGATGATGTTTTTTTAGATTGTGCTTTAGTAGATGTTTTTTTACTAGGAGCTTTTTTGGAAGTTTTTGAAACAGTAGCATTAGTAGACTTTACTGATTTTTTAGAAACGGTTTTTGCTGTAGTTTTTTCTTTAGCTACTGATTTTGAATTAGATTTTTTTTGAATTTTAGAAGTTTCTTTAGAAACTAAATCTTTACTGCTTTTTTTAGAAGCTTCTTTTGTAGCCTTTGGCATTAAAATTCCTCCTTAGTAAAATAAAATATTATTATATATAATATATCAAAAAATATATAAATTCAATACTAAAAAAAATAAAATGAAATTTTTTTGCAAATATTGTAAATATCTGTTTACTTTTATCAAAAATTCTTATACAATATACTTGTATATTGAATTTAAACAAATGAAAAAAATTGAAAGGAGCGGAAGGCTCATGAAAATACTTATGCTTACCTGGGAATATCCACCAAGAATTGTTGGAGGAATTGCTAGAGTGGTAAATGATCTATCAAAAAGATTAATAAAAGATGGACATGAAGTTTATGTTGTTACATATAAAGAAGGAAATGCCCCATACTATGAGAATGACAAAGGAGTTAATGTATATAGAGTAGATAACTATATGATAAATCCTAATAATTTTATAGATTGGATAATGCAACTTAACTTTAATATGATAGCAAAAGTAAATGAATTAATAGCAAAGGGAGAAAAATTTGATGTAATTCATGCACATGACTGGCTAGTAGCATATGCAGCAAAAACATTAAAAAATTCTTACGATTTGCCATTAGTTAGTACAATACATGCAACTGAAAGTGGACGTAATGGAGGAATTCATGATGAAGTACAAAGATATATAAACGATACAGAATGGATGCTTACCTACGAATCTTCAGAAGTTATTGTAAATAGTAAATATATGAAAAATGAATTGCAAAGATTATTTGGACTTCCATATGAAAAAATAAATGTAGTTGCAAATGGAATAAATAGTACAGCATATAGTGGAGTAGAAAAAGACTACGATTTTAGAAGACAATATGCAGCAGACAATGAAAAAATAATTTTATTTATGGGTAGACTAGTTTATGAAAAAGGAGTACAACATTTAATATCTGCAATGCCAAAAATACTAGCAAATTACCATGATGCTAAACTTGTAATAGCAGGAAAAGGTGGAATGTTAGATGAATTAAAGGCACAAGTTGAAGCAATGGGACTAGGACAAAAAGTATATTTTACAGGTTATTTAAATGCAAAACAAGTTTCAAAAATGTATAAGTGCGCTGATATATCAGTGTTCCCAAGCACATATGAACCATTTGGAATAGTAGCGTTAGAAGCAATGCTTGCAGGAGTGCCTACAGTTGTATCAGATGTTGGAGGACTTAACGAAATAGTGGAGCATGGAGTGGATGGAATGAAATCTTATGCAGGTAATCCAAATTCACTTGCAGATTCAATACTTGCATTATTATTTGACCATCAACTATGTGATAATATTTCTAAAAAAGCAAAAGCAAAAGTAAAAAATGAATATAGCTGGACAAAAATAGCACAAGATACTCATTTTATATATCAAAAAGCTATTTGCCAGACAATGGCAGAACGCCAAGCACACCAAATAGCACAAGAAAAGGCAAAGAAAGAGAAAAAAATAAAATCAGTAGAAACAGAAATTACAAATTTAATTTCGTTTAACAAGAAGCGTCAAGCATACGCATAAAGTAATAGACAAATGAAAAACTTCGTATTACGTTGTCAAACTTCATAAAAATTTTTTCAATGTACAACAGTACAATTTCAAAAATTTTTATTCGTTTTCCTAGTACTACTTGTTTTTGATTTGTCTTAATTAATATATGATTATTTAATAACAGAATTTAAATAAAAAGCAAGGAGGAAGAAAATGTACGTTTATGATGAAGCTAACAATTTAGCAAAAGCAATACAAGAGAGTAAAGAATACAAAGAATATAAGCAAGTGAAAGAAGAAATAGCAAAAATACCTGAATTGAAATCTAAAATAGAAGATTTTGAAAAAATTAGATATGAAGTTCAAGTTATGTCATTTCAAGGACAAAAAGAAGATAGTGAAAAAATGAAAAAATTACAAGAAATGTATGACATTCTTAATAAAGAAGCAAAAATAAAAGAATACTTCGATATAGAAGTAAGATTTAATATTATGCTTGCAGATGTTAACAAAATTATAAGTGAATCTGTAAAAGAATTATTATAAATATTAAACTGTAGTGGCGGGCCCTGTGTCCGCCAAAAAAATTGTATTTGTGTGCAAATTACAATTAAATAAAAAACACAAAACATATTGACAACCAAACAATGTTTTGGTAAAATGCGAAAATATAAAGGAGGTAAAAAATGGAAAACTATAAAAATGAAATTTTAGAAATTGAAGTTGGACCTAATGGGGAATTTGATGAAGAAACAGCAAAATTTGTTATAGAAAAATGCCAAGAAGCAAGAGATGAAAATATTTGGTATACGCAAGAAGAAGTGATAAAAGCATTAGATGAGCTAGAAGAAAAGAACAAGAAATGCATAAAATCATTTATACTAAAAGAGCAAAAGTAGAACTGCAAAATTTATACAATTATATTTATTTTAATCTAGCAAATCCTCTTGCAGCAAAAAAGTTTAAAAACAATATTATAAAATCAATTTCTAATCTAAAATATTTTCCATATATGGGAAAGAAGCTTTTTAATTCAAATTTTAGATATTTAATTTTTAAAAACTATTTAATTTTTTATTCGGTAAGTAATCAAAATGTTGAAATCCAACGAATAATCCATAAAAGTCAAAACTTAAAAATATGATTAATAAATAAATTTAAGTATACAAAAACAAAGAAATATGCTATACTTTTAACGGAAAATAAAATTACATAAGAATTAATGGTAAAAAACAAAAGAGGTATTATATGGAAAATATTATTTATATTATTTTGCTAAGTATAGCAATAGTTTTATTTAAAATTATTTTTAAGATAAACTTAAAAAAAGCAAAAGAGTTAAACGAAAATAAAGAATTAGAAAAAATTACAGATAAGTTTCCAGAAAATGTAGAAGTAGCAAAAGAAATGTTAGAAATGCTAGACAATAAAAACGTAAAAATTGAAGAAGCAAAGGACACTAATACTAGTTTGTATATTGCTATTACAAACAAAATATCTATTGCAGATATGAAAAATAATTATGCAAGACTTCAAACAATTGCGCATGAATGCGTACATTCTTGCCAAGATAGAACATTACTTTTGTTTAACTTTATTTTTTCAAATATCAGCATATTATACTTTTTAATAGTAAGTATACTTACTATATTAAAAGTGATAAATAATCAAATGTTACAAGTTGCAATACTAATGCTTGTTATGATTATTCAATTTAGCGTAAGAAGCTTTTTAGAAATAGATGCAATGACAAGAGCAAGATTCTTAGCAAAAGAATATATGGAAAAGAAAAAGCTATGTAGTGAAAAAGAACAAAAAGAATTATTAAAAGAATATAAAAAAATAAATAAAGTAGGAATTCCATTTGTAATAGATAATTTATTAACAACAGCATTTGCTAGAGTTCTTATCTATTGCATAATTTCAGTAATTTGGTAAAAAAATGAAATTTGACACAAAGAGTGAGGTGTAAGGTGTGAGGTGGGAAGGGCGAAGAAGAGAGAATGACCTACGAAGCCTTAACCCTGAGAATCACACCTTCCACTTCTAAATTCCCACATACATAAAAAAGGAGGAAAAATTTGCTTAAAAAAATATGGCTACATTTTAAATTAATAACAAAACATAGATGGATAGTGTTTAAATTATGTACAAAGGTTGGGCTTCCATGGAGAGGACTTGTACATGATTTATCGAAATATGGACCAACAGAATTTTGGGAAAGTGCAAAATATTATGTAGGGTATAAAAGTCCAATACAAGTAGCAAGAGAAAAAAGAGAGTATTCTGCAGCTTGGCTACATCACAAAGGACATAATAAGCATCATGAAGAATATTGGTATGACTTTAATGCACCTGTAAAGGCACCTGTTATACCATATAAATATACAATAGAAATGTTATGCGATAACTTATCAGCAGGAATTATTTATAAAGGAAAAGATTTTACAAATGATTATCCATTATGGTATTGGCAAAATGTAAAAAATAAAGAACTGTTTCATCCGAAAATGCAAAAATTCTTTGATGATGTGTTTAAAGAAATTGCTGAAAAAGGAATAGATGCAGTTTTAAAAAAAGAAATATTAAAAGAAAAATATAATAAATATTGTAAATTGTAATTTGCGTGAGGGGGAATTCTAGGGACAGTCCCCAAAAATCACCAAGCTTGGGGATTTTGGGGACTGCCCTGAATTCACGCGAAACCAAGCAAATTACAATTTATATAAATAACGGAGGAAAATATGCAAGACAAACAAAAACATATTAGAAATTTTAGCATAATAGCACATATAGACCATGGAAAATCAACACTAGCAGACAGGTTAATAGAAAAAACAGGACTTTTATCTTCAAGAGAAATGGAAAGCCAAGTATTAGATAATATGGACCTAGAAAGAGAACGTGGAATTACAATAAAAGCACAAGCTGTTAGAATGCTATACAAAGCAAAAGATGGACAGGAATATATATTGAATTTAATAGATACCCCAGGACATGTGGACTTTAACTATGAAGTTTCAAAGAGTCTAGCTGCTTGTGAAGGAGCAATATTAGTAGTAGATGCAAGCCAAGGAGTAGAAGCTCAAACACTTGCTAATGTGTATTTAGCATTAGATAATAATCTAGAAATTTTACCAGTTATAAATAAAGTGGACTTGCCTAATGCAAGACCAGAAGAAATAAAACAAGAAATAGAAGAAATAATTGGAATACCTGCAATGGATGCACCATGCATATCAGCAAAAACAGGATTAAATGTTGATGAAGTTTTAGAAAGAATAGTAACAGATTTTAAACCACCAGTGGGAGATGAGACAAAACCGCTAAAATGTTTAATATTTGATTCTTTTTATGATAACTATAAAGGAGCTCTAAGCTATATAAGGGTTGTAGAAGGAACAGTAAAAACTGGTGATGAAATACTATTTATGGCTACAAATAAAAAATTTGTGGTAGCAGAACTAGGATATTTAGAACCGGGCAGCACAGTACCAGCAGAAAAATTAACAGCAGGAGAAGTAGGTTATATTGCAGCTAGCGTAAAGAATGTATCAGACTTGCATGTAGGAGATACAATAACTACTGTAGAAAATCCAGCAAAAGAACCACTTCCAGGATATAAAAAAGCAAACTCAATGGTATATTGTGGAATGTATCCATTAGATGGTGGAGACTATGAAAATTTAAAAACAGCATTAGAAAAATTAAAGTTAAATGATGCAGCATTAGAGTATGAGCCAGAAACTTCTATTGCATTAGGATTTGGTTTTAGATGCGGATTTTTAGGGTTACTTCATTTGGAAATTATACAAGAAAGATTAGAAAGAGAATTCGACTTAAATTTAATTACAACAGCTCCATCAGTTATATATAAAGTACACAAACAAACAGGAGAAGTAATAGAATTATATAATCCAGTAGATTTACCACCAACACAAGAAATAAGTTATATAGAAGAGCCAATTGTAAAAGCAGAAATAATGCTTCCAAAAGAATTTGTTGGAAATGTAATGGAAATATGCCAAGATAGGCGTGGCACATATTTAGATATGAAATACTTAGATAGTACAAGAGTGACATTGGAATATGAACTACCTTTAAATGAAATAATATATGATTTTTTTGACACTTTAAAATCAAAAACAAAAGGATATGCTTCTTTTGATTATGAATTTAAAGAATATAGAAGATCAGAACTTGTAAAATTAGATATACATATAAATAATGAACCGGTTGATGCATTATCTTTTATAGTACATAAAGATACAGCATATACAAGAGGTAGAAAAATGGCAGAAAAACTAAAAACAGTCATACCAAGACAACTATTTGAAATACCAATCCAAGCAGTTGTAGGAGGGAAAATAATAGCAAGAGAGACAATATCTGCAATGAGAAAAGATGTGCTTGCAAAATGCTATGGTGGAGATGTTACAAGAAAGAAAAAGCTATTAGAGAAACAGAAAAAAGGTAAAAAGAAAATGAGACAGATAGGAAAAGTTGAAGTACCACAAGAAGCGTTTTTGTCAGTTTTAAAATTGGATGAGGATTAAAAAATATGTAAAAGCAAATTTTATCGCAAATGCTGTAGAAATCGCCACCTTCGGCGAACCACACTTCAAAGAACAGGAGAGGTTAAAAATGAAAAATGAAGAATTAAGAATGAATAATACAGATAAGAAAAGCTTATCTGACCAAATAGAAGGGCGAAATTCTGTACTAGAATTATTGGAATCAGATAGAGATATAAACAAAATATTTATTGCAAAAGGAGAAAAACACGGCTCTATAAATAAAATAATAGCAAAAGCTAAGGAAAGAAAAATAGTTATTGTAGAAGTGGAAAGACAAAAACTAAATGCAATTTCTGAAACAGAAAATCATCAAGGAGTAATTGCAGTAGTACCTCCATTTAATTATTGCGAAGTAGAAGATATATTAGAATGGGCAAAATCAAAAAATGAAGATCCATTTATACTTATTTTAGATGGGATAGAAGATCCACATAATTTAGGCTCAATAATAAGAACAGCAGAAACAGCAGGAGTACATGGAGTTATAATACCAAAAAGGAGAGCTGTTCGGAGTAAATGCAACTGTTTCAAAATCATCAGCAGGAGCAGTAGAACATGTAAAAATTGCAAGAGTAAATAATATTAATGAAACAATTAAATATTTAAAAGATCAAGGAGTATGGATTTGTGGAACAGATGGAGAAGCAAAAACATATTACTATAATCAAGATTTAAAAGGGCCTATTGCTATAATAATAGGAAGTGAAGGATTTGGAATGAATAGGCTTGTAAAAGAAAATTGTGACTTTCTAGTAAAAATTCCAATGAAAGGAAAAATAACATCTTTAAATGCTTCAGTTTCAGCAGGAATTGTTATATATGAAGCGGTAAAACAAAGATTAGCTTAAGTTATAGGCTAATATACTGTATGTCGGAAATAAAAAATCAAATATTTTGTAAAACACAAAAAATAGAATTGACAAAGTTTGTAAAATATATTAAAATAAATTCTAATCAAATAATTGCGTTGAAGATGAAAGAATCTATGTAATTTTGCTATTAGAGAATAAGGGTCAGTGGCTGAAAGCCCTTTTAGTTAAAGTAGATGTCGAAACACATTGGAGCAAAGTAATAAAGTGGAAAGTTTTAAGTGAGTTTAAAAATGTAACTTTCAAGTTGGGGTGGCACCGCGGATTATATATTCGTCCCTGCATTTTAGCAGGGACATTTTTTTATGCAAAAATGTTACTGCAAAAGAAAGGAGTAACTTTATGAATAAATTTAAAACAATTAATTGCGATGAAATAACATTAGAGGATGTTGGAAAAGAAGTACGAATAGCTGGGTTTGTAGAAACTATTAGAGATTTAGGCGGAGTAGTATTCTTAGACATTAGAGATATGTATGGAATAACACAAGCAGTTACATCAGCAGAATCACAAGATGTAGATTTCGCATCACATATTCCAATAGAATCAGCTGTTAGCGTTTTAGGAACAGTTAGAAAAAGATCAGAAGATACTGTAAATACAAAATTAAAAACTGGGTTAGTAGAAGTTTTTATTAAAGAAATTGAAATTTTAGGTAAAAGAACAAAAAACTTACCTTTTGAAGTAAACAAAAACCAAGAGATAAGGGAAGATTTAAGATTAAAATATAGATACTTAGATATTAGAGGAGATAAAATAAAAAACAATTTAATACTAAGAGCAAAAATAATACAATATTTGAGAGAACAAATGATAGAAAAGAATTTTCTGGAAGTTCAAACACCAATACTTACTTCATCATCTCCAGAAGGAGCAAGAGATTATTTAGTACCTAGTAGAATTCACAAAGGAAAATTTTATGCACTTCCACAAGCACCTCAACAATTCAAACAATTGCTTATGGTTTCTGGAATTGATAAATATTTTCAAATAGCTCCATGCTTTAGAGATGAAGATGCAAGAGCAGATAGAGCACCAGGAGAGTTTTATCAATTAGATATGGAAATGTCTTTTGCAACACAAGAAGATGTATTAAAAGTTACAGAAGATGTAATATATAATACTTTTAAAAAATTTTCAAATAAAGAAATATCAGAAGCACCATTTATGAGGTTAACATATAAAGAGGCAATGCTTAAATATGGAACAGACAAACCAGATTTAAGAAACCCACTAGTAATAATTGATCTATCAGAATTTTTCAGTAAATGTACTTTTAAACCGTTTATAGGAAGAACTGTTAGAGCAATAAAAGTAAATGGGCATATGTCTAAAGGCTTCCATGAAAAAATGTTAGCTTATGCAATGTCTATTGGAATGGGAGGACTTGGATATTTAGAAGTTCAAGAAGACTTAAGTTTTAAAGGACCTATTGATAAATTTATACCAGAAGAATATAAAAAAGAACTATTAGAATTAGGAGAATTAGAAAAAGAAGATACTATTTTCTTTATTGCAGACAATGAAAAAAGAGCAACAGAACTTGCAGGACAAATTAGAACAGAATTAGCAAAAAGATTAGATTTAATAGAAAAAAATGGGTTTAAGTTTTGCTGGATAATAGATTTTCCAATGTTTGAATTAGATGATCAAGGAAGACTTAGCTTTAGTCATAATCCTTTTTCAATGCCACAGGGAGGATTAAAGGCATTAAATGAAGAAGATCCATTAAATATACTTGCATATCAATACGATTTAGTTTGCAATGGAGTAGAGCTTTCATCTGGAGCAGTTAGAAATCATGATATAGAAATTATGCTTAAGGCTTTTGAAATGGCTGGATATTCAGAAGAGGAAGTTAAAACAAAATTTGGAGCGTTATATACAGCTTTTCAATTTGGAGCGCCTCCACACGCAGGAATTGCACCAGGAGTAGATAGAATGATAATGCTTTTAACAGATGCAGAAAATATAAGAGAAGTTATAGCTTTCCCATTAAGTAGCAAGGCAGAAGATTTAATGATGGGAGCGCCAGGAAATGTTACAAATAAACAATTAAGAGAAGTTCATATAAAAATTGATGAAAAATAATAGAAAAGGAGTGAGCTTATGAAAGTTAGCAAAGAAGAAATTAAGCATATTGCAAATTTGGCAAGACTAGAGTTAAACGAAAATGAGATAGATAACTACATAGAAAATTTACAAGATATTTTAAATTTTGCAGATGTTGTAAATAATGCACCAGTACAAGATTTAGATATTACAATTGGAACTAATGAGGCTAAAAATGTATTTAGAAAAGATGAAGTAAAAATATTTGAAGACAATGAAGCATTACTTGCAAATGCAAAAGACAAAGAAAGAAATATGTTTAAAATTCCAAAAGTAATTTAATAATGTAGGGGTTACCATCCTCGGCGACCTGAACTAAAAAAGGAGGTAAATAATGGAACTTTACGAATTAACAGTTCATGAATTGAGAGATAAATTAAATAAGAAAGAAATAACATCAGAAGATATTACAAAAAGTTATGCAAACAGGATAAAACAAAAGGAAAATAGTGTAGAAGCTTTTGTTACTGTTCTTTCAGAAGAGGCAGAAAACAAAGCCAAAGAAACAGATCAAAAAATAGAAAAAGGTGAAATTACAAATAAGTTAGCAGGTATTCCAATAGGAATAAAAGACAATATTTGTACAAAGGGTGTAAAAACAACATGTAGTTCTAAAATGCTAGAAGATTTTGTATCTCCATATGATGCGACAGTAATGGATAAAATAAATGCAGAAAATTTAATTACAATAGGAAAACTTAATATGGATGAATTTGCTATGGGGGGCTCAACAGAAAATTCATATTTTAAGAAAACAAAAAATCCTTGGGACTTAAGCAAAGTACCAGGAGGATCATCAGGAGGTAGTGCAGCAGCAGTTGCTAGTCAGATGGTACCATGGGCACTAGGATCAGATACAGGTGGAAGCATTAGACAGCCAGCAGCATTTTGCGGAATTGTAGGACTAAAACCAACATATGGACTTGTTTCAAGATATGGATTAGTAGCTTTTGCATCATCACTTGACCAAATAGGACCAATAACAAAAGATGTTAGAGATAGTGCTATTTTATTAAATGTAATTGCTGGGCATGATGAGAAGGATTCTACATCAGTAGATATGCCTAAAAAAGATTATGAAAAAGCATTAACAGGAGATATAAAAGGATTAAAAATAGGGGTACCTAAAGAATTCTTTGGAGAAGGAATAAATGAAGAAGTTAAAGAAAGCTTAAAACAAGCAATAGAGATATATAAAAAATTAGGAGCAGAAGTAGAAGAATTTTCTCTAGACATTGCAAAATATGCATTAGCAACATACTATATAATTGCTTGCGCAGAAGCTAGTTCTAATTTAGGTAGATTTGATGGAATTAGATATACATATAGAGCAAAAGATTTCAAAGATTTAAAAGATTTATATAAAAAGACTAGAAGCGAAGGCTTTGGAGCAGAAGTAAAGAGAAGAATTATACTTGGAACATATGTATTATCTTCTGGATATTATGATGCATATTATAAAAAAGCTCAACAAGTTCGTACATTAGTAATGAATGAATTTAATAAAGGATTTGAAAAATATGATGTTATACTAACTCCAACAGCCCCAACGGTAGCTTTTGGAATAGGAGAAAAATCAAATAATCCATTAGAAATGTATTTGGCAGATATTTGTACAGTTTCAATAAATATAGCTGGATTACCAGGAATTTCAATTCCTTGTGGAGTAGATAGTAATGAAATGCCAATAGGAATGCAGTTAATAGGAAACAGATTCCAAGAAGAAACTATACTAAATGCAGCATACAGTTTTGAACAAGAATATAAATTTAGAGAGAAATATAAACCTCAATTTAAAGGAGGGGTAGAATAATGTCAAGAGAAGATTATGAAGCAGTAATAGGATTAGAAGTTCACGCAGAACTTTCAACAAAAACAAAAATATTTTGTTCATGCCCAACTACATTTGGAGCAGAACCAAACACTCATGTGTGCCCAATTTGTATGGCAATGCCAGGAACATTACCTGTGCTAAATGAAAAAGTTGTAGAATATGCAGTAAAAGCAGGACTTGCAACTAATTGTGAAATTTCAAAAGACAGTAAAAACGATAGAAAAAATTACTATTATCCAGACTTACCAAAATCATACCAAATTTCACAATTTGATAAACCTCTATGCAATCATGGGTATGTAGAAATAGATGATGAAAATGGCAATAAGAAAAAAATTAGAATATTAAGAATTCATATAGAAGAAGATGCAGGAAAATTAAATCATGATGAATTTGGTGGAGATAGCTTAGTAGATTTAAATAGAGCAGGGGTTCCACTAATAGAGATTGTTTCTGAACCAGATATGAGTAGTGCAGAAGAAGCAGATAGTTATTTGAAAAAACTAAAATCAATATTAGAATACATAGAAGTATCAGATTGTAAGATGCAAGAAGGATCTTTTAGAGCAGATGTTAACGTGTCTGTAAAAAAGAAAAACGATACTAAGTTAGGAATTCGTACAGAAATGAAAAATATGAATTCATTTAGAAGTATTGTTAGAGGAATAGAATATGAAATAGATAGACAAATTGATTTGTTGGAAGAAGGGGAAAAAGTAACCCAAGAGACTCTAAGATGGGATGATGTATCTGGAAGAACTTTCTCAATGAGAGATAAAGAAGATGCACAAGACTACAGGTATTTCCCTGAACCAGATTTAGTAGCAATAAAACTTTCAGATGAATATATAAAGAATGTTAAAGAAAATCTACCAGAACTTCCAGAATCAAGATTTAACAGATATGTAGAAGAATATAAAATGAATCCGAAAGATGCAGGAATACTAATATCTTCTAAATATTTGTCAGACTTGTTTGAAAAAGCATCAAGTATTTGTAACAATTACAAAGCAGTCAGCAACTGGATTATTTCAGACATAACAGGAATATTAAATGACAAAGAATTAGAACCAAATGAAATTCCATTTACAGCCGAGGAACTTGCAAAAGTTGTAATATTAATAGATAAGGGAACAATTAGTTCTAGTATTGGTAAAAAAGTAATAGCAGAATTATTTGAAAATCCAAGAGATCCAGAAGAAATTATAAAAGAAAAAGGCTGGATACAAATATCAGATGAAGGTGCAATCAAAGAAGTAGTTATGAACATATTAGAAGCGAACCCACAATCAATAGCAGATTTCAAAGCAGGAAAAGATAGAGCATTGGGATTCTTGGTAGGACAAGCAATGAAACAAACAAAAGGAAAAGCAAATCCACAACTTTTAAACAAAATGTTCTTAGAAGAACTAAAAAAGTAATAAATGGTAAAATTAAGTGACGCACTTTGAAATAAAAATAGACACATAAAATTACAAATGATACAATGTGATTG
>CAKOVK010000027.1 GCA_934121925.1 uncultured Clostridia bacterium
TCATATAGAAGAACAATTTCTACCTCAAGCTCAATCCATTCGCAACGTTTTTTCCATTTTTAATATTTTAATTTTTTTAAATAATTTACTTGCACAAATTACAATTTTTTTGTCAAATTTATGCATAAATTTAACAATTACACAAATAATAGATTTAATTCAAATTGTTAATAAAGGAGGGAAAATTTTGAAAGCAACAGGTGTAGTTAGAAGAATAGATGACTTAGGAAGAATTGTTATTCCTAAGGAAATAAGAAGAACCTTGCGTATAAAAGAAGGTGATCCCCTAGAAATTTTTACAGATAAAGAAGGAGAAGTAATTTTGAAAAAATATTCTCCAATAGGTGAACTTTCTGAATTTGCAACTGGTTATGCAGAAACACTTTCCAAAACAACAGGTCACATTGCTTGTATAACCGATAAAGATTCTGTAATTGCTGTCTCTGGCGGTTCTAAGAAAGAATTTTTAGAGCAATCTTTAAGTCCAGAATTAGAAAAAGTAATGGAAAACAAAGAAATTTATACAAGTAAAGAAAATAATGAAATTGCATTACCTATAACTCAGAATGATAATAAACAAAGAAAATATAATTCTCAAGTTATATACCCTATAATTTCTGATGGAGATGTAATACGGTAGTGTTATTTTACTATCTAAAGAACAAAATACTAAAATGGGAGATATTGAACTAAAAGTAGTTCAATCAGCTGCTGGTTTTTTAAGTAGCCAAATGGAAATTTAATTGAGAATCCGTTCGAAACTATTTCTTAAGAAAAGGTGGCTTTGCTACACTTTTCTTCTTGCCGATTTAATTTTTCGACTAAAAGGAGAAATAGCTCCGAGCGGATTCTTGACATTATTTATTATTAGCTATAAAATTAAATTGTAATAATTTTAATTTTAGGAGATACACAAATGAAGGAAGAATTTAATTTTTATAGTAAAACCAATCTAAAATCTTATAATTTAAATGAAACAATGCGTTACCAATTAGGTATGTTAGACTCACTAGATGTCTTCACTAGAAAACATTCTGAAAATGTCGCTAACATTACTTGCCGTTTATGTGAGTATTTACATATGAATATTGATTTTACAGTTTATTGTACTACTTGTGCATATTTACATGACATCGGAAAATTATTTATTCCTCCAAAAATCTTACAAAAGAATGGGCCTTTAACAGATGAAGAATATGAAATTATTAAAACCCACACTACCATTGGATATAAAATGTGTATGGATGACCCTAAACTTCGCCCATATGCTGCTGGTCCAATATATCATCATGAGTCATTGAATGGAACAGGCTATCCTAGGGGGCTAACAAAAAAAGATATTCCTATAGAAGGTCAAATTATAAGAGTTGCAGATGAATTTGATGCAATCGTTAGCAAAAGGCAATATAAAACTCACATTGGTATTACAGATACATTAAAACTTTTAATAGAAGAAGCTCAACCTGTTGTTCCTAAATCAGTAGCATTAAAAAGTATGGAAGAAAATGCAAAAATAGGTAAAATAAATCCTAAAGTTGTAAGAGCCTTATTTAAAGTTGTAATAGATGATATTAATTATGAAATTAGCGGTATTTTTGATTATACAAAGTATCTAGACAATCAAATTAAAAGACTAGAACAAATTAATAATTATAATATAAAAAAAGAAAGAACAGCTAAAGAGAAAAAGAAAGATTATTATGCTGCTTGTATGAAAGCTATGTTTGAAAAAGGTGAAGATTTCAGGAACTATAAATATGTTTTAGAAGAATATAGAACAGCATATTTAAAAAGGAAAGAAATTATAGATAATCTATTTGATGAAATAAAAATAATAAAAAGATTAAGAGTTTAATCCCTCTTAATCTTTTATTTTCTTTAAATATTCAGGTGACATATTCCTTAGTTTTTGTACTATTATTTCTAGATTATCTACTAAATAGTCTACATCTTCTTTATTATTTTCATCACCAAAAGTTATTCTTAAAGATCCATTTGCCAATTCATCTTCTAAGCCAATGGCCATTAATACATGTGATGGTTCTGAAGAACCTGTGTTACACGCTGAGCCACT
Organism: uncultured Clostridia bacterium; assembly: GCA_934121925.1. GTDB lineage: Bacteria > Bacillota > Clostridia > TANB77 > CAG-508 > CAG-452. The sequence goes on from CAKOVK010000027.1 coordinate 2,075, forward strand.
AGATGCACATATTCCAACTGCATCTAAATTTAGCAGTAATGACTCTCCATCAACAAATCTAAAAGACACATTAGCATTACCTGGTAATCTTCTCTTTCTGTCCCCATTTATTTTTACATAAGGTATTCTTTCCTCTATTTGTTCAAAATAATAGTCTCTTAATTTTATTAATTTATTATTATACTCATCTAAGTTTTGTTCTGCTAATTCTATTGCTTTTCCTAGTCCTACTATTCCTGCAACATTTTCAGTTCCTGCTCTTAAATTCTTTTCTTGGTGTCCTCCATCCTGTAATTTTTTGCATCTAATGCCCTCTCTTTTATATAAAGCTCCTACTCCTTTTGGTCCATAAAATTTATGTGCAGACATAGATAATAAATCAATATTCATTTGTTTTACATCTATTTTAACATTCCCAACAGCTTGAACGCTATCTGTATGAAATAACACACCATATTTTTTAGCTATTTTTCCTATTTCTTCTATTGGCTCAATACTACCTATTTCATTATTTGCAAACATTATACTTATTAGTATTGTTTCATTGGTTATTGCATTTTCTAATTCATTTAAATCTATTATTCCATCGCTGTTGACATTCAAATATGTTACCCTAAATCCTTCTTGTTCTAAGCTTCTGCAAGCATCTATAACTGCATGATGTTCTATTTTACTAGTTATTATATGATTTCCTTTTTCCCTATTTGCATAAGCAATTCCTTTTACTGCAAGATTATCGCTTTCACTTCCGCAACTTGTAAAATATATTTCTTTTGGCATGCAGTTAATTGCTTTTGCTACTTTTTCTCTTGCCTCTTCTATTGCCCTTTTTGAATCTCTTCCAATGCCATACATTGCTGAAGCATTTCCATATTCTATGCTAAAATATGGAAGCATTTCTTTTAATACTTCTTCTTTTACTGCTGTTGTTGCAGCATGATCAAAATATAAATTTTGTTGCATAATATCCCCTCAATTTTATTTTTCTTATATTATATATTATGCATAAATTTATAAAATATTTTCTATATTCAACAAAAAAAGATTGAAACTAATAATTTCAATCTTTTAATTTTGATACCATCTAGCAACTTTAATATTTTTATATTTATCAAGAACATCCATATATTTTTGATATTCATCTTCCCAAAGTAAATTTGGTACTTTATCAAATGCATCAAATACTTTCTCTGCCTCTGACAAAAAAATCAATTGCTCTTGCGCTGTTAATTTTTCATACTTTCTTGCGAATCTATATAATTTATCTAACATTTGGTTTGCTTCTATAAAGCCCCAAAAATCTTTTACTTTTATTCCTGCCAATTTTATTTGTGCAATTGCAAATAAAACTAATGCAACTATTAATACTATTAATATGTATATAAATATTATAACTGCCATCTTTTGCACCTTCTCTTTTTCCTAAGTATGAATTTATTATACCATACCCTTCCAGATTTGGCAATTATTATGGTTTTTATTTTTTTGTTGTGCTATAATTGTTTCATTATGATTAAAATATAAATAGTGAAAAATCTAAGGAGGGTTTTATGGATAGATTTAAAAGCGCCAAAATTGCAGGAATATTAGGTATTTTTGGAAATATATTTTTGCTAATTATCAAGGCTTCTGTTGGCTTTATTAGCAAAAGTCAGGCAATGATTGCAGATAGTGTAAATAGTGCTGGCGATATTTTTGCTTCATTAATGACTTTTATAGGTAATAAAATTGCAAGTAAACCTGGTGATGATAATCATAATTTTGGTCATGGGAAATCTGAATATATATTTTCCTTCTTAATTAGTATTTCTATGATTGCAGTTTCTATAAAACTCTTAATAGATGCTATAAGTTCTTTGATTTTAAGAAATGAACTTACTTATTCTATATATTTAGTTCTTGTATGTATTGTAACTATTATTACTAAAATGTTTTTATTTATATATACAAATAAATTAAATAAAAAATCCAATAATATATTGTTAAAAGCAAATGCCAAAGATCATTTTAATGACTGCATTGTAACCACCTTTACTCTAATTTCTATTTTACTTGCTTCATTAGGCATTTATTGGTTTGATGGCATTGTTGGTATTGGAATTGCTATATGGATATGTTATTCACGGAATTAAGATTTTTATTGAAAGTTACAATGTACTTATGGATATTTCTGTAGATGAAGATACAAAAGATTTAATTTTAAATTTAATTCATAATTATAAGGATATTAAACAAATAGGCAATTTATATTCTACACCTTCTGGTTATAAATATATTATTATATTAACAATATTTGTGGATGGAAATATGTCCACTTTTAATAGCCATAAACTAGCTGATGATTTAGAACAAGACATAAAAAAATTGGACAATGTAGCAGATGTGATTATTCATGTAAATCCTGTATAGCCAAAAGAAAGCAATAACAATATTTTATGTTACTGCTTTCTTTTTGAAAATTATTTCTTGTACTTGGCTCTCGTCGCCATCCCGCCTCTTATGTGCCGTTCTTCTTTATTAAGATCTAAAAGCTCTCTTACTTTCCTATATAAAGCTATGTCAATACGCTTCAACTTTACACTGAGATCGTGATGTATCGTGCTCTTTTTTTGTCAATATTTAAAAAATTATTGCTTGCTTACTTTTACTTTTATCTTAATACTGTCATCCTTTGCTGTTACTTTAGCTGTATCTCCGTTTTTTAAGTTTCCGTCTAGAATTTCTTCTGCAATTTTATCTTCTAACATAGTTTGAATTGCTCTTCTTAAAGGTCTAGCTCCATAATTTGTGTCTGTTCCTTTTTTTATAATTAATTCTTTTGCTGATTTATCTATTTCTAATTTAATCTCTTTTTCTTCTAGTCTTTTCTTTATTTGTTTTAACATAATATCTACAATTTGAGTCAATTCTTCCTCTGTTAGTTTGTGGAATACAATTATTTCATCAATACGGTTTATAAATTCTGGTCTAAATTGTTTCTTTAATTCAGCCATAACTTCTTTTTTGATTTCTTCATATTCTTTATCATTTTTTTCTTCATTTGCTCCTGCAAAACCTAATGATTTTTTATCTGTTATTAATCTTGCACCTATATTAGAAGTCATTATAATTACGCAGTTTTTAAAGTTTACTGTTCTTCCATGTGCATCTGTAAGTCTTCCATCATCTAGTATTTGCAATAGCATATTCAAAACATCTGGATGAGCTTTTTCTATTTCATCAAATAGAATTACTGAATATGGTTTTCTTCTAACTTTTTCTGTTAAACCTCCGCCCTCATCAAATCCAACATATCCTGGAGGCGAACCAATCATTTTAGAAGTAGAATGGCTCTCCATATATTCAGACATATCTACTCTTATTATTGCGTTTTCATCTCCAAATAGGTTTTCTGCTAAAGCTTTAGATAGCTCAGTTTTACCAACACCTGTTGGTCCTAGGAACATAAATGAGCCTATTGGTCTGTTTGGATCTTTTAATCCTACTCTGCTTCTTTTTATAGCTTTTGCAACAGCATTTACTGCTTCTTCTTGCCCTATTACTCTTTCATGTAAAGATTTTTCTAAATTTTTAAGTTTTTCGTTCTCATTTTGAGTAATTTTTTGAACAGGAATTCCTGTACTTAAAGCTACAACTTCTGCTATATCTTCTGCAGTTATATTCCTTACATTTTTTATATTTTTGTTTTTCCAACTATCTTTTTCTTTTTGCAATTTTTCTTTTTGCTTATGCTCTTTATCTCTAAGCTCTGCTGCTTTTTCAAAATCTTGCACAGTTATTGCTTCTTCTTTTTCTTTTTCTGTTTTTTCTATTTCTTCTTCCAATTTTTTTATTTTATCTGGTTCTGTATATGTTTTTAGTCTTGCTTTAGATGATGCTTCATCAATTAAATCTATTGCTTTATCTGGTAAGAATCTATCTGTTATATATCTTGTAGATAATTTTACAGCAGCTTCAATTGCTTCATCTGTAATCTTAACATTATGATGTGCCTCGTATTTATCTCTTAGTCCCTTTAATATTTCTATACTATCTTCAGTATTTGGCTCATCTACTGTAACAGGTTGAAATCTTCTTTCTAACGCACTATCTTTTTCTATATATTTTCTATACTCATTTAATGTTGTTGCACCTATTATTTGAACTTCTCCTCTTGCAAGTAATGGTTTTAGAATGTTTGCTGCGTCTATTGCTCCTTCTGCTGCTCCAGCTCCAACTATTGTATGAATTTCATCTATAAATAATATTACGTCTCCAGCCTTTTTTACTTCTTTCAATGCCTTTTTTATTCTTTCTTCAAAGTCACCTCTGTACTTTGCCCCAGCTACCATTCCAGATATATCAAGAGTTACTACTCTTTTGTCTTTTAAAATTTCTGGAACATTTCCTTCCACTATTTTTTCCGCCAAGCCTTCTACAACAGCAGTTTTACCAACACCTGGCTCACCAATTAAGCATGGGTTATTTTTAGTTCTTCTAGATAATATTTGTATTATTCTTTCTATTTCCTTTTTTCTTCCAATAACAGGATCTAATTTTCCTTCTCTTGCTTCTTTAGTTAAATCATTTCCAAATTGGTTAAGAGTTTGTGTAGAATTATAGCTATTTGGTTTGCCTGAATTTTTGCTTTGTTCTTCCCCACTTTCAGATTCATTTATTACTTTTACTATCTCATTATATAATTTTTGTGGATTTACATTTAAGTCAAGCATAATTCTTACTGCAATGCTATCTGCCTCTCTCATAATTCCAATTAATAAATGCTCTGTTCCTATATATTCTGAACCTAATCTTCTTGCCTCTCTAAAAGCATTTTCTATTACTCTTTTAGTTCTTGGTGTAAACCCAATAGTTTGATTTTGCGATGCTTCTCCTGTTCCTATTAGTTCTTCTATTTTATCTACTACTTTTTCTTCTGTTACTCCTTGGTTTTCCAAGACTTTACTAGCAATTCCGCTTCCTTCTTTTACTAATCCGTATAGTAAATGTTCTGTTCCTATATAGTTGTGTCCTAATTCAATTGCCATTTCATTTGCTATTTCAAGAGCCTTTTCTGCCCTTGCTGTAAATTTATATGTCATAAAAATCACCCTCCTTATTAAATTTTGATTTGTTTAGCTCAGGGTGAATTCAGGACAGTTCCCAAAATCCCCAAGTTTGGTGACTTTAAGGGACAGTCCCTAGAATTCCCCCTTGCGCAAATTACAATTTATTGCATTATAATTTGTTTTACTATTTCTGCTCTTTTTACATCTCTTTCATATCCATCTAATGTTTGTCCAACGTATTTTTGTAAATTTGCAGGTTTTGTATACATTTCTAGTTTTCTTACTTTTAAATCATTCAACTCTTTAATTATTCCCATATCTGTTCCTAATTTAACATCTGATAACAATATATTTGCTTCTTCTGATGAAAGTTTTCTACTATTTGTAAGTATTCCATACGCTCTATATACTTTGTCTTCTAGTTCTATTTGATTTTTTGCAAGTATTTTTCTTGCCAATCGTTCTTGTTCTATTACTTTGTCTGTAATTATCTTCAAATTTCTAATAGCTTCTTGTTCTGAAATGCCTAGTGATTGCTTATTAGATATTTGATAAATATCTCCTGAGCTTTTGCTTCCTTCTCCGTAGACGCCTCTAATATTCATATCAAAATTATTTACAACTTCTAATACTTTTCTAATATTTCCTGTCTTTGCAAGTGCTGGCAAATGTACCATTACTGAAGCTCTTAGTCCTGTTCCTACATTTGTTGGGCAACTTGTTAAAAATCCATATTTATCGTTATATGCATATGGAATTAGTTGTTCTAATTTTTTGTCTATTTCTATTGCCAAATTTAATAGATTTTCTAATTCAAGTCCAGCAGAAGTAACTTGAAGCCTTATATGGTCTTCTTCGTTTATCATTATACATATGTTTTCTTCATCATTTATTACTATTGCACCAGTCTCAGATTTATTATATGCAAACTCTGGACTTATTAAATGCTTTTCTACTAAGCTTAATTTAGTAATATCATCTATATCTTTTAATCTTAATAGTTTAAGTCCATAGCCTAAACTTGGAACTATATTTTCTATTATTTTTATTATTTTTAAGGCATCATTTTTTGTGTATCTATTTACAAAAGAAAATCCTTTTATATTTCTTGCTAGCCTTATTCTTGTACTAAAAACTACATCACTTTCATTTCCAGACTGTAAATACCAATTTAACATGCGCTCTTCCTCCTTCAAATCTTATAATATTTATTACCTTTGAGATTTTTCCATTTCATTAGGGAACTCAAATTAATTAGCGCAAAGAGCAACTTAAGTTGCTTTGCCATTTTTACTTATTTTCTAATTCTTTTATTTCATCTCTAATTTTTGCTGCATCTTCATATCTTTCATCTGCTATTGCTTTTTTCAAATCTTTTTGTAATTTTTCTAACTTAGTTTCTTCTTTTATTTCTTTTTTGTTTTCTTGTTCAAAATCATTAAAGTTTTCTACTGCACTATTTAAAGCTCTTCTTCCTCTGTACTCATTGCTTCCATGTATTCTTTTTAGTAATGAATCTATTTTATTAGAAAATACATTATAGCATTCTGGACATCCAAATTTTCCTTGGTTAACAAACTCATCATATGTTAAGTTACAATTGTCACATTTCAACTCCTTTACTGTTTGGAACAATGGCATAAACTCTGGTGAATTGTATTCTTCATCTTCCAATAGTCCTCCAAAGAAACTAGAAAAGTCTATTGGCATTTTAAAATCAATATTGTCTAATCCCAATTTATGGCTACATTCTTCACATAGCATCATTTCTCTTTTTTCTCCATTAACAATTTCTGTATATTTAACATTTGCCTCTTTTTTATTACATTTTTGACACAACATAACTATTACCTCCTTTAATTAATCTTCTACAAGGTTAAGTATCATGTTTTTAAAAATACTTGCCCTTAATTTATCTTTTATCTCTTGTGGTACTACAAGCACATTATCGCTTGTTGCTACTTTTAATAGCTTTGCTTCTGTTTTATTTATAATGTCATATGATAAAAAGTTACTTATAAAAATATCTACCTCATTTGATGTTATTTTGTCTCCCATGCTAGTTATTATATGCATTAAATAGTTACTTTTTGTTATATTTATTTTTTTAATTCTTATATGGCCTCCACCACCACGCCTACTTTCTACATAATAACCTTGTGATGGTCTAAATCTTGTAGATATTACATAATTTATTTGTGATGGCACACAATTAAATTTTTCTGCCAATTCATTTCTTTGTATTTCTACATAATCTTGTTCATCATCAAATAAATCTTTTATAAATTCCTCTATTACATCTGACATTTTCATGTCCTTCACCTCTTTTTTGACTTTGACTTTCTTTGACTATTAATAGTATAACATAATTAAAAAAACATTCAAACCCTAAATTTGAATGTTTTTAGTTGTATTTTAGCATTTTCGTTCATTTTTATATTAATATCTCGTTTTTTCTCACTTAATTTTAGTTTATTCCAAACTTTCTAATAGTGTATATGTTTCTCCATTGTATGAGATACTTTTTTCAGAAAGAATTGTTATTCCTCTCTCGTTTAAGTCATTTTCTAATGCTGTTGCATCTTTTACCCCTGCAAAAGAGTACACTGTTGGTTTAAGTGTATTAAAATCACTAACAGTAGTTCCTTCATCTATGCTGTAAAAATAAATTGCTTCTTTTGTATTTTCGCAATAATAAATTCCTTCATATAAACTTCCATAAGGATTTTCTTGTGTAGTGTATAATTCAGATATACTTCTTTCTGTTAATTCCAATTCTGCCACAGTTGCAATTTGCGTTGTTCCATCATCTTCTTCGTTTCTCACTTTAAATATTACTTTTCCATCATCCGAAAGTTCAAAGTACTCTCCTTTAGAAGACATCCAAGTTGGAGATAGCTTATTCAATTCTTTAGTTTCTTCATTATACGAATATTTCGACATTACGCTAGTATCTGAACAATTCCCTATAACTATATTATATTTATCTGAGAAAGCTACTTCTATAGTCATGCCTTCTATTGTAGCACTGTAAATTTTATTATATACCAATTTTTTGTTGTCTGTTGGATTATCTGGGTTCTCTGGTGTGTCTGGATTTTCTGTTTCCTTTTCTGACCAATTTTTTATTTCTCTTTTTGATATTTTGTATTCATATGTTCCTCTTTTTCCTGCTATTGTTAACTTTCCTGTTGCTTCATCCCAAACTGCTCCTGGGTATTTTGCCTCTACTGAAGTTTTTGTTCCTTCTACATCTACCTCTCCTTTATTATTCCATTTTGCCATTTCTATTATTTCTTCTAATATAGCCATTTTTTCTGTTTCAGATACTGCACTTTTTGTTGTTTCAAATAGTCCTCCATTTAATGCTACATTTATTGTTACTCCTACCAATATTAGCATCACTATTATTGTTATTATTAACGCTATTAACGTTATTCCGTCTTTTGTTCTCTTTCATCTTTTTTCCTCCCTTTGTAATAATTATATAATGAATTTTATACATAATTTTTACTAGTGTCAAGTCTCATCTCATAATAAATAATTTATTTTTTAAAATTACATATTTTTATTTTTTTAGGAAAAACTGTAATTAATTCATAATTTTGAATGGAGTTTTTATGCAAAATTTAAAAAGTTTATTAAATAAAATATTTTTTTATAAAGAGCCTATAGATACTTATGAATTTTCGCTTCCTGAAAGCCCTGCTGAGGATAATCCTAATAAAGATTTAGAAAATCCCTCTTTAAATTCTGAATTTCAAAGCCAAAGTATCTATAACAGTTTATCTGTAAATATTGATTATATAAATGTAAAATATAATACTCTTATTAATAGTGATATTGTTCTTAGAAATTTCAAGCTTAATTTAAGAGGAAAAGAATATAGTGCTTTGCTTTTGTTTATAGATGGAATGATTGATTCTGAGAGTATAAACAATTTTATATTAAGACCCCTTATGCAAAAGCACAATGATGATTTACAAAAGGCTACTTCTTCTGTTATTACAAACAATATTACTGTACGCAAAGTAAGAAAATTCAATTTAGAAGATTATATTTACAATACTTTAGTTCCTCAAAACACTATGCAAAAGGCAAAAACTTTTGAAGAAGCTTTTAATAGTGTTAATATGGGAGATTGCGCTTTATTTATAGATACATTGCCTATTGCCTTTACTATAGATGTAAAAGGTTTTGATGCTAGGAGTGTTTCTGAACCTAAAAACGAAGTTGTTGTAAGAGGTTCTCAAGAATCATTCGTGGAAAAATTAAGAACTAATACATCTATGCTTAGAAGACTTATAAATAATGAAAATCTAACTATTGAAAATGCAACTGTTGGTAAAGTTAGTAAAACTAAAATTGCTATATGCTATATGAAAAATATTACAAACAACGATCTTGTTGCTGAAGTAAAATATAGAATAAACAATTTAGATGTAGATAACATTATATCTTCTGGACAATTAGAACAATTAATTCAAGATAATAGTTCTTGCCTATTCCCTCAAATAATTGCAACAGAAAGACCTGATAAGGCTGCAAATCATTTATTAGAAGGAAGGGTTGTAGTTATTGTAAATGGTACTCCCTACTCTCTTATAATGCCTGGTGTGTTTATAGACTTTTTATCTTCTCCTGAAGATATGAATTTAAAGTACCAATATTCAAACCTTTTAAAAATTGTTAGAATTATTGCTTTTGTTATAACATTATTTTTACCTGGTTTTTATGTTGCATTAACTAATTATCACACTGAGTTAATTCCAACAGAATTGTTATTTACAATTGCCGCTTCTAGAAGCACTGTTCCCTTTCCCGTAATATTTGAAGTTTTACTAATGGAGATATCTTTTGAATTAATAAGAGAAGCAGGCCTTAGGGTTCCTTCTCCAATAGGTCCAACAATTGGTATTGTTGGAACTTTAATCTTGCGGAGAAGCTGCTGTTAATGCAAATCTTGTTAGCCCAATTTTAATTATAATTGTTGCAATTACTGCTATATGCTCTTTTGCAATTCCAGATTTTTCTCTTAGTTTTGCTTTAAGAATACTTAGATTTTTGTATATTTTATTAGGATATATAGCTGGATTTTTAGGTATTGCAATTGGTTTATTTGCTCAATCTGTAATACTTGCAAACCGTAAATCATTTGGAGTTTCTTATTTGGCACCATATTTGCCTGTTACAAACTCAAAATCGGATTCTTCTTACTTTCTTTCTCCTATGTGGAGAAGAGAAAGAAAAGCCGATTTCTTAAATACAAAAAGTCCTAAATCTCAAGAAAAAATAAGTATGAAATGGAAATTTTGGAAAGGAAATTATTAAACTATGAGTTCATTGCAAAAAATCAATAAATTAGAAGCTATTTCTTTAATAGTAATGGTAACAATTAATGTAATAATTTTTAATTTGCCAAATCACATTATTACTAATACAGGTTCTTCGACTTGGCTTAATATAATCTTTATTAGTGTTATTGCTATTTTATTTTGTTTACTAATATGTAAATTGTTTAAACCATTTCCTTCTCAAGATTTAATTGATATTTCTGAATTTTTAGGAAATAAGTTTTTAAAAACATTTACTGGTATTTTATACTTATTATTCTTTTTATTTATTGCTGGAATATTTTTAGCATATTTTATAGATTGCTTAAGGTTAATATATTTTGATAGAACACCTATTGTATTTTTGCTTTTATTATTTTTAATTCCTGTTGTGTATTCTGCTAAAGCTGGAATTAAGCCTATTGCTAGTATTAATCTAGTTATTACTCCTATTATTTTACTTAGTATGCTAATAATTTTCTTCGTAACTTCAAAGGATTTTGTTCCTGAAAGGATATTTCCTATTTTTGGCTTTGGAATAAATCAAACTTTTTTTAAAGGTTTAACTAATATTTTTACATTTTCATGTTTTGCATACCTATATTTTTTGATACCAATTCTTGAAAGTCCTGAAGAATTCAAGAAAATAGCAATAATCTCTACAATAATATCATCCATATATCTTTTTTTAAGTGTTATATGCCTGATTATGATGTTCCCTTTTATCTCATTTTCTGATGGAATGCTTTCTGTATATCTACTTACAAGAATGATTGAATTTGGAAGATTTTTGCAAAGGGTTGATGCTATATTTATTTTTATATGGATACTGTCTACTCTTTCTTTTTTAAGTATTACTATATGCTTAATAAATAGGATATTGAAAAAACTAGTTGATTTGAAAAATCATAGAGAAATGACTTATAGCATTTGTTTTATAGTTTTTAGCATTGCTCTTGTTTTTAGAAATATAACAGACTTAAAAATTGTACAAAATATTATTCTTAAGTATATTGTTATCGCATTAGTATTTGTTATTAGCTTAATTATTCTTATTCTCGCAAATATTAAACAGAAAAAGGAGAAAACCTCATGATAAAAAAAACAATTGCTATTCTATTAGTTCTAATACTTTGTTTATTAACACTTTCTGGCTGTTATAATGCTGAAGGTCTAGAAACTTTGGCATATGCAGTTGCTATGGGTATTGATAAAGGAGAAAATAATGAAATAAAAATAAGCCTTCAATTTGCTCTTCCAAATAATTCAGAAAGTGGAGGCGGTAGCAGTCAATCTCAAAAGTCTACTATAACTGCTGTAGAATGTGCAACAATTGATTCTGGAATTGCATTAATAAATAGTTATATAAGCAAAAAAGTTAATCTTTCTCATTGTAAAGCAATAATTATTTCTGAAGAACTTGCATATGAAGGCATTTCCGAATATATATACACTAGCGTTAATAATTTAGAAGTTAGACCTGATTGTAATATTATAATTAGTAGATGTAATGCTTATGATTATTTAAGCGACTCTGAGCCAACCTTAGAAACTGTTTCTGCTAGGTATTATGAATTTATTTTAAACTCAAGTGAGTATACTCGGTTACACCCAAAATATTCACCTCTCTGATTTTTACTCAGATATGCTAAGTACAACCTCTCAGGCTTATGCCATATTAGGCGGAATAAATTATAAATCTACACATAATTCTCATTCAGATTCACCTAATTACGATATAGAAGGCTCTTACAAAGCCTCTGAAACCCCTATAGAAACTGAAACTGGTGTTGAAAATATGGGAATTGCAGTTTTTAAGAATGATAGATTAGTTGGTGAGCTAGATGGTATGGAGGCTTTATGCCACTTGATTGTTGTAAATGATTTTGAAAGTGCCACAATTTCTGTTCCAGATCCTTACAATAAAAATTCATCATTAAGCCTTTATATAAGCTCTAGTAAGTCGCCCGAAATAGATGTTAAGCTTATTAATGGAACTCCATATATTAAATGTAACTTCAATATTTCTGGTTATATATTATCATTAGATGAAAATATGAATTACTCTGATGAAAATACAATGAAAATTATAGATGAATGTGTAAATTTATTTCTAGAGCAAAATATAGCTTCTTATTTATATAAAACTTCAAAAGAATATAAAACAGATATTGGAAATTTTGGTAGGTATGTTATTGGCAATTATACTACTTGGAATGATTGGATAGAATCAGACTGGCTATTTAATTATCAAAATGCCTTTTTTGATGTAAATGTTGAAACAAATATAGAAAATGGCCAATTATACACAAGAATATAATGTTATGGAGGATTTTATGCAGATTTTGGTTATTATATTAACAATTATAGTATTTACAAAAACTCTAAGCTATGGTATTTATGAATTAAATACCAATAACAAATTAGGAGGAATTACAGTAATTGTTTTTTCTATAATTTCTTTAATAGCACCTAACTTAATAGTATATATAAAAGGTATTTAACAAAGCGACTTTAGTCGCCCTTTGTTCTAGCCGATTTGAATTTCTGAATATAATGAGGAAATCTCAAAGACAATAGCGATTATAGCATTTTTTATATACTAGGAAATGAAAAAATTTCTAGTATATAAAAAAAAATTGACCTATATGGTCAATTTTTTTATATTCTATAATTGCTTTGTTCTTACATCATATATAATATTCCTAAAGCAATTGTTAATATTACGAATGTTATAGCAAGTATTATAGTTAATCTTTTAAGCATTCCTTCTTTAGTTCTTCCTTTATTCTTCTCATAAAAACTTGATGAACTTCCTCCTACTATTGCTCCTGAAGCACCTTCATCATCTTTAGATTGCATTAAACAAATTACTATTAATACTAAACAATTTATTACATAAAGTACAGTTACTATTCCTTTTAATATATCCACTTTAAACTACCTCCAAATTAATTTCGACTTATACATTTTAGCATATCCATATACAAATTGCAAGATTTTTTTATTTATATATTTTGGTTAATTAATATGCAAATTGTAATTTGCATATTTTTTTATTTGCTCTATGTTAAACGGATTATAAATTTAAACCGTCTCATTCTTTGTCGGATTAATGAAAAATTTATTTTTCATTAATTTGTTCAAAGATAACACTATTAATTTTTACAAAC
>CAKOVK010000028.1 GCA_934121925.1 uncultured Clostridia bacterium
AAGATAGTTTTGAATACAGAGTAAACTATTACAAAGATAGCATAGCAGAAGCAAACTTCTTAGCAAAAGAAGAAGGAACAGCAGAATTTGGAAGCACAGTGACAGCAGATGTAACAATACACATTCCAGAAGGATACAAATTTGAAGGAGCAGCACCAAGCAAACAAATAATAGCAGGAGAGAACATAATAAATGTAGTGTATGTAAAAAGAACAGATTTAAGTTGCGTAATAAAATACTTCTATAATAATAGAGAAGTTTCAAATAGAAAAGAGACATTAAAAAATAAAACTCTAGGAGAGCAAATAACTGAAGCACAAATACCTCAAAAAGCAGAATATGAAAATGAAATATACGAATTGAAAGAATATAAAACATTACAAGGTAATAGAAAATTGCCATTAACTGTACAAAGTAATGAAGCGCTAAATGTAATAGAGGTATATTATGTTAAGCCTATAATAAGTATAACAAAAACAAGTAACGCATATAAAGCAAATACAAAAGAGTTAATAACAGATAACAAAGTACATGAGGGCGATGAAATTGAATATACTATTACAATAAGCAATAGAGGATTAGCAGAAGCTAACAATTTAAGCATCAGAGATACAATAGATTTAACAAAAGTAGAAATAAATAAAATTGTAATAGATGACAAAGAACAACAAATTCCACAAAATGGAATAATAATATGGAATGGAAATGTTGCTGAAGGAGAACAACAAATAATAACAATAAGAGTAAAAGTAAAGACATTACCAGAAGGTTCAAATGGAGCAAAAATTGATAAGAATAAAGTATATTTGAATAATGATACTCAAAATCCAATTGAAGACCAAAATGAGTACACAGTATTAAAAACAAATATAAAAACAGAAAAAACAAGTAAAGCATATACAAGTAATAATACGGAGATACAAAAAACTGAAACAAGAACAAAACTTCATGTAGGAGACTACATAGAATATACAATTAAAGTATGGAATACAGGAAATGAAGGAACTACAGTAACAATAAAAGATGAAGCACCAGATGGAACAAAGTATAAAAGTGGAGAACTAACAAAAACTGTTTACGTTCCAGCAAACACAGAATATAAAGATGCAATAACAATGACATTTAAAGTAGAAGTTATACAATCAGGACTAGGAAAGGTTATAAAAAATACAGCTACAGTAGAAGAAACAAATGGAAACAAAAAAGAGCCAAAAGATCCAACAGAATATAAAGTAGTAGAGCCAGCAAAAATAATATTATCAAAAACAAGTAGTGTGGATAAGAACAATGGAACTGTTCCAATAGTTGAGTATGGAGACATAATAGAATATACAATAACAGCAAGAAATGATGGAGGCGAAGCTGGTACAGCTATAATAAAAGATGAAGACTTAAAGAAAGCAATCGATGATAAAAAAGTAGAGCTAAAAGAAATAAAAACAAGTGGAGTAACTTTAAAAGCATTGACTGAAGATGGAATAAGTTTAACTGTTGAAGCAAATTCAGCAAAAACAATTGTATTTAAAGTAAAAGTAATTGCTAATGTAAATACTGAAATTATAAATGTTGCAACAGCAACAGGAACTGAAAATGAAAAAACAGAACCAGTAAAAGCAAAAGTAGAAAAAACAGTAGATATGACAGAAAACAAAGAAAATACAAAAATTACAGGAAGTAACATAGTACTAGTGTTAGATAACTCAGACAGTATGGAATGGAGCACATATGTTGTAACAAATAAAGTTTGCAAAGATCATTCGACAATCATAGGACACGGAGTAGGGCATTGCAAGCAAATAAATGGAGTTTGGTATAAAACAGAAAAAAGAAATAGACTAGAATTAGCTAAAGAGGTTACAAATAAATTTATAGACATGATAGATTTACCAGAAACTAAAACAGCTACAAGTTCAGCAATTACGGTGATTAAGTTTAACGGTGAGTCATCAGTGGTAGGAAAAGCAAATAATGCTAAAGAAGCAAATGAATTAAAAAATAAAGTTAATTCAATAGAAATTGAAGATTGTACAGTTATGGCAGATGCTCTTGAACTTGCAAGAGAAGAACTATTAAAACTAAAACAAGCTAATCCAAACAATGCAAATATAGTAATATTTGTAAGTGATGGAGAACCAAATGACCCAGATGATGTACCAGCTGCAGCAAGTAAATTAAAAGCAGTGCCTAATACAACTGTTTACGCAGTTGCATTTGAAGCTGATATAGATATTTTGAAAAATGTAATAGCAACTCCAGGCAAATATTATACAACCGAAAATGTAGGAAGTTTAAGTGGAATATTCCAACAAATTGTTAAAGAAAATGAAAAACCTAATAAATTTACAAAACAATCTGAAAATGGACAGATAGAATTAGTAAATTATGACGATTCTAAAAATCTCATAATAAAAGTAAATGGAAAAGCAATATCAAATCCAACACAAAAAATAATTAAAAAAGAAGGAAAAACTTATTTAGATTTAACAAAATTTGCAGCGAGTGACAAAATATCAATAGAATATTATATAAAGTAGAGAAACAACAAAAGTAGGAACAAGTCTTTAAATACTTGTTCCTACTTTTATAATCTATATAAAAAATTAAATATATAGCTAAATTATTAGGTTTTAATAAAGTCGAAATATAAATGCTATAATATAATTTTAACATAATTTACATAAAATTGCAAACAGCTCAATTATTAGTTTACTGTTTCTAATAAATATATCATCAAAAACTGAATAATAACAAACGAAATCTTGATTTATTAAAAAAATTAAAAAAACTCTTTCATTTATATAACTATGTATGATAGAATAATAAGGAAAATTTAAAGGAGTGTGTTTTATGAAAGACATAGCATATAAAAGAGTACTTTTAAAATTAAGCGGTGAAGCTTTAGCTGGAGAAAGAAAAAATGGAGTAGATGCAGAAACTTTAGGAAAAATATGTGACAAAATAAAAGAAATAGTAGATATGGGAGTAGAAGTATCAATAGTAGTTGGAGGAGGAAACTTCTGGAGAGGAAGATATGGACATCAAATGGAAAGAACAACATCAGATTATATGGGAATGCTTGCAACAACAATTAATGGATTAGCTCTTCAAGATGCACTAGAAGCAAGAGGAATATACACAAGACTTCAAACTGCAATTGAAATGAGAGAAATAGCAGAACCATACATAAAAAGAAAAGCAATAAAACATTTAGAAAGAGGAAGAGTAGTAATATTTTCTTGTGGTACAGGAAATCCATATTTCTCAACAGATACAGGAGCAGCATTAAGAGCAGCAGAAACAGATTCAGAAGTAATATTACTTGCAAAAACAATTGATGGAGTATATTCTGCAGATCCAAAAGAAGATCCAAATGCAGTAAAATATGATGAAATATCTTATTTAGATATATTAAATCAAGATTTGAAAGTAATGGACTCAACTGCAACATCACTTTGCAAAGATAATCAAATACCTTTAGTAGTATTTGGAATAGATGACCCTGAAAATATTGTTAGAATAATTAAGGGTGAGAGAATAGGAACATTAGTAAAATAATTATAATTAAAAGAATAAAGGAGAGAATTTTATGGAATTAAATCATATTGAAGAAAAAATGAATAAAACAATTAGCGTTTTACAAGAAAATTTTGCAGAAGTAAGAGCTGGTAGAGCTAATCCTGCAATACTAAATAAAATAAAAGTAGATTATTATGGAACACCAACACCAATTAACCAAGTAGCTGGAATTTCAGTTCCAGAAGCCAGATTAATAGTAATACAACCATGGGATGCAAGTTTATTAAAAGAAATAGAAAAAGAAATACTAAAAGCAGAAATTGGAATTAACCCAAATAATGATGGTAAAGTTATTCGTTTAGCATTTCCAGAACTAAATGAAGAAAGAAGAAAAGAATTAGTAAAAGAAATTAAAAAAATGGCTGAAGATTCAAAAGTGTCAATTCGTTCAATAAGAAGAGAAGCTATGGATGAAGCGAAAAAATTACAAAAAGATAACCAAATGACAGAAGATGAACTAAAGGGAGCAGAAGAGCAAATACAAAAATTAACTGATGAAAAAATTGCTGAAATAGATAAAGTCCTAGCCGAAAAAGAAAAAGAAGTAATGAGTGTATAATCAGAACAAAGTGACTTAAGTTGCCATTTGCTGTCGCCGATTTGAGTTTCCGAATGAAATGAGGAAAATTCAAAGGTAATAGCAATTATAGCATTTTTAATATACTAGGGAATGAGAAATTTCCTAGTATATAAAAAAGCTTTTTGAAAATATTTTCAAAAAGCTTTCATTTTTTTCTAAGAATATGATAGAATTATATAAACAAAATAAAAATAAAAGGGGCTTAAAAATGAAAGATATAGATAAAGAAAATTTACCAAAGCATATAGCCATAATAATGGATGGAAATAGAAGATGGGCAAAAAATAACGGACTTACAACAAGGGATGGACACAAGGCAGGAGCACAGGCTTTAGAGGATATATCAAAATTTTGCAATAAAATAGGAATAAAATATTTAACAGTCTATGCGTTTTCGACGGAAAACTGGAAAAGGAGTAAAAAAGAAGTTTCTGCACTAATGGCAATACTTAAAATGCGAGTAGATGCGTTTATAAAAGAAAAAGACAAACAAAATATAAGAATAAGAGTAATAGGAGATATAAAAGGATTAACAAAAAGTTTACAAAAATCTATAGAGAAAGCAATAGAAATGACAAAGAACAATACAGGATTAACTCTAAATATAGCATTTAATTATGGAGGAAGACCAGAACTTGTTAGAGCTACAAAATTAATTGCAGAAAAAGTAAAAAATAACGAAATAAGCATAGATGATATAAATGAACAATTGATTTCGGATAATTTATACACAGCAGGACAGCCAGATCCAGACTTGCTAATAAGAACAAGTAGAGAATTAAGAACAAGTAATTTCTTACCATGGCAATTAGTATATACAGAATTCTATTTCCCAGATAAGCACTGGCCGGAATTTGGAGAAGAAGATTTGTTAGAAGCAATACGTGTATATCAAAAAAGAAACAGAAGATTTGGTGGCAGACCATAATATGAAACAAATATAACTTGTTTCAACGAAAAATTAAGAATGAACAATGAATAATTAAAAAATGGAAGGAAAATAGTATGAAATTAAAAAGAATATTAAGTGGATTAATAGGTTTTCCAATTGTTGCATTAATTTTTATATATGGGAATACATATATAATAGATGCATTTGTATGCATAATATCAATTATAGCAATGTATGAGTACTTAAAATGCTTAAGTGTAGATTACAAACCAGTAAAATGGATAGCATATATACCATGTTTGATAATTCCATTTTTACATGTAATTCCAAAAGAATATCTATTAATGGCTTTTACAGTACTGCTATCGCTAGTAGTTATGCTACTTTTTATGAAAGTAATTGCAAGTAACATGAAAACTAGTATAAGTGATATTGCAGTAACACTTTTTGGAATAATCTATATAACATTTTTTTTAGCTTTCATATCAATGCTATATGGAATGGAAAAAGGAAAATATTTAATTTGGTTTATACTAATTTCAGCATGGGGAACAGATACCTTTGCATATCTTGTTGGAATGAAATTTGGAAAACATAAATTTAGTAAAATAAGTCCAAAAAAATCAAAAGAGGGATGCGTACGGAGGAACAATCGGAGCAATATTAATATCTTTAATATATACATTCTGCATAAATAAATTTGGTGGATTATCAATTTCATATTTATATATAGGGCTAATAACAGCAGTACTTAGTGTTTTAAGCCAAATAGGAGATTTGTCAGCATCGACATTAAAAAGAACTGAAGGAATAAAAGACTTCGGAAACCTAATACCAGGACATGGGGGAATATTAGATAGAATAGATAGCATAATATTCATATTACCATTTGCATATTTCTTGTTAAGTTTATTATAGAGGTAGATTGTAATTTGAACGAATGGGGACAGACCCCTTTTGTTTAAATTAAAACAAAAGGGGTCTGTCCCCATTCGTTCAAATTACAATTTCCATAACTAAAAGGAGGCAAAATTGATTTCATTTTTAATAAGTGCAATAAAAATAATATTTTTATTAGGATTTTTAATATTTATACATGAAAGTGGGCATTTTTTGATTGCCAAAGCTTGTAAAATAAAGGTAAATGAATTTGCAATAGGATTTGGTCCGACAATATGGAAAAAACAAGGAAAAGAAACAAAATATGCATTAAGACTTATACCACTTGGAGGTTTTGTAAATATGCTAGGAGAGGAAGAACGTTCTAATGAAGAAGGTTCTTTTAGTACGGCAAGTATTCCAAAAAGAATAGCTGTAGTCTTAGCAGGAGGAATTGTTAATATAATATTTGGACTGCTAGTCTATTTTATATTGGTGTCATCTAGTGGAAACTATATTTCTACAACTGTAGATAGCACAGTAACAGGATATTCAGCAGAACAAGCAGGAATAAAACAAGGAGACCAAATCTTAAAAATAAATAATAAAAGAGTAAGATTAAAAAGCCAAATAGATGAGCAAATTCAGAGCTCTAATGGAAATAAAATAGTTGCTACAATTAAAAGAAACAATGAAATAAAAAAAATAGAATTAAGACCAACAGAAGAAAGCAAGAAAAATATAGGAATATATTTAGGAGCAACAGATAGCAATTTAACTTCTGAAATAAAAGGAATATATCCAGGAGGACCAGCAGAAGTAGCCGGAATAAAAGAAGGAGATATCATTGTAAGAATAGATGGTACAGAATGCAAAAACGATCCATATAAGGTAGTAGAATTAATTTCAATAAGTCAAAATGAAAAAATGAACGTTGAAATAGAAAGAAAAGGGAAAATAATAGAATTAGAAGTAACACCAATAATACAAAAAACATATAAATTAGGAGTAACATTTGCATTATCAGATGAAACATTTATAAACAATGCATACTATGGATTTTGGGATACAATAGATTTTTCAGTATCAATAATAGATAATATAAAGATGCTATTTAAAGGAAATGTAGGGATTGATCAGCTTACAGGACCAATAGGAATCTCAGAAGCTGTATCTAAAACACAAGGCATAATGGAATTTGCATATATGCTAGCACTAATATCATTATCATTAGGAGTAACAAACCTACTTCCATTCCCACCACTAGATGGAGGAAAAGTTGTAATTTTAATAATAGAAGCAATAAGAAGAAGACCAATAAAAGAAAATATAGAAATAGGAATACAAATGGCAGGATTTTGTATACTTATAGGATTATCAATATTTGTAACATATAATGATATATTAAGGATTTTTTAAGGATTATAAACTTATGAAGTGCGAAGTGAGAAGTATGATTATTTTTTTTCACACCTCACACTTCCCACCTCGCACTTCATAAACAGGAGAGGAAGAACACGAATGCCAAACACAGTAAAAGACGTATTTAAAGATTATGAAAAACAAGGAAATATACTAGAAACACAAATAGAAAACATAAATCTATTCAAAAAAAGCAAAAAAATAGAAATAAAGCTATTAACAGAAAAACCAATAAAAATTCAAGAAATATCAAGCTTTGAAGAATACCTAAAAACAAGATTTCAAATACAAAAAGTAGAGCTTTATATCGAATTTGGGGAAAAAGGGGACAGGCCCCTTTTTCCCCAACAGCTTGTAAACGATTGGAAAGACATAATAAACTACATTTCTAAAAAATTCCCATTAACAAAAGCTATTCTAAATACTAGCACAGTTGAAGTGGAAGATAATAAAGTAATTGTTAATTTAAAAACAAAGAGTGCGGATTTTTTACATTCTTATGAAATAGATAAAGAGATAGAACAAGTAGTAAACAATTTATATGGTATAAAATGTAAAGTAATATACAAAGAGAATGTTACAGAAGAGACAATAAAAAAACAAGAAGAATATTTGGAAAACTTACAAAAAGAAGCATGCCAAGATTTAATTAATGAAATAAGCATGCAAGAAGAAATGATAGTAGAAAATGTTCCAGAGCCAGAAGAAGAACAAGAAGAAAAGACTCCATTAATTTTTGGAAGAACAGATAAGATAAAAGAACAAATAGTAAAAATTGAGGATTTAACTCCAGACTATGGAAGAGTTGCAATAGAAGGAAAAGTAATTAGCACAGATGCAAGAGAATTAAAAAATGGAAAAACACTTGCTATGTTTAATATATATGATGGAACAAGTACTATAACTTGTAAATCATTTGTGGAAGCTGAGAAAGCACCAACTGTTTTGCAAAGATTAAAAGAGGCAAAAAGATTAAAAATATCTGGAAATGCACAATATGATAACTTTGCTAAAGAACTAGGAGTAATTGCAAATATAATTATAGAAATGCCAGATATAGAAGTTATTAGAAGAAAAGATAATGCAAAAGAAAAAAGAGTTGAATTGCATTTACATACTCAAATGAGCCAAATGGATGGAGTAAGTAGTGCAACAGATTTAATAAAAAGAGCAAGCAATTGGGGAATGAAATCAATTGCAATTACAGACCATGGAGTTGTACAAGCTTTCCCAGAGGCAAAAAAAGCAGCAGATAAATATGGAATAAAAGTAGTATATGGAGTTGAAGCATATCTTGTTCCAGATGATAATGCAGTTGATTTATCAAATGGAATGGACAATGAATACATAGTGTTAGATATAGAAACAACAGGACTTTCTTTTAGAACAGAAAAGATAACAGAAATTGGTGCAGTAAGAGTAAAAGATGGAGAAATTGTAGATACATTTGAATGCTTTGTAAACCCAGAAATACCAATTCCACAAAAAATAGTAGAAATAACACATATCACAGATGATATGGTAAAAGATGCAGAAACAATAGATAAAGTTATGCCTAAATTTCTAGAATTTATAGGAGACTTAAAATTAGTTGCACATAATGCAGATTTTGATGTTGGATTTTTAAAATACAATGCAGAAGAACTAGGACTTACAATGGATAACGAATACATAGATAGTTTGGCATTATCTAGACAATTATTCCCAGATTTTAAGAAACACAAATTAGGAATAATTGCAGATAAGCTAGGCATTAAAGTAGAAAACGCACATAGAGCTTTAGACGATGTAAAAACATTAGTGAAAGTATTTTTAAAAATGATAGAAATACAAGCAGAAGAACCAAAAAAAGGTAGAGGTAAGAAAAAAGAAGAAAAGAAAGAACTATACAAAACACTTCCTTCATACCATGCAATAATACTTGTAAAAAATCTTAAAGGTTTAAGAAATTTATATGAATTAATATCAGTTTCACATTTAAATTATTTTTACAAAAAACCACGTATTTTAACAAGCGTATTAGAAAAATATAAAGAAGGTTTAATACTAGGTAGTGCTTGCGAACAAGGAGAATTATATAGAGCAATTGTTGCAGGAAAATCAGAAGAAGAAATAGAAAGAATTGCAAAAAGATATGACTATTTGGAAATACAACCACTAGGAAACAATGAATTTATGTTAAGAAATGGAACAGTAGGAAGCAAAGAAGAATTGCAAGACATAAATAGAAAAATAGTTGAACTAGGCGATAAACTAGGCAAAAAAACTGTTGCAACATGTGATGTTCACTTTTTAGACCCAGAGGACGAAATATATAGAAGAATCTTAATGGCAGGACAAGGCTTTTCAGATGCAGATGAACAAGCCCCATTATATCTAAGAACAACAGAAGAAATGTTAAAAGAATTTGAATACTTAGGCAGAGAAAAAGCATATGAAGTTGTTGTTACGAACACAAACTATGTTTCAGATTTGTGTGAAGAAATAAGCCCAATATCACCAGAAAAATGTCCACCAGTATTGGAAAATGCAGAAAGAGATATTCAAGATATTTGTACAAACAAAGCAAAAGAACTATATGGAGATCCACTTCCACAAGTAGTACAAGATAGGTTAAAAAGAGAACTAGACTCAATTATAAAAAATGGATTCTCAACATTATATATAATTGCTCAAAGGCTAGTTTGGAAATCAAATGAAGATGGATATTTGGTAGGGTCCAGAGGATCTGTTGGCTCTTCGTTTGTTGCAAATATGCTTGGAATTACAGAAGTAAACTCACTTCCACCACATTATAGATGTCCAAACTGCAAATATTCAGACTTTACTGATTATGGAATAAAAAACGGAGTCGATTTACCAGATAAAATATGTCCTAAATGTGGAGCAAAACTATTTAAAGATGGAATGGATATACCATTTGAAACATTCTTGGGATTTAATGGAGATAAAGAGCCTGATATAGACTTAAATTTCTCTGGAGAATATCAATCAAAAATACATAGATATGCAGAAGTAATATTTGGAAAAGGAAAAACATTTAAGGCTGGAACAGTTGGTACAATAGCAGATAAAACAGCATTTGGATATGTAAAAAATTATTTTGAAGAAAGAAATATTCCTGTTACAAATGCAGAAATTTCAAGAATAGTTATGGGATGTACAGGGGTTAAAAGAACAACAGGACAACATCCAGGAGGAATTATAGTTGTACCACATGGTAGAGAAATATATGAATTTACTCCAGTGCAACATCCAGCAGATGACCCAAATTCAGATATTATAACAACACACTTTGACTATCACTCAATAGATAAAAATCTACTTAAACTAGATATGCTTGGACACGACGATCCAACAGTTATAAGAATGCTTCAAGACTTAACAGGAGTTGACCCCAAAACAATTCCACTAGACGACAAAAAAACAATGAGCCTATTTACATCAACAAAAGCACTGGGCGTAGAACCAGAACAAATAGGTTCAAAAACAGGTTCATTTGGAATACCAGAGTTTGGAACAAAGTTCGTAAGAGGAATGCTTGAAGAAACAAAACCAACAACATTTGAGGAATTAATAAGAATATCTCGGATTATCACATGGTACAGATGTGTGGCTTAACAATGCAGAAACTTTAATAAAAGAAGGAAAAGCTACATTAAGTGATGCAATATGTACAAGAGACGATATAATGACATATTTAATAAAAAAAGGATTAGATCCAAACCATTCATTTAAAATAATGGAAGCAGTTCGTAAAGGAAAAGTAGCAAAAGGTGCAGAACCAAAATGGGAAGAATACAAAGAAGAAATGAGAGAACACAATGTACCAGAATGGTATATAGATTCTTGCCAAAAAATAAAATACATGTTCCCAAAAGCACATGCTGTGGCTTATGTAACAATGGCATTTAGAATAGCATGGTTTAAGGTTAACTATCCACTTGCATATTACTGTGCATACTTTAGTATAAGAGCAGATGATTTTGACAGCGAACTGATGATATATGGAAAAGAAAAAGTAAAAGCAAAAATGAAAGAACTAGAAAAGCTTGGAAATGGCATGTCTGTAAAAGAAAAAGGAGTATACACAATATTAGAAATTGTACTAGAAATGTATGAAAGAGGCTTTAAATTTCTACCAATAGATTTATACAAATCACACAGTAACAAATTTCAAATAGAAGATGGAGCAATTCGTCCACCACTTTCTAGTATACCAGGTCTAGGAGGAGTAGCGGCAGAAAGTATATACAATGCAGTACAAGCAGAACATGGAAAATTCATGTCAATAGATGATTTCCAAATAAAATCTAAAGCAGGAAAATCAGTAATAGAAATGCTTACAAAATTCGGGTGCTTTGAAGGAATGAGTAAAAGCAATCAACTTAGTTTATTTGGATAACAGAACGAATAGGGACAGACCCCTTTTGCTTTAATAAAAAAACAAAAGGGGTCTGTCCCCATTCGTTCACTAGATATAAAAGAAATATTACAATAATATTACAAATTAGTTAAACTACTTGCAAATAATAAAAACAAATGATAAATAATAAAATATAAAATAAGTAAAGGAGTGATAAGAATGGAAGAAGAAAACAAAGTAGAAGAAGAAAACAAAGTAGAAGAAAATAAAATAGAACCGCAAGCAGAAGTAAATAATGAATCAAAGAAATTTGACTTAAAAACTTTTGACTATAAGAAATATCTTCCATGGGCAGGAATTGCATTAGCAGTTGTTGCGGTAATAATTATATTAATAGCATTGTTAGGAGGAGGACCTAAAAAAGCAGTTAAAAAATTTGTAAGTGGAATGAGTAGTAAAAATGCTTCAAAAATAATAAGCAGTATAGATTTTGCAGGTTCAGAAGCTTGGAGATATAGCTACGATCCAGAGGATTTTTCAGAAGAGGAATATGAAGAATTCATAGAAAATTACAAAGATGTTGACAAAGATGAAATTAAAGATCAACAAAAAGATATGAAAGAAACATTAGAAGATGGATTTGAAGAAATGAAAGATGAATATAAATCATTTAAAATGAAAATAAAATCTTTTAAATCTAAAGAAAAAATAGGAAAAAACTTATATACAATTAAAGCAAGAGTAACACTTACCGCAAAGCCAAAAGACAAAGATGAAGATGAAATGGATTCTACAAAAACAGTTATTTTTGTAGTTTACAAGAACAAAATAGTATATTCAGACTTATTTGGATTATATTAATAAATTATTGTAGAAAAGGGGAAATAAAATGTTTAGTGAAATATTAGAATTATTTAAAACACCAGTAACAGCAATGAAAAAAAGAGCAGAAGAAAGAAGCGTAAAAAAAGAAGTTATAACAGCAGCAATAATTGCAGTTGTTTTGGCAATTGTAACAGTAATTACATCATATATATCTGTAATCAAATCTGTCAACAAAGTTTATTCAAGTCTAGAAAAATACAATAAAAAATATTCATATAAAGAAGTAACAAAAGAAGAATTTAAAGAAATGAAAAAAGAAGCAAAAGAAGAAGCATTTGAAAACGCTAAGCTTGGAAAAACATTTTTCAAAACATTAGCAATTTCGGCAGTATCAATTGCATTAGTTGGAGGAATATTATTTATAATATCAAGAATGGTAAAAAGCCCAAAAGATTATATAGAATTAATTGCAATGACAAATGGAGCATATATTATCTATTTGTTAGGCTTTTTGCTAAATGTAATATTCTCTTACATATATGCTCCAATAGGAATTATATTGTTAGTAGGAATGTTCATTTACGCATTAATTAGCTTATGCAATGCATTTAAAGATTCAATAGAAGTAGATAATAGTGATAAATTATCAATGTATTCAGCAATAGTATTAACAGTGGTATTTGCAATACTAGTAATAATAGCTATGAACTATATAAATGGTTTACTATCACCTTTAGGAGATTTATCATCATTGTTATAAAATAAACTACAAAAGCAATGAAAAACGTAAATGCTAGGCCATTTACGTTTTTTATTGCTTTAATTTGTATTAAAAATTAAAAGTTAAACCTTGATAACAATAAGCATTACAAAAAAATTACAAAGACATTACGAATAGGTTACATTTTAAAATAAACATTGAAAAAACAAAATAATATGATAAACTATAAATATATATATTAAATGATAAAAAAGGAGAGATAAAAGTGTTAAAAAACAAAAGAATATTATTAATAATAATATTAATAATAGCAATATTGTTAATACCTAATTTAGTAAAAGCTGATGAAGAAACAAAAACAACTACGACTACTATAAACGGTATCACTGTAAATTGGAGCTACAAACTTGATGAAAATAGTAAAGTTAAAGACTTAAAATGCACAAACGTAGACGCAATAAGTGGAAAGTTTTCAATTCCAGATAAGATAGACGAAAAAGATGTTGTATCCATTGGAAATGAAGCTTTTAAAGGTGCAAAAGAGATAGAGGAAATAACAATACCAAGTACTGTAAAAGAAATAGGATTATGGGCTTTTTCAGGATGTACAAAATTAGCAAAAGTTGATTTAGGAAATGTGGAAAAAATAAGTGATCAGTCATTTAAAGATTGCACATCATTAACAAATATAATAATACCAAAAACTTTAAAAGAAAATGCATCAGGAGCACCATTTACAGGATGTACAAATTTAAAAAAGATTGAGTTGGAAGAGGAAATGACAATAATACCAAATTATATATGTGCAAGTACTCCAATAACAGAAATAACAATACCAACTACCGTAAAGGAAATAGGATTGTGGGCATTTTCAGGATGTACAAAATTAGCAAAAGTTGATTTAGGAAATGTAGAAAAAATAAGTGATAAAGCATTTAAAGATTGCACATCATTAACAAGTATAACTATACCAAAAACTTTAAAAGAAAATGCATCAGGAGCACCATTTACAGGATGTACAAATTTAAAAAAGATTGAGTTGGA
>CAKOVK010000029.1 GCA_934121925.1 uncultured Clostridia bacterium
GTCGACGCATTGTTTGTAAAAATTAATATTGTTATCTTTGAACAAATTAATGAAAAATAAATTTTTCATTAATCCGACAAAGAATGAGGCAATTTAAATTTATAGCCCGTTTAACATGGAATAAATAAAAAGTTAAACAAATTACAATTTACCAAAAGATAAAGTCATAATTTTACGCTAACTTATTGAATTTTTTGTGATTTAACTGTATAATTTTCTAAGTATAGGAAAGGTGTTGTGACAAAAATGATTGATTCTAGCATTAATAATATTGAAAATTTAAAAAAATATAAGCATATACATATGATAGGAATTGGCGGCATTAGTATGAGTGGTATTGCAGAAATATTACACAATTTTGGAATATTTGTTACTGGTTCTGATTGTACAAGAAGCAAAATTACAGATAGATTATCTAGTAGAGGAATTTTTGTTTCTATAGGTCACGAAACAAATTTAGTAAAAAATGCTGACCTTGTAGTATATTCTGCTGCAGTAAAACAAAATGATCCTGAACTTATAGAAGCAAGAAATCGTAACATAAAAATTGTAGAGAGATGTGATTTCGTTGGTTATTTAACAAGAATTTACAAAGATACTATTGGTATTGCTGGTACTCATGGAAAAACAACAACTACCTCTATGGTTTCTTTATGTTTCTTAGAAGCTGGTCTTGATCCTACAATTCAGGTTGGAGCAATTTTAAAACAAATAAATGGAAATAACAGAGTTGGTAATAGTGATTATTTTATTTTAGAGTCTTGTGAATATGTAGAGAGTTTCTTAAAGTTCAGTCCTAAATCAACAATAGTTTTAAATATTGATAATGATCATTTAGATTATTTTAAAAATTTAGATAATATAAAAAATGCATTTGCCAAGTATGTAGCCCTTCTTCCTTATGATGGTTTACTGGTTGTAAACGCAGACGATCCAAATTGTATGGCTTTACGTTCTTCTTCTGAGGCGCGTTCTATTACTTTTGGAATAAAATGTGATAAGGCTAATTTCATAGCAAGAAATATAACATTTGATGAAAATGGTTTTTCAAAATTTGATGTATACCATAATAACAACTACTATTCTGAAATAAAACTATCTGTTCCTGGTGTTCACAACGTTTTAAACGCTTTAGCTTGTATAGCACTCTGTTCTGAATATGGCATAGATAAATTTGTAATAAAAGCAGCTCTTTTAAAATTCACTGGAGCAAATCGTAGATTTGAATTTGTAGGTTCATACCAAAATATAAGTATTTACGATGATTACGCTCATCATCCTAGTGAAATTTTAGCTACAGCTAAGGCTTTAAAAAATAAAAAACATCGTCAATCTTGGGTAGTCTTTCAGCCTCATACTTACAGCAGAACAAAATTACTACTAGACGATTTTGCAAATGTTTTAATAAATTTTGATAACATTATAATTACAGATATTTATGCCGCTCGTGAAGCTAATACCTTTAATATATCTTCCAAAGATTTAGTTGATAAAATAAAGCTTTTAGGTAGAGATGCTATTTATATGTCTAATTTTGACGATATTGCAAAATACATAAGAGAACGCGCATGTCCTAATGATATTATCCTAACTATAGGTGCAGGTACAATAACAGAACTTGGCAAAAAAATACTTAGATAGAGAGCAAAGCGACTTTAGTCGCACTTTGTTCTCTCCGATTCGAGTTTCCAAATGAAATGAGGAAATTTCAAAGGCAATAGCGATTATAGCATTTTTTATATACTAAGAAATGAGAAATTTCCTGGTATATAAAAAATAAGCCTCCTTTTTAGGAGACTTATTTTTTACTTCATCTTACCATATAGATTCCTATAACTATTAGTCCTAGTATGACTCTATATATAGCAAACACTTTGAAACTTCCTTTTTTTAAGTAGTCTAGTAAAAATTTAATAACAAAAATCCCAACTATAAAACTTGTAATTACACCTATCAAAAATGGAATGCTAAATACAAAATCTTTTAATTTGTAAACAGTGGCAGCAAATACTATTGGTGCTGACAGCATAAATGAATACTTAGCCGCAGACTCCCTTGTCACTCCCATAATTCTTCCCGCTGTCATTGTTACCCCAGAGCGTGATACTCCCGGTATAAAAGCCAAACATTGTGATAACCCTATTAAAAATGTTTGTTTTAAGCTCATATCCTCATATTCTGTATTCGATTTGCACTTTTTATCTGCAAAATATAAAATTATTCCCATAACTATTGATGCAACTGCTATAACAATTGGTTTTGTTAAATAATCTCCAAGGAAATGATCTAATATAAATCCTATAATTCCTCCTGGAATTGTTGCTAATACTATGTACCAAAACATTTTTCCTTCTTTAGTATTTTCTTTTTTCACAACTTGTTTAAAACCACCAACAATTAGATTTATCCAATCTTTAAAGAAAAATATTAATATTGCAAGCAAAGTTCCCGCATGTAAAGCAACATCAAATGCTTCGAAATCTTTTACAAATTCTGCCGATTGCGTCCAATTAAATATCCATGGTATTAAGTTTAAATGTGCTGAACTTGATATTGGTAAAAGTTCTGTAAGTCCTTGTACTATCCCTAATATAATTGATTGAAATATTGTCATTTCTATTTTTCCTCCTTTGTTTATTCTATATTCAAAGTCTTTTTTATTTATGCTTAATTGCTTTTATTAGTTTTTTTATCATTTAAAACTTTAGTCAAATCATATGTATTGTCCAAATATTCAGAAATCTGTCTTTCCTTTTCTGGTTCTATAGCATTCGAGCTTTTTACATTTTCCGGTTTTTCTATAAGCTTTTTTATAGAGAAAAATATTGGTTCATTGCTTGCTATATCATAATATTTAGGGTCAATTTCTATTGCTTTGTTCATAAATATTCCACTTTTATTTTTATCATTTTTTATAATTGATATTTTAGCTAATTGATAATATGCCTTTGCTTCTGTTTCACCATATAAACTTTGCATAAAATATTTTTCTGCTGATTCTATGTCTCTATACAACAGTGCTATTTGTCCCAATCTGTAATAAGCATTATATAAATTCGAATCTATTTCAATTGCCTTTTCAAAACATTCTTTAGCTAAAGAGAATTCGTTCATCATACTATATACTATTCCCAAATCATAGTACAAATCTGCCTTTTCAGGATTATATTTAATTGCCTGCGTATATATATGTGCAGCATTCTTAAATTTTTTATTTTCTGTTAATAATTCTCCGCAACATCTTATTCGCTTCATACAGTTCTGGTTTTTTCTTTACTAATATACTTAACATTTCTATTGCTTCTTTATTCTTATTTAATTCTTTTAACAATTTAGATATTTTGAAATAAGACTTATAATCATTTCCTCTAATATCTAATACTTTTACATACTCATCAATAGCCTTTCTCATTCCGCCTTCTTGTTCATATATTTCTGCAAGCATTTTGTGTCCCATATAACTTTTATCGTATTTGGATACTAGTTTCATTAGGATTTCTTTTGCCTTTTTTCTTTTTCCTATTAATAATAAAATTTTACTTATACCTATATATACTATTTCACTAAAATTAATTCCTTTGCTTTCTAATATTAAAACACCAATTGGTATAATTAGGCACAAAAAATACATAATTAATTTTGATGCCGTTCCTGTAAAAATGTTAAATATTATTTCAATAAAATTTAGCAATATTCCTATTGCTTGTGATATTAATATAACTAAGTATGTAGTATCATTCTTTTTTATTAATTTAAATGCAAATACATAAAGAAATAATAGCAAAGCAGCCAAACTAAATAATATTTTCTCAACCATTTTTATTTCTCCTTACTTTGCAAATTTTTCATTATAATTTTCAATTGCCTTTTGTATAATTTTTTCTGCCTCTTCTCTTCCTAATACTTTTTCTACTACAGTTTGTTTATCTTCTAATTGTTTATAAACTTCAAAGAAATGCATTATTTCAGAAGATATATGACTTGGTAAATCTTCAATATCTTTATACGCATTCAAGAAAGGATCTTTTTTTGCTACAGCTATTATTTTTTCATCATTTTGTTCAGAATCTATCATTGTTATTACACCAATTGGATAGCACTCTACTAAAGTCATTGGATCCACATTTTCTTGGCATAACACCAAAACATCCAGTGGGTCATTATCATCTGCATATGTTCTTGGAATAAATCCATAATTTGCTGGATAATGAGTTGCTGTATATAGCACTCTATCTAATCTTAGCATACCTGTTTCTTTATCTAATTCATATTTGTTTTTGCCACCTTTTGTAATTTCTATTACTGCAATAAAATCATCTTTTTTTATTCTCTCTTCTTTTATATCATGCCATATATTCATTATTATCTCCCCTTTCACTATTTTTCTCAATATATATATTTTAATTCATTTTTACCAAAATGTCCATATTGTATATATAAAAAAAGCCATCTAGTGATAGCTTTTTTATGGCTGGGGTGGGAGGATTCGAACCGCCGCATGCCAGAGTCAAAGTCTGGTGCCTTACCGCTTGGCTACACCCCAATATTTATTTTCGATTTTATATGGGGTGGAAGATGGGACTCGAACCCACGGCCTCTGGTGCCACAAACCAGCGCTCTAACCAACTGAGCTACATCCACCATTATTATAAAATCACGATATCTATTTTAATTAATTTTTTATGTTTTGTCAATATTTTTTTACAATTTTTTTATTCAGCTCTTGCAAGTATTATTGTTCTTGCTTTAGAATCATCTGTACAAGTAGACAAAGTAATTTCTGCTTTGCCATTAGTATCCCTATTATAGAAGCTTGTATCTTGTTCTGTTGTCTCAAATATTTCATATATATTGTAAGTTAATTCTGTGCCAGAAGCATCTTTAATTTTAACCTTATCTCCAACAGATAATTTTTTATTGTTTGAAAAGAATTTTCCATTTCTATAATTATGTCCTATTATAACTGTATTCCCAGGTTGATTCAATTGTGGATTGCTTGGATATAGCACAGCTACAGCAATATTTAGTGATTCTGGTGTAACAGTATCCAATATAGGTTCTTTAACATTTGTTTTTGGTATAGTTATATAGCCTAACATAACAAATCCTTTATAACGTGGTTTTGTTTTAGTTTGATTCGAAGATGAATTATTATTTGTTTCTGTTGGGGCTTCTATATCTATAACATCATTTGAATTTTCTTCTTTATTATCATCTTTTTTTTCGTCATCTAAAGTTCCTTTATCAATTTCAGCAAATGCTTCTATTTTCTTATCATTATCGCTATTAGGTTTTATTATATATTTATATGCCAAAAAGCCTAACCCTAACAAAATTACTACAACTAATACTATTAATATTATTGTTAAAACATTTCCATATTTATTTACTGTCATATATTAACACCTCCGATACACGTATATTAATATTATACCACATAATTATGTTTTTTCATACAGTTTATTAACATATTTTTGTTCCTAATTTTTTCCCTCCAATTATATGAAAGTGTAAATGTGGTACTTCTTGTCCTCCATCTTCTTTACAATTCACAACTATTCTAAATCCTTTTTCATCTATGCCTTCTTCTTTAGCAATTTTATTTATTACTGAATATATTTTTCCAACTAATGCTTCATCATATTCTTGCAATTCTGTTACATAACTTATATGTTTTTTAGGAATTACTAATATATGAATTGGCGCTACTGGGTTTATATCTCTAAACGCTAATATTTCCTCATCTTCATAAACTTTATTTGAAGGAATTTCTCCTTTTATTATTTTACAAAAAATGCAATCTTCCATTTTATTTTTCTCCTTTATTTTTCTAATATTGCTTTTATACGTCTTACTCCTGCTGATGATGCCTCTTCTTTTTTTATCTTAAAATGTCCTAATTCACTCGTGTTTTTTACGTGAGGACCTCCACATAATTCAAGTGAAACATCACCTATTTTGTATACAGAAACTATATCCCCATATTTATCTATAAACATAGCTTCTGCCCCCATTTTTAATGCATCTTCTTTTTTCATTTCTAGTTTTTCTACCGGTATTGCCATTTTTATATATTCATTTACTAAATCTTCTGCTTGCTTTTTCTCTTCATCTGTCATTTTTGCAGGATGTGAAAAGTCAAATCTCATTCTTTCTGCTGTAATATTACTTCCTTTTTGATGAACATGAGGTCCTAAAACCTTTTTTAATGCTGCATTTAGAAGGTGTGTAGCTGTATGGTATTTTGTTTCCATTTCTCCTGTCGAAGCAAGTCCACCTTTAAATTTACCAGTTGAACCTTGTCTTGATTTTTCTTGATGTTCTGCAAATTTTTGTTTAAATCCTTCTGTGTCAACTTTTAATCCCAACTCACCTGCAAGCTCTTCTGTAAGTTCTATTGGGAATCCAAATGTATCATATAATCTAAATGCTATGTCTTTATTTATTGTGTCTTCTTCTATATTTTTTACAACTTTTTCAAATTCTTTTAATCCATGTTCAAGCGTTCTATTAAATTTAATTTTTTCATTTTTTAGAGTCTCTAGAATATCTGATTTGTTTCTTTCCAATTCACCATAATATTTTGAATACTTATTTATTATTAATTCTGCTAATTGTTGCTCCCAATCGCTATTAATATCAATGTTTAATTTTTTTGCATATCTAATTGTTCTTCTAATTAATCTTCTCAAAATGTATCCTTGGTCTGTATTTGATGGTTTTATTCCAGCATCATCACCTGCAATTATTACTATTGCTCTTATATGATCAGCAATTATTCTCATACTTCTTGTATACTCTTCGTTCTCATAAGATAATCCAGAAATCTCTTCTATTTTTTGTATAACTTCTCTCCATACAGAAGATTTATAGTTATCTGTATATCCTTCTAAAATTGCAGTTACTCTTTCTACTCCTAGTCCTGTATCAACATTCTTATTCTTCAAAGGTGTAAATGTATTATTTTCCTCATGATTATATTGCATGAATACATTGTTCCAAATTTCTACCCATGTTTCGTCCTCTGGATCAAATTTTTCCGGTACTGGTTCTTCACTTCTCCAATAGAATATTTCTGTATCTGGTCCGCATGGTCCTAGAAGTTCCATATTAGGCCACCAATTGTTATCTTCTCCTAAATATGCAATTTTATTTTTATTAACTCCTAAACTCTCCCAAATTTCTGCTGATTCTGTATCTGCTGGAACTATATTGTTGCCTTTAAATACTGTTACAGCCAATTTTTCGACTGGTATTTCTAATTCTTTTGTTAAAAATTCAAAGCTCCATGAAATTGATTCTTTTTTAAAATAATCTCCTAAAGACCAATTTCCAAGCATTTCAAAAAATGTATGGTGAGTAGTATCCCCAATTGCATCTAAATCATTTGTTCTAAAACATTTTTGAACATCTGTAAGTCTCTTTCCCTCTGGATGTGGTTCTCCTTTTAAATATGGCACCAATGGTTGCATTCCAGCTGTGTTAAACAAACAAGTTGGATCATTCTCTGGTATTATTGGTGCACTTGGTATTATTTTGTGTCCTTTACTTTCAAAAAATTTTAAATATGTTTCTTTCAAATCTATTGTTTTCATCAAATTCCTCCTATAATATGCCTGTTTATTATTATATAAAGTTTTTTTGATATTTACAAGATATTTATTAAACAAATTGTAATTTGCTTAATTTTATTAGTCTATGTTAAACGGATTATAAACTTAAACTGTCTCGTTCCTTATCGGATTAATGAAAAATTTATTTTTCATTAATTTGTTCAAAGATAACACTATTAATTTTTACAAACAATGCGTCGAC
>CAKOVK010000030.1 GCA_934121925.1 uncultured Clostridia bacterium
CTCATATAGAAGAACAATTTCTACCTCAAGCTCAATCCATTCGCAACGTTTTTTCCATTTTTAATATTTTAATTTTTTAGAAAGCAATTTACTCATACAAATTCCAATTTTTCGAATAATTTTTTAAGTTTTGTAAACAATATATTTGTTAAATAAAAAATATGGAAAGGATGATTTTAATGGCAGAACTAAGTCAAGTAGAATTACAAAATTTAAGACATTTAATAGGTGCACATGACACATCATATCAAAAACTAAACACATATGCTTCGCAATGCGTTGATCCGCAAATAAAGCAAATGTTTACAAAAGCTGCACAAGATTCACTAAATACAAAGCAAAAGTTATTAACATTTTTAAATTAGGAGGTAAAAATATGGAAGAAAAATACATGGTTAACGATATTTTAGAAAGCGTTAAAGCAGAACTTACAACATATCAAGGAGTTATTTCAGAAGCAGAAAATATGCAATTAAGACAGACTATACAACAAATTAGAAATAATGACGAATCATTTCAATATGAACTTTTTAAAGTTGCACAAACAAAAGGATACTATACACCAGCATCACAAGCTCCACAAACAGAGATAGATAAAGTTAAAAACGAAGTAAGCAATTAGAAAAATTGGAATTTGTTTAATTGATGTGAGAAGTGTGATGTGGGAGGTGTGATTTATAGGGTCGTGGCTTCGTAGACTTTTCTCTATTTTTCACACTTCGCACCTCAAACCTCGCACTTCGTGAAATTCCAATTCGTCTTATTTCCTAAAACCTACGGAAATAGGCAAAAGAAAGAATAATACATAACGAAATGTAAAGATTTAAAGAGTAAAACTGAGAAAAAACGAGCAAATGCAAGTATCCCTAACTATAATGGAGTATATAAAAGATTATAAAAATTGCCAAAATATTCATATTAGTGTAAAATAGAAAAGATGAATAAAATAAAAGGAGTGTTTAAAATTTTAAAAAATATTAAGAATTTATTTGTTCATATAAGAAGTTCTTTAAAATTTACATTTTTGGTAATAATAGCAACTATAATTATAATTGGTATTATATCACTAGTTTATAAACCAATGTATAGTGTAACTTTAAATGGAGAATTTATAGGATATACAACAAATAAAAGTAAATTACAAAAAAGAATAAACCAATATATAGAAAATGAAAAAGAAAATAATATAGCATTTATTGATATAGGTAGTTTACCAGAATATTCATTATGCTTACTAAAAAAAGAAAATAAAACAAACGATGATGAAATATTTGATTTAGTAAAAAATTCTGGAACAACATATTATGAATACTATGCAATTGTAGAAAATAATGAAGAAAAATATTACCTTTCAACAAAAGAAGAGGCAGAAGAGATTATTAATAAACTAAAAGAAAAGAAAAGTACAAATATAGATAAAATAACATATACGCAAGTTCATTCAACCGAACTTAAAGAATTTTCTGATAAAGAATCTGTAATAAGCGCTCTATATGTAAAACCAAAAGTAGTAATAGCTAGTGCATATTCAACATATTCAGGACAAAAAATTATAACATCACAAGCTCCTTCTTCAACAGTTCAAGGAATAGGATTAATTAGACCGATATCCGGTACAATAACTTCAAGATATGGTGCAAGATGGGGAAGCACTCATAAAGGATTAGATATAGCAGCTCCAACGGGAACAACAATTGCGGCAGCTGCATCTGGAACAGTAGTATCTTCAGGATGGGACAGTTATGGATTAGGATATTGTGTAAAAATAAGTCATGGTAATGGAGTTCAAACTGTATATGGACACTGTAGTAAACTATATGTGACGGCAGGCCAAACTGTTTCTCAAGGAGAGGCAATAGCTGCTGTTGGATCTACAGGGAATTCAACTGGACCACATTTGCATTTAGAAATAAGACTAAATGGTGTAGCACAAAATCCACAGTTATATTTATATAAATAAGAAAAGTAATATATTTAGAGGACTTTCAAATAATGCTAAAATAAAAAGGTCAGTTTTTTAACTGGCCTTTTAAAAATATATAATAAAAAGTAATTTTCTATATTATAAAAATGCTTTAATGCAATTTCCTATTGCATTACTTTTAAAGATTATAATACCATACTCAGTTAGCTTTCTTTCAAATATGTCAGAATTAGAAATATGTGTTGCAAATTCTATAATAAAGCAATGAATAGATTTGAATGTGTTTAAATCTAAATTATCTAGAGGCATACAAAAATAATATTTAGAATTATACTTGTATAAAGTAGAGTTTTTCAATTTTATGTATGTAGAATCGTTTAAATTTGATCTTAGGTAGTTACAAAAATCTATGTATTCTTCAAAATTGTTAAATTCATATATAGACAACTTTTTTTCAGAAGTAATACTTTTTCGCCTAGCTTTAACTTTCTTCTTTTGCTCCTTTTCTGGAGAAAAACGTGTAACAGTCAAAACAAATTTACCTTCTGGAACTGCAATGGCTTCTATCATCAGTTTATAATTTTTAGTTTCAAAACCTATCTCTTTTTCTGCTTTATCTAACATATTATAAAATAAATCTTGAGATTCTATTGAATTAGACATAAAGGAATGTAGGTCTATATTATTTTCTTCTAAATCATCTAAATTTAATGTAATTCTAATTTTATTTTCATTAAGTTTTTCAATTTGCAAGTTTAATACCTCCAATTTAAATGTATAAATATATTATAGCATGAATAATTGCTTTTTTAAATAATAAAAATATGGAAATTATTATACCACATTATATTAAAAAAATATTGAAAAAGTTAAACAAATTCCAATTTGTTTAACTTTTTATTTATTCCATGTTAAACGGGCTATAAATTTAAATTGCCTCATTCTTTGTCGGATTAATGAAAAATTTATTTTTCATTAATTTGTTCAAAGATAACACTATTAATTTTTACA
>CAKOVK010000031.1 GCA_934121925.1 uncultured Clostridia bacterium
TTCTCGGTACGTGCATATTCATATCCGTCGCCTTTTCTCTTTAATCTTAGTGTAATTGCTCCTTCTAGTTTTTTATATCCTACTGGTGCTGATGTTTCTGTTATTTTTATTACAACCTCTTTACTTATATCTTTTATTACTAAGTCTTTTAATTCTAGTGTTCCATCATTACCTGTTGTAATATTTTCTTCAGAACGATCTTCTATATTCTCTAGCTTGATATTAAATGTAGCTCCTGCTAGTCTAGTATTGTTCTCTTGAGAATCAGATTTGAATATTGTTAATTTATCTATTTTAGATTTATTCTCAACTTCTATTCCTACATTAAATACGCCTTTGTTCTCTTTACTTTCTGTTATGTTTACCTTTTCTTTGTTTTCGCTTTTTAGTGTTGGTTTCCAAACCATATTAGCGGTATCATATGTAAAGTTAATTGTTATAGGCCCTGATAATAGCTTGTAACCAGATTTTGAAATACTTGAAGCATTCATTCCTAAACCTTTAAGTATAGTCTCTAGTATCTTTGAAATTGTTCCTGATTCCACTATTGTAACACTAAAGTCATCTGTTGTTTTTGGTTGTATTTTGCTAAAAGTAATTTTTCCATTTGCATCTGTTTTTAAAATTTCATATTGGTCATCTTCTTCTAATCCTAATTTTTTATCATATTCTACAATGAAGCTAACTCCTTCTATAGGTGTACCAGCTGTATCAACTTTCTTTAATGAAATCTGGAATGGTTGTACTTTCTTGTTTTTTACTACTAATGTGGTTCCATTGTTGCCAACGTACCAACCTTCACCATCTTTTATTTCAGTACCTCTAGAATTTTTGTCTAATGTTATAGAATTTCCATCATATTTAAGTCCAATCTTTTGTTTTCCAAATGAATTTACATAACCACCTTCATTATCTATTTCCTCTATTGTATACCATAGTTCAATTGGGGTTCCATCGAATTTCTCTTTTATTAGAGTTTTTATTTTGCCACTTATTATATCTACATTTTTCTTTGTCGTCGTATATGTTATTGTCTCACCTTCTCCATTGTCTCTGTATATCGGCTCTCCATCATTTTTCCAAATTGCTTCTAATGTAACATTAAATTTTATTCCTGCTATTTTTTCGTCTTTGTTGTCCCAATTAACTTTTCTTAAGAAATATTTTGGTTCTTTTGGATTCTTTATAATAAGTTTTACTGTTCCATTATCGAACTTAATATATTTTTGGTACTCACTTGGAACTTCAACATTTGTTACAGCCCCACTATTTTTATCGTAACTAATAGTTAATTCAATTTCTCCATTTATAGGAAAATATCCACTAGGAGATTTTACTTCTTTTATATTTATTGCAACTTTTTCAGCATCGTAATTGGCTGGTTTTATTTCTATTTCTCCAAACTTTCCATCATTACCACTTACAAGTCCATAAATACCGTTACCATAGTTCTTATGTAGACCATCAATTTTGGTTGCACCATTATCTGTATCATATACTTGAATTTCTGCATTTCCTAAAGCTGTTGCTCCGTCAAAACTCTGTTTTTCTAAGCTTAATTTAATTGGATGGCTTTTTTCTTTTCTTACAATATTATAAATTATACGCCCTTGAGATGCTTTACCATCAACTGGACCAGCACCAGTTCCAACCCAAACAAAAATTCCATAATACGCATATCCTGAATCCGACATTAATGATAACTTATCACACCCACTAGGTTCGTTAGGATTTTGATAATCCTCATATTCCCAGTTACTAACATATCTATTAATTATCGTATTAAAATTACTGCTTCGAATATGTTTTGCAAAGTGTTTAGCTATATTATATTTGTTTCCATTATCATTGTTCTTTACTTCAAATCCTTCTTTAAGAAGTTTTTTAAAATATGCTTTATCTTTATTTTCTATGTATTTTGTTTGGTTAGAATTAGAATAATACAACTTTATGCTATCTTCTGATATGAACAAAACTTTTTGCACTTTAGTATAACCAGTGACATTTCCTACTGCATTTGCAGGTTCAGCACACACCATTTGACATCCACCTGAATCAGTACCGCAGTCGAAAAATGTACCGTTCCTATTGAAGCTAGTTTCTTTTTCAAAAGTTGTTCCCACTTCAAAACCTATTTTTAAAAAATTATTACTATTTTTTAAATCCTGATTAATTATTTGTTCTTGTACTCCCTCAGATATTATCTCATTATAAAGTTTCCCAATTCCATAATCGGGTTCTCCCTCTTTGTCACTAATTGTATACACTTTTCCATCTATCGATGTAATCGTAAACCCTAATGCTATATTCCTTATTCCTAAAAGCACAGATATAATTGCGAAAAGTAATACTATTAAAATAAGTTTATTCGTTTTCTTTGATATCATTAAAAATTTCCTCCTTTCTAAAGTATATTTTCCAGTACTTTTTTGTTTATAACGTATATACTTAATCCTATTATAATCATACTTACTATTACAATTCCAATATACATTGTTGCTCCACCTGTTTTTATTGAAATTATTAAACTTGCACTTCCTATATCATCTTCTCCTGTCAATTTATTTCCTGGAGTTGAATCTATGTCTTTTATTTCTTCTAAGTTTGTTGCACTTCCTATTTCTGCTGTATTTTCTATTGTTCCTGTGCTGTTGTTATTTAATGTTTTGGTTAATACTAATTTTACTGTT
>CAKOVK010000032.1 GCA_934121925.1 uncultured Clostridia bacterium
CCAATTTCTTTTTTGAGTACGAATACTTCAAAGTATTCTTCTTAAAGGAATTTATTGTTTATTTTTCAATGTACTTTGTTCTCTATTTTTTCGAGAACGTTCATTATTATACTACCCAAGTTTTTAAATGTCAACACTTTTTTAAAACTTTTTTTAATTTTTTTAAAAAGTATTTTTGAGTACAAAAAAAATTAGCAATTTCTCTTTTAATGCTTATATTTTTACGCCAATAATATTACTAATTTTATACTTTTTATTATATAGTTATAAAATATGTCTTCATATTTACTTGGTACTTTTTAATGATACCATTTTTAATTTCAAATGTCAACATAAATTTTAATTTTTTTAGTTTTTTTTGCATTTGTTTTTGTTAGTTTTTTTCAAAAAGTACTATGTATGGTTCTCACCATGCATTTGGTGCATTTTTAGGTTGATGTCACAAGCAAATTCTTACTATATTATAGGGTGCCTTATTGCAAGGCATAACGTTAAATCTATTATCATTATCGCTATTATTGCTATGCATACAGTTTTTTTATTTTTATTATTTATCTTTTCATTAAATTTATTTATATATGGTTCTATTAAATATATTAGTCCTAGTCCTCCAATAGCAAAACTTAAGACAGACCTTAGGCATACTTGTCCATCTATATTAAGAAATAGTCCAGTATAATCCCACCATCTTTTATGCCAAACAGCAACCATAAATTCTCCGACTATAAGTTCTAATATTCCTGTAACTAAAGCCATTCCTACAAATAGTATTAGTGGATTTTTCTTAAATCTTTTCAAGAGCAATACTATTAATATTGCTCCAAATCCATATACAGGTACATATGGTCCATATAAAAATCCTCTGTTTTCTAATATATTCTCTGTTACTTTATAGAATATCATTTCATAAATCCATCCTATTATACTAGCTACAAAGAATATTTCTATTATATTGAATATATTGTTTTGTACTTTTACTGTTTCTTCTTTTATTTCGTTTTTTTCTTCTATTGCTTCCATTTATTATTTCCTTAATATTATTCTATTTTTTCTCTCTTATTAATATGATAGGTGTCAATTCTTTTCCTTGTCCAGATGGATTATCTTTTATTAGCCCTTTCAATTCTTCTTCTGTTAGTTTAATATCAGAAGAGTGCCCTAATACTTCTTGTCCTAGGTCATTAGCATCTACTATCATACAACTCATACCTAATTTTTCTTTTATCTCATCACATACCTTGCTAGGATTTTCTGGAATTTTTATTCCTATATCTCCATATTCTTTCCAAACGTGATCATAAAATCCATCTAATCCACTTACTTCTTGTCCTACTATTTCGTAGAAAACTCCTTTTTTTCCAAATAATTTTGTAACTGCGCTTGCTATGCTTGCCCATAGTACTTTTAATAATCCCACTGTATCTATTGCATATTGCATTTTTATTGTTTCTCCAACTCCAACTCCTGTATCTGGATGAGAAGCAAATTTCGATAAAAATTTTGCCCAAAATCCTATTTTTATCTCTTCTCTCTTCACAACTCTGTTTTGGCACAATGCAATTATTTTTTCACTGCTAGATACTATGTCTCCCTCTTCATAAATTGGGCTTACATATTCTTTAAATATGTCTATATAACTTTCTCCTTGCTTTACAAATCTTGTTTTTATCGCATGTCTTAAATATGTTTTACCATTAACTTCTATTTCTACACTTTTTCCCTCATTTGCAAAAAACTCCATACATGTCCCACCTTTTTATTAAATTATGAAATTATTATAATTCATTTAATTTATTTTAGCAATAATTATTAATATAAATTGTAATTTGCTTAACTTTTTATTTGCTCTATGTTAAACGAGCTATAAATTTAAACTGCCTCATTCTTTGTCGG